>NZ_JAKRFR010000006.1:0-404496 GCF_022347865.1 Pseudoalteromonas sp. CNAT2-18.1 | reverse complement strand
AGCGTTCTGGACCCACCTGACCCCATGCCGAACTCAGAAGTGAAACGGAACTGCGCCGATGATAGTGTGGGTTCGCCCATGTGAAAGTAGGTCATCACCAGGCTCCTAATTAGAGAGACCCGTTGCACCAGTGCAGCGGGTTTTTTAGAGCGAAAAGAATTTTAAAGATTTTCCTGACGAACATAGCGTTTTGGAACCACCTGACTCCATGCCGAACTCAGAAGTGAAACGAAACAGCGTCGATGATAGTGTGGGTTCGCCCATGTGAAAGTAGAACATCGTCAGGGCCTTATTAAGAGAAACCCGTTGCAGAAGTGCAGCGGGTTTTTTTATGCGTGTAGAAAAGAAATCTCCCGTAGGCAAGGCTTCAGCCTTGTAGCACCTTTGTCAGGGTAGAACCCTGACCCACAACAGAGCATCTCCGGTCATCACACCTGTAGGCAAGGCTTTAGCCTTGCGACACCTAGTCAGGGTAGAGCCCTGACCCACAATAGATCGAGATACCCGTTAGAGATTGTTTCCTGTAGGCAAGGCTTCAGCCTTGTACCATCCCAGTCAGGGTAAAGCCCTGACCTACAACACAGCACCATCTGTCACCACACCCGTAGGCAAGGCTTTAGCCGTGTAGCACTCTAGTCAGGATAAATCCCGACCCACAACAGAGCACCACCGATCATCGCATCTGTAGGCCTGGCTTTTAGCTCTGCAGCATCCAGTCAGGATAAATCCTGACCTACAACACAGCACCACCACTCACCACACCTGTATGCAAGGTTTCAGCCGTGCAGTATCTAGTCAGGGTAAACCTCGATCTACAACACAGCACCATCTGTCACCACACCTGTAGGCAAGGCTTTTAGCCTTGTAACACGTTTGTCAGGATAAATTCTGACCTACAATACAGCATCAGCCTAGTCAGGATAAACCCTGACCTACAACACAGCACCACCTGCCACCACACCTGTAGGCAAGGCTTTAGCCTTGTAGCACCTTTGTCAGGATAAATCCTGACCCACAACACAGCACCACCGATCATCGCATCTGTAGGCAAGGTTTCAGCCTTGTTGCATCCTTGTCAGGATAAACCCCGACCTACAGCACAGCGAAACCCGTTGGAACCTGTTACCTGTAGGCAAGGCTTCAGCCTTGCATCATCTTAGTCAGGGTAAAGCCCTGACCTACAACACAGCCTATCTAAGGCTTAAAATAGGGATTCTAAATATAAGGAAGTAATAAAGGAGGAGTGTTCCCCGGCGTTGCGGCTGCGAATATCAGCCCTTGAACCCTAAGGTTCAAGGCGGAAGACACCTGTAGACCGTAGGCTTCTCGGTACATGCCGAGCTTGCACAGTAGCCCACAAGATGTGTTCCTAATCAAAGTTTATCGGCTCAGGGACATCATTCGCTGGCCAACAAGCTAGGGAACTCTTTCAGTATATAAGACACAGGCCTAGGGATACAGCCTCAGTTACAAATTATCACGTCATTTGCTGTTAAAGTAAGCGAGAGCCTCATCAAGTGCTGGATATTTGATCGCTGTCATACAATACTGTGGAGTCGGCCTCGCAGCAGTGGTAGCATTAATAACTGTAATTTAAAATATTTCGTCATACGCGAGCCTATCATGAGCGACCAACGTACCTACCAACAAGCACAGCAACTTCTCGAGAGTAATGATATTTTTGTAATGCCGGCAGAAGTCCATGGCATTATCACTGGGTTGTTAGCCTGTGGTGTCGATATTGAAGAGAAAGACTACCAAGGGCTGTTGTGTGATGTGCTGAACGACGGTATCAGTTTTGAGAAAAACCTTAAACACTGGCTTAGTGAACTCTATACCCAGGTGGTAGAGAGTTTCACAAATGAACAGTTACAGTTTGAGATGCTATTGCCCGACGAAGAAGATAGCCTTATCGACCAAGCGAATGCCTTGGTTGCCTGGGTCAATGGCTTTTTACTTGGTTTTGGCTTAAAACAGCAGGACTACGGCAAGATCTCCGGCGATGTCAAAGAAGTGATCCAAGATTTCACTGAAATCAGCCGCCTCGATACCCACTTTGATGAAACAGAAGAAGATAAACAAGCATTACACGAAGTGCTTGAGTACGTGCGCGTATCGGCTATGTTGTGCTTCTCCGAACTGGGCAAGCATGAAAACACTGCACAAACATCAAAGACTTTACACTAATGACTATTAGCAAAAACGAATACCTAATGCGTCAGCAGCGGTTATTGGCGCAAATGAAAACTAATTCGGTAGCCTTGATCCCGGCGGCTAAAGAAATCACGCGCAGCCGCGACACCGAATTTCCGTTTCGCCAAGATAGCGACTTTTTCTATTTAACAGGGTTCAACGAACCAGATGCCATGTTGGTGCTGGTCAATGGCGAGCAGCAGAAGTCGATACTTTATTGTCGCGCCAAAGATAAAAGCGCTGAAATTTGGCATGGCCGACGCTTAGGCGCTGATGCCGCCAAACAGCAGCTGCCGGTGGATGAGGCTTATACCCTAGCGGAGCTGGAGCAAGGCCTGCTTGATGCCGTTAATCAAAAAAGTACCTTGTACTACGGTCAAGGTGTTTACAGTGACGTAGATAACCAAGTACTCGCGCTTTTAAACACCTTACGTGGCGCCCCCAAAAAAGGTTATCGCGCCCCTGAAGTGATCCGTGATATTCGCACTCTAGTACATGAAATGCGTCTGTTTAAATCAGACGCGGAAATAGCCATTATGCGCCGCGCCGCAAAAATTAGTGCCGAGGCTCATGAGCGCGCTATGCGTTTTGCAAAACCTGGTGCCACCGAGTACCAATTAGAGGCGGAATTGCATCACCATTATGCTATGAATGGAGCTCGTCACCCCGCTTACGGCACTATTGTCGGCAGTGGTGACAATGCCACTATTTTGCATTACACCGAAAATGAGTCGACCTTAAAAGATGGCGACTTGATATTGATAGACTCGGGATGCGAGCTCGACGGTTATGCAGCCGATATCACCCGAACCTTCCCGGTTAATGGTCGCTTTAATGCTGCGCAAAAAGCCCTCTATCAAGTGGTACTGGATGCTCAGCTTGCCGCATTAGAGGTCGTTAAACCTGGAAACACCCTCGCGCAAGCAGCTAAAGTGGTGAACTGCATGTTGACCGAAGGGCTGGTGAAACTAGGTCTACTTGAAGGCAATGTCGATGAGCTTGTGGAAAGCCAAGCGTTTCGCGCGTTTTACATGCATGGTCTCGGCCACTGGTTAGGGCTCGACGTGCACGATGTGGGTGAATATAAAAAAGATGAGCAGGATCGTGAGTTTGCCCCTGGCATGGTGCTGACCATAGAGCCAGGTCTCTACATTGCCGAGGATGCGCCGGTGGCGGAGCAATATCGCGGTATTGGTATCCGTATCGAAGATGATGTTCTGGTGACAGAAAAAGGGCACGAAAACCTCAGTGCCAGCGTACCAAAAGACATTGCCGCTATAGAAGCATTAATGCAGGAGAGTTAAAGGGTGCAGCACACTGATGTTGTTATTGTTGGCGGTGGGCTTGTTGGAAGCACACTGGCTAATATTCTTATGCAGCAATGCCCCAAGCTGAGTATTGCTGTTATTGAAGCCCACGAGTTACAAAGCTACCACCCCAGCTTTGATGATCGCTGTATCGCTTTGGCAGCGGATTCCGTGGCGTATTTGCAGCAACATCGGCTGTTTGACACCACTGTGGACTATGCCAGCGCGATCAAGCAAGTGCAGGTCTCAGATCGTGGTCACTTTGGTAAAACGCAAATCCATCATCACGACTATCAGCTCGATGCATTGGGCTATGTTGTTGAGGTTCGCCCTTGGGGTCAGCGACTTACGCATGCCGCAAAAGAGCACAGCCAGTTAGCTTGGCATTGCCCGTCGCGCGTGAGTGATATAACACTGCATGCTGATTACAACTGCGTTACTCTTGATTGTGGCACGCAGTTAGGGGCTAAGTTAGTTGTGATAGCGGACGGTGCGCAGTCGCCAACGCGCTCATTAGTGCATATAGATTTTCCTACCACACAGTATGAGCAGCACGCGCTGATCGCGAACGTCCAAGTCCAAGGTGGGCACCACCACCATGCTTTTGAGCGCTTTACTGAGCACGGCCCTATAGCGCTGTTGCCCATGTCACAAAGCCGCTATTCATTAGTATGGTGCGATAATCCACAGAAGTTACACACCATGCAACAGCAAAGTGCAGCGGAGTTTACCGCTGCCTTGCAACAGGAGTTTGGCTACCGAGCTGGGCTCTTTACCCAAGTGGGAGAACGTAGCGTGTACCCGTTAAGCTTTGGCCAAGCGCAAAGCTTGAGCAGTCATCGCGCCGTGGTAATAGGAAATGCTGCCCACGCCATTCACCCTATCGCTGGGCAGGGTTTCAACCTTGGCCTGCGTGATATCAAAGAATTAGCGCAGCGTATTCGCTATGCTGATGCACATAGCTTGGGGAATTATCATTTTACTCAAGGTTACAGCCGTGCTCGTCTAAACGATGTTCGCCGAGTGATGCAGCTTACCGACTCGTTAGTGCGGCTGTTTTCCAATGGCTCGCGTACCCTTGCTTTAGGGCGTAGTGTTGGCCTCAGTACGATGCAATTATGTAGTTCGCTGCGCCAACCTCTAGCAAAACAATTGATGGGATTTAATTAATATGCACCAGGCAAAAGTAGCCATTGTTGGCGGTGGTTGTGTAGGCTTAAGCACGGCGCTGGCACTCAGCTTAAAAGGCATCTCTGTGGCCGTTATCGACGCCAAAGGTAGTAGTGAGCCGCTGAGTGAGGAGTTTGGGTTGCGCGTGAGTGCTATTAACCACGCCAGTGAAGCGCTATTTCGGGAGTTGGGTGTGTGGCAGGGTATAGCCGCGCAACGCATGACCCCTTACACGCAAATGGACGTGCGCGATAAAGATAGCTTTGCGCATATTCACTTTGCCAGCGAGGAGTACGATGTGAGCCATCTGGGTCATATCATCGAAAATGATGTGATCCACCGGGCATTGGTGGAAAAGCTAGAGCGCCAAGATAACGTTACCCTGCTTTTTAACACCGCCTATCAAGACATCCATCAAGGTGATAATAATGTGCTTATTACCTTAACCGATGGCACGCCGGTGATGAGTGAGCTGTTAATTGCCGCCGACGGAGCCAATTCGGGAGTGCGCCAGCGCTTCAATCTGCCTATTACCTTTAAAGATTATGGTCATCATGCCCTGGTAGCCACAGTAAAAACGGCACAGCCCCATGATAACTGTGCGCGACAGGTATTTTTAAGCGACGGCCCGCTTGCCTTTTTACCATTGGCTGATCCCCATTACCATTCTATTGTTTGGTCCTGCTCACCACAGCAGGCCGCCACTTACCAAAACATGAGTGAGCAAGAGTTCAATAAGGCCTTGTTTGCTGCGTTTGATGGTCAATGCGGATTATGCACCGTGCAATCAGCGCGAGCGGTGTTCCCGCTGACTATGCGCTATGCCCGGCAATGGGTGAAAGAACGTATTGTGTTGGTTGGCGATGCCGCCCATACCATTCACCCTTTGGCAGGACTCGGCATGAACCTAGGCCTGCAAGATGCGGCACGACTGAGTGCGCTTATTAGTGACGCACTGACTGATTCAATGACCGCCACAGCGCGGGCATTGCGTACCTATGAGCGTGAGCGTAAGCTCGATGCGCAAAAGCACATTGCCACTATGGGCGCACTCAAAGGGCTGTTCGCAGGTGATAATCCAGTGAAAAAAATAGTGCGCGGCCTGGGCTTAAGCGCGGTTAACGAGATAGCGCCATTAAAGCAAGCTTTTGCTGAGCAAGCCCTAGGACAACGCCGTTAGCTCAATCGTAAAGTGATAAACTCGGCAAGTTTATCAATGGCTTGCAAAGACTCCTGACCACGTTTGATAAGGCTGATCCCAACCTGGCCCAGTGCCGGCAATACATCGGAGTTAGCGGTGTAGGGCAGCTCTTCGGGCACGGTTTTACGAGCGAGTACGGTAACCCCAAGCTGCTCTTTTATGGCTGCTGTAAGGCCGGTTAAATCGGCATTGGTGTAAACAATACGCCAGGGCACACCGGCTTGCTCCAACGCTTCAATCGCGCGGCGGCGATAAATACACCCCTGTGGCGCCACAACCAAGGTGACCGGCTCGGTGAGCTTAGCGGGGGTATTACCGACCCACACCAAGTCATCTTGTAAAAAGCTCGGGTAATGCGGGTTGTCCAGTTGCTCCACTAGGGTGAGTACCAAATCAAACTCGTCACGATTACTCACATGCATCAGTTGTTTGCTGAGCTCGGATTTTACTTCCAGTGAAACATCGGGGTACAACGACACAAAGTCACCGATGATGGCCGGTAAAATACTGGCGGCAAATTCACTGGGGATCCCCAAACGCACCTTACCGGTGATGGTTTCGTTGCTAAACAACTGCAAAATGGCGTCATTATCTTTGAGCATTTGTTTTGCCAGCGGCAACAGTTGCTCGCCTTGATGGTTAAGAATCTGCCGTTGGCCTTGCTTTTTGAATAGCTTACGCCCGAGCAGCTCCTCTAAGCGCTTTATTTGCAAACTCACGGCGGGTTGCGACAGCCCCAGCAGCTCACCCGCCTTGGCGAAACCGCCAACTTCAACTACGGTCACTAGCGTGCGCAAACTGTCGGTAGGGATATTTTTCATATTAATAAAGCCAATTTAAAAGGTTTTATACATTGCAATTATTTATCAATCGATAAAAAATTACAATTTGTTGTTAATTTAGCCCAGCTCTATACTGCCCTCAGTTTAGTGCTAGAAAGTAGAAACAGCTATGGCTATTCAGTCGGTATTCTTTGCTCGCCATCAAGGCGTTAACAGTGCCTCGAGCAATACCTTTGTCAGTGCTCACGAACAAGTCATCGATTTAGGCGGCAGTGAAGTGCTGTTATTCTTAAAAAGTTTACGTGACTGTACCCTTAACTGGGTCAAGCAGCCAGGCATGGCAGTTCGTTACCAGCTTGATACAGTGAGCTTTGATGCCTTTTTCTTTAGCGACAGCGCATTGCGTCTAGTGACCACAGAAGCAGATAAATTGATGCCCATACTCAATAGCGCCAGCGAGCGTTTTGATGTTGACGTATTACCGCGCCCAGAGTTACAAAGCCTCCATTTTCAGGGCCCGGCAGCCTGCGACTTTCTGCAACACCAGTTTAGTTTGTTTAGTGGCATGGCCCTTGGCCGTGTTGAGCAACATTACGGTGTGCAACGGGATAATTATTTTGTTGTTGCCAGTGCCGCCGAGCAGCAGTTTTACCGCGTATTTGCGCGCAGTTCAGCGCTTGATACACTCAAGCAGCAACTTGTTGATGCACACTTTAACCCCAAGGCTGATGCAGCCTAGTGTGAGTACAACATAGTGTACGCATTACTGTTTTAATGTGTGAAAAGTAAATGTTAATTTGGGTGCCAGCGGCGCATAACTTATGTATAATCGCGGCCCATGTTATTCCCCCTCGAACAACGAGGCCACGCCCACCATACTGGGTTTGTAAAACGTGAAGGAATATTATGTCTTCTAAAACACCTCTACACGCCAAGCACCTTGAAGCCGGTGCTAAAATGGTCGATTTCCACGGCTGGGATATGCCGATTAACTACGGTTCGCAAATCGAAGAACACAAAGCGGTGCGCACTGATGCCGGTATGTTCGACGTATCACATATGACCATTGTTGACGTGCAAGGCGATGACGCCAAGGCATTTTTGCAAAAGCTGGTTGCCAATGATGTTGCTAAACTGACAGTGGCTGGTAAAGCTTTGTACACCGGAATGCTTAACGAGCAGGGCGGTGTAGTGGATGACCTAATCATTTACTACTTCAGCGAGAATGAATATCGCCTTGTTGTTAATTCAGCAACTCGCGATAAAGATTTGGCGCACATGGCTAAAGTAGCGGACGGCTTCAGTGTGGCTGTGACTGAGCGTCCAGAATACGCCATGATTGCCGTACAGGGCCCGAATGCTAAAGCCAAAACGGCCACTATCTTAAGCGCCGAGCAGCAGCAAGCCGTTGCTGATATGAAGCCGTTTTTTGGTGTTCAAGCGGGTGATTTATTTATCGCTACAACAGGCTATACTGGCGAAGATGGTTACGAAATTGTCGTCCCTAACGAGCAAGCAGCCGAGCTATGGCAGAAACTGCTTGATGCCGGTGTTGCCCCAGCAGGCTTGGGTGCTCGTGATACCTTGCGCCTAGAAGCTGGTATGAACCTATACGGTCAAGATATGGATGAGAGCGTTTCGCCATTGGCTGCGAACATGGCTTGGACCATCGCTTGGGAACCTGCTGAGCGTCAATTCGTAGGCCGTGAGGTCGTTGAACAGCAGCGCGCCGAAAAGAGCACTCATAAGCTGGTTGGCTTAGTGCTGGAAGAAAAAGGCGTGTTACGTGGTGGCTTAAAAGTAGTGAGCGATGCCGGCGAAGGGGTGATCACCTCGGGTTCGTTCTCACCAACGCTTGGTCACAGTATTGCCCTTGCTCGCGTACCGCGTGACATCGGCGAGACCGCGCAGGTAGAAATGCGTAAAAAATTAGTCAATGTTAAAGTGGTTAAACCTTGCTTTGTGCGTCAAGGTAAAGCCGTAGTATAAGAATTTAAACTTAACACCAAAGGAACAGATAATGAGCAACATTCCAAGCGAGTTAAAGTACGCCCCGTCACACGAATGGGTTCGTCCTGAAGGCGACGGCACTTTCACTGTAGGTATCACCGAGCACGCGCAAGAGCTTTTGGGTGATATGGTATTCGTAGAGCTGCCTGAAGTGGGCGATGAAGTTGACGCTGGCGAAGACTGTGCCGTTGCTGAGTCTGTTAAAGCAGCTTCAGACATTTACGCGCCAATTGGTGGTGAAATTGTTGCCATTAACGAAGAGTTAGAAGACGCACCAGAAACGGTCAACAATGACTCTTACGGTGACGGCTGGTTGTTCCGCATTAAAGCCTCTGACGAATCAGAGCTGAGCAACCTGCTTGATGCCGAAGCGTATCAAAATAGCATCGACGACGAATAAGCGTCGGTAGGGCCCCGGCCCCAAAAAGCCCCGTTTCGGGGCTTTTTAAGTTGTGCCGCCATATCGGCACCTTTACAGGTTTAGTGACGTGCCTGCATGTAGGCCATAACCCCTCACTAGGCCGCGTTAATTTCTTGGATCATAGGAATCTGGACACATGTCAAATGCCAAATCTCTTGAGCAGTTAGAGCAAAAGCAAGATTTTATTCGTCGTCATATTGGCCCAAGCCCGGCGCAAATAAGCGACATGCTAAGCGCTCTTGGAGTATCGAGTGTTGAACAGCTGATGGAACAAACCGTTCCTGCCAGCATTCGTCTTGAGAACGGCCTGCAAATTGGTGAAAGCCGCACTGAGGTTGAAACGCTGAGCTACTTAAAGTCAGTAGCGAGCAAAAACAAAGTATTTAAATCTTACATTGGTCAGGGCTATCACCCCACCCATGTACCTCATGTGATCCTGCGTAACGTTTTGGAAAACCCAGGATGGTACACAGCCTACACACCTTACCAGCCAGAGATTGCGCAAGGGCGTTTGGAGTCACTATTAAACTTCCAAACTATGTCGATGGATTTGACTGGCCTAGATTTAGCGAGCGCTTCTTTGCTTGATGAAGCAACGGCGGCAGCTGAGGCCATGGCGCTTGCTAAGCGTGTTGCCAAAGCGAAAAAAGCGAACAGCTTCTTTATCGCCGACGATGTGCACGTACAAACCATCGATGTGGTTAAAACTCGTGCCGAGCAATTTGGTTTTGACATTATCATTGGCCCTGCTCAGGAAGCGGCTAACCATGACATCTTTGGTGCCTTATTCCAGTACCCAACAACCAGTGGTGAAGTCGTTGACTTAACTGATCTTATCGCGGCGGTACAAGACAAAAAAGCACTGGCCTGTGTGGCCGCTGATATTATGTCGTTAATGCTGTTAAAAGCGCCGGGTAAACTAGGTGCTGACGTAGTACTTGGTTCAGCACAGCGCTTTGGTGTGCCAATGGGGTATGGTGGCCCTCACGCTGCCTTCTTTACCACGCGTGACAAATATAAGCGTTCATTGCCAGGTCGTATCATCGGTGTATCAAAAGACCGCCTTGGTAATGATGCACTGCGCATGGCGATGCAAACTCGTGAACAGCATATCCGCCGTGAAAAAGCCAACTCAAACATTTGTACTGCACAGGTGTTACTGGCGAACATGGCAGCGTTCTACGCGGTTTACCACGGTCCAGAAGGCCTTAAAACCATCGCCGAGCGTATCCACCGCTTTGCTGACATTCTAGCTGCTGGTCTTAAGGAGAAAGGCGTCACGCTTAAGCACGACACCTGGTTCGACACCATCACGGTTGTGGCACAGGACAAGGAAGAGGTGGTTGCTCGCGCGCTTGCGGCACAAGTGAACTTTGCCACTAACCACGTGGGCGAGTACTCGGTATCGGTGTCTGAGACGACCACTCGTGAAGACATTGTTGAACTATTCGATATCATTCTGGGTGAAGGTCATGGCCTTGATGTGGCTGCCCTTGACGCACAAATCAGCGCCAATGGTTCGCAGTCTATCCCAGCTAGCCTAGTACGTGATGACGAAGTGCTAACGCACCCGAACTTCAACTCGTACCACAGCGAAACAGAAATGCTGCGCTATATTAAGCGCCTAGAGAATAAAGACTTAGCGCTTAACCACTCAATGATCTCATTAGGTTCATGCACCATGAAGCTAAACGCAACCGCCGAGATGATCCCGATCACGTGGCCGGAGTTTGCAAACTTGCACCCATTCTGCCCGCTGGATCAAGCCGAAGGCTATCAGATCATGATTGGTGAGCTGCACGACTGGTTGGTTGATATTACTGGCTATGATGCCGTATCAATGCAGCCAAACTCCGGTGCTCAGGGTGAGTATGCAGGCCTTATCGCCATTCGTAAATACCACGAGTCACGCGGCGAAGGTCACCGTAACGTATGCTTGATCCCAAGCTCTGCCCACGGTACTAACCCTGCTTCAGCGCAAATGGCGAGCATGAAAATTGTTGTTGTTGATTGCGATAAGCAAGGTAACGTCGATATGGATGACCTGAAGGCCAAAGCGGCCGAGGTATCGGAAAATCTATCTTGCATCATGATCACTTACCCATCGACGCACGGTGTATACGAAGAAACCATTCGTGATATTTGTGATATCGTGCACCAGCACGGCGGCCAAGTCTATATGGACGGCGCCAACATGAATGCACAGGTAGGGGTCACAAGCCCGGGCTCAATCGGCTCTGATGTATCGCACCTAAACCTGCATAAGACCTTCTGTATTCCACACGGTGGCGGTGGTCCAGGTGTGGGTCCAATCGGTGTTAAATCGCACCTTGCGCCATTTATGCCGAATCACAGCGTGATCAACGTGCCAGGCACGAGTGTTGATAATGGCGCGGTATCAGCGGCGCCTTATGGCTCAGCGGCGATTTTACCTATCTCATGGGCATACATTGCTATGATGGGCAGCGAAGGCTTACGCCAAGCGACTGAAACCGCCATTGTTAATGCTAACTACCTTGCGCAGACACTTAGCGAGCACTTCCCAATTTTATACCGTGGCCGTAATGACCGTGTTGCGCACGAGTGTATTATTGACCTGCGTCCTTTAAAAGACGCCACTGGCATCAGTGAAATGGACGTAGCCAAACGCCTACAGGACTATGGTTTCCACTCACCAACTATGTCGTTCCCGGTTGCCGGCACCTTGATGGTTGAGCCGACAGAGTCGGAATCAAAAGTTGAGATTGATCGCTTTATTGAAGCGATGGTGGCAATTAAAGGTGAAATCGAGAAGATCGCTTCGGGTGAATGGTCTATCGAAGATAACCCACTGGTGAATGCACCGCACACTCAAGCCGATGTACTAAGCAGCGACTGGAACCGTGCATATGATCGCTTCGAAGCGGCCTTCCCAGTACCGAGTGTGGCAAAAGACAAGTTCTGGCCAACGGTGACCCGTATTGATGACGTATACGGCGACCGTAACCTACTGTGCTCTTGCCCAGCGGTTGATACGTATCGCGATGAGTAATTGGTGTTATTCTCGCTGCAGAGCGAGGGCTGATTAACAAGTTTGGAAAGCGCCCCAGAAAAGGGGCGCTTTTTTGTGGGTGTTATTCGGCGAATGACCCCTGTAGGTCAGGCTTTAGCCTGACAAGAAAGATATATAGTTTGGTATTTGACGCCAAGGATAACCTTGTAGGTCAGGCTTTAGCCTGACAAGAAGGATATATAGTTTGGTATTTGACGCCAAGGATAACCTTGTAGGTCAGACTTCAGTCTGGCAACTTGATATTCCTGATAAATCTAAACTCAGGCTTTTCAAATTACTCTCTTGTCGGGCCGCCGACTTCGGGTCAGAGGAAATGCGCGCCCATTTCCTCTGACAACTCCTAGGGCGCCCGTAATTCGCCAATGCTTACGAACTCATATCTTTTGTTAAACGCTGCGCTTAGCTGCTGACACGATTTAACAGCACTTCCCTGTGCTGGTAAATCTGGCTCGGCGTCGTGCCTCGCTGTCAGCAACACGCTTCGCAACAAAAGTTGATTTCTCCAGCGCGAATTTAAACGGGGGGGTAGGGTGCTGGTAGTTGCTTGCATGGTGGAAAGTTTTGATGCGGCTTTAAGAATGTAAAACGTGTCTGCCTGTAGGTCAGGCTTTAGCCTGATAACCTTATGAATGTGGTTAGATCTTGTCGGGCCGCCGACTTCGGGTCAGAGGAAATGTGCGCCCATTTCCTCTAACAACTCCTAGGGCGCCCGTAATTCGCTCATGCTTTCGAACTCAGGTCTTTCTGTTAGACGCTCTGCTCAGCAACTTTTCTACTTACACATTCTGTTCATAACAGACTCGTTTTTATAGATAAGACGATCTGCAAGCTATTAAATTACGGATATACAGTTAAATCGTTCACTCTCTAAACGTTGGCAAATATTGTGATTTGGTTTTGAATCACCAACCCATTTAAATAGCTGATTGGGACTTTCATTGGGGAATATGCCTATTACTTTGTTAATTTTAATGTGCGATGGCTGTACATTTTTAATAAATAGAATTCCAGAATCTTTCTTTGCGTTTGCTTTATTAATTAATATATCATTGCTAAACAAAGGGAAAGTAGATTTTGGGTTGGTTGGGTTGAAGCTATCGGGAGCGTTGCCGCCGTAAACCTGATCGCATGTTCCAACATTGATGGAGCTCACTTTACCTTCAGCTACATCCGAACCAACCCAAATACCTGAATAAGAGTATTGTTCATAGCTTTCAGTGTAGTCATTATGCATCGTGGCTGAAAAACTTACATCAATATCACAAACATTAGCACCGTAAATAATATCACTTCCCGAATTTTCATGATGTTGAATTCTAACGCCATCGCTTCTAATATTTGTAACCTTCACGCCTGTTATATCAGCCGAAGTAACGCCTTCACCAGGCCTTAATGACTGGATGTTTACACCTATGGTTACATTATCTCCTGTTATGTCGTGAATACCAATGTTTGAACCTCTTCCTTTAACTAGAGCGCCGCCGACGTTCATTCCATTGACACCATTTATTCTGACATTTTGGCCTGAAGATACGTAGACGCAGTTATCGTGGATATTGTTACAACTAATATCTGACACTTTAACATCATTAGATGATGAGCCGAGTACTACTGCAGCCCCACTATCTGATGTAGAGACATTTCTTATGACACGGTCAAATATGGTATTGGATCGTGCATGTTCAATCCGGATGGCAGCATTCCAGTTTCCACCATTCTGCTCGCCATTAAATATCTTTTTCTCGGGCTGGTCACATGGGTTTTTACTATAGCTTCGACTCGCTGCGAGGTTGTTTATACAGGCATAACCTGATGAGAATAGTTTATTGAATGGCGCACCGAATGGGCGTTCTATTCGCTCTATAATGTTATCATTTGATACTAGCTTATGTAGGAAGCTATCATTAGCTATATTTTTAAAATAAAAGCCACGTGGTGACTCCAGCTCAAAGCCGTAAACGAACCCTGATGTAGAAATATTCTTAGCGATAATATTCCCAGAGCTAATGGTATTTACAAAAGCGTTATCAAAAGTACTTTTACATTTCTTGTTACTACAATCGTTACTCTTTTCCCAAGCTTCACTAAAAGGAAGTGATAACCATTTATGGAAACGCTCGTTTTTACTATCTTGTAAGAAAATACCTTGGGCGCTAAGGTCATCAATTCTAAATAATTTAGATACATCTCTGTAGTCAGCCTTAAACATTGACATAGCTATATCAACTGAGTCTGGCGCTACATCGCATTGCTTTAAAATTGTTGCGTTTTTACCAGCACCTACAATATGGACACTTCGGTTAGTACTTTTAGATGATCCCACTCCAAACAGAGAGTGTGTGTTCAGAGTGCTATTTATGCAATAAGTTGATGAAGCTAGCTTTATTACTGAATTAGTAGAGTCATCACCTTTTATTGGATCTTTGTCTATTTCTTCTCCGCTAGAGCATTTGAGCATATGTTTAAATGCTTCAAAATCGTCATGCGTACCATCTGCATGAGCACCAAACTGCTCAGGCATTAGTTCTCCCTCGATTCTATTTTGAGAGACTAACTGTGAGTTAAAAATTGAATTGCATAGGTTAAAAGTGTGATATGTGGTGCCATTGACCTCATTTAAAAACCTTTTAATTGTCTCGTTACCATTTTTATCGATAGCCCTAATTGTTAGAGAATAATTACCAGCCGTTAGGTTCGTTATGTTATAAATCCACTCGCCATTAGTAGATAGGGTCATAGCAACTTCTGGATAACTTCCTATTTTAATAAAAATACTCTCTTGAGGTTTATGAGCCTCTAAGCGAATAGACGTGTCTACCAGTGCAATAGCTCGCGATTTTTTCACCGTACCATTTTTTATAGTGAAAGGTTCTACACTTACGTCAATACCGTCGCTGATTGGACCACAGCCGAATTCGTTACAGGCCTCTATTTGATAGCGCTTAACATTTACAGTTTCCATATATCTGCTGATAGGTAAGGTGTCCCTTTTCGCCAATAACTTTCCGTTTTCGTACAGGTTATAAAAGCTTGCATTTGGGATAGTCGTTTTGATATCAATGTCGAAGTATTTATTTAGAAATACGCTTGTATTCGCTAACTTCATAACTGGTTTCTGCGTGACAGGTCTTCCAATAATCACCGTGACTCTGTCACTAACCGGACCACAGCCATAGTTATTGCAAGCTTGTACCTGATAGTAGCGCTCACCTGTATCGTTTGGATAGCGCTTTATAGGCAGGTTTGACCTGGTAGCAAGCAAAGCACCATTTTCATATAAATGATAAAAAGTAGCATTCTTAGCTTGGTTTTGGACATCAATATCAAAATATACACCCACTGGCACAGTTGTATTTATAATCGATACAACCACCTTGCCAGGAATAGATGCATTCAATTTTTTCTCATTGGTTTTTTCAGGTAAATCGCAATTTATTGACTTGCAACTTTTTTCTTTGTGGACTTTGCTACTGCTACTGCTACTGCTACTGCTACTGCTACTGCTACTGCTACTGCTACTGCTACTTTCTAAATTTAATTCGGAGGGGAAGGCTGTACTAAATTTTAAAGCAAATGTAATAATTATAGTTAGATAAAAAATCCTTAAATACATTTCGATGTCCTTATGTCAATAAATAAATGAGAGTTTTTATTTTTTTGAGATAATAGCATGTTTTATTTTTGTTTCATATTTAGGGTTAAGTTTTATAAATATTGGTTTGAATCGAAACTTCGCCTTATAACTCATCTTTTAAGAGTAATTCATCACTTTTAATCTGTGCTATGGAAGCTGCTTTTGTTGTATAGATTGGCGGTTGCTGCGAGGGTATGACAGCTGAGCTGGATATACCAGTATAAGGCTTGGCCGTTAAGTCATGTCAGTAGCTAAGTGAAGCGGGTAACAAAAAGGCTGAGTTCTCAAGCAATAGCGAATTACGGGCGCCCTAGGAGTTGTTAGAGGAAATGGGCGCGCATTTCCTCTGAGGCGGCCCGACAAGACCTACCCAAAGGTACTTTTGTCGGCACAAAGCAATGACCTACATGAGCATAGTTGCCAGGCTAAAGCCTGAGCTACAGGTATCATCCTTGCCCGTGTTGAAAACCAAGCAAGCCAATGAGGGCAGGTCTTGCATTGTTCAGTCCATCACATTCACCTAGCCTCATGTTTCTTCTATCTCAATCCTCTGGCCCTTTAAGGGTAAAGGTTAAGTGCTTACGCATATCTTTTAGGATCACGCCTTTTTTCAGCATGGCGGCGCTTAAGCGTTTTTGCCATTTGAGTAGGTAGGGTTTTGCGGCCTCCAGTGCTTGGTCATTTTCGAATTGAAAACACAGGAGCAGGGAGCCGGGGAACAAGTGGTACTCCACGTCAAACCAGCATTGCAACATGCCGGGTATTTCTGCGCGCGCTTGTTCTTCGAGTGCATCGGCCACACTGAGCACCAGTGTCTGTTGTTTTAACTGGACTTTGGAGAGTTTTTTCATGGAAGTTAGAGATAAGGATTGACGATAATAGAGCATGATTATAACTGGGCAGAGGGCGCTATGGAATGTGGAGTGTATCAGGGAAGGAGTGTTGGGGCAGGTCTTGCTTTTTTACCTCACAGCGGCTCTTAATTAACAAAGCACTCTTTTAGTTAGATAAGGTGTTGTGCAGATATTTTCACTCGGCTTTAGGGAAGTGTGCAGCTAAAGCCCGGCCTAAAAGGGTTTCATTATGATTGTTAGGCTGAAGCCTAACCTACAACGATTCACTAGCCCGACCTACGATGGTTGCACTGAGCTTGTTAGGCTAAAGCCTGACCTACAACGATTCACTAGCCCGACCTACGAGAGTTTCACTATGATTGTTAGGCTAAAGCCTAACCTACTATGATTCATTAGCCCGATCAACAACGGCTCCCTGTAAAACCTGTCAACAATGCGAGGTGGGGAGCGTTGGGGCTAATTATCGTATTCTTTGTCTATTTGTTGACAAAGTTCAACGCTGGCGATTAAATGCGTCCCTAATATTTATAATAAGAAATTCAACTAACAATGAAAATATGCAAGGACGTATCGTTAATCATTTTCACCATGCTAGCTCTACAAGCGTGTGTCTCCGCAGATATTGTATACACCGAAACCCATGCCATAGGGGATAAATCAAAAATCACCGAAGATGCAGAGCAAGTGTTTCATCACGACGGCAACTACAAATGGGCAGGTATTGTTGTTGGCCCCGTTGTTCCCCTTCCGATCCCTTTAACCATTCCCTATGGTCAAACAGGCACAACGTCATGGGTTGTTGATGGAAAAACAGTTTATTCAGAGTATGTAACAACGAAAGTAGACGGGGCGACCTGTACCATATTAATTGGGCCGTACTGTGGCACTGAAGTTACATGGGGTAACCTTCTTTTTGGCAGCATTCGCTGGCACTAGCTCTATCAGCTAAATTGAGACAAGTTCAGCATGGGGTTTGATCAATATAAAGCTTACAGTAATGTATGGGCAATTAAAGCTATATAAACGGTTTTACTCCATTGTGACGCGTTACCTTGTGATTTCGCCTATGCCTCTCGGTATTGTTGGGGCCAGCGAGGTAAGTTCAGTTACACTGAATACCATGCTTTCACGGATGGATTTGCTAACTCTACATCTGACTGAATAAACTTGTGTTGTTAGTGCTATCGTCAATTGCTCCTGTATTCCTTATTACCGATAAAACTTGACCTGCAAGGGTTGTAATATGTTCGTCAGGCTAAAGCCCTACCTACTAGGGTTTCACTATGATTGTTAGGCTAAAGCCTAACCTACAACGATTCACTAGCCCGGCCTACAAGGGTTGCACTGTGCTTGTTAGGCTGAAGCCCGACCTACAACGGCTACACTGAAGGCTGATCTTCTGTGGTTTAGTGGGTGCCATATTATTATGGGATTTGCTTTGCTAAAGATTGAAAAAGTGAGAATATTATCAATCTGCTGTATATGGAGGTGTCAGCGTGGGTGTTATCTTTCCTATGATCATATCGTTACCGGCTTATTTCTTTCTTTGTATTTTTGCCTTTGGTTTGGTTGACGATATCAAGCTATTTGCAGGTTTATGTCTTGTCGGTGTGCTCTTAAGCTTGTCCAATATTTACTTTTTGAGTAAGGCTAACTTTAAGGAAAGCTGGCAAGAACTAATACGCGCTTTTACTGATTCAACACGCCTTGATGCGCTACAAAAGCAAGTGGCTAAGAAAGAGAACCAACATCTTCGCGGTTACGAGTGGCACAAAGTAGAGCCAGTGAGTTCTTTTACCTCGTTAGCGCCCTATGCGGACGGCTACAGGTCAGCATTGTCGTTTAAAGATAAAGTCGTGTCTTTAAATATCCTTGGCTTGGTTATGTTTTTCGTTGCAATTGTCGCGGCTATTATCGTGCCAGAGGAGGGGGTTATTCCAGGGTATGAACTGACTCGCTCACCCACCTTGGAAGGAGGCATCTTTTTATTGCTGTTACTTTTTGCCGCTTATAAAACCTTTTCCCCTAAAAACACGTTCTACTTTGACGAGCAGGGAGTGTATTTGTCGAACGAGGCGTGTTTGTCAAAGGACACCCGTATTATGGATACCAGCGACATCGATAGCTTGCAGATCATTCGCTATGCTAGGCGCAACCAGCCACTACTCATTGATTATCAGCTCAACGTTGTAGCGTGCAGCGGCGAGCGCATCAATATTTTGGAAACCAATAGCTTAAGTGCAGCCTCTGCCTACGCTAATAAGCTTGCTAATCTATTCAAGAGCAAAGTGATAACGCTAAGCTAGAGGCATTTTGGATACATGGCTATGGGAAGCGCTGAGATAAGAGGCACTAAAAGGCTTAAGTGTCATCGAACTTTATCCACCTCTCACGGCAGTTAGAACCTAAGGTAACTACAACGATTACTATGTTATTTCACACTTTATTGCTGTTAATTTTTGTCTCTGCATGCACTCATATTATTGCTGATAGTCGCCATAGCAGCGCGCTGTGCTATGTGTTTAAGCCCTTAACGACCGTGCTAATTGCCGTGTTGGCATATACCCAAACAAGCGGGCTTACACTGATAGAGTATTGGGTATTTGCAGGGTTATTCTTCTCCCTTTTGGGCGACATCTTTTTAATGTTGAAAAAAGACTACTTTTTACAAGGGTTGGTCGCGTTTTTTATCGCTCATTTAGCTTATATCGTCGCTTTCATTTACAACACCGAGCTCGTTCTGAGCCCCTTATTGCTGGTGGTACTAGTCATATACGCAGGAGCTCTTATCCGGCTATTAAATAAGCACCTAGGTGCGTTGCGTGGGCCTGTTTATGCCTATGCTGCTGTGCTTAGTCTTATGGTTTTGGCAAGTTATATCTTTTGGCAGAGCTCAGGTTATTCGCTCAGCGTTTACGCCTTTATTGGTGCACTCCTGTTTATGGCGTCGGACTCCATCCTAGCCTACGGTCGCTTTGTTAAAAGTTATCAATGGACTCAGCCGATGTTACTTTCAACCTACTACCTAGCCCAGAGCTGCATTGCGTTGAGTGTCACTCATCAAGGTTAGCTGCGAGGGCTCAGCTAGGGCGCATGAATCTTCTCGCTAACGCACCTTAATAAGCTGAGAGTGTCAATTGCCACTTGTTTAGCAAGGCTTGATATTGCCCTGATGCTTTGATGGCTTTAAGTGACTGGCGAAGTCGGATGGCAAGGTCGGCTGGAAGCTTCTTGTTGGCAGTAATATGCAGCTCGCTGGGGAACTCGGGGAGGTGCAGTTTCTTTTCAAGCCGGTTGGGGTCAAGGCCGATACTGCGAAGTTCCTTATCTAACGACAAGGTGTTGGTAAGTACCAAGTCGGTGCGCTGTTTGTAGAGCATTTTCATTAAGCTGGCAGGCTCGGGGGCCAGCACTAAGTCATGTTGCAACGAAAAGCCAGCTTTTTGTAAGTATTGGTGGCTATAATAACCGCGCACCGTGCTTACTCGTAGCCCGCGAGCACTTTGCAAGTCAGTTAACTTAAATTGCCGCTCTTTAAGGCCAACCAGATAGGCGTGAGCATTAAAAACAGAGCCTAAAAAGATGAATTCAGTCTCTCGCTGTGGAGTTTTCAGTAATGAAATCATCAGTGTGTTTGGTGTTGTTCGCAGCTCTTTAAATGCTCTTGCTTGAGGCATAATTTCCACCTGCCCTTGGCAACGGCACTGTGCTAAAACAATATTGACCACATCGACTAAGAAGCCTTGTGGTTGTTTTTCAGAGTCTGCAAAGTGTAACGGGTATAAATCTTCCGCTACAAACCTTAGCGGTGCTGAGGACCACGCTGAGGTGGGCAAAGCCAGCATCAATAACCACGCCAAAAGAGCAATACATGCGCGCATAAGTTACACTTTATTTACATCTTAAAAGACTAGCTTGCCGCAGTTATGCACATTTTTCCAGTGCTTTGGCATGCCCAGGTGAGTTTTAATGCAAAAAATAGCTTTATAAATGGTTAAGCGCTGAAAATACAAGTTCGTCCGGTTCTCATCCTCAGCGCTCATTGGGTTTTATCACTCTTTAATTATCAGCTTAAACGGATAGTAGCGGTCGATGCTGTCTTTATAGCCACCAACAATCACCTTGCCGTTGGATGAGATGTTACTGATAGTGACTCTTTTCATCGCTTTATTTGCGTTGAGCTGTTTTACAATGTCATCAAGAAAGTAAATTTGCTTTTGATGCCATAAGATAGGGCGATAAGTATCAATGTAATTTTCACCTTTATACTTTGCTGAGCCGAGGAATTTTGTGCCATCCCCTGACATAGCTGTGATCATGGCTGTGGCCGCCTCAGCTGGTATTGGCAAGGTGCTGAAACCATTAAACTCGTTCCATACCATGGGTGTATCGATGCTACAGCGTCCACCAATAGTGTGTCCGTCATGAGAGACGTCCTCGGCAATAAAGTGGCAGTCCTCTGGCGCGATGATAGGGGTTATAGTGTTATCACTTTTCCACACATAAACTTGCCCAGGTGTGCTGCCAACAATCACGCTGGCGTCTTCTGAGCTGTATGTTGCGTTACGCCACTTTACTTTGTCTTTGCCTGTACCAATCTCGTGTAATGATTTACCTATTTCCCACCGGAAGGCTCGTATATCCGATTGCCAGCCGGTATAGCCGACCACGGTTTTACCGTCCGCTGAAATGGATATCGCGGTGTTGATGTAATGGCTTTTTAGTTTGGGCACAGTGCGCATTTGTTGCTGCTTGGTCCACACAAAACTGGCCCCTCCATTATGGCCGACGATGACCTTGCCATCATCAGAGATATCCATGGGGAGCAGTACGTTGCGGTTATTTAACAGGCCAAGGTGGGTATGGCCGTCGCGCTCACTCCAATGAAATGCCATAGGGATTTTATCATCATGCTCATCCACTTTTTTGCCGTACACAACCACGTGCGAGCCGTCACCATTGACTAGTATGGCTCTTGTCCCTTTAGGTGCTTGATAAGGGTTAGGTATCATTTCTAATTGGAAGCTTAACTGGGCGCGGGCGGGTAGTGATTGCAAAAGAAGAAAAAAGCAGGCGATCAGCCAATGGAGTTTGTTCATCGTTTTTCATTTCCCTAAATGATTGAAGTGATAGTGCTGGCGGCACTACAAAAGTCCTTAACTGATTAATAATAAACTGTAATTTTTTCTTATGAAATAGCTAATAGAGAATGGTTTTCAGACTTTCGTGGCAACCTATATGAGCTTGGATTTTTATCAGGGCGGATAAAGTTCGTAATTAAAGGGCCCAGCTCTAGGTTGTCGCCTTGTAGATATGGCGTGTTATATTTATTCTTACTGTATTGGCTTTGCTTTACCCAAGTGCGAGAAGAGTGATTAAGCCAGTTTATAAATAACCTGTAATTAAATAACGAAGAGGCTGTATGCAAGAGTCTGAATTAATGTCACAAGTGGGCCAGCGTAAACAGCAGCAAAGCGAACTGGTTAACATTGTGCACCAGCACTATGGCGATTATGTGTTTGATTCTCCCGATGCCATTACCACCAGTGAAAGTGTTTATTTCCCCATAAAGGAAGGAGTGTTAGCTGGCTACTGGCTCGATACTGATGCCTCGGATTACCCCATGTTGCAGGGCAGAGCAGTGGCGACAATTGAAAATCTCTATTTCTTTGTATTCACGCCACAACAAATGCAAGAACTGGTCCTCGACGCCAGCGCGGACGAAGAACAATAACGCCGGTATAAAAACGCCCAGAAACCAAGAGCATGGTAGGTGTTCAGCCCAGACTTTATGGCCGATTTGCTCGCTACTTTAAGAGCATATTAACCGCCATAATAACCAACAACAGTGCAAATATTTTCTTAATGGTGGCCACAGGTAGGGATTGCGTGGCCTTGGCCCCTAGAGGCGCGCTAAACCATGAAGTACAAACTATTCCCGCTAACGCTGGCAGGTAAACAAAGCCAGCAAAACCATCTGTAAGGGCGAGATGTTGCGCCCCTGCACTGATGTAACCAATTGAGCCGAATAAGGCAATAACAATGCCGCATGCAGATGCACAGCCAATGGCTTTTTTCATATCCACAGAGAAAAAGTTCAACAGCGGCACTAAAACTGCGCCGCCGCCGATACCGATCATGGCCGATAAGCCACCGGTAAGAGTTGTTAGCGTTGTTAGTACTGCTTTATTAGGCAAGGAGCGTGCATTGGTGCTGGTACTTTTATTGCCCATCAGCATTTTTATAGCGATGGCAAACACACTAACAGCAAATACCCAGCGCACCACTTGCTCAGGTAATAGTGCTGCCATAAAGCCGCTGATCAGGGCGCCTAAACCAACACCTAGCATCACCCAAGGCGCTAACTGCCAGGGAACGTTGCCATGTTTATGATGAGCGATGGCTGACGACGTAGATGTAAACAAAATCGATGCCAATGAGGTGGCAATGGCGGTAACTACAACCTGCTCAGGGGGCAACACGTCAAAGTGCAGCAAAATCATGCTCAGAATAGGCACAATGACGAGTCCGCCACCAATGCCAAGTAAACCCGCTAAAAAGCCCACAGCACTGCCCAATATTGCGCAGAAAACAAACAGTACGACTAACTCACTCATTTCATTATTCTCTTTGTTATTTGCTTGAAACGGCTAATGACCCCTGCAATGGGGTGTATCGCGTTATCTAGCAATCCACCTATTGTGTCACTTGATTGCCACCTGAGGCGTGAGTATATCAATATCATTGCGGCAATTAGTGCTGCTAAGTCATGAATATTCCTCAGCTTTTACTTGAGGAAAATACATCTTTATATATAGATGGCTAGAAGTCTGGGTGTTTTTGGGGCGGTGTGCTCACGATTTGCCAGGGCTTTTTGAGGGAATAGCAACGGCTTTGCCAGCAAATGAATCATGCTCATGTTTTACCTGAAATTAAACCGTTTTTCTTCATCCAAGTATGCACGTATAACTTAAGCCATGTTGCTGAGTAAGTTGGCTCACACAGCCACAGTGGTCATCACCCTAGCTGCATCAGCATACTCAGCACGAAGACGTTTGCTTTCACCTTAGGAATTTGGATACCAACGAGTCATGAAAAAAGATTTCACATTTACCATTAAGAGCATTTGTCTTGATGAGCACTATACGCCGTCAGACACTACGCGTATTACCACCAACTTTGCTAACCTGGCTCGCGGCGAGAGCCGCCAACAAAATTTACGCAACGCCTTAAGAATGATTGATAATCGTTTTAATGCGTTGGCCAATTGGGATAACCCCGAAGGGGACCGTTACGGCGTAGAGCTAGAAATTGTGTCGGTAGATATGCACATCGACGGCGATGAACAAGCCTTTCCATCGATTGAAGTGCTGAAAACCAACATTATCGATCATCGCACCAATGAGCGTATCGAGGGCATTGTTGGCAATAACTTCTCGTCATATGTGCGCGACTATGACTTTAGTGTGTTACTGCTAGAGCACAACCAAGATAAAGAGGGCTTTAGTGTCCCCGGTGATTTTGGTGAACTGCATGGTAAGCTGTTTAAGCATTTTGTTGAGTCCAACACTTACAAACAGCATTTTGCCAAGCCACCTGTTATATGCCTTAGCGTGTCAGACAATAAAGTTTATCGCCGCAGCGAGAATCAACATCCAGTCTTAGGTGTTGAGTATCATCCCAACGAGTCATCATTAACCGAGCAGTATTTTAAAAAGATGGGGCTTCAGGTGCGCTACTTTATGCCGCCAAATAGTGTAGCGCCGCTAGCCTTTTACTTCTTTGGTGACTTGTTAAACGATTACACCAATTTGGAATTGATCAGCACCATTAGCACCATGGAAACCTTTCAGAAAATTTATCGCCCAGAGATCTACAACGCCAACGCAGTAGCGGGCAGCTGTTATCAGCCTAACCTGAGAAATGCGGATCACTCGCTCACGCAAATTGTTTATGACCGCGAAGAGCGCAGCAGATTGGCGATTGCCCAAGGTAAATTCGCCGAGCAGCACTTTATTAAACCCTATCAGTCGGTACTTGAGCAGTGGTCTGCCAACACCGCTTTATAAATAACAACAACTTAGAAGAGTGCTGATAATGAACAAGTTATTACCCACCTCAAGCGCTGGCAGCCTACCTAAACCGGTATGGTTGGCTGAGCCGGAAACACTGTGGTCACCGTGGAAACTACACGGTGACGCGTTGATTGATGGTAAGCAAGATGCCCTGCGGGTAGCACTGCATGAGCAGCAAGTTGCTGGTACCGATATTGTCAGCGATGGCGAGCAAACACGACAACACTTTGTGACCACCTTTATTGAGCACCTTAATGGTGTTGACTTCAATAACCGCAAAACTGTGAAAATTCGCGACCGTTACGATGCCAGTGTGCCTTGCGTGGTTGGCCCCGTTTCTCGCAGCAAGCCGGTTTTTGTCGCTGATGCTGAGTTTCTTCGCCAGCAAACCACACAACCGATTAAATGGGCGCTGCCGGGGCCGATGACTATGGTCGATACCTTGTATGACGAGCATTATCAAAGCCGCGAAAAGCTAGCCTGGGAGTTTGCCAAAATACTTAACCAAGAGGCTAAAGAGCTTGAGGCCGCTGGCGTTGATATTATTCAGTTTGATGAGCCAGCATTTAATGTGTTTTTTGACGAGGTTAACGACTGGGGCATCGCATGCTTAGAAAAAGCGATTGAAGGGCTGAAATGCGAAACCGCAGTGCATATCTGCTATGGCTATGGCATTAAAGCTAATACCGATTGGAAGAAGACTCTGGGCACGCAGTGGCGGCAATATGAAGAAGTGTTTCCGAAGCTACAAACATCAAATATCGACATAATTTCCTTGGAATGCCACAACTCCCATGTGCCCATTGAGCTACTGGCGCTGATCCGAGGCAAAAAAGTGATGGTGGGGGCCATTGATGTGGCCACCCATAGCATTGAAACCCCTGAAGAGGTGGCCAGCACGTTGCGTGAGGCACTGAAATATGTGGATGCCGACAAGCTCTATCCTTGCACTAACTGTGGCATGGCGCCCTTGCCTCGCTCGGTCGCAAGAGCCAAACTCAGTGCGCTCAGTGCCGGAGCTGAGATTGTACGTAAAGAGTTAAGTGCCTCGTAACGGGCTTAAACTAAGTTTGAAAGTATAAGGTAGCTGATGGCGCCCATTCGCCAGAGGCTACTTTTTTACAACTAGGTATGGCATTGTCGATTTGTGCCTTTTGTCGGTAAAAAGCTCACTAATCAGAACCTTGCCCTTGATACACTTGCCTAAACTTTTGCGCTTGCCACGTTGGTGCCTCTGGCTGTGCATCCATAACGATAAGGGTTGCATAAGCTTTGTAGGTGCCTTGCTTGGACTCATCCACCATCCAAATAACCCAATCGGGTATTGTGTTACTGTTTAAGTCTAAAACGGCTTTCAGTCTAAATTCAAAGTATTGCTGTGGTGTATTTATGAACAGCTGATTGTTTTTATATTGCACTGCCTGTTGAGCAAGAGTTGATAGCGTATAGTTACTCTCATTGAGCTGAGGTCCAAACGAAGAGGGTATTAAGCGTAAGTCTAGTTTAGTTGCTAAGGGAGTTAAATCTGGCAAGGTGAGTTTATTATTAACCAGTTTATTGCTTTTTTGGATTAACCCATGTACTTCACAAGATAAATACTCAGTTTTAGCGAGGTAATTGTCGCTGGTTTCTTTTAAGTGATGTGCTTTTATAAGTGATAAGTAGTCTTCACAGTTGCGAGCAACGTCGCCAGAATCGAAGTAAACGGGATGACGAGGCGCGCCTAAAAATGTACTGTCATTGAGGTTATCCAGAGTGCTTTGATCTAGGTAGTTATACTGTGCACTCGCACATGAAGAGATAAACGCACACAAAAGTGTTATCTTTTTCATTTAATTTTTTCCAACAAATCAGCTTCACTATTTCTTCGAGTTGGATACATATCGCCAAAACTTTTTACTTTAAAACCAATGTTTTACATCCGTGGTTTGAATTATATAAAAATAACTGAGTAGCTAATCGGCTATAGGTTATCATGTTATTATAATTGAATGGTTTTTTTCGCTAGTTATTACTTCCAATTAGCTGGCAAATAGGAGCCCTTCAAAATTTAATACAAGAGAGGCTCATAAGGCACTTCATTAATTGCAGAGCCTAGAATGGCAGGTGGGAGGCATTGACATGTTGATTGGTAAGGTATCGATTCTTTCCCTTGTTGCGGGGGCTTTTTTTTACTCCCCTTCAATAGCTGGTGAAACTTCAACTCTAGAACCTAATAAAGCATGGTGGACTGCGAAAGAGTTTTGTGCTGAAACGTCTAATTTCATGGAGATTCCGGTATCGGAACTAAATCCAGATTGGGAGTATATTACGGTCTTCGATAAGAGCTATTTCGAGGAGACGTTGCCTGAGTATCAATATCTGGATATTCAGAGTTCCTCATTAAAGTTCTCCATTCGAGCGAACTTAGATGACGAGCCTAGTGAAGAGCGTGTTATCGTGGGTGTTTATAAAACGAAATCCGCTCAGCAAGGACGATTTCTGGCGATTTTACGTAACTCTGGCGTAGTAAAAGTCTTTACTCACCAAGGAGATGCCGGATACAGCAGCCTTTTTTATGATGATGAGGCTGTGAGGTGGTACAAGTGCATGCAGTGTAGTGATTACGACTCTATATTTTGGTCTGGTACAAGCTTTACGCTTAATTAAAGCCTATAAAATTCGAATGTTGCTTTATATATAATAACGGCTGGCTTTTTATGGTTGCTAGCCGTTATTATAAAAAATAAAGGTAATATAGAATAACTTAGAACTTGAACTCAACTTCAATCACACTCATTTTGCCTTCAACAATGGTGTGCCACTCACCGGTAAAGGTGCCGCCGTAAGAGGCTGCTAAGGTTTCCCCCACTTTTTGCGCTTCATCGTTGCTCCATAGCGGCCCTGCAAGAACGTTTGTTTTGAAGCAGTCTGAGCCAGTGTTTTTCACTTGCAATTCAACTTCCACAACACTCATCTCTCCTTGGACGACAGTGTTCCACTGTCCCGTCCATTTGCCCTGGTGTGCTGCCGCTACAAGGGGCGCTTTATCCTCAGCATCTTTTTGGTCCCAAATTGGACCTGCGGGAATGTTTACTTTAAATGTTGACATAATAATCTCCTTTTTCGATTAAAATCTAATTTTTATTCGTGCAAGGTGTTTGCACATTTTTAAAATTAGCTTTTTTCTGAAAATTGTTTATTACATCAGATAACAATTTATAAAATCATTAAAAAGCAGTATCTTAAATAGGGGTATTTTGTTTCTTTTATTTTTATGGTGTGTACCAGGTTGGTTGTTAGGAAGAGTTGCCTATGAAAAGGTAATGATCAACCGT
Organism: Pseudoalteromonas sp. CNAT2-18.1; assembly: GCF_022347865.1. Classification (NCBI taxonomy): domain Bacteria; kingdom Pseudomonadati; phylum Pseudomonadota; class Gammaproteobacteria; order Alteromonadales; family Pseudoalteromonadaceae; genus Pseudoalteromonas; species Pseudoalteromonas sp. CNAT2-18.1. The sequence goes on along the minus strand of NZ_JAKRFR010000006.1, from coordinate 376,480 downwards.
TAGATCAGAGCAACAAGCTTAGAAGAGAAATGCAGCTCGACAAGCTCTGCCATTTAGAGAATGCCGAGATGCGAAAAAATTTCTACTTTGCCCAAATAGAAAAGTTGCAACTAGCAGTAAGTCCTGTGCACCAACTAGAGCGTATGTTGCCTCCTAACGCCCAAGCCCTGTTTGCGTAGCTACTGTAAGAGTATAAAAATACTTGGGTACTGTCACTGTCGGTTCTGTCAGAAGATATTCCTCCCCTGATATTTTCGTAGCGGCTTCCATTTACACCTTTTACGTAGTCTTGAGTAAGAGCTTCATCTGCATAAGTACCTTTATAAAATCCACATGTATTCGCGGTACCATGGCAATAGGGACCAGTTGCGAATCGTGGTGCTAAACCATCATCAGCCATAATCTTCAGGGTGTTGTTGCCAGAAGACGCGATAGTGTTTAGGTTCTTATCAGAAAACTTAAAAGTTTCTTTCATCATTGGAGATTTATCTGCGCTTACATTTAAAGCCCCTGATTTTACATTGATCCATTCTCCGGTTCTGTTTTGTCCATAGCCCCTCATAACTAGTGTCCAGCCACCATTGGTCATATCGCACCACGTTGTAAGTTGTTCACCATTAACAGCCAGTGTGTATATGCCGTCTCCACTGTGCTCACCTGATTCCAGAAGCTTTGCACATGATGAAAAAGAACTTGTTTTCTGGCCTTTAATTATACTAAAAGAGCTACTGGCTATTAATCCTGATTTTCTATTTAATGCTGAATAGTTGAACTTATACTCTCCATTTGGAAAGTATCCAGGGATTTTTATGTGGTTAATGTTTTCATTGAATTCAGAACCAGGATCTAAAGTTAATACATCACCCATAGAGAAGTTATAGATGCTGCCATCTGGGAATGTTAAATAACTATAATAATTAACCTCTGACGTCTGGCTGTCTGGGTTTGATATGTTTTCAGAATAATATACTACACCGCCATCACTGGGCACTATAGGGTCGTAGCTGTTCGGTTCTACATGAGTGGTTATTTTTGACTGAGCGATAAAGCTTGTTGCTGTTAATACAATGTAAACTAGATTTTTCAATGTGGAATCCTTCCATATTTTTATTTTCCATCTAATTTATTACTTTTTACAACCATAATAAATAGGAACAAAATACTACTTTTTATATTGTAAATCATTTTACTGCAATAGTTTAAATTGCCTGTTAACGGTAATTGTTATCATTTGTATTTGCTGATAGAATGCGCGCGTTTTTTGCTGTATCTCATATAGGGAAGAGATAATGAACGTATTTCAGTTTTCACTCGTAAGTGCTGCCGTAGGCGCAGCGCTGCTGTCGTCTGATGCATCTGCCAACACCTCGTCGTCGCAAGAGCTAGACAAGGTTGAGCGCATTAGCGTCTATGGTCGCCATAACGAACTCGTGCTCAACAGTGGCACGGCAACCAAGTCGAATATGGCCTTGATGCAAACCCCCGCACCCATTGTTGTGGTTGATAAAGCATTACTGGATCAGCAATCGGCTGACACTTTGCAAGAAGCGGTGCGTAATGTCTCCGGATTAGCACAAGCGGGCAATAACTATGGTGTCGGTGATAATCTTATTATTCGTGGCCTAGGCGTTAACTACACCTATGATGGCATGTATGGTGGCGCTGATTTAGGCAACGCCTTTAACCCAACGCGGTCGATGACCAATGTGGACAGTGTTGAAGTGCTTAAAGGCCCGGCTACGGGGTTATATGGTATTGGTGCCGCTGGTGGCGTTATTAACCTAATTGAAAAGAAGCCACAAGACCAAGCCCAGTATGAGGTGGCGGTTAATGTTGGGCAATGGCAAAGCTACGGGGTGATGTTTGATGCAACTGGTGCACTCAGTGAGAACTGGGCTTACCGCGCAGTCGTCAATCACCAATCGAGTGATGGTTACCGCGATTTAGGTAGTGAGCGCAGTGAGTTTTATGGGTCATTGCGCTATCAGGCAAGCGATAACCATCGTTTGTTACTATCAACGGCTTATATTGACGATAAAGTGCAGGTAGACTCCGTAGGCTTTCCAGTGCGTATTGTTAACTGGGATAGCATTGACGGTGACTACCCTTTGAGTGGAGCTGATCTCCCCAATGATGCTGCGAGCGAAGCGCTCCAGCTAAATGCCGAGCAACGTCAACAACTGGCGCTGAGCATTAACCAAAACGATGGGCTTGAGCCCTTTGATCTCGGTGATGGCAATGTAATTTCACCGCTAAGTCGCCCTAATGCTGGTACCGAGCAACGTGTGAAGCTGCGGTGGGATTGGTATCTCGGTGCCAATACAGAGCTTACGCAACAACTGCAATTTCGCGATTATGAGTCCGATTTCGTGCGCCAAACTGGAGCTTACAACTATGTGTATTGGCAGCGTCGAGGCACCATTAATCTAGCGCCGCGTGCACCGCTAATGGTCGATGGTGAACTCTACCCCTATGCAGCGCGACGCCAAGAATATCGCAAGCAGCATGCGCAAGAGCAAATGTTTCAGTACTTTGCCGATCTTCAGCATACGTGGGATTGGGGCTCGGTAGTTGGTGAGCACTTACTGAGTGTGAATGCAGAAAAACGCGATATTAGCCTTAAAAGCTGGTCAATTTACGATGCCGATGGCGCCGCTGCGGATGCCAACGCCGTTGATTATATTCTTGATATCCGTAACCCCAACTGGCCAACAGGGCATTTTGAAGACTACAGTCCAGTGCTGCGCAGTCACTATGATAAAAGTGTCGAAGCAGTGGGGATAAGCGGCCAAGAAGTTCTTTATTTAAGTGATGCACTTACAGCGCGTGTGGGCGTAGCCTATACGCGCATTAAGCAAAGTTATCAGCATCGAGGCACAGCGCGAGTACCCGAAGTCAGCCTAGAAAACGACAGTGATGATGCCGGTATGACCTATAACCTAGGCCTCAACTATCAGCTGTCATCGCAATTATCGACCTTTGTGAATGTGTCGAAAGGGCGCACGGCCTATAGTATTTTAGGGTCAGTAAGTGAAAGCCAAGCGGATAATCGCCCTGATTCGGAATCCGAGTCATTGGATATTGGCGTGCGCTTTACTGCCTTAGAGGAAGACTTACTCGGTTCATTAGTGCTATTTGACACCCGACGCACTAATTTACGCTACGCCAATGAGGCGTTTAACGACAATCCCAATGACCCCGAGTTCAACATCAGTGTGCCACAATATTTTTATGACGATGAGGACTCCACTAAAGGGGTGGAGTTTGATCTGAATATGGCGCTCAGCGAGGTAATGTCCGTCAATGTTAATGGTACTTACCAGGACGCAGTGACCGTGCGTGCAGGCGAGCGCTCTGGACAAATAAAAGGAGTGCCAAGGCGCTTTGCCAGCACTTGGTTACGCTATGATATGAGCGCCTTTGAGCTTGCACATCCTGTGGCAGTGAATCTCGGGGTGACTTATGTTGATGAGCGCACTATTAATTCCACCGCATTTGGCTTGCCTAAATCCGTGGTCCCGAGCTACGTGCGTTGGGATGCCGCCTTTGCCTACGAGGCGGATAACTACAAAGTCCAATTAAACCTAGATAACCTATTTAATGAGCGTTACTACGAAAAGGCACTTTTCCTAGGCGGCTTGCCCGGAGAGGAGAGGAACCTCGAACTCAGTGTTCATTATCAGTTCTAACTAAGCGCCTTCGGGCGCTTTTTTGTCACTCATGGGTGTTGATAGGGGGGTTGTAAGACCTTTAGTTAGTTGTTTTTAAAGCACTGTTCTGTCTATGCTAACGGTTGTTTATTCACCCTGCGGAGTCATCCAATAATTATTATGCGACAGTTTAAATACCCTCTGATATTGGTGTTGAGTGCTTTTTGGGCCACTGGTTTACACGCTGAGCCACAACATTCGGGTGCATCTCTTGTGGAGCCTATACAGGAGATATACCCGACATTGATAGGCGATGAGATATGGGTAGCGGGTGGAATTTCTAGCCAGCTGCCAGTGTCTCAAGGGCAAATGACAGCGAAAGTGCATTACTGGTCTCCTGGAGATTCGCACTGGCAGAGCGCACCTGATTTACCCCAAGGGCGTCATCATACCTATCTACAAGCGGTTGGCGATAAGCTGTTTGCATTGGGTGGCTTTATCAACTCCGAAAGTGGCCAGTGGTTTAATACTGGTGACATTTTAATGTTGTCTCAATCAGCGGCGCAGTGGCAGCATGTAGCCACTTTACCTATCCCATTAAGTGAGACGGTTGCAGCGGTTATCGATGGCAAGATACACCTCGCCGGTGGGCGCACACCACATAGCGATAAAAATGGTCAGTGGCAGCATAGCCATGATACCGCACGCCATTTTGTGTTCGACCCTGATACATTTAGCGTCACTGAAGCAGCGCCGCTACCCAGTGCTCGTAACAGCGCCGCAACCGTGCAGATTGGTGGACGATGGCTCATCCTTGGCGGGCGCCAAGTCGGTATGCCGCCGATGACGGATGTGTTGGAGTATCAGAGCGAACAAGATACATGGCGGCACTTGCCTTCTATGCCACAGCCAAGGGCAGGGCACGCTGCAACAGTCAATGATCACTATGTATCTGTTTTTGGCGGTGAACACGCCGAGGGGGTCTATACCGATGTGCTGCGCTACAACGCTCGTACGCAGCAATGGCATGTGCAAGGACAGTGGCCTTTGGCTCGTCATGGTCTAGGGGCGATTTCCTTAGGCGCACAAACCTGGCTGATTGGAGGGGCTCAGGCGGTCGGTCTGGCAAAAACCAGTGCGCAGGTTAACACCGCCGCTGAGGCCGTGGTAGTAGCGAACGAAGCCACAAGTTCAACGAAATAGTCACGAGCCGGTATGATGTTACCGGCTATAAATGCGTATATTTAGTTATAAAGCGTGAGTATTGGGTGCCATATACGACAAGGTTGTTATTGAATTAGACTAACCTGCTTAGCAGCGGTATCGGTTTGTAGGCCAAAATGGCCAAGAGCGTAAGTAAAAGTAGCAGTTTCATGCCAAATTCGACTGCTGTGAATGCCGTACACGTAGCAACTCCCCGTTGCGCAGATGACCTGATCGGCATAGCTTTTAATGGAATACACTCGGTTTGCGAATTGCTGCCCATATAGACCGTCAAGAAACGGGCTACTCACTGATAGGCCGTGATACCCACAGGTACTGTTCCACACATTGTAAGGATAAACACCGCAACTTAATAAACCGCGCAACGCCCCAGCAATACCGACAAATGCATCGACATCAGCACTTAACCCCAGTTTGTAAACTTGCTGCGCAGCTAGGGTGACACCCATCGAATGGCCAATAATGTCTATTTTTCCACTGCACGATTGGTTGATGGCATCAAGAATTGCTTCGCGCACGGGAAGCTCTTCACTGCCGTTGTGATCGTTGCAGCTGGCGCATGTTTTAGAGCCCCAATTTGGGGCAAAGATTTGTGTATCGGTATAACCTTGAGCATATAGTTGCTCACGGGTGTTGTTCCAACTCGAGGGGGATGATGTGTTGCCATGGACCAAGACGACATTATCGCGACACTGTGCCCAAGCGAATGGACTTAAACCGACCAATAAGGCGATAGCGACAAAAATATGTTTCATGAGTATAAAACCTGTTATTAACATAAGGTTTACACAGTATGAAAATGATACGGCGCTGGGTATAGTTCTTTGGTACAGTAAGCCATTATTTATATTCTCAAGCCGGACACATTATCATGAATCTAGAGCCGAGCATGGCAAAGCGAGTGCACACGCAACTCAATAACCAACATGCATTAAAAGCCGCCTTGTACACAAGCATGTGGTGTATACCTATTTTACTGCTGTGGTATGGAACGTTTGCTGTGTTGCCTAAGGCATCTCCTTTGATGTTATTTGTCAGCGGTGCTCTGTTAGGCGTTGCTGTGCGTTATCATGGCAAGGGCTTTATGCGGCGTTTTGCCGTGCTCGCTTTGTTGGCGCACATAATAGTCGTGGGCGTTGCTATCAATATCGGTATTGTCCTTTCAGGCACAATTTGGGGAATTATTTTGCTGGCATTGTATGTCAGTGGTGCGTGGGCTGCTGCTTTTTTTGCTCGCAGAAGTGTGCCGTTGACAGACAATCGTGCTTTTTACTTGCTCAGTGAACAGCAGCCACACGCTAGTCGCCAACAGCTAAAGAATCGTAGTTATGTTGCGTTTCCTGTGCTACTGCTTGGCGCTTCCTTTTGTTGTGCCGCAACTGCGCTAGCGATTCATGTTGTTCATGGAGCGAGGCTTCAGCAGCAGTGGGCGCAGGACTATCAGCAACAATTAACGCAGCATCGTGAAAAAAGCATAGATGTGACACCACAGGCATTGCAGGGCTTATCTACCGAGCAGGCTTTTTATTACGCTTACAGTTATTACACTGGTCGTGATATGCGCCCTCAAGGGCAAATGCGCGGCGCCTATCCCCACTCACCGTTTAAAGCGCAAACGATCCTGCGTTATTTGCTCCGCTATCGTCAGCAGCCTCGCGCTGCGTTTATCTTGGCTCGCACGAGTGAGGGAGCCAAACGAGGTGAGTATCTCCAACAGGCTGTAAGCTTGGGCGATAATTACGCAAAATTTTACTCAGTGGTTGACTACGGGTGTGGGGGTCATGAAACTCGAGCCAAAGAGCTACTCACAGCGATGGCTTCGCTGACGCAAGAAGGCGCTATTGGCGCTGATATTGATACCGTGTTGCATTATGGGGTCGATGTCATGTGCGCAGACTTTGATAACACCGAATTCCAGTTGCGTTTTATTCGTGATTATCGCCCAGATTCGGATTGATAAAACCAACAGACTTAACTTGTTGAGTTCTGATGCAACATGGCACAGCCATGTTTATCTGTCGAGCAAGAGTTGCTACCCTTTGCGCTTTAAGCGGTAATTGAGAACCTAAAATGATAAACGATAATGACATTATTGATACGCTAGAGGAATTAGAGGCGTTTCTGCGCTCGGTGGAAAGCGGCAAATTAGGCTTAGACAATGCAGCTGGCATTGCCCTGGCGACTAACAATGCCGATGGCCGACCTTTTATTGCGGTACTCGATGACAATCACCAGTTACTACTTGGGCGCTGGGTGACTCAAGAGGTGTACGATAATGGTAAAGATTTAGTGCGTAATGCACCGCAGCAGCGTCATTAAAGACGCGCTGAGGTCAGAGGCTGCCTAGCTAGGCAGCCTCACTTAACAGTTATAGCGCTGTTAAGCTTTGCTTTAGCATGGCTTTAATTTGCGCTACGATTTTCGCTTCCGTTTGTGGCTCAAACTGCGCAATGCGAGGGGTGTGAATATGTCCTGTAGGTACATCTGAATTAAGCTCGTTGCGCAAGCGAATACTGCGGTAAGAGATTTCATTCGATAAGTAGCCACCGCCACCGCCATTGACCGCGATTGCACCTTCCAGCTCGGCCAACGAGCTAGGCTTAAATGTCTTCTCTAGAGTGGTTACTTCATGGTTATCATTGATTTCATAGGGGCCTTGCGCCTTTTGCATGTGCGCGACTGGCAAACTGAATTCAACAAACTCTGCACCGGGAAGAGGGCGGCCATTAAGGCTGGATATTTTCGGTGCGGTTTGCGTGCCACCATAAACTATATTAGCGTTATCGGGAGCGGTCACGCTACGGCGCTTACCTGGAAAGCGCTCTAAATCAAAGTGCTCTCGGCCCATACTGATAGTGACGACCATATCAACGTTGTTGAGCGCGTAGTAGGGCGCTAGCAATGATTCAATCAGGCCTTCATCAAAGTCTTTATAGCGCACCGGGATCATCACAGTGTTAATTTCTGTGCGTATACCCTTGTGGCTGATTACCTGCCCATCTAATAACAATGCAGCGACCCCTGAAGGATTACTTTGGTCAATGTGTTCATCAAGCAAAAAAGGGTCAAAGCCGGTGATCAGAATCTTTTTCTCAGTGCCCTGGCTGTACGCTAAGTCGTATTGTCCTCGGCTGCCTCGCTCTAGGGTGTTGAGTAAGCTTTGACGCTGCGCATCGCTGAGCGCAAAGTGTGGGTTAGTGGCACGAATAATCTTACTCGACTGTAACCGTGCCCAATACAATGCGCGGTCATCGTAATCTTTTTTCGTTGTGATACGCTGTTTGGCGTTGCGCCACAACTGGTTGGCGTAATCATAAACCACATCCTGAGCACGCTCGAAGCTCTTTAGTTCTTGCCACTGTTGTGCAAACGCGCTTACATCACTGGCAAAGGCGCTGGTTACGTTGGGCATTGCTTCAGCAGCTGCGGGTAGACGCTGCTCTTCCACAGTAAGGTTGGCGCCCAACGCGGTGGCACAAGAAAAGACTAAACTCGAAGCTAGCAATAGTTTGAACATGATTATCCTATGTAGTTACAGCATTAAAACCGCGTATCACTATCCTACGTCTGAGAGCTGAGCGCAAATAATTCAGCTCTATTGGCGATAAGGCTAAGCACACTTGTTTGTAGTACATTGCGAACTAAAGCGATATAGGCGAGATTATTTTCCTATCTGCAACTTTAATAATTGAGCCTAAGGATGGGATTACCTACAATAGCGCCTACGTTTATTTGTAGAGATACGTCATCATGACCGACAACAGCAAACCTGATATTCCCAATATGCTTTCGATTAACCCGCGCAGCCCGCATTACAATGAAGAAGTGCTAAAACACGATATTGGCGTGCGTTTCAATGATAAAGAGCGTAATGATGTAGAAGAGTACTGCATCAGTGAAGGCTGGATTAAAGTAGCCCATCCGAAAGCCCGCGACCGTCGCGGTCAGCCTCTGTTGATTAAAAGCAAAGGAACGGTTGAGGTGTTCTACCGTTAATCAGTTGGGCAGGCCGTTGTGAGCTTGCCTGAACTTTAAACACCCTCTTGCTCTGGCGCAGTTTGCAGGCGGCTATCGTTAGCCACACGCCTGGCAGCTACCCTTTTCGCTTACCGCTGCATTATCAGTGACACTGACAGTGGGCTATCGTTTCTAAATAACTTTCCTTTTTTGCATCCAAAATCAGTGCTTGTCCGTTATCACCTTTGATATTAACTGGTAACAAGGAACAAGCCATGAGGTTTAACACATTACTACTTTCTCTCGGGGCGATTACGGCTCATCCGTTGTCGGCTAATGTGGAAACGATCACCGTGTATGGGCACCGCAGTGGCCTTATTGGTGAATCGATTAGCGCATCAAGTGGCGTGATAGGTCAGGGTGAAATTGATAGCCGAGCCATGTTGCGTAGCGCAGAAATGCTAGAGCTTATTCCGGGGATGGCCGTGACACAACACAGCGGCTCGGGTAAAGCGAATCAGTATTTTATTCGTGGTTTTAACTTAGATCACGGCACAGATTTTGCCACCTATATCGATGGCATGCCCATTAATATGCGCAGTCATGGGCACGGTCAAGGCTATACCGATCTTAATTTTATTATTCCTGAAACGATTGCCACCATCACCTATCAAAAGGGCAGTTATCACGCAGAGCAAGGAGATTTCTCCAGCGCCGGCAGTGCCTACTTTCACTTTGCTGATAACCCCACACATCAGCAGTTAACGTTGAGTATTGGTGAGGATAACTATACTCGAGCGGTTGCGATGGCGAGTGTTGCAGCGGGGCAAGGCAAGGTTATTGGCGCTGCACAATGGCAAGGTTATGACGGCCCTTGGCAAGATATCAATGAAGATATCAGCAAGAAAAATGCGTTGCTACGTTATTTAGGCCGCGCTTGGGACGGCGATATGTCTATAACGGCAATGGCCTACGACAATCGCTGGAATGCCGCCGACCAAATACCACGTCGCGCGGTACGCCAAGGAATAATAACAGAGTTAGGTTCTTTAGATAAAACCTTAGGGGGACACTCTAGTCGCTACAGTGTATCGGCCAATTGGCAAGGGCAACGCGTTAGCGCAAGTGCCTATCTTATTGACTATAAATTGGATTTGTTTTCGAATTTTACTTACTTTCTCAACGACCCCATCAATGGCGATCAATTTCAGCAATATGATGAGCGGGTGATCAGCGGTGCAGCGCTAGGGTATACCTTTTCACAACAGACGTCCTGGCCCATCGAGCACCGCGTCGGGATCACCCTGCGTAATGATAATGTCGGTGAAGTGGGGCTGTATAATACACGTGCGCGTCAGCGTTTAAGTACTGTGCGCGAAGACAGTATTGATGAGCGTAGTTACAGTGCATATTGGCATTCGCAGATAACCATTAGCTCACAGCTCGAAGCCAATCTAGGTCTGCGTTATGACTATCTAGAAGCCAATGTGCAAAGTGATAACCCAAGTAACTCCGGCGATGCCAGCGACGACTTATTCAGCGTGAAGGCGAACATAAACTACCTCTTTACGCCGCAATGGGCCGGCTATTTTAATTTTGCTCAAGGATTTTATTCCAATGATGCTCGCGGAGCAACGATAAATTTGGACCCTATCACCCTCGAGGCGACAGAGCAGGTTGACCTACTTGTACGCAGCGAAGGAGGTGAAATAGGCGTGCGCTATTTCGATGAGCAGCAGTTTAATTTTTCAACCGCTCTATGGTGGTTAGAGTTAGACTCGGAGCTACTATTTGTTGGTGATGCCGGTAATACCGAGGCCAGTGATGCTTCGCGGCGCTATGGTTTGGAGCTGAGTGCTTATTATTGGCTCAATGAGCGCTTTAATGTTGATATGGAAGCGTCGTTCACGCGTTCGCGCTTACGAAATGGCACTAAGGATGACCGCGTCGAGGGCGCAGTACCCGTAGTGGCAAGTGCTGGTGTCAATTGGCATATCAATGAGTTGTGGTTGAGCTCGTTACGTTTTCGTCATATTGGCAAGCGCATACTCAGTGCCGACGGCGAGCGTCGCTCGCAGCCTCTGAGTGTGGTCAATGGGTTGCTCAGTTATCGTCAAACCCACTGGAAAGTGGATGTCGAGCTACTCAACATGTTTAACAGTCAGGATCATGATATTGACTACTACTACAGTTCTCGCTTGCCGGGTGAGGCAGATGAGGGTGTTGCGGATATTCACTTTCATCCCATTGAACCACGGACGTTGAGACTCTCGGTAAGCTGGTTGTTTTAATTGGCGTAAAAAAAATGAGCGCCCAGCTTGGGGCTAGGCGCATTGGCTTTAATCTATGAGCGAAGTGATTGGTTCGGGACCATCAAACAGCTCAAACACTTGGCTCGTTTTACTGTCTTTGCCAGCGATATACACCAGCGCCTCTGCCACGTTCTCGCGAGAGATCACCGCGTCTTGGCGCGACTCTGGGCGCTTGATACGGTATTTTTTGGTCGCTGGTTCATTGAGCAAAGTACCCGGGCGTACGATGGTGTAATCAAGGCCACTGTTTATCAGTTGCTCATCGGCCATGTGTTTGGCTACCAAATAGGGCTTTATGCTGCTTTCAATATTATCAGGTGCGTCGGCACCAATTGAGCTCACCATAATAAAGTGTGCAAGCTTATGATCTTTCGCAAAATCCACGGCCCGCTTTGCAGCCCATAAATCAATGAGTAAGGTTTTATCAGCCCCGGTACTGGCCCCAGAGCCTGCAGCAAAGATCACTTGTGTGCAATTATCAAAGGCAGCGCTAAAATCATTTTCCAAATCTTGCTCAATAATAGTTAGCCCTTGTTGGGGCAAGTCACTTAGCTTGCTTTTATCGCGCACTAAGGCCACGACTTCGTGCCCTTGGGCTAACAGTTTCGCGGTCGTCATTTTGCCGATTTGACCACTGGCTCCGATGATCAGGGTTTTCATATCGCGCTCCTTAAAGTTCTGCTATTTTCCCGTGCCGGTGAGGTCATCACCCACGGCTTAAAAAGGTGTACAGTTAAAACCTTGGGGCGGAGCATATGATTTAAACCCCAAATTATAAAATGGTTGGCATTACTGCATTCGGCCTTTCTTGAATATACTCGGCTGCCAACCCCAATGAATTGCGCCAAGGCGCAGCAGCACAGTGACCAACACAGACCCGATAATGCACCACAGGTAAGCAATATCTAAATGAAATAGCACGGCATAAGTCAGCCCTCCCAACAGACAGGCTGTAGAGTAAAGCTCTTGGCGCATAACGAGAGGGACTTCGGCGCAAATCACATCCCGCAGTAAGCCGCCAAATATGCCTGTGGTCATCCCCATGGTGATGGCCACGATCATATCGGTGCCTTGCAGTAGCGACTTCTCAATGCCGACGATATTGAAAATAGCCATGCCAATGGCGTCAAGTAACAGCATGTAGTAACTCGATACATTGGGAAGGTGGCGGATAAACAACACCGTGATAAAAATAGCGCTGTAGGTGGCATAGAGGTAGTTGGGGTTGTCTATCCAGAATACTGGTTGATTTAGCAACACATCGCGCAGGCTGCCGCCGCCAAGCGCGGTGACTGAAGCAACAACGACGACACCAAAACCGCCGATGTTTTTATCATGGCCTAGCAAAGTACCAGAAATGGCAAAAAATGCGACGCCAATAATGCTTAAAAACTCAAAGTAGTCAGATGTCACCTAAGGCCTCCATTGCAGGTGAAAAAAGAGTTCCTGAACAGGCAACGCTAACTAAAGCAAGGTGTATTGATACTGAATGACAAAGTGGGTAGCAGGCCGCAGCAATGTGCGGCCAATGGAATGTTACTTAGTGAGTTTACGAGCGCGAAATTGTCGGCCTTTCATTTTGCCTTCGCTGATCACCTTCAAGGCGGTATTAGCTGCTTTTCGTTCCACTGCGACATACGCGCTGATTGCCGTGACTTTGATTTTACCTATTTGTGTACCTTTCACCGCATCCTTTGCCGTCAAGGCACCAAGAATATCACCGGGGCGCAGCTTAGACTTTTTACCACCATCGATTTGAATTGTGACCATAGGCGCACGTTTAACCGGATTACCAAACACGTTGTCGTTAGGTAAGTCTGTTGGCTCCACTGTGGTATTTAAATAATCTTCTAAGGCGTTGACCTTGTGGGATTCTTTATAGCTCATCAATGAACATGCAACCCCTTTATTGCCAGCCCGACCGGTGCGGCCAATACGATGCACGTGCACCTCAGGGTCGTGCGCAATATGGTAGTTAATGACCATATCAACATGGTCAACATCAATGCCACGAGCGGCGACATCGGTGGCAACTAGCACGCTCATGCTTTGGTTAGCAAAGCGCACTAACGTACGGTCACGGTCTTTTTGTTCCAAATCGCCATGCAGTGCACCACAATCAAAGCCACACTGGCGCAGGCTATCGCAGAGCTCTTGGCATTGTGCCTTAGTATTGCAGAAAATAACCGCTGCACTGGGAGCAAAGTGCAATAACAGCTTTTGCGTTGCTTGCATACGCATGGCATTGTCGTCCACCTCGTAGAAATACTGCTCGATAGTGGCATGATCATGGGTGGACTCAACGGTGATTTTTTCCGGATTGTGCATAACATGTTGAGCGAGCTGTTCTATTTTTGCCGGATAAGTGGCGCTAAATAGTAGGTTCTGTCGCACCGCAGGGCAGTGGTCAACAATGTATTGCAGCGGCTGTTCGAAGCCCATTTCCAGCATGCGATCGGCCTCATCAAGCACAAAGGTATTTACCTCATCTAAACTGAGGCGGCCCTTACGCAAGTGCTCTTCAATGCGCCCTGGGGTACCGACAACAATATGCGCACCATGCTCCAGCGACCCAATTTGTGGGCCCATCGGTGCACCACCACATAAGGTTAACACCTTAATATTATGGATTGCGCGTGCTAACTTGCGGATTTCGACCGCCACTTGGTCGGCCAGCTCACGAGTGGGGCAGACAACCAGAGACTGTACTCGAAAGCGCTGTACATTGAGGTTATGCAGTAACCCCAAAGCGAATGCTGCGGTTTTACCTGAACCGGTTTTGCCCTGACCAATGACATCTTTGCCGGCCAAAATAAGCGGCAAGGTTTGCGCTTGAATATCGGTCATCGAGTGATAACCCAATGATGCGAGGTTATCTAACAACGCAGGGGACAGTGGAGTGGAGGAAAAGGGCAATGCAGTCACGGCAAGGTTCATCTTATTGAGTACAAAACGCAATTATAACACGTTCGTGACGATAATAATGAGGGTCAAGTGCTGCCACTTGACCCACCGAACTTTAAAAAGTGGATTTTTGCATATCAATGACAAAGCGATAATGCACATCGGCGCGCTCAAGTCGTTCAAACGCCTCATTTATCTGCTCCATGGTGATCATTTCCACTTCCGGCAAAATGTTCATTCGCGCGCAAAAATCGAGCATCTCTTGGGTTTCAGCAATCCCCCCAATGAGCGATGCGGCAATACGACGACGACCCATGACTAAAGGCACCGTGTTCATTTCGGCCATCGGACCTACTTGCCCGACTAAGGTCAAGGTGCCATCTATTTTTAGTAGCGGCACATAGGGCGTAACATCGTGTTTTACTGGCACCGTATCAACGATAAGATCAAAGGTGCTGGCGGCCTGCTCCATGCTGTGCTCATCATTGGAAAGTAAAAAAGCGTCGGCGCCCAAGGCTTCGGCATCCGCTTTTTTATGTGCAGAGCGACTGACAACCGTTACATGTGCTCCCATAGCAACAGCAAGCTTCACAGCCATATGACCGAGTCCACCCATGCCAATGACAGCGACATGACTGCCTGGGCCAACATTCCATGTTCTCAGGGGCGAATAGGTGGTAATGCCCGCGCAGAGCAAAGGTGCGGTCTTTGCTAAATCGAGCGCCGCTGGCACAGCGAGTACAAATTCCTCGCGCACCACGATGTTCTTTGCATAACCGCCTTTAGTGATCTCTTTAGTATGGGGGTCTGGGCTATTATAGGTTTGGGTAAAACCGTGCTCACAAAACTGCTCCTCGCCTGCGTGACATTGGCTGCATTGTTGGCAGCTATCGACCATACAGCCTACCGCCACATGATCACCTTTGTTGTAACCTGTAACTTTGGCACCGACCGCAATGACTCGGCCGACGATCTCATGGCCAGGCACACTAGGGTAAAGCGTCCACCCCCAATCGTTTTTTACGGTATGCAAATCACTGTGACAAACGCCACTGTAGAGGATCTCGATGGCGACATCATCCTCTCGTAACTGCCGACAATGATATTCATAAGGCACCAATGGTGTGTCATGTGAATGTGCAGCATAGCCTGTGGTTTTCATAAAGCCTCCAAAATAATGATAGGGCAGTGATAGACTGCCCTGAGGTCAGCAAATTATAGGTGGGTGTTGAAAAAGTCGCCGAGCTTAGCAAATGGGATCAATTCAACACGATCATATAAGTCAACATGGCCGGCGCCTTCAACTAGGTAGAGCTCTTTGGGCTCAGCTGCGCGGGCATAGGCATCTTGGCTAAATTCAATGGAATGCGCTTGGTCGCCGAAAATAAAAAGTAGCGGACGCGGCGAGATCAGTTCCATGTCATTAAACGGATAAAAATTCATAAACTTAGTATTGCTGCTAAGCGTAGGGTGCGTGGTCAGCTCAGGTGAGGAGCCCGCAGGCGTATATTGGCCGCGTGGTGTGCGGTAAAAATCGTAAAACTCTTTAGCTATGGGGTGTGAGTCGTCATTGATTTCATGAGGAGTGCCGCCGGTGTATTGAGTTTCACCGCCTGCAAACTCAACGTCACGCTGCGCAGCAGCTTGAGCGATCACTTGTTTACGTTGTGCCAGCGTTTGCGACTGGTTATAAAGGTTGCGAGTGAATGCCCCCATGTTATACATACTCACCGTGGCTATGGCTTTCATACGCGGGTCGATTTTCGCAGCACTGATTGCGAAGCCACCGCTGCCGCATATGCCCAGTACTCCGATACGTTTGGCATCGACATGCTCGTTGGCACCTAAGTAATCGACTGCGGCACTAAAATCTTCGGCATACATGTCTGGTAGCACGGCATTGCGCGGGTTGCCTTCGCTTTCACCCCAAAATGACAGATCAATGGCCAGTGTGACAAAACCCATTTCCGCAAGCTTTTGTGCATAGAGTACGGCACTTTGTTCTTTCACCGCTCCCATTGGGTGACCCACGATAATTGCTGGTTTGCGCTCATCCGCTTGCATGTTTTCGGGCAGGTATAAATTACCAGTAACCTGCATGTGATATTGATTGTTGAATGTAACTTTTTGCATAGAGATACGCTCGCTTTGATAGAAGTTATTGGCTCCGTGACTCACCTGTGCAGTATGGGCATTATTTGCAGCTAGGGTTGCACTTGCCCATAGGGCCGAGCAGATAAGCACGCTAGTGAATGGATTTATAAATGTGGCTTTCATCAGAACCTCCGGTTGTGCAACACAGTGATGGTGATCACTGGGATTACCATGGGCGCACAATGTGTTGCGTTGGTGAGCTCATTATCAGGTAAAGGCTGGTTATTAAATAGACACAAAGCTGTTCGGTTCTTGCCTAAAAGTATGAGTGATAGGAAAAGGGTTACCGCTGATTATCGAATATCGGGTTACTTTGTAGAGCTAATATAAACGTTATTCTTCGGTTTCAAGCGCGAGCTATAATCAGGCAATGATGCCGCTGTTTTTGGCATTCTATTAGGCACAAATCACCGCTACTGTAATCACTACTAGGTGTTTTTAGAAACGGGAGAAAACCATGTCAAAAAGTGAAGATATGAGCGTTATCCGGGCGCACCAGAGTGAACCCATAACGGGCCCTGCGGAATGTTTTACCGGCTCGGTAACTATTAGTAGTTTATTTAACGCCCCGGCACCATCACGATTAGGTGCTGCGGTTGTTAATTTTGCTGCTGGCGCACGTACACACTGGCACTCACACCCATTGGGACAAATTTTGGTGGTCACTCAGGGCATCGGTTGGACCCAATGTGAAGGGGGTGAGAAAACGCAGATCGGGCCGGGTGATTTGATTTGGTGTAACTGTGGTCGTCGTCACTGGCATGGTGCAACCAGTAGTGAACCGATGCAGCACATCGCGGTGCAAGAGGCGCTGAATGGTGAGGCTGTGCAATGGTTTGAGGCAGTGAGCGATGAGCATTATTTGGCGCCTGTAGCTAAGGCCAGTGAAGCACCTTAGTTAACCTTTAATTTGCTGGCGCTGCGCAGCGATATCGCGTTTGGGGGAAGTGCCGAACAAACGCGAATATTCGCGAGAGAATTGCGATGGGCTTTCGTAGCCCACCTTGTAAGCCGCACTTGAAGCATCGAATTGCTCGCCGAGCATAAGCCGACGGGCTTCAAGCAAGCGCAAGCGCTTTTGATATTGCAATGGGCTCATGGCGGTGAGTTGGCGAAAATGATGATGAAAGGTGGACTTGCTCATTTGCGCCATGTCGGCCAGCTCATCAACACTTTGGTGTTCTTGGTAGTGTGTTTTCAGCCACTCGATGGCACGTGCTACTCGTAGTCCTTGGCTGCCAGCAGAGACCACTTGGCGTAGCCGTGCTCCTTGCTCACTGATCAGCACCCGCCAGAAAATCTCACGCTTGATAAGCGGCGCCAATACCGCCTGTGAATCGGGTTCATCGAGCAGTGCAACTAAACGCTGGCAAGCACCGAGTAAGGTCGTGGTCATAGTCCCCAGTACCATGCCCTTGTCATGTTCGCTGGGGGGGGCTTTTTGCAGTGGCGCTTGAACGATTAGCTCACTCATCACCGCCAAATCAAACTTAAGAACAAGGCCTAGATACGGTGCTTGGTCGTTCGCCTCCAACACTTGCATTCTTGCGGGTAAATCCAGTGATGTAATGAGAAAGTGGTAAGGGTCGTAACGAAACTCTTGGTCCCCTAGGGTCATGCTTTTTGCACCTTGCACCACCAGAGCAATGCTTGGTTCAACCACACACAATGAACACGAATCGGCGGGCTCTGTTTGGCGATAAAATGCCAACCCCTCAATCGCTGTTTCTTGCATCGCTTGGCCCTGATTGTGGCGTTCGATCATTGCAGCCAACTCATTGCTGATGGCACTGATACGGTTTTGCTCTGTGTTCATAGTCTTGTCTACGGCGATGGGGTGGGTAACTGTGAGTGTAATGCACAGAATAAAGCTTGCCTAGAAATTGTTCTGTACACTCAGAGTTATAGGCAAGTAAAGCGGAATAATATACTACCGAGATAGGCTGAACTCAGAAAAAATAGATGCAATCGACAGCGCAAATCACAGCTGTTGATTACACCTACTTAATCTGAGGAGATGACCTATGAAAGCGATTATTCCGACGTTGATGTTAATTATTGGCCTGACAATGGCGACTCAGGCCATGGCACAAAGCGCTCCTGAGGCGCAAATCAGCGTACAAGTTAACGGTAGCCAGTTACCTCTGCAGGGGCTTGAGCAATACTTTAGCGGCGCGGTGCGCGTGGAACCCCTATTTCAGCCGCAACCACAGACCCGTGCCGGCGGTGCGAATGTGACGTTCGAGCCCAGCAGTCGCACACATTGGCATAGTCATCCACGAGGGCAAACGTTAATTGTTACCTCGGGTCAGGGTTGGGTACAGCAGTGGCAGGGTCGGCGTTTAGTGATTGAGCCTGGTGATGTCGTCCACATCCCTGCGAATGTGAAACATTGGCATGGTGCGACTGCGCGCACGGCAATGACACATATGGCTATTCAAGAGTCGCACCAAGGCAGTGTCGTGACTTGGATGGAGGCCGTGACCGATAAGCAGTATCAGCCTTAGGTGCGGGG
This sequence comes from Pseudoalteromonas sp. CNAT2-18.1, assembly GCF_022347865.1. Classification (NCBI taxonomy): domain Bacteria; kingdom Pseudomonadati; phylum Pseudomonadota; class Gammaproteobacteria; order Alteromonadales; family Pseudoalteromonadaceae; genus Pseudoalteromonas; species Pseudoalteromonas sp. CNAT2-18.1. The sequence continues at coordinate 357,764 of NZ_JAKRFR010000006.1, read as the reverse complement.
GCTTATGCATATTAGTTTAACTATAGGCGAGACAGCATTGACTGGCACCCTGCTGGATACCCCTGCCGCACGAGATTTCTATGCCCTATTGCCTTTGCAGGTGTCGCTCAGTGACTTTGCTCAAGCGGAGAAAATTGCCAATTTACCGAAGGAGTTGAGCTTATCCGAAGCCGCAGCGGGTTGTGCAGGTGAGCCTGGAGATATCGCTTACTACGCTCCTTGGGGGAACTTGGCGATTTTTTATCGCCACACCGCCTACGCCAAAGGGTTGGTGAAGCTAGGCGCGTTAACAGGGGATCTCAGTGCACTATTGGCAGCTGATGGTGATACTGTGTGTATTCGAGCGCAATAAGCAATGATAGCGAAGCAACAGGCATTTTTTGTCGCCGCGAGTATACAAATTTTGGTGTTTGCTTGCGCCGGCGCGCCAATTTCACTCTTTAATGTATATCGTGCGCAAGATGGCCTTTCGCACAGCGACTTAGGTTGGGTTTCACTAGCCTACTTTATTGCCGCTGCACTGGCTTTATTGGTATTTGGAAGGTTATCAAACCATCTCGGTCGCAAACCTATGGCCGGGGCGGCGTTACTGTGTGTCTTGCTCTCTTGTGTCACCATGATTGCCATGCAAAACTCGCTTGCGCTGCTCTTTGCGCGCGCGTTGCAGGGATTTGCGTGCGGTGTGGCTGCAAGCTCCGTAGGCGCCTATGTCACCGATTTGGGAAGCTATAGACGTAAATCATGGGTGGCATTGATCACCAGTTGTGCACCCATGATCGGTATCCCTTTGGGAGCTGTGAGCAGTGCCTTACTCGTGAACTATGCTCCTGCGCCAAAATTACTCATTTACACCTTGATAGCCACTGTGGCGGTGATGCTACTTGGACTACTGCTGCAATGCGAGGAAACGGTGCAGCGTAAAGGCAATGTGTGCTCAGCACTAAAGCCTGATTTCTACATGCCCAAAGCAGCATTGAGGCCGTTTGCCACTTTGTCAGCTGTGGTGGTGGCTACTTGGTCTATTGGTGGGTTCTACCAAGCGTTTGGGCCGGAAATTGTCGCCACTGCGCTGGGCAGTGATAATGCCCTTATCAGTGCGTTGGCCTTTTCCTCAGTGATGGTGCTCACCCCCTTGGGTGGGGCGCTCGCGGGCAGGTTCGTTGCCCAGCGCGCGATTGGGGTGGCGATGTTGATTTTAGTAACGACCCTTATGGTTATTGCCTGTGCGCTCTATTTCGGTTGGCTCGAAGTCTTTTTGGCTGCGAGCTTGAGTGTGGGGATTGCGCAAGGGGTTGCCAGTAGCGCGGGAATGTCTGTGTTGATGGCAGATATTAGCCGAGAACATCGCGCAGGGATGCTGGCAAGTGTTTACATGGTCTCGTATTTGGGGGCGGTGTTGCCTGCTTTAGTTGCGAGTATCGCTGCTAACTATGTGGGTGTATTTACTTTATTTTGTGGGTACGCAGTGCTTGCCGGTATTACCGCGCTCATCGCTCTACTTAGCTGCACTCTTCATAGCGCTAACAGGGCAGAGCCCAGCAAACCCACTTAATAATGGGTAAGTTTATATAACCTAAGCGTTACTAAGCCTGTGTTACGGCGCGTCGTGCTTGCCAAAATGAGGCGTCAGCAAAGCGTTGATTGCAACCGTAATGCTGTGCATGAAGCGCTATATATTGATTAAAATCGGCAAAAACACGCTGCTCATAAGCTAGTAAAGCCTCTTCACTGCCATATTGGAAACACTCAGCAATGGCTTTACCTGCGAGTTCACCATGTATGAGCGCTTTGGTAATACCGGCAGAGGAGATGGGATCGTAGTTACTTGCGCTATCGCCTACTGCCAGCCAGTTGTTACCAATAACCTTACTAAGAATACCTGAGCTTACGCGCCGCTTTGTTATATGTATCTCATTAGCGCTGTAATTACGTAAGTGGTTAAACCCATACTGAAATAACCCGTTTTCGCAGGCCCGACATAAAAATTCGTAACTGTTATCAAGACCATATTGAGCAACATTATCGCGGTCGGTACATAACATTAGCATCAATTGCTTACCAGGTAAGGCTGCGCCATACCACCATCCATAAGGCTGTGCCTCAACCACAGTACGCTCACTGCATGAAGGCGATTGCTCAACTGAGACAAGCGCACTGAGATAGAGCACTTCATCGAAGGTGTTTTCTGCAACTTCTAAAGTACGGGTCAGGCGGCGCTGCTGAGCGCTCGCATCCACCACAAAGCGGGCATGGTATATTTTCTTGTCACTCCCTAAGTGTACAGACAAGCGAAAGCCAGTGGTACTTGCAGCGACAGCGTTAACTTTTGCACCACGTAATAATGTCACACCCAGTTGGCAAGCATAAGTACTTAGGTCATGTTCAAAAAGCTGTCGATCTAAATGATATCCTTGGCCTGTCAGGGCAAAGAAAAAGTCATTAAAGCCAACTTGTTCATTATGCCATCGCGAAATCGACCCTGGACAAATGAGGTGCTTAGATAAAAGCTCCTCTGAATGCTCGCCAAGTAATCGCCTAAGCACCTCGTTAGCAGCTGGAGGAATAGTTTCACCAAGCTTTGCTTTGGCACTGGTTGCGGCATCAACGAGTGTAACAGTCAAATGTGGTGCCTGGTTTTTGATTGCGATTGCAGTGGCAATCCCAGCAGGCCCAGCACCAATGATCAAGACATCGTCAGTCATAGTTAATCCTTAGCCGGTCCCAAAAGAACCGGCTATCAAGCGTTATTTACTAGTTGGCTCTGGGATCACTGAAGTTGGCCAAGGCTGTACCAACTGCCCATTCGACTGATACAAGCTCTCTACTTCAACGAACTTGTCGCTACCATAGTTATCACCTTTAGGAGCACTTACTTGGTGACCTTGAATAATAAATCCGGTTTTATGCCAATTAGCCAAGTAATCGAGGTACTGACGGTACCGGCCTACATTTTGCGGGTAATCTGAGTAGGTTAAGTTATCCTCACCATCAGCATCACCGCGAATACTAAAGAGTTGTCCGCCAAGGTTCCAAGTGCCTTGTTGTTCGTTAAATGTACACAAATTGGCTGGGTGCACTTGAACCGGGCGTTGGGCAGGCCAGGACCAATACAAGGTGTTACTTGCAGGGGGCACGGGATCAGGCTCATGCACGGCACAACTGTTGTAATCGGTATGCCAAGGTTGTGCCATAAACTTACTTAAATCTCCGGGGGTTACTTTGGCACTGTTATTGGGTATATAGCCAAAACTTAGGAACGGCTGTGCTTTACTCGCATGGCTATAATCCAATGGCTGCTCGTTTATCCTAAATGGTCCTTGTGTGGCGGGAATCGTGGCTACACCATTGCTATTGTCTACTTTATAAAGGTGTGTATCACGCACAATGAAGGTCAGCTCAATGCCTGGCGAATAGCGTCCTCCCAAGCAGTTTTCTAGAACTACTTTATCAAGCTTTTCACCCTCACCTAGGTTGGGTGCTTGTTCTTCACTGTGACCTTCGTACCACTGTTTCATAAGGAAGTACTGGGTGGTAGATAACGATAAAAAGCTCTTCGTTGCATCGCCCAGCGACAATGGCATTTTCGTGCGTTCGCTATCATCAGCAGGCAAGTTAGGGTTGCGTATCAAGCCATCGAAGTCTTTGATGAACTCTTTAGGGTTGTCGGAAGGTTTAATTTTAGCGATAAAGTTGTGCCCTTGTATTCCCTTATTCGGTAGATTGGTATTCCAGCGTTGTAAAAACGCACCATGCAATATAGGTAAAACATCGCCATTAAAAGAGGCTTTGTAGTTGCTGTTATACTGGCCTTCGCTATAGAGGTCAGGAATAAGGTTGAGATGCTCCACCCAGGTATTAAAAATATCATCCCACGTTGAGACAATGTTTCGCGTTTGCGGAGCATAGGCGGGATCGGTCGATACAAACCAACCGGCGACAACTTGAGCTGTTGAGCCATCATCGAACACAATCGTTGCATGCACTGGGCCATCGGCAACGTCATCGAACCACCCATCATTATCAATCGCGCCATTGAGCTCAACCTTTCGCTTTTGCGCTTCACTCATATGCGCACCTGCGCCATAGTTACCTTTTTTAAAAGCAAAAGCATTACCGTACCCCCCAGTAACGACTAAACGCCCAGTATTAGACTCGACTCGCAGCTCACCTAGGGTGGTAATGTCACCGGAACTGGGATTGAGATTGTCAAAATGATCGCTCGGGAAACTAGTGGGGTAGTTTGGCTGTTGCTGAATTTGCCCCTGTTGATCAATATAAGAGGCAGTAGTGTGAGCATCAAAATGCACCACCGTATTGCTATCACTGGCACGAATGCAACGAGGGCCAGGGTCTATGACTAATTGTAATAGGCGCTCTGGCATGTTTGGGTCAAGACCATAAGTGGGGTTACGCAACGGCGGAGTTTGTCCATGAGTGTAGCTATTTATGCCCTCTTCATTGCCTTCACTATCGGCAATTGTAAAGTTATTGTTCTTTTTATTGGCTACATGCACTTGCCAAATAATATCGCTGACGGTCTTGCCATTGATGGTATCGCCAAGGGTTATTTCCCGGCCTTTGTCATTACTTGGGTAGCTACTTTGTGGTTCATCGTACGCGTAGATACGAAAGCGTGCGGCTTGACGTTTTACCCGTTGTTGCTGGTCGCGAAAGTCATCGGCAGTGATAGGGGTCGCTTCGCTTCCCCATTTAATAGGTAAACCACCAAATAGTCCCGATGATTTGTCCAATAGCTCACCGGCGGCTGTCTCCGGAGCGATATAAAACTCTTCACTGTTGCCAACGCGAGCAAAGTTGATGGCTGGGTGAACGCGAAAAATAGTATTAGTACTCATGTTATTTCTCTCCCTTTTTGGCTAGGTTTTCCTTCACGTACTGCTTCATTTCCTGATCCCAGAAATACATATTCATAAAGGCATGGCTGATATTGAGGTTGGTGGGCTTTAATGGCGACAGTTTATGTGAACCATTCGGGGGAAAGCGTTGTGAACTATTATGACAGCGGAAACAATTATCCATAGTGCTTTGTGTTTGCGTAAAGGTCTCTATGGTTGCGTTTGATAAATGTAAACCGCCAATAAGTAATTGCTGTCCCTTGTCATCGACGTTAGTAGCCAGTGTTTGTCCGGGTTTAAGAGCATTTGCCTGAGCAAACCAAATAGCCGAGACCTCAAAATAATTTTTTAACCATTGGCGATCTTGCGGCAGGGCAAAGTCCTTGGAAGCCAGTAAATCATCGACACTGTGGTTCAGTTGTTGTACTACTCGAATATTAGTTGGCGCTTTGAAGGTGGCTTGGGTGGCGTCATTACCCCAGGCATAACGGCGACAAACTTGGGTACTAGGGCTAAGTGTTTGGCTTTTTTCGTCAAGTGTGAGCCGGCCCGAAACACTGTAGTTTAAATTACACTCTTTGTACTTAGTATTGGCACTGTAAAACGTCCAGTCCCGCTCTGAGACAATCTGATTGGGGTCGATGTTTTGTACTACTGGGCAGGGATCGTCATAACTGTTCTGTGGCTTAGAGCACACATTGGGAGCGTTGTCTTTATGCTCGAAAGTGGCCCAGATCATCTCCGGGTGCCCTTTGACCACGCCTGCAATATGAAACCCTACCAGAGCCAAGTACTCGTTGCTTTGTTGCGTTATATCCACCACTATTTGACCACCCTTATTTACCAACTTATAAACCGGTTGGCGGGTAACAAAATACTGGCCACTGTTAGCGATGGTCGCATCAACGATTTTCCAAGAAGCTTTAAACTCAGCAACATTAATATCGAAGCTCAGAGATGGATCAATCTTCTGTACACTTTTATAGTTAGTCAGATCATGCTCGCTGACAAAATCGACAAATTCAGGGTTTAAGTATTGAGAGTAGTAAACAGGTTTGCCTTGTCTGTCGACGAGTAATCCCTCAGTGCCTGCTTGCAGATACTCATCAAGTGCTTTGGCATCGCTCGACTTTGCCATTCTTGGCAGTAAACTTTCACGGTTTTCTACACCCAGTAAATCATAAGGAGTCTCAAACCCTAGGAAGCGTGGTTGTCCAGTATTATGTGGATCTTCTTGCATTAGCCACATAAACATCTGCCATGACCAGGCGTGGAACTCGCAGTTTGAAGACGAGCTAAAGTCATTGCCATCAGGCATAGTGATACTTTTAAAGCTTTGCCAACTCTGTGGCGCTTGGCAGTGTTGGTCATTAAAGTCGTCGGAACTGGCGGCAACAGAGTTGGCACTGCTAAATGTCAGCAGCGAGCTACTTAGCAGCGCAAGTGCGGCAGGTGTTTTCATCAATAATCTCCTTGCTACAAAGAATCCTTTTAAAGCAGGCCTGTTTTACCTTAGGCACCCAATAATGGTGTTGGCCATAAAAGAACAGTGGGTGTAAAAGAACACGATAGATGGTCTCCCCATAATGGGTTCAACATCTAAATTTAATGTAGTTAGTTAACATTTAAATAACAATTACAGCGCATAACATTTGTACCTTAAATTGTTTTAACTTGGTTGTAGTCTGTGTTTGTATAGGCTCATCAACTAAGCTAAAGCTGAGCGATTAACATAACCGGAGGTCATATGAGTGTGTCTGCCAAGCCCAAAGGGTTTCACTCGCTTACTGCCTATTTAATTATTGATGGTGCAGCGAAAGCGATGGCGTTTTATCAACACGTATTTGCCGCAGAAATCGTAATGCAAATGCCGTTGCCTGATGGCGGCATTGCTCACGGTGAGCTTAAAATAGGTGATTCATACTTGATGGTGGCCGATGCTTGCCCCGATGAACATTTTGTTAGTCCTCACCAACTCGGTGGTACTCCCGTGAGTATGATGTTGTATGTGGAGGATGTTGATACCACGTTCGCTCGTGCTATTGACGCAGGTGCAAAAGAGCTGCGTCCTGTACACGATCAATTTTATGGCGACAGAGCAGGAACCTTGGAAGATCCCTTTGGCCATATTTGGACCATTGCTACCCATCAAGAGGATCTCAGTCCAGAGCAGCTGCAACAGCGTATGGCTGACTTTATGAGCGAGCAACAGGATGCTTAGTGAGGGCCCACTACCGTGGGCACCGGGTCTTTAGGCACTGCGTAATTGTTGTGCTATCTGGGTGAAAATACTGGCATCATCAATGGTAGAGGGAATTTGCAGCGCTTCGCCATCAACCAGTTGACGGAGGTTTTTACGCAGTATCTTGCCCGAGCGAGTTTTCGGTAAACGCTCAACACACAGCACTTCTTTTAAACAGGCAATGGCGCCGATTTGTGTGCGCACGCTGCTGATAAGCTCGGCGCGAATATCAGCCCAAGTGCCGGAATAACTGTCTTTTAGCACCACCATTGCCATCGGCAGCTGGCCTTTTAAAGCATCACTTATACCAAACACCGCACATTCGGCAACAGCGGGGTGGGCAGCAACGATTTCCTCCATTTCGCCTGTGGATAATCGATGTCCGGCGACATTAATCACATCGTCGATACGGCCCATGATAAACACGTAGCCTTGCTCATCGATGTAGCCGCCATCACCACAGAGATAATAGCCTGGGTAGGTACTTAAGTAACCGGCTTTGAAGCGCTCATTGTTTTGCCAAATGGTCGGTAAACACCCCGGAGGCAGTGGTAACTTAATGGCAACCGCACCACTTTCACCTGCAGCGCAGGGGGTGCCATCAACATCAAGTATATGCACATCGAAACCGGGGGTGGGCACACTGGCACTGCCTGCTTTGATTGGTAAAGGTTCAATACCTATAGGGTTACAGGCAATAGCCCAGCCGGTTTCGGTTTGCCACCAGTGATCTAATACGGGTAACTGGGTGGTTTCGGTTAGCCACTCATAAGTGGGCGGATCGAGGCGCTCTCCAGCTAAAAAGAGCCGCTGTAAACTTTGCGTGTTATGGCGCTTAAACCCTGCGCCATTAGGGTCTTCTTTTTTTATCGCGCGAAAAGCGGTTGGCGCGCTAAACAGCGCATTTACGTGATGTTCTTCAACCACACGCCAAAAGGCACTGGCATTAGGGGTTCGCACTGGCTTGCCCTCGTACAAAACCGTTGTACAGCCGTAGATCAACGGCGCGTATACAATATAGGAATGGCCGACCACCCAGCCGATGTCCGATGCAGCCCAAAACACCTCCGCCGGTTTCATGGCGTAAACCACTTCCATACTGTAATGCATTGCCAGGGCATGGCCGCCATGCTCGCGCACGACCCCTTTTGGAGTGCCGGTTGTCCCCGAGGTGTAGAGAATATATAAGGGGTGATCTCCGGCTACGGGAACAGCGTCAACGGCAGTGGCTGTTTGCATTGCTTGATGCCAGTCAACATCACGCATGGGGCTCAATTCAGCAGGGCATTGTGGGCGCTGGTAAATAATACAGTGCTGCACCTTATGATGTGCCTTGGCTAGGGCTTCGTCAATGAGTGGTTTGTAAGCGATGACACGCTCTACTTCAATGCCGCAAGAGGCACCGAGCACCAGCTTGGGTGTGGCATCATCAATGCGCACCGCTAATTCATGCGCCGCAAAGCCGCCGAATACCACCGAGTGAATGGCGCCCAAGCGTGCACAGGCGAGCATCGCTATCACTGCTTGCGGGATCATCGGCATGTAAATCACCACTCGGTCACCTTTGCCGACGCCTAATTCACGCATGACTCCAGCAAAGTGAGCCACTTCATCGCGCAGTTCGCGGTAGCTGTATTTTTGTTGCGTGGCGGTGACGGGTGAGTCATAAATCAGCGCTGCGCGCTCACCATAACCTTGGTTAACGTGACTATCTAATGCCAAGTAACTGGTATTGAGTTTGGCATCGGCAAACCAATGATAAAGCCCCTGTGAGTCTTGATGGTAAGCCTCAGTGGGTGGCGTATGCCAATCGATGCGCTGGCTCTGGTGCATCCAAAATTTCACTGGGTCGCTTTGAAACTGCTGGTAAATGCGCTGATATTCGCCCGCCATAATTACTTTCCTCGTATTACATGTGAGAGACCCTACAAAATGTAGGCTCTTTTTCGAGCAAGCTGTATGCGACCTTGGTCTGTGCTGCATGGCTTTGTTTATCGCGTTAGATTTGTTATTTTTGCCAATCTATTCGGACAATGGATTGACACCATGACTTGGCTGCAGCGCTGGCAACAGCTTAGCCACCCAACGCTGAAACTGGGCGTCTTATGGGTAGCCTCGCTTTTTATATTTAATTTCTATTGCTTGTTTTGGCGCCACTATGTTGGTGGTGCACGCTGGGACTTTATCGACTCACAGTTATTTTGGGTAAAAGAGTGGGGCGCTTTATGGGGGCTATCTATGGCAGCAATATATGCGCTAACACGTTCTCAGCGAGTGTATAAACCGCTGTTGTTGAGCTGTGCTGTGGTGAGTGTGCTGTTGCTAAGTTATATCCGAGTGTCGCTCGATTTCGATTTTTATGGTCCTAATTGGGCTGGCGCGGTCATTAATTTACTACCAAAGTACACCTTTGCAGTGCTTTTGGTGATGGGAGCCATTTACCTGAGCTTGGTAACCAAGGTGAAAGCACGCGACTCAGTTAACGGGGCCGATATCGCTCCTGCATGTCTCACAGTGCAGCATCGGGGCATGGAAAAAGCGCTCGCTATCAGTGATATTCAGTATGTGCGCGCTGCAGGTAATTATGTTGAGGTTGTCGATGCTGATAGCCGTTACTTGGTGCGCACCACCATTAAACAACTGAGTGAGCAGCTAGGCGCGGCGCCAATGATACGCGTCCATCGCAGTTACCTGATTAACCTACACCATGTACGTGAGCTTAAGCCATTGGAAAATGGCAAAGCGCAGGTGTTAGTGGGTGAGGATCATTGGGTACCAGTGAGCAAAACTTTTAAACCAGCGCTGAAGCAAGTATTAACTCAAAGCACACAGCCAGGCATTTCGTCACAAACTCAGTTGTTTCATCACAAAGTTATTTAAATCAATGCGTTAATAAGTACCTTTGAAGAAAAAAGAGGAGGTACTTAATGACTTATGCAGGTGTAAACCGACTACTACATTGGCTGATGGCGGCGCTTATTTTGGGGTTGCTGACCCTGGGATATTACATGACCTATGTCGCCGACTATGGCCTATATCACTTACACAAATCCGTTGCTGTGGTGGTGGCATTATTGCTGCTACCCCGATTGGTGCTGCGCTGGTTCAAACCCTGGCAGAGCACGGTTAAAGGTAAGGGCGCGAAAGCGGTGCATGGCTTTCATTGGTTGTTGTTGGTGCTGCTGGTAATAATGGTGGTGTCGGGCGCTGCTTACAGCGGCTTTGGTGGCTATGGCATTGCTTTATTCGATTGGCCGTTGTTGGCGCAAAACATAGATGCTCAGCAGCAAGTCGTAGCTCACTCAGCAGCGCTTAGCGACTGGGGATTAGCGGTGCACATATACTGTGCTTGGGCGCTGTGCTTTACACTGGCTATCCATGCATTGGCAGCGTTAAAACACCACTTTATTGACCGAGATGGGACATTAATACGGATGTTAGTCGGCGAAAAAGGAGCGCGTCTATGAAGTGGCTAGTGACGTTATTGTTGAGCCTTTATGCAGCAGCATTAAGCGCCACAACAATAGAGAAAATAAACCTCGATAACCACTGTGAACAGGCTAATTTTGCGCGCTTTGGTGAGGCGATTGGCGATGCACGTATTGTTATGCTGGATGAACTGACCCATGGCGAGCAACAGAATTTTGCACTCAAGACCTGTTTGGTGCGTTATTTACACCAGCATCAAGGCTTTGATGCGTTGATACTGGAAAGCGGTCTATTTGATGTTGCGCAAATCTGGCAACAGCCCGGTCAAGCTATCACTGCTCAAGCACCGGGCAATATCTTTTATATGTACGCCGCAAGTGCGCCAGTGCAAGCGCTCATGCGGTACATTGACGCACAGCGAGACAGTGAGCGGCCTTTGCAGCTGGCTGGCTTTGATGGTCGTCTCAGTGGTGAATATTCTAAGGCGCAGGTAAGCGAATTTATCATCCAGCAAAGCCAGCGTTTCATCCCAAGTGTTGCCAAAGAGGTCGACTGGGCTGCGTTTAAACGCACCAACGCAGCGGTGCTGAAGCGCCAACCACAGCAAATTAATGCAAAGCAGCAACAAGCCTATGTTGCTACCTCCTATCGGCTCCAGCACGCTTTAAACACGGCTGTCAGCGACCAGCAAGGATACCAAGGACCAAAGTATGTCGCCCGGTTACTCCATGGTTTAGTGCTCGTGGCGCAGTCGATGGCAGGGCAGCGACGTCATGACGAGCACGACTTGGCGATGGCCGACAACGTGAAGTGGTTACTGAGCAGTGAATTGGCGGATAAAAAAGTGATTATCTGGGGTCACTATATCCACTTAAATTATGGCGGTTTTATTGAGCATCACTATGCAAACTTAGGCACTGTGCTGAAGCAACACTTTGGCGATAGTGTGCACTCAGTGCATATTAGCGCCGCCAGTGGCGAGTATCGCGACTATGTGACGATGGCAAGTAAAAAGATTATGGCCCAGCCACAGCAATTTGAACGTCAAGTTGCGCAACAGCATGAACTACAAACACATCAAGCACTCTTTATTGACCGCGCAGCAATGCAACGCTTTGTGCAAAATGCGCCGTCTACTAGCGTATTGTTTGGCCATCAATATCGTTACGGGATTGCGTTAGCGCAGTGGCAGCAATACTGGGATAGTCTCTTTGTCTTGGCGCACACCAAAGCGTCGAAAGAGCAACCATAAACCTAGGCGGGGCAGTGAATGCCCCGCTGATGTTGAGGTTATTTCCTGTAGCGCTCGAACCAGGCTAATGTATGCTCTATTTTGGCAATCATCCGCGAGGGGCGCCCAGCAATACCGTGGGCAGAGCCGGGTACACGGATCAGTACGGTATCTACTTTTTGCAGTTTTAACGCTTGATAGAACTGCTCGGACTCCGATATGGGCGTGCGGCGGTCCTGCTCTCCTGTCATGATCATCGCCGGTGTGGTGACGTTGCCCACTAACGACAGCGGTGAGCGTTGCCAGTAGTGGCTGAGGTTGTCCCACGGCATGCCCGGAAATTGGTTGCGAATTTGCCCTAAATAACTGTCGGCGGTAAGCACTTTACTGACCCAATTAATCACCGGCTTGGTGATTGCCGCAGCATTAAAACGGTCGCTTAAACCAATGGCGTAGGCAGCAGCAATGCCGCCGGCAGAGCCACCAGCGATAAAGAGGTTGTTTTTATCAATAAAGCCTTTAGCGATTAATGCGTCAACGGCGGAATTATGATCGGCAAAATCTTCCTTTGAGGAATACTTACCATCAAGTAACAAGGCAAAGTCTTTGCCGTAGCTGGTGGAGCCGCGATAATTCATATAGACCACCACATAGCCAGCGGCCGCATAGCGCTGTAATTCGGCGCTAAAGCTGGGGCCATAGGCTAGGTGTGGGCCGCCATGAATTTCCACCAACAGTGGGTATTGCTTGGTCGTATCAAAATCAGGAGGGGTGATATACCAGCCATGAATAGGTTCCCCATCAAACTGCGATTCCACCGTTAACTCATGCACTTGCCCTAAGGTTTTATGGCCGAGCAGGTCCTCATTGAGCGCTGTTAGCGTGCGCTGCTTGTTGCGGTGAAAATACCCTAAATCAGCGGGGCGCTCAGCACTGCCCTGAGTAAAAGCGAGGGCACCATTGTTTGCCATGGAAAATTCACCACTGACATAAGGGCGACCTATGGATGTGCCTGCGACTGAGCTGACGCGTTCAGTGATGTTTCCTGCGCGGGTTAGGGTGGCAAGCTTACGTTGGCCGCGATCGTCGTACTGAATGACAAAATCCCCTTTGCCCGCCCATTGATAATGGCCGACAGCGCGATCCAGTGCTGATGTCAGTGACTTGACGGCCCCGGACTTGAGGCTTAACAAGCTCAGCTCGGTATTGACGTAAGGAACAGCGGCGTTACCTCGGGATAGAAAGGCTAGCTGCTGAGCATCATGACTGAATTGGGGGTGGGTCTCACGGCCGGGCAAATCGGTGAGCTGTGTCGTGCTATAGGTGCCAATATCCACGCCATACAGGTCAAGCTCAGTGGTGCGATACTCCCAATCAGGGTGCTGATCCGAGGCATACACAACTTGTGTCGCATCTGGGCTCCAAGCCAATGGCCCATAATGTTGATAATCGCCTTGTGTTAATTGCCGTGGTGCGCCGCCCTCGGCTGGAAGCACAAACACATGACGAAAGCTGGGCGTTAAAAAGCCTTGGCCATCGGCTTGGTAGCGCGCTTTGTCAATAACCGTAACCGGTTCAGACCAGTCGGCGCCTTTGGGTTTTTTCGGTAACTTCACTGATTTTACAAAATCGGAAGGGCCTTGTGGCACCGTCATGGTAAAGGCCAGCTGTGTGCCGTCAGGAGACCACGTGAGGTCGCGCACTGGTTTTGGCAATTGTGATAATAACGCCGTTTTATCTTGCGCCAGCCAGTGCATATGCACTTGCACAGAGCCACTGCGGTTACTGGTAAAGGCGATGCGTGTGCCATCGGGAGACCAGCGTGGCTGAGCGTAGCTATATTGATCTGCAAACAGCGGAGTATGCTCATCAGTGCTCAGGCTATAGAGCCATAGGCTTTGCTTATTATTATCTTTCATAATGTCGTAGCCACGACGGACATACACAATGTGCTTGCCATCGGGGCTAATTTGCGGGTCGCTGGCGTACTCGAGGGCAAAAATATCCTCGGAGCTAAAGGTCTTGTTGTCGGCCTGGGCGGGCAACGATGCGCCGCCAAGCAGCGCAGCTGTGAGTATCAAAGGGGTTAGCGCATTCATAAGTAAGTACTTTTTTTAACCAGAAAATGTCATCCTAGGTGGGCGGGTTAATGCTGGCAACTGCAATGCGATTAACGGCGAGTATGAGTAAGTTGCGGATATGACGTACTTTTTCAATATACTTGTGGGGTATTAGATTAAATGATTAGATTAGGCCTTACTTGGGCGAGTGCTCGTCCTAGTTTGCTTAGCCTTAAAAGGAGTTTATATGGACAGTCAAGGCGTACATGATTATTTGCTCACTAAGCCATTGAGCTCAGTGGCGCAGCCCTTTGGCCCTGGGGTCGACGTCTACAAGGTAAAAGATAAAATGTTTGCCACCCTAGCGCTTAGAAAAATGGGGAAAGAAGATAAAGACAATCGCCACTGGCGCGTAAATTTAAAGTGTGATCCTGATGAAGCCCAGGCTCTGCGCGATATTTTTACTGCGGTCATCCCTGGTTATCATATGAATAAAAAGCTATGGAATACGGTGATACTGGATGGCTCCATTCCAGCGGGCGAAATCCAAAGAATGATAGATAATTCCTACACTTTGGTGGTGAGTAACATGCCCAAGAAAGAGCGTGAACAGATTTTGTCGTTACTTTAGTGTCTGCTTATTTACCGGCCTTGCTTTGATAACGCTCGAGTAACAGACGCATAATATCGCGCCAAGTCACAATCCCCACCGGTTGGCGCTGTTCATTAACGATAGGCACACAGGTAATAATATGTTCGTTAAATAACTTCACCACATCAATAAGTTGCGCATGTACTGGTAAGCAAACAGGGGAATGAGTCATAATTTGGCTAACGCGTTTATTGAGAGTGGCTAAGTCGGCTTTGGATGCCGAGGCTTTACCAACATTCGGGCTTAATGCCTTAAAAATATCGCGATCAGAGACGACCCCAACTAATAACGATTGCTCTACCACCAGCACATGGTGAAATTGCGTGCGTTTGAAAATATCATTGACAACGCGCAGGGTGTCATCGGGTGAACAAGTAACCACTGGCGTGCTCATTAAGTTACTTAACTTCATAGGCGCTGGTTCCCATACAGAAACGGTTAAAGTGACTGCTGATACACTGTTTTTATTATGACATTTAACAGTCTTATACGTGACTAAAAGCCTATAAGACTGCATTAAGTGTAGTAAATATAAGCTTATAAAGCTTCTTTGCTGAGCGAACAATAACAGAGTCATTAGTACACACTAAACTTTTGAATTTTATACAAGGCACATTGGATGGCAATTTCAAAAACGTTAAAGCATAAGACCCAAAAACTCGTAGACTCGAAGCATATGCTCAAAGGCATCACTTTCGCTTCTTTTTTAGAGTCGACCATTGTGCCTATTCCTTTAGAAGCGGTGATGGTGCCATTGATGCAAGCACGACGAGATAAACTATGGTTAATCGCGCTTATGGCTACTTTGGGCTGTATAGTCGGTGCCTTATTTGGTTATGCCATCGGTTATTTTTTGTTTGACCTGGTCGGTCAGTGGGTCATTGATACGTTCTCTAGCCCTGAGCAATTTGAACAAGTCAAACAACAGATGCAAGCACAAGGATTCTGGTTTGTGCTCACGTTAGGTATTGCACCTATTCCTTTCCAAATAGCGATGCTGGCTGCGGGAGCGACCAAGTACTCCCTATTAATGTTCGTTTTAGCCAGTGCAATAGCGCGCTCAATTCGCTATTTTGGCTTGGCGGCGGTGGTATATTTTGCTGGTAATCATGCCGAGCGAGTGATCAGAAAACACAAAACAAAGGCCATTGCTGGCCTCTCTATTGCGGTGCTTTTATTGTGGTGGGCAGCAAACGCGCTTAAAGGCTAGTGTGCTCAAGCAGTGAATCAATGGTTTTGGCCGCTGCAATGGCTTGTTCATCGCCGCCGACATTCGCCATAACAGAAAACCCTACAGGCAGACCCTGAACATCAGCTAAAGGCAGAGTAATGTGGAGCGTACCTGCCACGGCAGCGAGCGTGCTGGCGCCACCGAGATAATGATCGCCATTAATTTTATCAATCTTCCATGCCGGAGAGTTGGTGGGGCTGATAATGGCATCGAGCTGATTTGCTGTGAACCAATGTTCTAGTGCATTACGCGCAGTGAGGCGATACTGCTGTGATGCCTCCAAGTAATCTTCGCGTTGGGCTTGTAAATCGATGGCATTTGCTTGATGTAACAGCTCTTGACCGAAGTAGGGCATGGTGCGATCTTGGTGCTGTTCATTAAAGGCGATCAGCTGGCTTAGCGTTTTCACCTTTACCTGCGCTGGCGTGGCGGCCAGATAGGCGTTCACATCGCGTTTGAATTCATACAATAACACTTGGAACTCTTGGCGGTACATACTACCCAGATCAGCTTGAGGCAGTTCGATAAGTTTAATGCCATGGCGCTCTAATTGCTTGAGCTGCTTTTTAAACACAGCCTGGGTCTCGGCGGTAAAGTGGCTGTAATCAACATAGCCAAGTGTTAATTCCTTTGCCTTACTAGGCTTTACCTCTGTGTAATTGATGGTGCGAAAG
Organism: Pseudoalteromonas sp. CNAT2-18.1; assembly: GCF_022347865.1. Classification (NCBI taxonomy): domain Bacteria; kingdom Pseudomonadati; phylum Pseudomonadota; class Gammaproteobacteria; order Alteromonadales; family Pseudoalteromonadaceae; genus Pseudoalteromonas; species Pseudoalteromonas sp. CNAT2-18.1. Next base: position 341,389 of record NZ_JAKRFR010000006.1, on the reverse strand, counting down.
GCGTGGTGATTTGGGTCTTGGGTGTCGGGTGCGGCGATGACCTGAGTCGCTAATAACACATCCGCTAGCGAATTAGCCATTACTCCAACGGTATCCTGACTTTCAGCTAACGGCACCACACCCACGCGGGAGACTTGACCATAGCTAGGTTTGAGCGCATAAACACCATTTGCCGCAGCAGGGCAGACAATCGAGCCGTCGGTTTCAGTGGCTAACGCGAGGGGCGCGAAGCCCAGTTTTACCGCCACGGCTGAGCCAGAACTGGAGCCGCATGGGCTACGGGTTGCATCAACGGCATTAGCCGTTTGTCCACCTAGGGTACTCCAACCAGATGAAGAGCTGTTGGAGCGAAAGTTCGCCCACTCGCTAAGATTGGCTTTACCGAGGATAATGGCTCCGGCGCTGCGTAACTGAGAAATGACCTGGGCATCAGCGCTGCTGACATTCTGTGCTAAGGCCAAGGCCCCAGCTGTAGTGGCCATGTTAGCAACGGCTATATTGTCTTTCACCAGTACCGCCATACCATGAAGTGGTCCTTGCCATTGACCTTCACGAGCCAAGTTATCAAGGCGCTGCGCATCGTGTAGGGCGTTATTGTTAATGGCCATCACCGCACGATAGTTATCATTTAGCGCGTCAATACGTGTTAAATAGTGTTGGGTAAGCTTAGTGGCAGAGCTCTGTTCACTATGAAGTTGTTGTTGAAGGTGCGACACTGTTTCGGTCTTTTGCGCATTGGCGCTGAAGGCCATACACAAGAGCAGTGTTGATATCGTAAGCCGGGTGTGGTTCACGAGCGTATCCTTGTTGTTATTATGTGCCTTTAGATTAGCGGCCTTCGTTGTCTGCGGTCAACTGCAATAGGGTGAGTGAAGCGCTTGCCAACATCGGTGCCATTTGCGTTACTATGGCTTCTTTGATAACCCATGGACGATAGCTATGAGCCAATATTTACACCAAGCCTTTCAAGACCTTCGTATCCGTAAAAATGACGTCACGAACGACCAAAACAAACACCGTTCGCAAGGTAATAGTGCGCATTTGCAGGCACTGGAAGAAAAAATCGACTCCCTATATTTAATGAATTTAGCGGCATTGGAGTTGTTGCAAGATATGGGAGTCAGCCGCAGCGATATTTTACGAAAGATAGAGGAAATCGACCTACGTGATGGCAAACTCGACGGTAAAGTCGCATCGTCGAGTCACTGCAAAGACTGTGGCCACAAGGTGAGCCCTCGTCGCCGTCATTGCTTTTATTGCGGCGCTAATATCGCTCAGCTGCAATTTTAGCTCCCTCCTTAGTTGCAGCACTAAAGTTAAGCCTAGGGTCAGTGATCAGTCGCTAGGTTATAAGCTCGAATAGAGCAAAGGGGCAAACAGTGCGATTACTAACAGGGTTGTTACTGACGTTATCACTTGCGGCGTGTAGCGAACCACAAACCCGCTATTACGCAAGTTATGCAGATGCACACAGAGCACAACTATTTGAGCAGGGGGAGCTACCTGAGGTATTGCCGTTATCGGCCAAGGCATTTCAAGTTAACACCCATGCCGATAGAAAACGGGCGACGGGACGCTTTAAAATTGCGCCAGCGGATATCAATACCTTTGCCAGCCGGTTACAGCAAAGCCCATACCCAGGCTACGAATTTGTGTATTATCATGGCGAACAGGTGTGGTTGTTTAATTTACATAAAGACGGCAAGGTGGAGTACCGCTCACATTCAAAGTGAGGCAATACCCCGTTGCGTTAGACTACTAATTCAGCCTGAATATGGCGTATTAAATTATTGACCCAATTGACATACTGGCGATGGATTTTCTTGCCATCGTATCTCAAATTGACAGAGTCAACATACTCTACCGAAAACTGGCTCGGGGTATAATTAATATCAACCGTCAATTGATGAGTGCGAATATTGAGCACCGCAGCAACGACCCCTTCGCTTTTAGCTGCACACTGCCAGCCGAGCTGCAGGCATGCTTTGATAATGGCTTTTTCAATATCCTTATCACTGTGGTTTTGGCTCTGAGCCATAGGAATGGCATTATAAGGAAAGTCTCGCACTGGCACTGTGGTTTTGCAGGCACTCAGGGTGAATAAGGCCACCAAAGCAATGACAAGGGTGTGACGCATTTACTGATCTCCGTGTAAAAGCGTTATTGTCTCTTAAAAGTTATTATTACTCAAACCCTTGTATGTCGGTTTGTGTTAGCCAGTAGAAGCCGTGGTGGTGTCGCTATGATGGGTTTCAACCAAGCAGTTACGGCCACGGCTTTTTGCCTCGTAAAGGCCTTTATCCGCTTCAATCAGCATCTTTTTAATATCAAAATGGCCACTTTCTCGGCAAGTGACGCCGATGCTAATGCTCAGCGGCAGGCGCTGATGGTGCCAATAAAATGAGCCCTCGGCAATGGCCTTACGTAAGCGATCGCCCACTTTGAGCGCCGTGCGTTGATGGGTATTGGCTAAAATCACTGCGAATTCCTCTCCGCCAATACGCGCAGCTAAATCATCTTCTCTGAGTTGCTCGCGAATGCGCTGACTCACCCATTGCAACGCAGCGTCTCCGCCATCGTGACCAAACTGATCATTGACCTTCTTAAAGTAATCCAAATCTATCATCATGACTGCAAGCGGCTGCTGCTTAGCAATACACTGCGCGAGTCGTTTTTCGCCTTCATAGAAAAACGCACGACGATTGTACAAGTTTGTGAGTGGGTCGAAATTAGCTAAGTTAGTGAGTTTAGCTTCTGAGCGTATGAAAAAAAGCATCGGAAACACTAGTGCCGTGCACGTGGTCAGTAGTAAGTGAACAGCAAGAACTAACTGTTTGGTCCAAGGTGGTAATGATTGCTCCCAGTGCAACAAATTGGTAAGCAACAGGCCCGTTTGAACCAACATTACCAGCGCATGCAAGGTGACGAGAACAAGCAAAGTGGCGGCATATATATTGCCTTTGGTTGTTGTTCTAATAGCCGCTGCAGCGGCAAAGAATAGTGTGGCAATAGCCATAGAAGTGTAAATCTGCCCCCACAGTGGTTGGTGGTGCAACAACGCCAGTAACAACGCACTGAAACCCAGAATAAAATAGATAAACAACGGGTTATGGTGTTTTGAAGAGCTGTACCAGAGTATACCTCTTAGCACCAGCAATGGCGCTGTTATCATCAATAGTTGGGCGCTGTAATGGGTCAGTACCGGTAAGTCGATAAACACACGCAGAGTCGCGCTTATTTCAGCTAAACTAAATACCAGACAAGATAATCCCCAATACAAAAAGCTTCGTTGTGCACGTTGGTAAAACACCAACAACAAAAAGACGCCAATAAAGGCGTTTAGTAAAGTCGATACCACTATCAATGTTGGTAGATGTAACATGGCACTCGGGATGTTGGGGAGACACTTGAAGTTTAGTTCACCTACTTGGCGTCGCAACCCGCGCCATGGGGAGTTACTCAGTAAAGATAATTAAAATATCGTTAATTAAGCGTAAATATGGTGGTTTTGGCGAATGCGGTGAACTGGCTTAATCTCCATCTGACTGAAACTAAAGGAATTAATATTTGGCGCTGATTTTGCTTAGGTAAGCAAAACGACAACAGGAGTGTGAACATGAGTGTTCCTTTAAAGGACAGGCCGTTAGCGCAAGTAAAAGAAGAGATCATCGATCAGCTAATTTTAAATTACAGTCATGGTGAAATTTCAGCGCAGGCGTTTGAACGTCGCCTTGATCAAGCGTATGACTGCAGCTGCCAAGAGCAACTAGCAACATTGGTTGCTGATCTGCCGCTGCACAGCGACCCACGCTACAACAGCGAGAAGGCGGCACGTATGCGCACTCCTTTCACGCAAAGTAGCGAGCAGGTTAATGGTGAGAAAATTACCGCCATATTAAGCTCGGACCAACGCAGCGGTGAATGGGTTGTCCCTAAAGAGATTCATCTAAACAATTATTTGGGAAGCATTGAATTAGACTTTACCAACGCTATCTTTTCTCACCCTGAAGTACACATTTACGTTAATTGTATTTTGGGCAGTGATGAAATTGTGGTGCCAGAGAGTGTAGATGTGCAAACTCAGACCACCAATATCATGGGGTCACTGGTTAATAAGCGGGTCTCACTTGGGCCGCGATACGAAGATAAACAGCGACCGCGCATTATTATCCATGGGCGTATTATTCTCGGGAGTGTGGAAGTCAGTATTAAGCGAACGATGAAAGAGAAATTAAAGGCCTTTGCCTTTGATTTACGTGATTTATTTGATGGCCGAGAGCAGGGTAAAAGCCGTAACCGATATGATGGCTAGAATGTCGGGGCTTGTTCATAGCAAGCCCCGCAAACTGATTAGTCCTGAGAGTACTTTTCTAGTTTGTTATAGAGTGTTTTCACACTAACACCTAATTGTTCAGCGGTGTCCGTTTTGTTGCCGGCGTTCTCTTCCAAGTTTTTCAAAATTGCCGCTTTTTCCAACTCTTCCAAGGAAACGCCAGTAGGAATATCGACGCTGTTGCTGTCGCTTTTGCTTACTGATTCACCCAATGAAAGATGTTCGGCTTTGATTACGTCATCGGCCAAGATCATCGCTCGTTCAATGGTGTGTTTTAGCTCCCGTACGTTGCCTGGCCAGTTATAAGCAGCAATGCGGCTAAGTGCATCGGTAGCGATACGTTTGTGGCTCAATTCTTGGGCATTACGGTAGGCAAGGAAGTGCTCAGCGAGGCCGGTGATGTCATTGCCTCGATCGCGCAGTGGTGGCACTCGGATAGGGAAGTGCGCTAAGCGGAAGTATAAATCCTCACGGAAAATGCCATCATCAATGGCTTGTTGCGGGTTACGGTTGGTTGCACAAACAATACGCACATCAGCATGTTTCACTTGTTGACTGCCTACGGCGCGATACTCTCCGCTTTCGAGCACGCGCAGTAACTTAACTTGTTGCTCTAATGGCATCTCTGTTACTTCGTCTAAAAACAGCGTACCGCCTTTAGCTTGGTCGAAGACCCCTTGGTGATCGCGGTGTGCACCTGTAAATGCGCCTTTCACATGACCAAATAACTCACTATCTATAAGCTCTGGGGAAAGCGCACCACAGTTTATCGCAACGAAAGGTGCTTGTGGCTTATCGCCAGCAATATGAACGGTATTGGCAACGAGCTCTTTACCTACACCACTTTCGCCAATAATCATCACGTTGGCATCAGTGCGTGCGACCTTACGAATAGTGCGATACAACTTGTGCATAGACTTAGAAGAGCCGACTAATAAACCAAATTGGTCAAGGTCGCTGGACTCAACAGCTTTACTTGATTGGCTGGCTTCACCAAACAGTTCGTAGCTGTCTTGCAGAGTTTCGCTAATCAGTTCCAAATCATACGGGGCACGGCAGTGGAACCCGGCACCATCGCGCATCAACTTATCAAGATATGGATTTGGCTTACCTTTACTTAAAAATAGAAACTCAACGTGCGATAACGCGTCGGTGTCATTTAGGGTGTTGTATCCTTGTTCATTGAATTCTTCGAGTTCCACCAATGCAATATCACACCCCGACTGGGCAACTTGCGCTTCCCACGGCTCAAACTCGTTTGCGTAGACCAGCTGAAACTTTTTTAATACTTCTAATTTAGCCAGCTTCGAGACCAGCTCGGGATCGCTGAGTTGTACAAACATTTTAACCTGGTGCATACATCACTCTCCTTGAAAGAGTTGTAAAAATAACAAGTCAGCGGGTAGATGTTACTCGGGTTCAGCGAGGAGGTCCTTCTAACCTTCTGATTTATAATAAAATAAATAATGGTATATGAATTGCAGGTGAACTTGGTACATCAGCGACCATAGGAGTTTAGATATGGTTAACCTTGACCAAACACAAGCAAAACGTGATAAAAAAATTGCCAAAGATATTCTTAAGCTGAACCGAGATGCGGCGACGTTTTATAAGCAGGCAGCCGAACAGGTCGGTGACTACAACGTCAGGCATGTCTTTATCAATATGGCAAAAATACGGGAACAAGCCCAGTTATCTGTCTACGATGTGGATGAAAATCCCGATCACAGCAGTATAGAAAATACTTGGCTGGGTACAGCGATCGCTTGGTACGCGCAAGCTAAGAGTCATTTTTCTAACAGGCCTGAGCAGTCAATGATAATCGATCTCATTGAGTTCGAGAAGAAGTTATTGGCGAAAATAAAAAAAGCAGTCAGTGAAGCTCGCGACCCAGCACTCAAAGGCGCTTTAGCGAGTATTACTGCCGATATCCAGATGTGTATCGACCAACTCAGTGCATGTAAACCAGCGAATACTCGCAGCCACGCAACGCAGTGAGTACAATAACGGCCATAGCAATGTTTAACAACCCATACTATGGCCATGTCGAAAATATTTGTGATAGGTTTACCGCGCAGCGGCACCACCAGCGTGTGTGCTGCTGCACTCGATTTAGGTCTTCGCACCGCCCACACAGCTTATACTAAAGCGTGTTTTGAGCGTGCGGAGCTCGTTGCCGACACACCCTGCTTTAGCCACTACCCGGAGCTGGCTGAGCGCTTCCCTGAAGCAAAATTTGTGCTCTTGCAGCGGCAACCAGAGCGTTGGCTGGAGTCTGTCCAACGCTTATTGCCGCGAATGAGTACCAATTTATTGAGCGATACAGGGGGGTTTAGTCCGCTTCTTAAAGCAAGTTACCATCGTGTATTTTCGCCTTTGAATGAACAAAGCCTAACTGATGGTAAGCACCTTGAATATTGCTATAAGCGGCATCAGCAACAGGTATCGACGTATTTTGCTCAGCAAGCGCACCGTTTACTGACAATTGATATCAGTGAGCCCCATAGTTTTCAGCAATTTTGCCAGTTTGTTGGAGCCAATAGCACGAGCAAGCAATTTGCGCACCTTAACCAGCATAATAAGGTGATGGCTTGGCGCGACTTAAAGCACCCCCTGAAAGTACCCTCCACGCGCAACGGCAAGGTCGATAACCTTGAGGCGTGGCTTAGGGGTGAAGCGGTATGAGTGCGTGCAAATTTGGTATAGAATGCCAGCCATTGTTTATATACCCATCATGTTGACCATGTTCGAACTCAAATACCACACGCCAGCACAATGGACTGACGCTGTACTGGCCGATTTTGACACATTTTTACAAGACCATGCTGGCGCTGAGAAGAAAGCCTCGGGCATGGCGTTGTCGATGCTGTCTCACTACCCAGATAAACGCAAGCTCGTTAAAGCGATGACTGATTTAGCACTCGAAGAGATGATTCACTTTAAACAAGTGGTTAAGTTGCTAAGCGAGCGCGATGTGAACCTAGGGGATGATAAAAAAGACCCTTATGTGAATCAGCTGCGAGGCATGTTTCGCCATGGTAAAGACGTGTTTATGATGGACCGGCTGCTGGTCGCGGCTGTGATTGAAGCTCGAGGCCATGAGCGCTTCGCGCTAATAGCTGAAGCGTTGCCACCTGGTAAAGACAAAGAATTTTATGTCGCGATTGCAAAATCAGAAGAAAAACATAAAAACTTATTTGTTGAGCTTGCTTATGAGTATTTCGACAAGGCTGAAGTCGATGCGCGGTTAGCCCAAGTGATTGAGCGCGAGGCACAAATTTGCGCCTCTTTACCATTTCGTGCAGCCTTGCACTAATAACTCAAATTCGACTAGCGTGAGCTAGTCGAATTGCTTCTCGAGGGTACGTAACTTAACCCCTAGCCAACATAAAATAAGGCCAAACACAAAGGCATACAGAGCGACTAGCCAAAGCATGGCAATAATACCTTGTCCGGGGTTGAAAATAAGGTAGCCACCAAATAACACCGACAATATACCACTGATTAATATAAGCGTGGTGCCCTGTAAATGTTTAGCTAATTTCACCGCCGCAACGATTTCTGTAACACCGATAGCGACTGCCCAAAAGGCGATAAGGTAGAGCATCACGTAGGCCGTTAGTTGGGGCATGATCAAGGTGATAATAGCCGCAACAATCCCCAAAAGACCGGCTATTAAGGTGACAAACCAATAGCCGTTCTGGCCTTTTTGTTTTAACGCCAGCCAAACTCTTGAGCCGCCATCAAGTAAAAAGAAGGCCGCAAAAATAAAAATTAACACGTTGATAGTTAATTGCGGTGATAACCAAGCGATGGCCGCAAATATGATTGCTACTAAGCCTTGCAGTATGAAAATGGGCCATTGTCCGGGTAGTGACTTTGCGATACTCATCATCCCTCCTCGCGATAACAACACAGTTCAAAAGATTGCGCCCGTGCTACTTATCGATGCAGCCTGCAAACAGGCTAAGTGGTTAAATTGATAGTGCCAATTGCTTAGTAAATCTAGCAAGTGCTTGCTTTGAAGGCAATTTATATCGACCCACGTGCGCAAGTTTGGCGCTTATGGCTATGCTTTATAGAGTGCGAAAACAGATGGATGATGTGATGAACCCTTGGCGTAGTTTCAAATGTGGGCTTTTGGCCCTTGCCCTTGTTTTACCTTACTCGCTTGAAGCCAAAGTTACGGTGAAAGAAATTTTAAACAATGAGCAACAACAGGCAAAGGATAACAGTGAGCACGCCGAGCAGTCTACGTTACCAGGCAATGAGGTTGCTACTAACGAGCACCCAATAATAGATGAGTTTAATCGACAAACGCCGCGTAGTGCTATGCAGGGATATTTGCATGCGGCCCACCAACGAGACTTTGAGCGTGCGGCGCACTATTTGGATTTTCGCAATTTATCGCTGCAAGCTCAGGCGATGAATCATGCTGAGCTCGCACACACCCTCTTTTTGGTGCTTAATCGCACTTTATGGGTAGATACGCAAGCGCTGAGTAATCACCCCGCAGGCAGTCGTAATGAGCCTGTGCCTAGTTATCGCGACCTAGTGGGAGAGATAGACACCTCACGAGGAGCGGTGCAAATTTTATTGCAGCGTGTGCCCGGTGACACCCCGGGTAACTACATATGGAAAGTGTCCAATGCGACCGTAAACCAAGTGCCATTTTTACGCCAAGAGTTTGGTTATTCTCAAGCGGGTGAGTGGCTGTATCGCCACCTACCTCATGGAGCATTTTTAGGGGTTGAGTTGTGGCAATGGGTTTATTACAGCCTGAACCTGCTCGCATTTTTACTGATTGCTTATCTAAGTACGCGCATTTTTCTGTATTTGCTATTGCGTGCTAAAGCCGACGTGAGCCAGCCAGCAAAAGCGTTAGTAACCGGGCCATTATGTTTTTTACTGGGGATTGTGTTGGCCCGCACTTTCTCCTCGGAAGCTAATTCCACCCTGGCCACCCGGGCTATATTCGAAGGCGCAACTTTGTTAATTCTGGCGTGGACGTGGTTTTTGCTTAAAGTCGTTGATGTTATTCGTTTGCGCCTAACGTTACGCTTGCAACGCAACAACAATACTCAGGCCGAATTTTTACTGCGCCCTGCAGGGAATGTCGTGAAGATTCTGCTGACTCTTATTGCCTTATTAGTCTGGTTTGAGAATTTAGGTTTTAGTGCCACAACACTGATTGCCGGGCTTGGAATTGGGGGCTTGGCGCTGGCCTTAGCAGCACAAAAGTCGGTAGAAAACATTATCGGTGCGATTACCTTGTATGCTTCTGCGCCGGTCAAAGTTGGTCAGGTATGTCGTGTTGGTCGCTATTTTGGTGTTGTTGAGGAGATAGGCCTGCGTGCGACGAGAATGCGCACTTTGGAACGCAGCGTTATACACATAGCAAATGCCAAGTTTGTCGATATGGAAATTGAGAATATATCTGAGCGTGAGCGCATAGCCTATAGGCCCGATATTGTGCTTGAGCGCTCAACTCAACATCAGGTGTTAGCGCAGTTGTTAGAGCAGATCCGTGAGATACTTGAGCGGCACCAAGATATTGCCGACCAACCGTGTCGAGTACGACTCAGCGGGTTTGTGCCCAGAGGCATAAAAATAGATGTGTTAAGTTATGCACAAACCACAGACTTTGACTATTATCTGCACATAGTTGAATCGTTAAACCTACAAATTATCGAGTGCTTGAACCGACTAGGGATCGCATTAGCTGCGCCTGAACCACTGAGTTTTGCAAAACTATAATGCAGGCAGAGCGAGATATAGCAAATGTGTCTAGGTACGCAAGGGTGAATTCGCACTTAAAAGGACAAATGTCCTTATTTGCATCTGAAATCGGTTAAAAAAATCAAACCTGTATCTAAAAGTAGATAAATGTTGCAAATTAATGAATTTTTACTGAACTAATTTCAGATTTCAGTGCTATAATTCTCGCCCGTAATGTTCAGCCTTATTTTTGCTCTTACACTCTCAAATTTAAGGTCCGCGCTCGAGGATGCGCGCAAAATTGAACATTGTGCCAGGTGAAACGGCGCTACATATCTACCGTTGAACAAAAGAGTGTACAAAAGGCTAAAACCAACATGAAAGCAATGAAACGTACCACGCTTGCAACATTAATTAACGCAGCGTTGTTCTCAGCCGCTGCCGGCTCTTCATTCTCTTCAATCGCTGCTGAACAACAAGGTCCTGCAGCAAAAGACAATTCTCTCGAAGTTATTCAAATTACCGCACGTAAGCGTGTAGAAAACGCTCAGGAAGTGCCTGTTGCGGTATCTGCACTGCAAGGTGATGGCTTAGAAGCCTATAGCTCTGCGGGCATGGACATTCGTTTTATGAATGCGAAAATCCCAAGTCTATCTATTGAATCTTCGTTTGGTCGTTCATTTCCACGCTTTTATGTTCGTGGTCTAGGTAACACAGACTTCGATTTGAATGCCTCACAACCGGTTTCGCTTGTTGTTGATGAAGTTGTTCAAGAAAACGCCATTTTAAAAGGCTTCCCGGTATTTGACGTTGCCCGCGTTGAAGTACTTCGCGGTCCACAAGGTACATTGTTTGGCCGTAACACCCCAGCAGGTTTGGTGAAGTTCGATACGGTTAAACCGAGTCAAGAATTTGAAGGCTATGGCTCAGTCTCATACGGTAGCCGTGGTGCCGTAGATTTTGAAGGCGCTGTCGGTGGTGGGTTAACCGATCGCCTGTCAACGCGTGTCTCTTTGCTATGGCAAGAAAAAGACGACTACATTGATAACCGCGCGCCAGGTTTTGAACAAGAAGATGTACTTGGCGGCTACAGTGAAAAAGCAGCGCGTGTACAATTCTTGTACGAAGGCGACGACTTCACGGGTTTATTCAACTACCACGTACGCGACCTTGATGGTACGCCTATCGCCTTTCGCGCCAATGCTATTAAAGCCGGTAGTAACGATTTAGTCGACAACTTCGAGCATGACGTGGTTTACCACGATGCAGCATCGCGTGCGACGCAACAGGTTGAGTCGCAAGGTGCGAGCCTTAAGCTTGAGTGGGACGTTAATGATTTTTACACCCTGACTTCTATTTCTGCATGGGAAAGCGCAGAAATTTATTCGCGCGCCGACATTGACGGTGGTTACGGTGCTGCGTTCTTACCGGACATGGGCCCGGGTGTTATTCCATTCCCATCTGAAAGTGCCGATGGCATCCCAGATCAAGACCAATACACACAAGAGCTTCGTCTATCGAGTAACTTTGCCGGTGACTTCAATTACCAAGTGGGTGTTTTCTACTTTGATGAAGCATTAACCATTGAAAACTTTAGCTATGACACCTATGGTGCGCAGCCTGGTATATTGAATGGCTACGTGATTCAACAGCAGGATACCAAAGCATGGGCGGTATTCGGCTCAGCGGATTACACTTTGACTGATGATTTGAAAGTCACTGTGGGTCTGCGTTACTCAGACGATGAGAAAGAATTCTCAGCAAATCGTACCCAAAGCCCTGTCGGCGGCGGTGCATTGTTCCTTACTGAGAACCCAAGTGATGACCACGTGAGCTGGGATATCTCAACCAATTACAAAGTGAGCGATGACATCAATTGGTACGCTCGGGTAGCAAATAGCTTCCGCGCTCCAAGTATCCAAGGTCGTATCTTATTTGGTAACGAAGTGACGATTGCAGAGTCTGAAACCGTAACCTCTTTCGAAACCGGTATTAAGTCGGATATTCTAGATGGCCGTGGTCGTGTCAATGCGGCGGTATTCTATTACACCATGGACGACCAGCAGCTTACTGCGGTTGGTGGTGGTGCTAACTTTAACCGTTTAGTGAATGCTGATGAAACCACCGGTTATGGCTTCGAAGTTGATACCCAGTGGGTGTTAACCGACAACCTTAATGCGACCTTTAACCTCAGTTACAACAACACTGAACTGAAAGATGATACCCTAGCAGTTGATGTCTGTGCACAGTGTATCGTTACCAATCCTGTTAACAACAGTGGCCAGGCAATTCTTGACGGTAACAGCCTACCGCATGCGCCTGAGTGGATCTCAAACCTAACGCTTAGCTATATGAGACCTATGGGCGAGGGTGATTTCTTCACTTACGCCGATGTTTCTTACCGTAGTGAAATCAATTACTTCCTATACGAGTCTGTTGAGTTTGAAGGCAAACCGCTAACGGAAGTAGGCCTACGTGCTGGTTATACTTGGTACCAGGGTGATAACGAGTATGAAGTATCAGCTTTCGTACGCAACATGTTTGATGAGCAGCAAGCTATCGGTGCTATCGACTTCAACAATAACACCGCAATGGTGAATGAAGAGCGCTACATCGGTGCTGAATTTAAAGTGAGTTTCTTCTAAGCGAGAATCATTTTTAGCTTTATTGAAACCCGCCAATTGGCGGGTTTTTTCGTTTATATTGGGAGCTTGAGCTGGTAAAGTTTGCGCTAAGCCCTAAGGGGAGTGTTTATAGAGAGAGTAACTATGTCTGGATTTTGGAACTACCGCGTTATTTTGGCTGAGGAAGCCGGAAAAGAGCCGCTTTATCAGATTCATGAAGTGGAATATACCAGCAATGGTAAAGTGACCAATTGGTCAGAGACCGGCGCTGCGCCCTTCGGACACGACATAGAAGAGCTAAAAGCGGATGCTGAGCGCTTAAAAAGTGCCTTTGCGAAACCGGCTTTGAAAGTCGTTCGTCAAGCCAGAGGCTATGAACTGGTAGAAATAGAAAGTGGCGAGCCGGCTTCAGCAGAGCCGCCTGCAGGAGTACAGCAATAAGCATCTAGCGGCCCATTTTACTCGCCCTTGCTGATACATTTCATAGCGGTCGGGGCGGTAACATGAACATGAGAGAGTACCCACATGATCACCACCGTATTATTTGATTTCGACGGCACTTTGGTTGATTCCGAATCGCTGCACTTTCAGTGTTGGAATAACATCTTAGCACCTTATGGTATTGCCTATGATGAGGTGGAGTTCTGCCAGCGTTACAGCGGTCGTCCAACCTTGGCATCCGCGAAAGAGGTGGTCACACAGCATAATTTGGCGATTAGTGCAGAGGCATTGGCGCAGCAAAAAAATGACCAGTTTGCCAAAGTAGCCGCCACTTCTTTACCACGGCTAATGCCCTATGCGCTGGAAATCTTGCAACATTGTCGTGAGGATGGCTTCAAGATAGGGCTTGTGACCGGCAGTACGCGTGATGAGGTGATGCCAATATTGCACGGTTACGAATTGGCAGAGTACTTTGCCTGTGTGGTCACCAAGGACGATGTTAGTGAGCCAAAACCCGCGCCGCAGCCCTACCTTTTAGGCCTGTCCTTATTAGGTGCGAATGCGCAGCAAAGCCTCGCCATTGAAGACACCCATACCGGCTCTATGTCGGCCAAAAGTGCTGGTCTGCGCGTTGCTGTGGTGCCCAATACACACACTATTACCCAAGATTTTAGCCACGCGGATGGGCGCTTTGCTAACCTGGCGGATTTATATCAACAGTTGCTACAAATCCGTAAATAGCCACTACACTAAAGAGTAAGCGAACAGCATAAGGATATGGTCATGCGCTTACTCTTCACATTAATTCTTTTAGCCAGCCCCGTATTGTGGGCGACGACACCGCCGTTGGAGTTGGCGAAACAGCTCACTGATAAACACCAAGTAGAGCGCTACCTTGCGTCGGAAAAGTACGACGGGATCCGTGCGACTTGGATTAACGGCGAGTTGCGCAGTCGTGGTGGTTTACTTATCAATACACCCGCTAATTTTACCGCAAACTGGCCATCGATGCGCCTTGATGGTGAGCTCTGGGCGGGACGAGGGCGCTTCAATCATGTCAGTAACACCGTATTAGACAATCAACCCAATGCCCAGCATTGGCAGGACATTCGCTTTATGGTGTTTGATGCACCGAGCGATAAACCTTTTTTCAAGCGCTACAGTGACTATACACATGCGATAGCTCACTGCGACTGCAATAACTTAGAGGCGATTAAACAACATCGCTTTAACACCCGTGCACAATTATCGCAGTGGTTTAATGAGTTAGTTAGCCAAGGCGCGGAAGGGGTGATATTGCACCGTCGTGATGCGCGTTTTAATCCCGGGCGCAGTGATAATGTTTTAAAACTGAAACCTTACATGGATAGCGAAGCTAAAGTCATTGGTTATCAGCAGGGACGGGGTAAATATCAAGGTATGCTTGGTGCTCTGATAGTCGTTGATAAGCGCGGTAAGCAGTTCAAAATTGGCACTGGGTTTAGTGACGCCGAGCGGGCAAATCCTCCCGCTATCGGCAGTACTATAACGTTTAAATACCATGGCTATACAAAAAATGGCGTGCCACGTTTTGCCAGCTATTTGAGACAAAGAAAACCGCTTAATTAATGCGCTCTATCAGCGTCGTGGGCAGTGATTTACTCGTTGTCGAGGCTTCTGTCAGCGAGGTAATTGTCATAATCTGGTAAGCTACGTGGCATAATGCTTTGCATGTAAGTGCTTGCTAGCAACATATCGGCTGTGGCTTCATTACAAGCCACGGGGATATTCCAAACCGCAGCTAAGCGCAGTAGCGCTTTAACATCGGGATCATGGGGCTGAGATGAAAGCGGATCCCAAAAAAATATGAGCATATGGATGTGATGCTCAGCGATTTTTGCTCCGAGCTGCTGATCGCCACCCATAGGCCCACTTAGCAATTTAGTAACACCTAACCCCGTTTCTTTTTCTATGCGCAGCCCCGTGGTTCCTGTGCCGTAAAGATTATGCACTTCGAGTACGCTTTTATGACGCTGACACCAATCTACCAATGCTTGCTTTTTGCCATCGTGAGCCACTAAAGCAATGGTTTTAATTGGCGGAAGGGGCTGTTGTTTTTGTTTCACTGCTGGGCCTCAATAAATCGTATTTATCATTTTATAACAGCAGGTTGATAGCTAATGCAATGAAAATAAAGCCAGTCAGGCGGTCTATCCAGCACTGTGCACTCGGGTGAGTCTTAAAGTACTGGGCAATTTTATCGCCGAAATAAATATAGGTGCAGTCAATAGGCAGCGCCAGTACGGGATAAAGTAGTCCAAAGATAGCCAGTTGAGCAGTGGTCGAAGTGGCCAATGAAGGGTCAACAAACTGCGGAATAAAGGCAATGAAAAACAGAGCTACTTTGGGGTTTAGCACTTCCGTCATCATTGCTTGAAAAAGTGGGCTTTGCTTTTTGACACTGACATGCGGTTTATCCTCTTGCTCTATGGCCGTTGCTTGCCAGCTTTGCCACAGCGTCATGATCCCTAAATAGGCTAAATAACATGCCCCTAAATACTGCACGGCTGTATAGGCTGTCGCTGATGCTTTCAGTAATGCAGATAAGCCAATAACTGCAAAAAGGGTATGAATAACACCACCGAGTGCGAAGCCTATAGCACATTGAATCCCTGCCTGGCGACCGTTGGCAAAGGTTTGCGCCATTAGAAATGCATTAGAGGGGCCTGGACCTACGGCAATAAGGAAACTGGCACCAAGAAATGAAAGTAATAGTTCAGGGTTGAGCATGATGGTGTGCTTAAAGCTAAAGCGGTAAATCTATCAGCTTAGCTATGAAGAATAAAGCGGGCATAGAGCCCGCTTTGAATGCTTGTCAAAGGCAGTAATTTAGAAATTAACAGTGATGGTTGCTGAGCACACTGTTGAACCTTGCTCACAGACTTGATAACCGAAGCTACCACGTACTTTACCTAGGCTATCGGTGTAGCTGTTGGTGTTTGCGGTGGTCGTGATCAAGTTACCATCACGGTAGATGTCAACATTTGAGGTAGCCGCACCGCTGTAGCTCAAATCAACAAAGGCTGCACCGCGAGATTTATAACCAGAGGCGCTAAGGCTAATGTCGGCCTCAGGCTCACCGCCGGTATCTCCGCCGCCGCTGCCACTGCCGCCACAACCATTCGCTAATAGGTACTGATCAGCGGCGGCCGCTTTGACGATGCCGTAACCGAAGTATACATCTTTACCGGCAGCGCCTTGGTCTTGTGCCGTCGCTTTAAAGGCGTTACGAATTTCTTCACCACTACAGCTGGCATGATTTGACCAAACTAAGGCCGCAAGGCCTGCCACAGCAGGTGTGGCCATGGATGTACCGCTCATGTAACCGTAGTCACTGGCGCTAATATTAATGCTTGCGTTCGTTGCTGCCATCAGTGTGGTGCGCTGTTCTAACGCTGCGCCTACTGCGGGAATAGTGGTGCTGTTAGTATCCCCAAGCGTGCCGTAAAGCATGCCTGATTCATTATTGACAATAATAGCGCCAAGGCCGCCGGAGTTTTCACAGTTAGCGACTTTATCGTGGAACGAGATATTGCCTCTATCGATTAAGCACACTTTACCGGATGCGTTGCTGTCAACTGCTTCAGCGGTGCCCATGAAGTATAAATCGCCACTGGTTGCACCGGTGTTTTCCATTGCTGATACTTCAAACGCGGCGCCATCAGCGGTCGCCGAAGCAAATGCAGCCATCCCTGCAGGGTAAGTTGAGAGCGTATCAACACCGCCTGCGGTAACTTCAACACAGATACGCTCGTCGTCAGTGGCTTTCTTACCACGTCCTGAGGTACAGCTCGGATACTGGGAGAAATCGGCAATGTTATTATCGGCATCATTGGCACCAATCATCATGACCGAGGTATATCCTGCAGGGTATGAGCGCACGTTATTACCATCGTTACCTGCGGCCGCAACGGATAAGCCACCATTGGCAGCGAAATTAGCAAAGGCATTTTCTTCAGTGCTATTGCTGCCACCACCGCCTAAACTCATGTTAATGATATTGGCACCCGCTTGCGCACATAAGTTGGCAGCATGCGCCAGATCAGAAGAATAACCCCAGCCGCTTTCATTAAATACTTTAATGATGTGCATATCCACGCCCGGTGCCATGCCTACAACACCTTGGTTATTATCAGCAGCACCAATGGTACCAGCAACATGCGTACCGTGAGGGCCGCCATGCTCAAACCAGTTACCTGTGCCTGAGTCATTGTCGCCCGTAATCGCGCCCCAGTTAAAGTCGGTATTTGAGCTATCTAAACCCGAATCGATAACACAGACCTTCATGCCACTGTTAGCGTTAAAAGTGACTTGATCCGCTTGCGACTGATACACCGCATACGGGGTAAGTTGCTGAGTCATTGGATCGCCAATATCGTCACTGTAAGCAGACATGGGGTAGCGGCGACTATCAGTCTCAATCAACTTGATGTGGGGGTTGTTCAACAAACCTTTAACTGTCGATAAGTCCATTCCGGTAAAGGTAGCAGCAAAAAAGCCATTGCCATCAACCTTAACATCACCACCAAGCTTTTTAGCGAGCGCTTTAACGACGCCTTTTTTATCGTTGTCGACTTGGATGATGTAACGGTCGTCAGCCGCAGATACCTGCGTGGCGCCGCCCAAAATAGCAAGCGCAATTGCGCTGCGAATCATTGTTTTTTTCATAGTTTCCTCTGTATGTAGCGGTTGGAGGTTGTTAACTATAGATTAACATTCTTTAACAATAGTACGCGCTTTAGGGAAAACAGCAAGGTTTCAGGCTCGTTATTAGTAACTTTTTTGGAATAATAAAAGGTGGAGAACAGAAGCTTTGTGTATATATAGGAGTCTAAGAGTCTAAAAAATATAAAAATATAGTGAGAACAGTAACTGTTCTCACTAGAGTACCTGAAAAAGGTTGGTTCTTATTTGTGCAACAAACGTCCCCGCTTACTTAATAGCACTAACCAAAATGGCAATAACGCGGCGATGTGCAATGCAATGGCAACGGGGGCTGCTAGTTGTAATTGCTGACTTAAAAGCACGAGTACGCCAGCGCCACTCATTTGCATAACGCCAACAAGTGCCGAAGCAGTACCGGCTTGTTTGGCAAAAGGCGCGAGTGCTGCGCCAGCTGCACTGCCCAAAATCAGTGCATACCCCATTGCACATACAAACATGGGGAACATTAACGCAGCGATAGCGCTAGAGTGACGCAACAACACCAAGCTTCCGGCACTGACTAATAGCAAAGATAGTCCCCACAGTAAGGCTTTATGGCTCGATCGCTTTATAAATTGAGGAGCGATAAAGCAGGCGAGGACACTCAATGCACCGTTAACGGTGAACCAAAAGGTGAAGGTGCCAATATCATGGCCTAGGTGCTGCATGATCCACCCTGGGGCTGCGGTCACGAACATCAAGATGGAACTCATAGTGATCATCGCTATGGCCGCATTAAAAGTAAAAATGGGCGAGCGGATAATGGGCACAAAGCGTCGTAAGTCGAGGAGGTGACCTTGATAGTGACTATCCGCAGGGCGTGTCTCGCGATACAGCATAAGGGTGGCGGTGATACCAATCACAGCCCATAGCGCCATAAATACAAAATTGCTCTGCCAAGAAAACTGTACGGTGAGCCAGGCCCCTAAAATGGGGGCCAGTGCTGGGATAAAACACACAATACCATTTAAATAGGTCAGCATTTGTCCACTACGGGCAGGTCCAAAAACATCGCGCACAATGGCAAAGGCAGCCACAAACGTCGCGCATGCCCCCAAGCCTTGAAATGCTCTTGCGACTAGCAGCCATTCGAAGCTCGGTGCCCAGGCCCCGGCCAGTGCCGATACCCCATATAACACGGCTCCTCCAATGGCGACAGGGCGTCGGCCTATCTTGTCGGCAAGCGGGCCGGCGGCTAGCTGACCTAAGCCAACGGTGAGCATAAACACAGCAACGCTTTGTTGTAATTGTGCTTGAGACACAGCCATTTGCTCGGCCATAACCACAAAAGCGGGTAAATAAATATCAATAGCGAGTGGACAAAATACCACTAGCAGCATCAATACGAGTAGCAGGGTTTTACTTTGCTTGGAAGATGAATGACGCACAGACTCAGTAATACTCTAATAATACAAGCCAACATTGTAAGAGTAACACTATTAGATACCAGCATTTTCGTGTTATTTGTTTGTTATGAATTGATTTTCGCGACGATTCTAGGTTTACTGGTAGGATGAGTTAGATAGAGAACCTTATCATGTCCATGCCTCCTTTACTTAAAACCTATAAAAAACTGACCAACTGGCCATTTGGGCACTGGTTATTCTCCAAAGCCGTATGCTTTAAAGCGCCTTACTTTGGCTCAATAAAGCCTTTTATCACTCTGTTAGAGCCAGGCAAGTGCGTCGCCCAAGTAAAAAACCGCCGTGCTGTGCATAACCATATCGGCACCATTCATGCGATTGCGCAATGTAATGCTGCTGAGCTTGTCGCGGGGGTGTTGACCGATGCCACGGTGCCACATAAAACCCACCGCTGGATCCCCAAAGGGATGACGGTGGAGTATCTAAACAAGGTGGACACCGATATGACAGCAACGGCGCACATCCCACTGCCACATCAATGGCAAGATAAGGAGGACTTGCTGGTTCCTGTCGAGGTGACTAATACGCGAGGGGAAATTGTATTCCGCGCGACGATAAACATGTATATCACCGCGCGAAAAGGGTAAAACTACTCGTTCACTTGGCTGTCAGCAACATCATTGTTGCTGACCACGCTAAAGCTGTCTTTTTTGTTTAACTGTTTTATTTGTCCTTCCATGGTCGCACCGGCGGCAATGCTTAGGGTGTCGTGAAAGACATCGCCCTGTACTTGGGCGGAGCTTTCAATCGCCACTTTACTGGCACTAATTGAACCACTTACTCGACCTTTTATAGTCACATCAGTGGCCTCAACACTGCCTTCAACTTGACCTTGGCTGCCAATAATTAAGGTATCAGCCTTAATGTCGCCGTCAATACGGCCATCGAGCTGAACTTCGCCTTGGCTGGAGAGGGTGCCTGTTAAGCGAACATCTGCCGCTATCAATGATGGGGTAGCTGTATTTTTACTCAAAGCGGGCCTACTATTCTGTGTATCTTTGTTCTTTGAAAACATCGGTTAATGCCTTGGTGATTTTTACCGGATTAATATGTTTGTTGTTATGCAGCACTTCATAATGTAAGTGAGTCGCTGTGCTACGACCGGTACTTCCCATAAGCGCGATGACTTGTCCTTTAGTTACGGTGTCACCACGTTTTACTTTAATTTCATTGAGGTGGCCAAAGCGGGTGCTAAAGCCATTTGCATGCTCTATTTCGATGAATCGACCATACCCGCCATTGCGCCCTGCACGAACGACAGTGCCCTCAGCAGGTGCAAAAATCTCGGTATTGCGCCAAGCTGCTAAATCCACGCCTTTGTGCATAGCACGGCGGCCATTCATGGGATCCTTACGCAAGCCAAAACTGCTGGAGATATAATAGTCGGCAGCGGGAAGTACATGTGGAACTTGCGCGAGCATGGTTTCTAATTGGTTAAGTGTGAGCAGACGGTCGACTACATCCATTGACGTGTCGGTTTGCTGATCATCAAGGATCAGCTCCAGTGGTCCACCTTGAGCAATGGCTTGTTCACTCTTTTCGAGGAGCTCGTCCATCACCGTTTGTGGTAACCCGGCCCGAGCAATAGCTTCAGACAGTGCCTGTTCGCGTTTGGCAATCACTTGGTCTAGCAGCGTAAAGGTGTTGTCGTGGCCTTGTGTTAGGCGAGCCACACGAGTATCTATATTGCCGTCACTGACATCTATGGCCTCAAAGGGTAAGCCTTGCTCTGGCATTAATGAAGCCGGTAAGGTTGCCAGCACGCTTTGTGTTAGTTGTTGGCGCTGCTCTAAATGCCCCAACTTGACGATTAACTCATCTTGCGCCAACCGTGCTTGTTGCAACTCGTGTTTTAGCTGTTCATTTTCGGCCAGTACATCGCCGCTGGTGTGTTGTAATTGCGTTTGTTGCCAGAAGTTATAGGCACCAAAGCTCGCCAAGGCACCAATGCATGTCAACACCCCAAGGGCAAACATGCACTGTTTGGTCGTGCTCATTTCAACAACTTTGACTTCGCCGTGTTGACGGATCAAGAGCTGCTTAGCTGGGAATAACTTAGTAACTAAGTATGATGGTGTTAACTTCATAGCGACAAATTACTGACAAAAACGCAGCTAAGATATCAAGGTGAGATTAAAAAGCCAGCAAAAAATTGTAACTGAACGGAAAAAAGTGCGACTTATCGCACCCTGAACAGGGGATAAATCGCACTTTTTTATGGCGTATTGCCATATCAAAGAATGTTATTTAGCAGGGAGCACGGTGCCACGGCATTCGCCAAAACCGATACGAGCATAGCCCTCTTTTTCGCACCAGCCACGCATGATCACGGTGTCACCATCTTCAAGGAATTTCCGTTGTTCGCCATTGCCTAGATCAATGGCCTCTTTGCCGCCGCGAGATAGCTCTAACAGTGAGCCCGCCTCTTCGTGCTCAGGACCAGATTGAGTACCTGAACCTAGCATATCGCCTGGCTGGAAGTTACAGCCGTTGACGGTGTGGTGGGCGACCATTTGTGCCACGGTCCAGTACGAGTGTTTAAAACTTGACTGTGATAAGCGGTACGGCGCTTTGCCCTCGCTGCGCATTTTTTCGGTTTCAACAGCGACATCCATTTGAATATCAAGCGCACCAAGCTCGCGGTTTTTGCTGGATTCAAGGTAATCGAGCGGTTGAGGGTCATTTTCGTCACGTGTCCAAGCGAGACGGTAAGGTGCTAGCGCTTCGTTGGTAACAATCCACGGCGATACGGTAGAAGCAAAGTTTTTCGCTAGGAATGGCCCAAGCGGCTGATATTCCCATGCTTGCAAATCACGTGCAGACCAGTCATTGAAAAGACAAAAACCAAACACATGGTCATCAGCGTCATCCAAGGCAATAGTGTCGCCTAGCTCATTGCCTTTACCAAGATAAATGCCAAGCTCTAATTCATAGTCCAAGCGCTTACAGGGACCAAACGATGGCGTATCGGCATCAGGTGCCTTGGTTTGACCTTTAGGGCGCGGGAAGCTTTGTCCACTTACGCCAATGCTAGAAGCGCGACCATGATAGCCAATGGGCACCCATTTATAGTTTGGTAGCAAAGGGTTATCCGGACGGAATAAACTACCTACAGCTGTAGCGTGATAAATCGAGGTATAAAAATCAGTGTAGTCGCCGATGTGACAAGGCAGGTCATACTCGACGTCACTTTGTGCGATTAGCGCATCTTGCAGCTGGTTTTGTAACTCGCTATCAGTGCGTAAGGCGCGCGATAAAGCCAGACGCAATGCTGACCAATGCGCTTGGCCCATGGCCATAAATGCGTTTAGATTTTTTCCTGCTGCGGCTTCAACAGCCTGCTGTGCCTGCTCATCAAACAGCTCTAGGCGTGCAACTGTAGCTAGGTCAAGGACTTGATCGCCAATTGCGACACCACCGCGAAAGACTTCGTTGCTGCCTTTGCGACGAAAGGTGGCAAATGGCAAGTTTTGGATAGGGAAATCGGTATTGGCGTTGGCTGAGCTGACCCAACTGGTTAAATTCTTATCGTGCGTTTCATTGAGTTGCATAAGAGATTCCTTTTGCTGATTCTAAATTGGTTATTGAGCCGTTCACACAAAAAACAAGGGCTCGAAACGTGAAAAAGCAGTACCCGCCATAAATGGCGAGCCTGCTTTTAACGCTAGATAAAAAGGGAATTATAGAACGCCACGGCGCTCTTGATCGCGTTCGATAGACTCGAACAGCGCTTGGAAGTTACCTTCACCAAAGCCACCATCATCAACACGCTGGATCATTTCAATGAAGATAGGGCCAAATAAGTTCTTGGTGAAAATTTGTAGTAAGTAGCAGTTTTCTTTTTGGCTATCGACCAAAATTTGATGCTGCTTGATTTTCTCGCGGTCCTCTTTGACCCAAGGCACCCGGTCAAAAATAGTGTCGTAGTAATGCTCAACAATATCCAAGGTGGCGATATTGCTCTTATCTAGCTTATCCAAAGAGCCGACTAGGTCATCAGTTAAGAAAGCCAAGTGCTGCACGCCCGGACCATTGTACTCGTCTAAGTACTCATCGATTTGGTTGTTGTTGTCATCCTTACCTTCATTGATTGGAATAGAGAAGGTGCCGCAAGGTGATTTCAATGCATATGAAAGCAGTGCGGTTTTTTGGCCTTTAATATCGAAATAACGTACCTCGGTAAAACCAAACACATCTTTATAGAAGTTAGCCCATGTTTCCATGGTGCCTTTGTAGACATTGTTGGTTAGGTGGTCGATACGAGTGAAGCCCTTGCCTTCAACCACATTCGGTTGCGCTAAATCTTCAAAATCGGTGTCGTAAATAGAACCGTTATCACCAAATTTATCAATAAAGTAAATTAAGCTGTCGCCAATACCGAAAATAGCAGGGTAAGGCATATCTTTATTAGTCGCATCGGTTGCCGGTTTGGCACCGCGCTCAACCGCCACTTCAAAGGCTTTATTCGCATCTTTTACGCGCCAGCCCATAGAGCAAATGGCAGGGCCATGGCTTTTAGCAAACTCAGCAGAAAAACCACCGCGCTCATTGTTTAAAAGGAAGTGAATGTCGTTTTGGTTGTAATAAACAATGTCTTTACCTTTAAACTTCTTCAACTTTGAGAAGCCAAACTCGCTAAAGATAGTGTCCATATAATCCGCATCTGGGGTTGCGTATTCAGTAAACTCGATGCCCATTAGGCCGAGAGGGTTATTTACTTCGCTCATGTTGTTACTCCACTTGCATAGGTAATAGGTGGCTGTGATTGCGGTGAGTCCGCACTAATAATGGTTATAAATTGCAACAGCCAACCTCTGATCATTTGATGGCATCATCGGAGAAAAAGTGCCAAAGAGAAAGCCTAGGCAGGGAATTAACCAGGAGGGGTAATGTAAATATAAGTGGACGTTTTTAGGTAACTGTAAGCTTTTCGTTAAATTTGTTCTCTAAATAGATTCAGCCATCAAAAAAAATGCACAAAAAAGGCGCCATTAGGCGCCTTAGTGAAGAGGGGATTAACGGTTACTGCTTCTCACCAGTGATTTCCAACTCTTCTTCTAGCAGTTGCTCTTTATCATGCTGGCCCTCGGCGCCGTGCATCCAGTCAACCAGCTTGTCGGCCATTAGCCACAAGCAAATACCTGCGATAAAGGCCATAATGGCAACGCCGCCAAAGGTGCTAAGTGGTCCACCTTCGCCAACTAGTTTACCGATTTCGGCTGCTACGTAGTTACCCAAGCCCGAGAATAAGAACCACATACCCATTAGTAACGAAGTAAACTTAAGTGGTGCTAGCTTCGAGACCATAGATAAACCGATCGGCGATAAGCACAGCTCACCCATGGTGTGGAAGATATACGCCATCACTAACCAAATTACATGGGCTTTCATATTCGCATCATCGCCAATTTGTAAAGCTGCTCCGACCATAGAAATAAACCCTAGGCCAAGGAAGAACATGCCTAAGGCAAACTTACGTGGTGAATCCGGTTCTTTATCACCCATACGAATCCACAGGCTGGCAAAAATAGGCGCTAAGATAATGATGAAAATAGGGTTAACTGCTTGCAACCAACTGGCCGGCATTTCCCAACCGAAAAACACCAAGTCGGTTTTGTATTTCGCAAAGAGGTTCATTGACCCCGCTGCTTGCTCAAACCCAGCCCAGAAGATGATAGTGAAAAAGCTCATAATAAGGATCACTTTAACGCGGTCGCGCTCTTCACTGGTTAGCGGCTTTTTGTTTGCGCCTTGGTCGTCCTCAGACTGCTTAGCAGATGGCACAGTACCAATACTACCTAAGTATTTTTTGGCTAATAGTAACTGCAACACCACACCCAGTAGCATACCGACGCCGGCAGTGAGGAAGCCGTATTGATAGTCAAACTTTTCACCGATAGAACCAACGACGAAGTAACCTAAAATAGAGCCTAAGTTGATCCCCATATAGAAGATGGTAAAGGCGCCATCGCGGCGTTTATCACCTTCGCTATATAGGTCTCCCACCATGGTAGAGATATTAGGTTTGAAGAAGCCATTACCTAGAATTAGTAGCGCTAAGCCCAGGTACATCATCTCTTTCTCAAAGCCTGACACCATGGCATGAGGCGTGCCTAAAGCAAATTGGCCGAGGGCCATGGTGAGGCCACCGAAAATGATGGCTTTTCGCTGACCAGATACATTGTCGGCAAACCAGCCACCGAGTACCGGTGTTACATAAACAAGCAGCGCATAGATACCCAAAATGCTGAGTGCATTTGATTGCAGCGCTTTGTGATATTCGTCTTGGGCGTTGGCACTTAAAGGGTCAATGCCAAAGTAAGCCATATCCCAACCCATGGCTGCGGCGGTGGCGATAGTGGAAAGGTAAAGCACGAAGATACCGCGCATACCGTAATAGCTCATGCGCTCCCACATTTCTGTGAAAAATAGCAAAAAGAGCCCTTTAGGGTGACCGAAAAGATCACCTGTTTTAGGTGCTGAACTCATGAAAATTTACTTCCTAAATAAATCAGTATCAAAGGCTGTGAGCCTTGAATACTATTACTGCAATTTACAGTACTGCCGTACTGTCACTTATTTAGGCCTTATTATTATTGTTATGATGTTCAAGTATTACTTCGGCGACGCCAAGTAATGGTGTGCCATAACCTCAACTGGAGTCTGAGGGGGCACATTTTATGTGAACGGGTGGCCCGCTATCACCATGGTAAAAAAGCGAGGTTATGCATAGAATTGCACGCGCTGCGCTGCTTTATCCTGATGACAAGCGCGCGACAGTATACATAGAGCCATGCATCAGGGGAAGTACTGACGCTTAACCGCCAATGAACCCGGAGCTCTACCATGCTGGCTTTTTAGCCTTATATTGTGCAATCCAGACGATAACTTCTTGGCGTGGGGGTATAAAATAGAATCGATTATTTGTTCAATTTTCTTTACGTTTTGCTATCCATCTTAGCCTTTTATAGCGTATGATTGCGCCCAGCATTTGATTGGTAACACGTGATTGAGGGATCCATGCGCCTTGAAATATATTGCCAAGACCGAATCGGTATCGCCCAAGAGATACTGAATATCCTGGTGAGCTACCAAGTTGACCTAAAAGGCATCGAAGTAGATGCTAAGCATTGTCGTATGTATGTCAGCTTCCCCCCCATCGAGTTTGAGCAATTCCAAAAAATTATGCCTTCTATCCGCCTAATTGACGGTGTTGAAGACGTTCGAACAACCGCGTTTATGCCCTCCGAGCGTGAGCATAACGAGCTTAATACCCTACTCAGTGCGCTCCCCGATGGCGTTATTTCCATTGATAACAAAGGTTGGGTGCGGTTGTGTAATGCTGCGGCATGTCGCGACTTACAATTGAGCGAGCAAGACGTGGTTGGCGCCAATATCAATAACCTCCTTAAAGGCTTTAACTTTACCCGTTGGTTAGAGGGGTCTGAGGTATTAGGACAAACCACCCGTGTGGAAGTGGCCGGAGAAGATTTCATTGCCGATATTCTGCCTATCTCTGTGCCTCAAGGTGAAGAGCAAGACGCCTTGGCGGGGGCGGTTATCAATATCAAATCACAAAGTCGTCTAGGTCAACAAGTCAGTGCATTTCGCCGCTATGGCCAAGAAAGTTTCGCCACCATACATAATTATTCAACGGCGATGCGCCGCACTGTACGCGAAGCGCGCAAAATGGCGCAGCTTGATGCGCCGATATTGATCACCGGTGAAACGGGCACAGGTAAAGAGCTTATGGCCAGAGCCTGCCACTATGCCTCTAATCGTTCGGTTAAACCCTTTATTGCGTTGTCATGCGCCTCACTGCCTGATGATGTTGCTGAATCAGAGTTATTTGGTTATGCCGGGTATGAAGACAACGCCGCCCCCAAACGCGGGGTATTAGAGCAAGCCGATGGCGGCACGGTATTTTTAGATGAGGTTGGCGAGATGTCGACCCAGCTGCAGACCAAACTGCTGCGCTTCTTACAGGACGGTACTTTCCGCAAGGTCGGCGATGAGAACGAAGTAAAGGTCAATGTGCGCATTATCGCGGCGACGCAAAAAGATCTTCCAGCCATGGTGCAAGAGGGGGGCTTTCGCGAGGACCTCTATTATCGTATCAATGTACTGACGTTGGAAATATCACCACTGCGTGACAGAAAAGCAGATATTGGGCCCCTGGCTGAGCACTTTGTGCAAAAGTATGCGCAGCAAAACGGCGCGACGGTACCTAGCTTAAGTAAAGAGTGTATTGAGTATTTGGAGCAGTATCCATGGCCGGGCAATGTGCGGCAATTAGAAAATGCCATTTACCGCGCGGTATCTTTGCTCGATGATAGCGAATTGACGGTGGAGCACTTGCAACTTCCGAGCTTCACTAATGATCTTGGTTACTTGGAGTCTGATTTTGAAGGCAGCCTAGATCAGGCAGTAAAACGCTTTGAAGCTACGTTATTGCGTAAACTTTACCCTGCATACCCCAGCTCTAGACAGCTTGCGAAGCGTTTGGGCCTGAGTCACACCGCTGTAGCGAATAAGCTGCGTGAATACGGGATAAACCGAAAAACGGTCAAAGTTTAATAATGGCGCCGTCAGGCGCTATTTTTTTGTGCCCATGTTCTTAGTGACCCCACTGACGGTGATCGACTCAACGCCCTCAGTTGCGAAGTTTACTTTTATAGCGGCATTATTGCTGGTGAAAAAGTAACTGCGATCATCAATATGTAACTCGTAATTGCCTTTAACCTGTTGCTCAAATTGTCCTTTCTCTAGGCGAATTACATGTTCGCCGAGTTGCCAGTAAAAGCTGTCAAACCAGCCAGAGTGGAACTCTTGCAGCCATACTTGGCTGTCGTCTTTACTAAGCACTAAGGCCAAAGAGTATGACTCGGGGAGGGTGTCCATATCATAACTTTTGTTGCCGATACGCAACGTACCTTGCTCACTGTCCCATGCGAAACCGAAGGTGAAAGGTGTTTGTTGCCCGGCGCTGTTTGCGGTTGTGCCCTTGCCGACGTAATCAAAATCAGCAAAGCAAGGCATACTCATTGCCAATGTGGCCAGAGCAAATAAAGTTGGTTTCATATTAACCCCTTTGTGAGCGAGAAGTTTTAACCTTAAATGACCTAGCGTCGCTGCGCAACTAACGCACTAAGGTGCTCGACGACTCAAGCAATGCTATGATGGTGGTCTTACCTGTTTCTTAACACGCTACCACAAGGAGAGCGCGGTGAACTTATACTTCCGTTTATTATGGCTGTTTTTCAAAATCAAAGGTAATAAAACACAACAGCCGCTGTTGGATACGGTCGATATTGACTTTCGGGCCTGGCCGCTGGATTGCGACATTAATTTACATTTAACGAATTCTCGTTATTTGGCGTTAATGGATATCGCTCGGACATGGATGACTGCGCGTTTGGGACTACTGCGTGCGGTGATGAAGCGCCGTTGGTTCCCTGTGGTTAATGCGACAGCAATCACCTATATTCGCGATGTAAAACCATGGCAAAAATTCACGGTTTCGACCCGATTGGTAGGCTGGGATCATAAGTATTTTTATATCGAGCAAAAATTCACCTCACACCGAGGCCTGCATGCCATTGCTTATGTGCGGGGCGTGTTTCGCTCGCGAAAAGGGGTCGTCGATATCGAAGAGATTTTGGCGCTGGCTGATTTTAATGATGAGGCACCCATTTTACCGCCGGAAATCATGCACTGGAAAGCCATGTTGGAGCAAAAAAAAGCGACTAACAAGAATTAGCCGCTTTAGTTGCTTACATTAGCAAGTGGTAACCGTGAATCGGTATTAGAAGGTGTAACGTACACCTAGCATCGCCACAACAGGGTCAATTTTGACATCAACGGTCAGCGCTTTCTGGCCGTTTGCATATACACTGGCATCGCTATCAATGTCCATGTAGCTCACCATACCGTGTAAACCCCAGTGCTTGTCGAATGCATAGTTAAAGCCAACTTGAGCGGCCAAACCAACTGAGTCGTCAAGCTTGAGTTCAACATCATCAGTCCCTAACGTGGTTTTTAAGTCTTGGCTTGCTTGCTCATCAAAAAATACCGTGTAGTTTACGCCGGCACCCACAAAGGCACGGAACTGATCACCTGCTTGGCCAAAGTGGTATTGACCTAATAGCGTGGGTGGAAGGTGCTTAATGTTACCAATTTTCGCACCTTCAAGGCCAAGGCGACCATTAACATCATGGCTAAATGGCGTGGCGGCGATAAGTTCAATGGTCCAATTGTCATTGAGTGCATAATCGAACGTGAGACCAAGCTGAGTATCATCGTCGGCGTTAAGCCCTAAGGTTGGGGCTTCGTTAATTTTAGACACTTCACTATCAGGGTTTACGTTGATAGCGCCAACGTTAACACTTAGGTTAGCGTGAGCGTATGAAGAGGTGCCAAGGAAAAGGCCAATTAGAGCTGCGCTGAGTGTTTTTTTCATCATCATATTCCTGTTCGATACATCGGAAAAGCTTTGCTGTTGGCGCCATTATCACTACTTAAGAAAAATAAAAACTGTTCTAGATCAAGCTTTGCCTCAGGTACGCTGCAGAGCGATTAAAAACCTTGATTTAGATTAAACTTTTATCCATTTCATGCACACAAAGGAGAGTTCATAAGCTGACATTAAGATGTCATATGAGCAGGTTGTAATAGCTTTACCAACAGCTGCAACAGGGCAGGCGTTATGCAATTGAACACATCGCAACAACAACGCGTTAATCAAGATAATGTCGTTTCATATTTACAAGAGCTTATTCGGTTTCGCTCCATTACCCCTGAGCAAGGTGGGGCTATCAATTGGTTACAACAACAGCTGCAACAGCGTGGCTTTAATTGTCATGTATTCACCTGTCATGGTGTCACGAACCTTGTTGCCGATTGCTACTTTGGTCCAGGCGCCAAGTTTGCCTTTTGTGGCCATATCGATGTTGTACCTGCTGATGCATCGCGGTGGCATGTTGATCCCTTTGCTGCTGAGATAATCAATGGTGAAATTATTGGCCGAGGAGCCGCTGATATGAAAGGCGGCGTCGCAGCAATGTTGGAAGCGACCGATAGAGTGCTCATGCAAAGCCCAACACAGGGGCACTTTTATTGGTTGATCACCTCTGATGAGGAAGGTGAGGCACTTTATGGCAATGCGGAAATAGCTAACTATCTCGCCGCCCAAGGCAAACATCTTGATGTCTGCCTAGTGGGTGAGCCCACAGCGGATAAACGCGTTGGCGATACCATCAAAAATGGCCGCCGTGGTGCACTTTCAGCACGTATAGAAGTTCTTGGTAAAGCCGGGCATGTGGCTTACCCCGAGCACAGTGTGAATGCCGCACATTTGGCTGCTCAGATGAGCATGGCTTTGCAACAAATAGATTGGCAAAAAGATATTGAAGGGTCGAAAACAACATTACAAATAACTGGCCTCACAGTCCCTAACAGTTTAGATAATTTGGTGCCAGCCAGCTGCTTTATAGAGTTCAATGTGCGCTATAGTCATGGCTATCGTAGTGAAAGCGTTAAACGCTTAATCACCGCTGCCTTGGCGCCTTGGCAGCAACATACGACAATTAGTTGGCAGCGTCCCTGTGAGCCTTATTACACGGCGGGTGGGGGAGCGTACGACCTGCTCGCAGCGTTGGAAGAAGCTATTTACCAAAGCACTCAGAGTTACCCGCAACTGAGTACCAGTGGCGGCACCTCTGATGGGCGCTTTTTTGCCAGTGCTGACACCCAAGTGGTCGAATGCGGTGTACGTAACCACACCATACATCAAGACAATGAGCGTGTGGCTGTGAGTGATTTAGCTAAGATCACCGAAATTTACGAGCGCACATTGGCGCATTTTTTCACTAAATAACTCAAGTGAGTCATGAAAAAGCCGGCATACGCCGGCTATTTTTTGGTTGGGGGTTGGTTAATCAATATTGCAGGTGCGCTTAATGAGGGTTTCGTTGTTAAGGTAACGGCGCGCCTTTTTTTCTTTTAGCTTTGCCATATCTACCAGCACTAGGCCATCAATACAGTTGTTGAAGTCGGGGTCCACACTGAAGCTTAAAAATGAGACGCCCTGAGGTTGGCAAAGTTCAGTGTATTGTTTGAAGAGTGTTGGGACTTGTGCTCCCATGTTGGCAAGCACGTGTTTTAACTCTGCAAAGTCAGCTTTTGCATCACTGCCATTAAACAAACGTTGGCACTGCTCTTTTACACATTCACTGTATTTAAACTCATGTTTAGCCGTTGCCAACGGCTGTTGCTGAGCGTAGTAATGCTGATAATAATAAACTAACAGCTCTTTGGCATTTTGAGGCAGCGCATTGGATAAACTGACGGCCCCAAATAAATAGCGATATTGCGGGTAGCGACTAATAAACGCACCAATACCAAACCATAAGTAATCGAGGCTTTTGCGGCCCCAGTACTTGGGTTGCACAAAGCTTCTGCCAAGTTCGATGCCAGCACCGAAGTAAGGCGCCATATCGTCTTGGTAGTTAAACAAACTGTCCGTGTATAACCCTTGGCGTCCGTGTTTGGCAATAATATCATCGGCACATGCAAGGCGGTAAGCGCCCACGAGCTCTAGCTGTTTAGGATCCCATAGAATGAGGTGGTGGTAGTCCATGTCATATTTATCGATATCACGGCGGCGACCACTGCCTTCGCCGACAGCGCGAAAGGCAATTTCGCGAAGGCGTCCGAGCTCACGAAATAGCGGTGAACTGCCTTGGTAATTATATAAGTAGATTTGCATGCCATCTTGGGTTTCTCCCAGGCGCTCGCATTCACCGAGCGCCCCTACTAAGGCTTGACGGCACTCGGCGTGAGCAATGGGAGCTTGGGTTTTTAAGAGTTCAGGCTTTTTAGTTCCCAATCTATACAGCTGCTTACGAATAAGCCGGCTGATCTCTTTGTCATTAAGGTTATCAATAAGGTAAGACTTCGGCGGAATGGCAGTGCCTATTTCGAACTCCAGCGACTTTTGCCGTTGCTTAAACATTTCTTGTACCAGTAACAAGGTGGCAAGCGGCTTGTAAATCATCGACGTACCGTAAAACAGCGGACTGTTCTTAGCTTTTACTAAAATCGGTAAGATAGCCGCATTGGCCTTTTTGGCTATACGCAGGTAGCCATTGTTCCACTTGCAGTCTTTAACGCCTGTTGGGCGTAGCCGCGACACTTCGCCAGCAGGGAAAATTAACAAGGCTCCTTCAGCTTTAAGGTGCTGATGAATGGCATTGAGTTCTTGCTTGCGGCTGTTGCCAGACATGTTATCAACCGGCAGTAGTAATGAGTGCATTGGCGTTACACTCATCAACAAACGGTTGGCAACAACACGGATATCTGGGCGTACGCGAGCTAGCACGCTTATCAGCGCCAAGCCATCCAATGAGCCAATCGGGTGATTCGCGATAATCACGAGGCGGCCTTCGCTTGGGATATTATCCAACTGTGATGAGCTAAAGCGAGCACTGAAGTCCAGCTCTTCGAGCACTTGCTCGATAAACTCTAATCCTTGTAGGTGAGGATAGGTATCGGCAAAAGCAACAAACTCTTGTTCGTGTAATAAATAGCCCAGCCCTTTCTTTACCAGGCCTTTTACTTTTGGTGAGTTGGCAAGACTCGGTAAGTTATCTTCAACCACTTTATCAATACTGATCATATTACCACCCTTTGGTAATGAGATTAGCCACAGGGTAAGAATTAACCATGACATCAAAGTGTAAAATAGATGACAGTTTCAAGACGACATCGGGTTGTGGGATACTGAGGAAAACTATCGCTGTGATGGAGATAATATGAGTTTATTAGTGGCAATTGCGAACAGAAATACAGATAAGCTGCTGAGCATGCTTAAACAGCAACTGGGTGAGCAGCAAGTACAAGTATGGCCTGATATTGAGGATGCTGCAGCGATTGATATGGTGCTTGGCTGGCAGGTACCGGCTGAGGTGTTTAGTGCTTTGCCAAATCTAAAAGCGGTGTCTTCTTTTGGTGCCGGTGTCGACGGCCTTAACCTGGATGCCATTGCAGATCATGTGTCGGTCACGCGTATTGTTGATAATGAGCTGGCAGCAGATATGGCTGAATACGTATTAACTCAAGTGCTGCTGCATAAATCTCATATGCCTCGTTACTGGCGCCAACAAAGTAGCAAACAATGGCGAGCGAAGCGGGTGCGCGCACACAATCGCGTCGGCCTGCTCGGGTACGGTCAGCTTGGTAGCGCTATTGCGCAGCGTTTAGCTGCTAATGGCTTTACTATCAAAGCGTGGTCGAACTCAGAAAAACCTGACACAGCGACGGTGACACACTTTTGCGGTGATAGCGGCCTAAACGAGATGCTTGCGCATGTCGATTATTTGGTTTGTGTACTGCCTTTGACTGCAAAGACCCGCAATATAATTGATGCTGAGCTGTTGGCAAAACTGCCTGCGCATGCGGTATTAATTAATGTTGGCAGAGGAGAGCATGTATGTGAAAGTGCATTACAAACCGCACTCTCAAAACACACTTTAGGCGGTGCCACCCTTGATGTGTTTCGCCAAGAACCTTTGCCAGAGGAGAGTCCTTTATGGCACCAAGAAAACCTCATTTTGACCCCGCATTGCAGTGCGCTTAGCCGCATTGAAACGGTTGTTGAGCAAGTGGTCGAGAACTATCAACGCTTGCAGTCTGGGCAAACATTAAAGCACCTTATTAGCCGCGAACGAGCTTATTAAGTTGTTTTAATAGGAACTAAACACTGTGTAAGTAAACAGCTTGTTAAGTTTTAGTCAGTTGCTATAGTAAACATGCTACATGCTTGATGTATAAAAAAAATAACAAGTTAGGCTATTTTATTAGCCGCAACCTTTATAGGAAGCGCTATGAAACATAATCAAGGCGGAGCTAAGCTCAGCTATGTGTTGTTTTGGGTTGCTTTGCTGGGACTCGCAGCTTGGTTCAACCAAGCCAATGCCATGCCGCTGTAAAGCTCCTATTTGTAACTGACATTCGACGGACAAAATGCCGAAGCCTAGGGTTTCGGCATTTTTATTTTCAGCGTTTAGCGTGGCGTTCGCGGTTTTCCAATTTCTTATCTGCACTTTTCTTTAATAGCACGTAGGTTGCGCCTAGGCCGCCATGGGGCTTCAACGCACTGTGGCAGGCAAGTACGCAGGACAATTGTTTGAGCCAATGATTGACGTAGCTTTTGAGCAGCCCTTTCTGGGATTGATTACGCTCCCCAGTGCCGTGACGCACTAGCAATACGCGAATGTTACGCTGGTGGCAGTCGCTCACCGTTTCATACAGTGCCTGGCGTGCCTGAAGCAGTGATTGACCGTGCAAGTCGAGTGTGGCGTCAACGCCGTATTTTCCTAAGCGAAGGTTTTTGTACACACCGTCTTGTACACCATCTTTTTTATAGGCGATAAAATCGAGTGGGTCAATCAAGTCAATGTATTCGGTGCTGAGGATGTTGTCATCTAACTCTGCATCTAACTGCGCCGCCAAACGTTTGTGTTGTTGCGCGAGGGTGGGCGTGGTGTGCGGTTCGAAGTAGCTTACCTTATCGTTTTGCTTGAGCGGCGTTACATCCTCCATTAGCTCTGCGAAAAGATCCGAGTCTGGGCTTTTATGAGACGCTGTCATGATGACCTCGCTTACATGGTTACTACTAGCTTTATACTAGCCCAATATACGGTGTCAGTACTATGATGATCACTCTCGATAGTACTGACTGCGTATTTTTAAACCAATTCAAGCTAAACCGATGGGCCACTGATGCGCTGTGTGTACACCTTAAATAAATAAAACGTATTAATTAAAACCAGGGAGATGTTAGTCAGTCCATTGGGGGTTACTAATTGTTGCGAATGCACAAAAAATAACAGACCAATCGCTACACTTGCGCCAATGCGCAGTAAGCGTCCATGACTAATAAAAAATGCGCCAATAGCCAGTGCTCCAAGCAAAATCTGAATTCCCAAGTTGACGTCCAAGGTGTATCGCTCCACAACGTGATGGTTAAAAAAGGAGCGCTATTATGCGAACGTGAAGGCCCTTAAGCAAGCGAAAAAATATATCTTTTTCGGATAAGTTTTTCTAACTTGAAAAAAGATGCACTAAGACTGCAAAAAAACCTTCTTGTTTGATGATTTCATAGCGATGACAAGTATCTGCTTGCGTGCGATCTCGGCATAAGTACATGGCCTTGTTGGCGTCTATGGATTGCAGGTAAAGCTCTGAATCTACGAGTGTTGGGCCACCAAGTAGGGTGGGCACATAAATGCTACTGGCCACTAACCCCAGCTTTTGATAAGTGATCAACTGAGGTTTGGGCATCAGCATAAATATTGCCAGCAGCGCTAATAACGTAAATAAAATAATTTGGCCTAACTTACCCTTTGGTTTGGTGCGCTGAGGAGCTCCTTGGCGCGACTGCTCATCCTGCTGTGCTTGGCGCTGCGAGGCGTTATCTGCCGAAGAGGGCGGCCGCTTAATTCTTTTTGGCGTCGCTGCTTGCTTCAAGAGTGAATGCTTTTTAGTTTTTTTTACCATAACGCTCTACACACAGGTTTACTTGGCCTAAACTATATAGGACTCTATAATATAAACGTTTTTTTAGTATAGCGTGGCTAGGGCTGGAAGTTAACTTAAACACCAGTGGCTAAGGCGCAAATTAGGGAAGGTCCAATGGATGAGGATATAGCGATTTTAATCGTGGATGATGTGGGTACGGTGCGTAGCTTTTTACATCAAACGTTAATGCATTTAGGCATTGAAAATGTAGATGAGGCGGCAAACGCTGCGCAATGCATGTCTGCGTGCGCGAACAAAGAGTACGATATTATCTTTCTCGACATCGAATTGCCTGACGGCGATGGCAAAGACATGATTGCAGACATAAATAGTCAGCTCCCCGAGGCCAATGTGGTTATGGTCAGCGCTCACTCAACAATTGATAATGTTAAGGACGCAATTGATAAAGGCGCTAAGGGGTTTGTGGTTAAGCCGTTTTCGCCAAAGAAAATAGCAGCCATGCTGAAAAAGTTTTACCCCAACATGGAATTTGTCTGACTTCTTGAATTATAGGCATAAAAAAACCGGCTAATGCCGGTTTTTTGCGTTATCAAAAAACTAAATTATAGTGCTTTGATTTTCGCTGCAAGACGGCTCTTATGGCGAGCAGCCTTGTTTTTATGGATTAGACCCTTAGTCGCGTAACGGTCTAGGATAGGTGTTGCTTGTGCGAAAGCAGCTTGTGCCGCTTCTTTGTCGCCAGCTTCAATAGCAGCAGATACTTTTTTGAAGTATGTACGCATCATTGAACGACGGCTTGCGTTGTGCTGACGGCGTTTTTCGCTCGTTACAGCGCGTTTCTTTGCAGACTTGATGTTAGCCAAGGTTTGCTCCTAACAATCTTAAATAAAGCTTATATTTAAAGGCCGTGGACTATGCCCTCTTTTTTCCAATTTGTCAATCAAATTAACAAAAGACAAAGCAAACTGCGGGAGTAACGAATCGCCAATGGCTACCGGGAGACACATATATACAGTGCAAAGTTGGGTTAACGCACTATATACCCAAATAAATGATTGGTCTGTTATTGCAGTTTAGGCCTCTGACCTCGGCGGATTATAGCAAAGCTATTAGGCAACCACCAGCGCTGTATTCGCTGCCTATTTGTTGGCATAATGCCGCCATTATCGTTTGCCTCAGTGAGGATATGTGGCTAACAGTCTATTTCGTTCTGGCATGATAGTCAGCGCCATGACCATGATATCGCGCGTACTGGGCTTAGTGCGTGACGCCGTTGTGGCAAATCTTTTAGGAGCTAATGCGGCTGCCGACGTATTCTTATTTGCTAATCGCATTCCCAATTTTTTACGCCGTTTATTCGCAGAAGGGGCCTTTGCCCAAGCTTTTGTGCCAGTGCTCAGTGAAATCAAGGAGCAGCAAGGTGATGATGCCGTGCGCTTATTTGTGGCGCGGGCGGCAGGCACCTTAGGCACTATCTTGTTGGTGGTGACCATTGTTGGCGTGATAGGTTCGCCCATAATCGCCGCACTGTTTGGTGCTGGGTGGTTTGTTGATTGGTACCAAGGCACAGGTGAGGGCGATAAATTTATTTTAGCCTCGGCGCTGTTGAAGTGGACCTTCCCGTATTTATTTTTTGTTTCGCTGGTCGCGCTCAGTGGCGCCATATTGAATGTGTATAACCGCTTCGCGGTGGCGGCCTTCACCCCGGTGCTGTTGAACGTTGCCATTATCAGCAGCGCTATATACTTGCATCAGTATGTCAGCATTGGAGCTTACGCTTTAGCTATCGGTGTGTTCATTGGTGGGGCGGTGCAATTAGCCTTTCAGCTACCGTTTTTATACCGCGCCAAAATGCTAGTGAAGCCACGATGGGGGTGGCAAGACCCTGGCGTGGTCAAAGTGCGAAAACTGATGATCCCAGCGTTATTCGGTGTATCGGTGTCGCAAATCAACCTCTTTCTCGATACCGTGATTGCCTCTTTTTTGGTGACAGGCTCCATCGCCTGGTTGTACTACGCGGACAGGCTCATTGAATTTCCTTTAGGTTTATTCGGCATTGGCATTGCCACGGTGATTTTACCGACCTTATCTAAACTCCACGCCGGTGATAAGGGATCTGATTTTCAGCACACCTTAGATTGGGGAGTGCGTTTTGTGATCTTTCTAGGGTTGCCTGCCATGCTAGGACTGATGGTAATAAGCCCGTTGATTATTACCGTGTTATTTGACCACGGTGCGTTCGCAAGCGCTGAGGTGGATCATGTCCGCGCAGTGTCCTTGGGCGTGGCCGCCTATGCTGTTGGTCTGGTCAGCTTTATGCTGATTAAGGTATTAGCGCCGGGCTTTTACGCTCGTCAGGATACCCGCACTCCGGTGCGCATCGGCATTATCGCCATGGTTTTGAATATGGTATTTAACTTACTGCTCGCCCCGTTTATTGGGTATTTGGGCCTCGCGTTGGCCACCGCACTCTCTGCGACTTGTAACGCCCTATTGTTATATCGACAGCTGGCCAAAGAACAGGTTTATCATTTTTCAAAAACCAGTGTCATTTTTACTGGCAAATGTTTATTTGCTACTGCCTGTATGGGGGCAGCGGTGTATGCTTTACAAAGCCAGTTTATGTGGCAGCAATGGCCTTTTTATGAGCAAATCGCTTTGTTGGCAGGGCTGATTGTTGTGGCGATGAGTTGTTACTTTGGCGTGCTATTCATTATGGGCGTGCGCCCAAGTATGATAAAAAACGTGGCAACTACTGAATCACATTAAAAAAAAGATTATAATCGAGCACTTTCGTCAGTCGTAGTGCGTAAAACAAGGCCTTTTAGAAATGGAGCTGATACGCGGGATCCACAATATTCGAAGCCAACATCATGGCTGTGTACTCACCATAGGCAATTTTGATGGTGTGCACCTGGGTCATCGAGAGGTGATAAAAGGTTTATTGCGTGATGCTAGCGCGCTGAACTTACCCAGCACCGTGATGTTATTTGAGCCGCAGCCGCAAGAGTTCTTTTTAAAAGAACGGGCTCCGGCACGCTTGACTCGACTACGTGATAAGCTTGCCTTACTCGCTAATCTGGGCGTGGAGCGGGTGGTCTGCGTGAGCTTTAATGGCCGCTTTGCCAGCCAAGGTGCAGCTGAATTTGTTAGTGAAGTATTGCTTAAAAAGCTTGGCGTAAAAGCACTCACTGTGGGCGACGACTTCCGCTTTGGCAAAGGCCGCAGTGGAGACTTCTCGTTGCTCAAAGCCATGGGTGAAACAGCCGGTATGGCGGTGAAAAGCACCGAGAGCTTCAAAAAGGCCAATGCGCGAGTCAGCAGTACGGCTATTCGTGAAGCGCTCAGAGCCGGTGACTTAGAGCTGGCTAAAGCGATGCTGGGTCACGATTACGCCATCAGCGGACGCGTGATTCACGGTTGGAAAAAAGGCCGAGAGCTTGGCTTTCCAACGGCCAATGTGGCCCTGAAGCGGCAAGTTTGTCCGCTCAGCGGTGTCTTTGCTGTGCAAGCCAAAGTGGGTACGCACACTTATAACGGCGTCGCGAATGTGGGCAATAAGCCCACCTTTAACGGTACCCGAGCCTTATTGGAAGTACACTTGTTTGACTTCCAGCAAAGCATCTATGGGCAATTTATCGAAGTGCAGCTTAAAGCGAAGCTGCGCGATGAACATAAATTCAATGGTCTTGATGCCTTGGTGGCGCAAATTAATCAAGATATTATCGAGGCCAAACAGTTTTTTACTTTATCGACTACCGCAGATGTCAGCGGCGGTCTGTAGCCGGAACGGAAAGTAGGATTAATGAGCGACTATAAACATACCTTAAATTTACCGGAAACTGAGTTTCCCATGCGCGGCAACCTGGCCAAACGCGAACCAACCATGCTTAAGCAATGGTATGAGCAAGACTTGTACGGCAAAATTCGTGCAGCAAAAAAAGGTAAGCCGTCTTTCATTTTGCATGATGGCCCTCCTTATGCGAACGGTAACATTCACTTAGGTCACTCTGTTAATAAAATCCTTAAAGACATTATTATCAAGTCTAAGACGCTTTCAGATTATGATGCGCCTTATATTCCTGGCTGGGATTGTCACGGGCTACCGATCGAGCTGATGGTAGAAAAGAAAGTCGGTAAGCCAGGCAAAAAAGTGTCGGTGGCGGAATTTCGCCAAAAATGTCGTGAGTATGCGGCGAAACAGGTAGACGGCCAAAAAACTGACTTCAAACGCTTAGGTGTGTTAGGGGATTGGGATAAGCCTTACCTAACAATGAACTATGATTTCGAAGCCAATGCCATTCGCACCCTAGGCCGCATTATCGATAAAGGTCACCTGCATAAAGGGGCGAAACCGGTGCACTGGTGTACCGACTGTGGTTCAGCGTTGGCGGAAGCCGAAGTGGAGTACCAAGATAAACAGTCACCGGCTATCGATGTGAAATTTACCTTCGTCGATCAACAGGCCATTGTTAGCGCCTTTGATTTGGCTGAGGGCCATCAAGGAAATGGTCCAGTAGCCACAGCGATTTGGACGACAACGCCATGGACCCTACCGGCAAACCGCGCCGTTGCCGTGCATGAGAATTTGGAATATGCCCTAGTGCAGGTCGAAGATGAAGGCCAACAGCAGCGCTTTGTGCTGGGCTCAGAGTTGGTCAAAGACTGCATGGACCGTTTCGGCTTTAAGCACTATCACACTTTGGGTTATGTTAAAGGTGAAGTGCTTGATAAACTGAGCGTTGCGCATCCGTTCCTTGATATCAATGTACCTGTTATTTTGGCTGATCACGTAACCACCGACTCAGGTACGGGCATTGTTCATACCGCACCAGGCCATGGTCAAGAAGACTATGTCGCAGGCCAAGCCTACGGCTTAGAAGTAGCCAACCCAGTGGGTGCAAACGGCGTTTATTTGCCAGACACCCCTATTTTTGCCGGTCAGCACGTATTTAAAGCCAACCCTAATGTGATTGAGCTGTTGCAAGAGAAAGGCGCGTTGTTGCATCACCATGCGCTTGAGCATAGCTACCCGCATTGCTGGCGCCACAAAACCCCCATTATTTTCCGCGCCACACCGCAGTGGTTTATTTCAATGGACAAAGCCGGCCTGCGTAAAGACTCTATTGCCGAAATTAAAAAGACTCAATGGTTACCAGGATGGGGTGAAAGCCGCATTGAAAATATGGTTGAGGGGCGCCCGGATTGGTGTATTTCGCGTCAGCGTACTTGGGGCGTACCTATTGCCTTGTTCGTAGATAAAGACACCGGTGATTTGCACCCTAACAGCGCAGAATTGATTGAACAAGCTGCGCAGCTAGTGGAAAAAGACGGTATCCAGGCGTGGTACGACTTAGAGCCGCACACCTTATTAGGTGATGATGCTGAGCAGTACGTGAAGGTACAAGATACTTTAGATGTGTGGTTTGATTCTGGCGTAACCCATGCCTGCGTGATTGATGCACGTGACGAATTGACGCGTCCTGCCGATCTTTACCTTGAGGGTTCAGATCAACACCGTGGTTGGTTTATGTCATCACTGATGACCAGTGTGGCAATTCATGGTCACGCGCCATATCGCCAAGTAATGACCCACGGCTTCACGGTGGATGAAAAAGGCCGCAAGATGTCAAAGTCTTTGGGCAATGTTATCTCACCGCAAGACGTGATGAATAAAATGGGCGCGGATATTTTGCGTCTATGGGTGGCTTCGAGTGACTTCACCGCAGAGATGACCGTGTCTGATGAAATCTTCAAGCGCTCGGCGGACCGTTACCGTCGTATCCGTAATACCAGCCGCTACTTGTTAGCCAACCTCAATGGTTTTAATCCTGAGACTGACCTTGTTGAGGTGGCAGAAATGGTTGAGCTAGACCGCTGGATTGTCTCTCGTGCTGCCAGTCTACAAGAAGAGCTCATTAAGGCTTATGACGAGTATCAGTTGCTATTAGTAACGCAAAAACTGATGAACTTCTGCACCGGAGAGCTCGGCTCATTCTACCTGGATGTGATTAAAGACCGTCAGTACACGGCAAAGGCTGATTCTCATGCGCGTCGTTCGTGTCAGAGTGCGCTGTACCATATTGCCGAGGCTATGACCCGCTGGATGGCGCCAATTCTGAGCTTTACTGCGCAGGAAATTTGGCAGGCACTACCCGGTGAGCGCGAAGAGTTTGTCTTTACCGGACAATGGTATAACGGCCTTCAGGCAGTATCAGGTAAGTTCACTGATGAGCAGTGGCAACACGTATTAGAAGTGCGTGATGCAGTGAACAGAGTACTGGAGAATGCTCGTAAAGAAGACATTATCGGTGCTACCTTGCAAGCCGAGGTAACGCTTTATGCCGACGATACGTTAAAAGCAACACTGGATGCCCTGGGTGAAGAGCTGCGCTTTGTGTTGTTAACATCAAAAGTAACGGTGCAAGCGCTCAGTACTAAACCGGCAGAGATTGCGGATTCAGAGCTGTCAGGGCTTGGCGTACAAGTGGTGGCGACCTCGGCGAGCAAATGTGAGCGCTGTTGGCATTACTGCGATGATGTAGGCACCCACGATAAGTATGACGATCTGTGTGGGCGTTGCGTAACTAACGTTGAGGGCGATGGCGAAACACGCCAGTTTGCCTAAGCAGTAAGTAAGGAGCGAAGGTGTTAGCAAAGCGAAGTGGGCTTATATGGCTGACGCTTTCAGCGCTGGTTTTGGTGCTCGATTGGGGCACTAAAACTTGGGTTGTCAGCGCTATGTCGTTACGGGAAAGCATTGATGTTTTGCCGTTTTTTAATATTACCTATGTACATAATTATGGTGCCGCATTTAGTTTTCTCAGTGATGCCGGCGGCTGGCAACGGTGGTTCTTAAGTGCCATTGCCGTGACTATCTCGGTGCTGCTGGTATGGTGGCTAAAACGCTTGCCAGCGACCAATAAGCTGCTCGGCAGTGCTTATGCATTGGTGCTCGCGGGAGCACTTGGTAACCTTTACGACCGACTACACTATGGGTATGTTATCGACTTTATCCATGTCTATTATCAGGACTGGCATTATCCCGCGTTTAACATTGCCGATTGCGCCATTTGTATTGGTGCGGCGCTGTTATTATTCGATGCCTTTAAATCCAGCAGTAAAGAGGAGCAGGCCCATGAGTAACATGGTGATCGGTGCTAATTCCGAGGTTGTTTTTCATTTCTCTATCAAGCTCAGCGATGGCTCTGCAGCGGATTCTACTAAAGTGCACGATAAGCCGGCTAAGCTGACCATGGGCGATGGCAGCTTAACGGAAAACTTTGAAAAATGTTTGCTAGGGCTGTCGGCTGGTGATGAGAAAAGCTTTGAGCTTGAGCCAGAGGATGCCTTTGGTCAGCCTAACCCTGACAATATTTATCATGTTGATAGAAGCAAATTCGGCAGTGATGCACCGGCTCAAGTCGGCGCCATCATTGCGTTTACTCAGCCCGATGGTACTGAACTTCCTGGTGTTGTTCGCGAAGTGGTTGGCGAGTCGGTCACTATTGACTTTAACCACCCGTTAGCCGGGCAAAAGTTAACCTTTGAAGTGGAAATTTTGGAGGTCACAAACCCATGAAAATAGTGCTTGCTAACCCGCGTGGGTTTTGTGCTGGTGTCGACCGGGCTATCAGTATTGTTGAGCGGGCTTTGGATATTTTTGAGGCGCCAATTTATGTGCGTCATGAAGTCGTGCATAACAAATATGTGGTTAATGGTTTAAAAAACCGAGGTGCCGTGTTTGTTGAAGAGCTGCATCAAGTGCCCGACGACAGCATCGTCATTTTTAGTGCTCACGGCGTCTCCCAAGCCGTGCGCCAAGAGGCCAAGCGTCGCGAGTTAAAAGTATTCGATGCCACCTGTCCGTTAGTCACCAAAGTGCATATGGAAGTGACGCGAGCATCACGCAAAGCGATTGAGTGTATTCTCATTGGTCACCACGGCCACCCTGAGGTAGAAGGCACCATGGGGCAATACGATAATCCCGAAGGCGGGATTTATCTGGTCGAAACTCCAGAGGACGTCGCTAAGCTTGAAGTGAAAAACCCAAGCAACTTGTTCTATTGTAGTCAAACCACGTTATCGGTAGACGATACTGCTGATGTGATTGATGCGCTGCGGGCTAAATTCCCAGATATAGACGGCCCGCGAAAAGACGATATTTGTTATGCCACGCAAAATCGTCAG
Organism: Pseudoalteromonas sp. CNAT2-18.1; assembly: GCF_022347865.1. Lineage (NCBI taxonomy): Bacteria > Pseudomonadati > Pseudomonadota > Gammaproteobacteria > Alteromonadales > Pseudoalteromonadaceae > Pseudoalteromonas > Pseudoalteromonas sp. CNAT2-18.1. Next base: position 297,377 of record NZ_JAKRFR010000006.1, on the reverse strand, counting down.
GATGCAGTGCGAGACTTAGCTGATAAAGTGGATGTGCTGTTAGTGGTGGGTGCCAAAAACAGTTCAAACTCTAATCGGTTGCGGGAACTTGCCAGTAAGATGGGCACTAAAGCCTACCTTATCGATGATGCCAGCAGCATTGATGCCAGCTGGCTTGAGGGCATTGATTCTGTGGGCGTGACAGCAGGCGCATCAGCACCTGAGGTGTTAGTACAAGAAGTGATTACTCACTTGCAGTGTGCAGGTGGTGAGCAAGTCACGGAAAACCCCGGGCGTGAAGAAGACATCGTGTTTGCTGTGCCGGCCGAGCTACGATAGCTAGTATCGAGGTAAGCGTGGAACCAGCATCGCAACCGCACAGCAATCGCTACAGCCTGCTGACCACGCTTTGTCAGACCCGAGGGGTATTAAGTGCCTTGGTCGTAGGGGAGGCATTGGCGCTGATCATTAGCTTTAGTGTCAGTGCGTTGGAAAACTTCTGGGTCGTGTTAGGTCAGGTCAGCCTGCTGGTGCAGTTCATTGTTTCTCTTAGTTTTGCTCTGCTGTATGCGTTGAATGGCATTAGAGCGCAATTAAGTGACAATATCCAAGCTGGTGCAGTGATCGGCACTTTGGTGCTTGTCACTTTCATGACCACTTTATATATCAGTTATTTGGCGCTGTTTGCCGAACAAGCGCCAGTATGGTTCGTAATTAAAAGCTGCGCCATTAGTGCGTTAGTCGCTGCGCTGTTCGTGCAGTTTATGGCCATTTATAATGAACATGCTAAGGCGCACTCAGCCTACGCCAGTGCTCAATTGGACGCGTTACAAGCGCGTATCCGCCCGCATTTTTTATTCAATACCTTGAACACCATCGCTGAATTAGCGCATCAAGATGCCCATGCTGCAGAGGACTCGGCATTAGCATTGGCATCGTTATCTCGCGCTGCTATGAACGTAGGAAAGCAAAGTACCCTTAATGACGAGCTCCAGTTAGCTCAGCGCTATATCGCTCTTGAACAATGGCGCTTTGGCACACGCCTAGCTGTGCAGTGGTCGATTCCTGATACGGTACATAACATTGCTATGCCGTGCTTGACCTTGCAGCCGTTACTAGAAAACGCAGTGTTGCACGGAGTGGAGGCTAGCGCGACCGGCTCGCTGATAGAAGTCGAGGTGTACCTCAGTGAGCAAAGCGCAACGGTGATAGTCAGCAATAGTGTGTCAGCTAACAGCGAGTCAAAACGCAGTCACAACGGCATTGCCTTAGCCAACATCCGCAAACGGCTGGCGATTTTATATCATGGTAGAGCACGATTAAGTCAGCATCGCTTTGACAATCGTTACCGAGTAAAGCTTGTGATCCCAAGAATGGAGTCTTTTAATGAAAGTATTAATCGTTGATGATGAACCGCTCGCCCAAGCCCGCGTCGCTCGCCTACTAGGTACCTACGGGCACATCCATATTGCCGGCTATGCTAGTAGTGGCGCCGAGGCGCTTGAATTGGCTGCGAAAACACAGCCAGATGTTGTCTTTATTGATGTTGAAATGCCGCAAATGAATGGTTTAGAGGCCGCGCAGCAACTCTCCGAGCAGTCATTACCCCCGGCTATCGTGTTTATTACTGCCCACCCGAACCATGCTCTGGATGCCTTTAAAGTGATGCCTACAGCTTATTTGCTCAAACCACTGGAAGCGGCAGAGCTGGATAAGGTCATCAATAAGCTCGGTCAGCAAAATCGTGCGCAAGTGAACCATAAACAGCGTCAGCAATTGAGCTATAAACTGGGGAACCAGCTAAAAACACTTAGCCTTGATGAAGTGCTTTATGTCGCTCGAGATGGTAAATATACTCAGGCAGTCTGCGAAAGCGCACAAGTGTTATTAGATACAAGCTTAAAAGAGCTAGAGCAGCAATTTCCCACTACATTACTCAGAGTGCACCGAAATACCTTAGTGAACCGCAATAAAGTCACATCGCTCACGCAAAGCCAGCGCCAATACCAAATTTTTCTACAAGGGTGTGAGCAACCACTGCCAGTGAGCCGTCGTGAAGTGAGCAAAGTCAAAGACTTACTCTATGGTGATAGTTCCCAATAAATGACCGTTCATACCTAATATAGTACCGTTTATTCCTTCCTGGCTTGTTCCTAATTTCAATATCATTATCCTGCCGTTAACAAAAATTAAAACATCAGGTACATTTCATGTCAGGAAGACACTCGCGACAAGCGCATCAATCTGGCTTTACCCTGCTCGAAGCACTGATTGCATTCATTATTCTCACCATCGGCTTATTAGGCACGGTTGCGCTTCAAGCCAAAGCTAAACAAGCCTCATTCGACTCTATGCAGCGCTCTGCGGCACTGGCTTTAGGCGCCGATATCATGCAACGAATTCGTGTAAATGATACGCAGACGATCGCTGCTCTGTACGCGATGACGTTTAATAGCGCCGACCCCTTACAAACAATTGATTGCAACAACCAAGTTTGTGGCCCTGCTGAACTCGCTAACTATGACAGAAATCAATGGCTTGCTGCTATTAAGGCGAGAGATAACAGTGGCTCACTAGATGATGCCACCGTCTGTATCAATACCACTGAAACCGATGGCGCTGTGACCGATCGTGTGGAAGTGGAAATCATTATTGCTTGGCGGGGTAGACAAGCACTTAATGGCGGTGACAACAGCGTTGCCTGTGGAAACTATGGAAATAACCGCCGCTTGGTGAGGTTAACCAGCACAATTCACATGAGAGCGTAACGATGAATAATAGATTTAAGAGACAGCAAGGTTTAACGCTTGTAGAAGTCATGGTGTCATTGATCGTCGGTGCGGTGATCCTCGCCGGAGTAATGTTTACCTACATTGGTATGAAAGGCACCACGAGAGATACTCTGACTATTGGTGAGTTGCAAGAAACCGGTCGTTTAGCTTTGGACATCATGACCGCCGACATAGCGCAAGCAGGTTTTTGGGGGACATTTTACGAATCTAGTTTCACTGCAGCAAACACGACCGTCCCTGCTGCCCCAGCGAATGACTGTCAAAGTGGCCTGAATAATGGCTCTTTCCCTGATGGCAGCACTGTCGAATTTCGATATATTTTTGCGATTACTTCTGCTGGAGGACCGCAGCTAAACTGTATCGATGACACCATAGCTAATTCTGATATTTTACAAGTCAAGCGCTTGGATGGGCAAAATGTCGCTCCTGGCGCGACTAATGCACAACGCTTTTATTTCTTAGCGGCTCAAAATAGGGCCGAATTTTCTGATAGTCCTGCCGCTGTTCTACCTCGTCCTGATGCAACATTGTGGCCCTACAGCCACCATGTTTACTACGTGCAGGAACAGACCTTTCAAGTTCAGGGGCAAACCCGGGTTATTCCCACTTTGATGCGCAATCGACTAACCACGGGCGCAGGCGGAGCTGCACCTATTCAGTCAGACGTAATTATGGAAGGAGTCGAGAACATTCATTTGTTGTTCGGTTTGGACACCAATGGAGACTCCCGTGTTGATCAATACAGTACGAGTAACACCATGACAGTAGAGCAGTGGCAGCAACAAACTGCCAAGGTATTAACTGTACAAATTAGTATTTTGGTTCGTTCATTAACGCCAGATCCGGGTTTGAATTTACGAAACCAAACCTACCAACTAGGGGGCACCAATGGGCGTGAATTAACCTTTAACGATGAATTCCGTCGTGCTGTATTCACCTCAACTGTGCAATTACGCAATGTAGGAGAAAATTTGTGGGCAATTTAAAAACTCAGCAAGGGGTCGTGCTCGTGGCTGCCTTGATTATGTTGGTTGCTGTGACAGGGATAGCGGTGACATTAATGAGTAGTTCAAGCATTGATGTCAAAGCCACCAATGCAGCCTTGATTCGTGAAGAAGCAGATCATGAAGTGCTTGGCGAGCAAGAAACGGTGATCGCCGATGAAGTAAATCAAGAGAGCAACAGTGAGTTTTTAAACTCTCGAGCTCAAATGCCAGCGTTTGGAAACACCATTACTTTAGCTACAAATGGTGATGCAACCACATTGATGCGTGATCTCAATCCTGGCCCGATGATGCTAAATTGTCCGCGTAAGTTCAACTTTACAGAGGGCATCGTATGTAATTTGGTGGAAGTGCAGACCGCCTATGACTATGGCGCTAAAACACGGCACCAACTTAATCTTCTCAGCGGAATCGCTCAAGAGATGTTAGAAACCAATAAAGCCCGTTGATATTCAAGGATGTAACCTGTGAAATTATTTAAATACAGCGCCATCGCGGCAGCGGTGAGCGTGAGCTCGTTTACAACTTATGCAGATGACACCGATCTTTATCTGAATCGCGATGCAAACTCTGAAGAAAAACCGAAGGTGATGATTGTTTTCGATACTTCAGGGAGTATGGGTTGGAAGTTAGATCCCAATTGTTATTACAACTGTGACAAGAAAATGCCCGTCGCAAAACAAGCGATGAAATCGTTAATAGACGCGAATGAGGACGTTGAATTTGGCCTAGCTCGGCTGCGCTCAAGCCAAGGTGGCTACATAGTGAAAGGGATTGGTAGCGATCATGGCCAAATAAAGAACAAAATTGATAGCTTTGATGCAGACGGCTCTACACCTATCTCTGAGACGCTTTACGAAGTATATCGATATATCCAGGGAGGAAACTTAGACCAAGCTAAAAATGTCAATAACAGGGATAAAAGTATTGATAATGGAAGCAAGTATACTTCTCCTTTTGCCAGTGACAAAACTGAGCGATGTGATAACTCTGTCAACCTAATTCTTATGACCGATGGCGACCCTACAGGTGACCAAAACAGGGATGCAAAGATAATCTCTGAATATACGGCTAAGTTTAGTACGGCACCAACGTCCCTACCTGGAGACTCGACACAAAACGGTACTCATGCAAGCTACCTTCACTCTTTAGCACGGCTTATGCACGGCATCCCCGCAACCGCCAACAACAGTGGCGTTGCTGTTGATGTTTATAAACCAAATGACGATATTAAACACTTTGCACGTGTTTATACCGTTGGTTTTGGTGATGGGCTGTCAAAAGAAGGTCTCGCAATTCTTGAGCAAACTGCAGCCTATGGAGGCGGTCAATATAAAAAAGCAGACAGTGCTAATGAACTTTCTGCAGCACTAACACAAACCATCAATAGTATTCGTCAGGTCAGCGATACCTTTGCGTCGCCTGCATTTGCCAGCAATAACTTTGATAAAACCCAAAGCCGTGACTCGCTTTATTACGCCATGTTCTACCCTAGCGAGACGGCTCGATGGTCAGGGAACTTGAAGAAGTTGAAGGTCAGTGGTGACAAAGTGGTGGCGACTGGAGGCGCGGAGGCGCTAAATGATAGTGGTGCAATAAAAAAAGGCGTAACCACATTTTGGGCGCAACCTAATACACCACCTGACGGTGCTAGCATCATTAATGGCGGTGTTAACAGTGCTTTGGCTTCCGCTACCACAAGTCGGAAGGTGTTTACTTACCTAAAGGGCGATAAAAAAGACTTCACCTACTCTAATGTTGAAGATGCGTTATCTGAAGAAGATTTACATAAGTATTTCAACAGTGACAGCACTAAGGCCAGGGCGATGATCAATTGGTCAGTAGGTAAAGATGCCCAGGATGAGGATGCGGATGGCAATATCAATGAAATGCGTCAAGCGGTTATGGGCGATCCCCTACACTCAAAGCCTTTGGCTATCGACTATGGTAATGATATTCGTATTTTGCTTGGTACTAACGCCGGCTATATCCATATGTTCAAGGATAATGAAGCAACTGACAGTGCTAATAACACGGTAGAAGAAAGCTGGGCATTTATACCACAGGAGTTGTTCTCGGTGGTTAAACCTTTGTATAACGACAGTGCCGAAAAAGTCTATGGAATGGATGGCCCTATTTCTTTGTTCTTCGATGATAAAGGACAACCGAATGTAGTCGATGGGGGTGATAGAGTATGGGCATACTTTGCTATGCGCAGAGGGGGGTCTAGCTACTATGCAATGGATATTACGGACCCTGACAATCCGACCTTACTATGGCAAATATCTGATCAAACCCCCGGCTTTGCAGAACTTGGTCAATCTTGGTCTCGTGCAGAGGTGATATACGCCAATATTGATGGTTATAAAGATAAACCATTGCTTGTATTTGGTGCAGGCTACGATACTAACAAAGATAATGTCGCTAGTGGTGCAGATAGCAAGGGTAGAGGTATCTATATTGTTGATGCCGAAACGGGTAAAAAGGTTTGGTCACTCACACCGCAAAATGGCTTTGCAGGCAATCATAGTATTGTGGCAAATATCGCGTACCTTGACTCCGACTATGATGGCTATGTTGATCGCTTATATGCAGCCGATTTAGGCGGGGATATCTGGCGTGTGGATATGCCTAGTAGCAACCCTACAGACAGTGCTAATCCATGGACTCACCATAAGCTCGCCGCATTAGGTGGCAGTGGCAGCAATCGACGATTTTTCTATCGCCCAGTCGTGGCAAGAACTTACTTCAGTAAAGTCACTGAGACAACCACTGAGGTAAATGGTCAAAGCAAAACGACGCTCACGCGAAATACCACCCCCTATGAAGCAATACTTATTGGCAGTGGGAACCGTGCATCACCATTGGATAACACCATTAATGATCGATTGTTTATGGTGCGTGATGAGAACACCTTGACCCAGTCTTTCAACGATGGATTACCACAAACCATTAATTTAGGTGATTTACTGGATATTACCGGTGATCCCTTTGCCAATGCTCTCGATGATGAAACGCAATTTAGGAATTTAGAGCGCAATATTGGTGAAAACTTTAATGGCTGGCAATACCGGATCAGTTCGGGCGAAAAGGCGTTGGCTTCGCCCACAGTAGTCGGAGGGGTTGCTTATTTCCCAACTTTTAAGCCCGCATCTGACGACTCTACAACCAATCAATGTAGCCTAGCAGCAGGTCAAGGCGGAATTTACGCATTGCACCTCCATTATGGTACTAAGGTTTATGACTGGCGCTACAAAGAAGTCGGTGAATTGGTTCCTGATACACCTACCGTGGTTTGGCAAAAGGATGGAAATAATAAAAGCTCAGGAAAAATAGTACTGCCAAATGGCGTACTAGACCCTAAAGAGCTGGTAGAGCAGGAAGTACCTAGAGACATGGATGGTGATGGCAAAATAGACCTAGTTAAAACTGGGTTGGGAATTAGTCTCAAAACACAGCAAACGTATATTTACAGACGAGAGGACAACCGTGATGAATTCTAATCACACTCAAGAGCATGGATTTACATTAATAGAAGTGATGGTTGTAGTCGCAATTGTTGGTATTTTGGCCGCAATTGCTTACCCATCGTATGCCCAGTATGTGCAGACATCAGCTCGGGCTGAGGCGCGAGCTGCACTTCTTGATGTTGCTAATCGCCAAGAGCAGTTTTTCGTAGATAACAGACAGTATACAGCAACCTTAAATGACCTGGGATTAGCTTCAAGTGACACCGAGACAGGTCTATATGAGCTAACCGTGGCAGTAAATCCGAATGCGTTTACAGTAACGGCTACGGCAAAAAAAGGAGCTGCAAAGGAAGATGTTTGTCAAAGCCTTAGCATTGATGAAGCGGGAGAGAAAAGCGCATCTGGTGCTAGCAAAGAAGAATGTTGGGGGCTGTAGAAAAGCGAACAAAAAAGCCTCATTCTGAGGCTTTTTTACATTTTGTGCTAACTACACTCAGTGGTTGTTTGCCCTTGATAGAGTGCTGTTCCAGACTGGCTTAGCCGCATATCTCTGTTAGACTCTGAGGTCACACCATTTGGACAATATGTAAACGTGCCTGCTTGAGTGTTGCCCACACGGCCCGTTGCATTATAGACAATGGGGCTCGACCCTGTGTAGCTTAGCAAGTCTTCGCTTATTACCCCCTTCATTACCCTCAACAGCGGCTCATCAGCATCGCGCTGGTTATTATTGTTATTATCAACAAACACAGCAATATCATCATTTGTCCAATCTGCAGAGCATTGGCTACCGGAAAGTGGGCAAACGATTACTCTTGACTCAGTTGTTGTCGCTTTGGCGCGGGCAAAAGAAAGGTTTCTTTTTAACTCTTGTAACTGATTCTCTGCTCTATCCTCAGCTAATAACTCTGTTGAGTCAGCGAATGCAATTGCAGCAACTATACCGACAACGCCCATAGTGACCAGTAATTCCAATAAGGTAAAACCGGACTGAAATTTACGTAGCTCCATTTTTGTAAAATCCGTGTTTTTCATTTGGAAACAATCATATCATTTTGATTATACATGTCATTAACTTTGTTCCCATGCAAAGACCTCAGCGCCGTGGAGTTTGGAGTAGGTGAATACTGTGACCATATTCTATTGGTCTAGCCTCTTAGTTTTTATTGGGCTGCTTACGTAATCTGTGAGTAGATAGTTGCGATAAGTAGGTTAGTGATAATGACCTAGTAAAATAGGCTGGTTACTGTTCCTGTACTGGGTTATTTATCAATTTAGGGTGCCGCTCATGACTGATTTCGCACCGTTAGCATCTCTTTCAGTTGTGGCTTTTGCATCAGTTACTAGAATGTTAATTATGAAGTTGCAAATTAGAGTTTAACTATTATGCGAGAGCAAAATGGCTTCACTTTACTAGAAACATTAATAGCTTTTATTGTGCTTGTCTTTGGTTTACTGGGCGCAGTTGCGCTACAAGCCAAAGCTAAGCAAGCCACCTACGATTCTATGCAGCGCTCTGCTGCGTTAGGTGTTGCTCATGATGTTATTGGCCGCATTAAAGCCAATACACTAGCAGCAATGGCGGGAGCATATAACGTCACCGTCTCAAGCGACGATCCTGTTGCTGCTAATTATGCCTCGTGTATCAATGCTAATTGTGGTTCAGGCGCACTTGCCGCATTTGATATCGAACAGTGGCGCCGAGCAATAAGAGCTCAGGAAAACACTGGTGCATTAGCCGATGCCACTGTTTGTGTTGATACACGTGTCAATGGCGAACAGCTGGATATCGATGTCATTGTTTCTTGGGCATCTCGCCAAGAACTCGCGAGCACCGGGGATATTGTTCAAAGCAAAGATGAGTGCGGTGGTCAGAGCAATCAACGAAGAGCCCTCGCTTTGGAGTCATTCGCCTATGTTCGCTAATTCTATTCCTTTAAATAAAGCCCATGGTTATACACTGGTTGAGTTAATTGTCGCCATGGTTGTGGGTTTATTCCTTCTAGGCGGTGTCATGTTTACGTATGTAAGTATGAAAACAACAACGTCCGATACCGTCGAAATGGGTGAGCTACAGGAAACCGGCCGAATGGCCTTAGATATTATCAGTCGCGACTTGGAAATGGCGGGATTCTGGGGCACTTACGGAATGAGTTCTCTTAGCACCGGTAGTGTCGATGTCACTGGGGTGGTCAATCCAGGCAATGATTGCACCGCTGGGCTGAATAATGCCAGTTTCCCTGTTAACAGTCCAAGCAGCTTTAAATACTTGTATAGTGTCACGGCTGTGGCTGGCGCTAATTTAGGGTGCATAGATGATGCGGTCGCTGACAGCGACATTATCCAAATCAAGCGTGTCGCTGGAGACGATGTAACGGGTCAGGCAACCAATAATAATGATTACTATATAGAAACAGATATATCCTCAGCTCGCATTTTCATAGGGGACGGTGCAATTGCCACTCCTGCCAATATGAATGGATCGGTATGGCGCTATACCCATCATGTTTACTACATCAATGAGCAGTCGTATCAGTCAGGGGATGAAACCGTAACTGTCCCCGTACTGATGAGAAAACGCCTTACGCCAACAGGGGGAATGGTGACTGAGTCGGTGCTTGAGGGAGTGGAGAATATTCGTCTTCTTTACGGGCTGGATAATAACGGTGACCGCAACGTCGATACCTATTTAAGCGCAGCGCAAATGAGCGCCTCTGAGTGGGAACAAGTAAGCTCTAAAGTGTTAACTGTGCAGCTATTTGCGCTAGTACGGGCCACAGAGTCAGATAGAAATATGAGTAAAACAAACCAAACATATATCTTAGGTGGGGAAGGTGGAACTGAGCGACGTTTAAGCTTTGATGATAATTTCCGTCGTCTCGTTTATGTATCCACTGTTCAAGTACGTAATGCAGAGGTCGAAACATGGTGAATACGCAGCAATATCAAGGTGGGGTCGTACTTATCGCATCTTTAGTCATGGTGCTTATCGTATCTGGTATCGCGGTAACCCTTATGAGTGCAAGCAGTGTGGATATGAAAGTTGTGAATGCCGCTCAAGATTATGATGTTGCCAGTGAGCAAGCATTGGCTGACTCGGAGCGCGCGGTGTTCGATGAAAAGCAAAAGGCAGCGACGGTAAGCGCGCTTTATTTCAACCGAGGTGAATTTAACGCCGGTGGCGACGAGTTTGTTCAGCTTGAGCCTGCAGGAGCACAAGCATCGCTGCGATTATTTCACAATAACGACGGCCCCCAAGACTTGGACTGTCCACCCAGAGCCAACCCAACACCAGGTATAAAATGCAATATGCTGAGTCTGCGAAGTCGCGTAGAGTATGGTAAATCGAATAGGCATAACGTGACTGTTGTCTCGGGGTTAGCCCAAGAGATGGCAAGTATATCGAGCCAGTAAGTCATATAGGTGAATGACATGAAACTGTTTAAATTATTAGTAATAGCATCGCTCACCTTCAGTGTGAGCAAATCCTTTGGTGAGGATATTGAACTTTATGTAGGCAATAAATTTTTCACCTCATCAGGAAAGCCTCAAGTACTTATTATTTTTGATAACTCAGCCAGTATGAATGGGCTGATAGAAACGACAAAAAGCTACGACCCTGATGTGACCTATGATGTCGTATCCTCTTTTGATAACTCGCTTAATGAAGACTTCGTTTATTTTACTATTGGTTCAGGCGTGGATCAGCAGCTACCGCGTACTGACAGCAACAGTGATACCAAGCGCTTTCATAGCTATGTTAACGGGTGTGATGCTGCGAGAGAGTCTTTGCAGCAATATGGCTTCTATACCGGCTATATTCGAGAGCATCAATATAAAGGAAATACCGGCTCTTGGGTTGATCTCAAAGACAATAGCGGTGCCAATACTATCTCCGCACTTGACTGCCTCGATGATATCCTTAACGAGAATACTGATAATACCGGGTTGGAGATAAAGATAGGCGGCACAACCTATAAGTCTGGGGACACCGAGTTAACGGGCTTGCCTATCAGCGGTGCATCAAAAAGCAGAAATGACTTTTACACCCAATCCAGTTCCGTGACGAAGGAGCAAAAGGACAAAGCCAGCGCGGATTTCAGTGGCGGCGAGGTCGTGACACTTTACCATCCTAATTACCTACGTTGGTATCATGCGACGGACAAAGAGACAGAGGTTAAGTCCAAGTTAGATGTGGCTAAAGAATCCATCACGACGGTGCTAAACGCCACACCCATTGTCGATTTCGGCTTAATGGTGTTCAACCTTAACTACCCTAGAGAAAATACCCGAGATGGTGGCAGGGTCATTGCCAATTTTGGCCAGAGCAACGCCGATATTATCGGTGAAATTTCGGGCATTGATGGTGAAACCAATACACCATTATGTGAGACAACTTACGAGGCGTTCCGCTTTTTCGCTGGCCAAAGTGTGTGGTACGGCGATGATGATACCAATTGCAGAAGAAACGAGTGTGGCTTTAGATATACAGGTAACACCCCTGCAATGGATCTTTCGGCAGTCAGCAATAGTGTATATAAATCACCGTTTTCTGGTGGTTGCTCTAAAGAAGCTTACATTATTCTCATTACTGATGGTGTTCCAACGGTGGACAAAGCGGCAGATGGCTTAGTGTCTTCCCTTGTTTCTACGACTAATCAGCCTGATATCAGTGATCCAGTGGTGACCTCAACGACTCCCTATAATGATGACACGTTAAGCACATCTAACTATCTGCCGAACTTAACCCATTGGATGCATCACAATGATGTGAATACCTCGGTAGATGATGTACAACGGGTGAGTACTTTTACCATTGGTTTTAGTGATGGTGCTGATGATGCTGCCGGGCTACTTAAAGAGGCGGCTACGGCAACAAAAAGTAACGGCGATAAAGGGTACTTTGCGGCGCAAAATGCCATTGAACTATCGCAATCTTTTGGCCAAGCGTTAGCGGAAATCCTCAAAGTAAACACTACATTTACGGCACCAGCCGTTGCCAGTAACAACTTTGATAGAACTCAAACACTCGACTCGGTCTACTATGCCATGTTTTTACCTGAAGAAGGTGCGCGTTGGTCGGGTAATTTGAAAAAGTTAAAAGTAGATGGCACCAAAATTGTTGACAGTAAGGGCAACTTGGCTATCGATGGTGCCTCAGGCAGTGAAGGAAATATTAAAGACAGCGCCGTTACTTTTTGGACGAAAGATGGCAAAGCCGATGGCAACGAGGTTAAAAAAGGTGGCGTAAACGCGGTGCTAGCAGGTCTTAATAGTCGTACTATTTACACTGATATTGGCGCAGGGACAGGCGAAATGCCGAAATTTACCTTGGCGAATGCGTTATCCTATGCAGGTTCTCAAGCCGACCTTGGCTCTTATCTCGGCACACCCGTTGAACGACTAGACTCATTATTCGAATGGGCTAAAGGTAAAGACGTTGATGATGATGACTCCGATGGTAATACATCAGAGCTGCGTAGTGATATATTCGCCGACCCGCTGCATTCTAAACCACTTGCTATAGCCTACAGCGACGGCAGTATCCGCATTGCGGTAGGAACCAATGGCGGTTCATTGCATCTTTTCAAAGACAACGGCAATACCATTGAAGAGGAGTGGAGCTTCATTCCTTATGAACTTTATCCGAACCTCACAACTTTACGTCGTAATATAAAAGGCGAGAAAGTCTATGGTATGGATGGTTCTCCCTCTATGTACTTCGATGATAAAAATGAGAACGGTGTCGTCGACCCCTCTGACCGAGTATGGTTATTCACTGGTATGCGTCGTGGCGGTGATTCGTACTATGCTTTTGATATCAGCACCCCAAGCTCGCCAAAATTAATGTGGAAGGTAGACGCCAACACCACCGGGATGGAAGAGCTTGGGCAAACATGGTCTCAACCTAGAGTTACGTTTATAGAGAAAAACGGTACTAAACCAGTCGTGGTTGTGGGCGCAGGCTATGACATTAATAAAGATGCTGACAACATTAGCCCGGACAACTCTGGCCGGGGTGTTTATATTTTAGATGCACAAACCGGCGATTTAGTGTGGTCTTTTACTCCCGGAGCTAATGGTAATGGCAATACCACTTATGAAGGTGAGCACAGTATTCCCGGTGAAATAGCGTTGCTAGATTCTGACTACGATGGTTTCACCGATCGTCTCTACGCAGCCGATACCGGTGGTGATGTGTGGCGATTCGATTTACCAACGGATAACCCTGTGGGCAGTGAGCCGTGGACTGCCGTACAGATTGCTGATTTGTCAATTACTGGCAATGAACGTCGATTCTTCTATCAGCCCGAGGTGGCGAGGACTTACTTTAGTAAAGTATCCGAATACACCACTATCATTGATGAAGAGTCTTCGACACAAGTTGTGCGTGAGGAAACTCCTTATGAAGCGATTGTGCTTGGAAGTGGTAATCGGGCTCATCCACTTGATGAAAGTGAAAATAATCATCTAATTATGCTGCGTGATGAAAATACCATAACGCAGTCATTGCGCGGTGAAGATATACCAGCCGTCATCACTATGGATGATTTGATGGATATTACTAATGATCCGTTCACTGCCAAATTAAATGACGACAGTGGTTTTGTAGAGCTAGAGAAAGATCTCGCTCAATTCTCAGGGTGGAAGTATAGCCTTGGTGCAAATGAGAAGTCGTTGTCGGCAGCTGCCGTGGTCGGTGGTGTTGCTTATTTCACTACTTTTGTTCCCTCGGAAGAGAATGACCTACAGCAGTGCTCGCTTAAAGGCGGTGGTGGTAGTTTGTATGCATTCCATCTGCACTACGGTGCAAAAGTGTATGATCAACTAAAATTTGATGTAGGTAATAAAGTGCCTGATACGCCGACACTATTCTTTACCAAAGTAGATGATCCGGATACCGCAGAGGAAGAAAGCGAAAGTCAGTTTATTTTAATTGGTGCGGGTAAAGGTGATGGGGAAGGCACCTTGAAAGCGAAATCGATTGAGCCAAACGGACGTCCTGGCGACTGCGGTATGGCAAGTTGTGATGAAAACCCATTTGGATTTAAAACGCACCGCACTTACATATATAAAGAGGAGACAATTGATTAATGAAGCATGTAAAAGGGTTTACCTTGATTGAGCTCATGGTGGTGGTTGCAATTATCGGCATTTTGGCGGCTATTGCTTACCCTTCTTATCAGCAATTTGTCATCAGTAGCGCACGCTCTGAGGCTATGACAGCCTTGCTAGATGCAGCAAGCAAGCAAGAGCAGTTTTTTGCTGATAACCGTCAATACACAGCCTCTATGGCCGATCTCGGGCTTTCAAATTCAACGGAGTCAGATTTGTACTCATTGTCGGCAACAGTGAATGCTCAGAGCTTTGTTATTACTGCTACTCCAGCATCTGGAATAGCTTTAGAAGACAGTGAGTGTACGTCTTTCACTATTAATGAAGTGGGTGTGAAGGGGTCCACGGGAAGCGCTGACACAGACACGTGTTGGAAGAGGTGATATAAATGTTCAGATATATGTTTTTGGCCTTAGTTGTAATAGCTGCGACTCAGGCCAGTGCGAAAGTAGAGCTTAGGTTACTTAATGAATATAAGTGTTACGTATCGCTGGAAACCGGTGTAAACCAGGTTATTGATGTACAAGTGAAGCAAAAAAGCCGACACCAAGCGGAGCTTGCTGCGTATCAAAGGGGTTACGCAGCACCACAACAGCAGCAAGCGACGAGAGTTGAACAAGTGATTCAATGTGTTGAATTCAAACAGCAATTTGGCTCAGCTGAGGCTCGCGCTCTAGATGCTAAAAAGCTGCGCTAGCTTTTAGCATTTATCACTGTCTTGCTTTATCCGCAATCGACCAGTCTGACTAACGGTAATACGATAGGCAGGCTGGTTTAATTTATCTTCCACTGAGCAGTACACAAAGCTACCAGATTGAAAGCCACCTAGAGCCCCCGTAGGTTTAAAAGTAACAGCTCGCCTTGGGTAGTCGATGGTATCGTTGCCAATCGGAACAGTGAGAATATTCAAAATCGGCTCATCGCCGCCACGCTGTTTATCGTTATTTCTATCAACAAACACCATTATATTATTTTGCCAATTCGGCACGCAGCGCTCAGCAATCGCAGGGCATACGCTGACGTAATGGTTGTTGAATATAGCGTACGATCTTGCTGCAAACAGATGCGTGTAGAGTTGTTCAATATAATCTGAGCGGCGGTTTTGATACGCCCAATCTTGGGCATTAAATAAAGTGACTGCTGCAAACATCGCGGCGATACCGATAGTCACAAGCAGCTCAATCAAGGTCGTGCCTACATTTGTTATATGTGAGCACATGGGGGGAGTAAGCGCGTTCATCCTTGACGCCTCAATAATCCTTCTTTGGTCTTGTAAATAGTAGAACAGTTAGCCCGATGTGCAAGCTTGCTCGGTCTTACCTAAGTCTCGTACCGTTCCCGAGGCCATTACTGAAACTGCCACGTTATGTTCGTTGTCATCGGTGGGACAAAATATAAAGGAACCGTTTTGTCCTGCGGTCAGCTGGCCGCGTTGGTCAAACCGCAAGCTTCGTGCATTGCCACTGTGTACAAGCTGACTGTTGGCGACCAAATTGTTGATAGAGCGGTGCAGGATATCTGCATTGGCCTCGAATGTGCCGTTGTTATTTATGTCTGAGAAAATGACGATAGTGCCATTTTGCCAGCTATTGAGGCAATTTCCTGAGCTACCAGGGTTGGTCATCGCACACACAATCACAGGGTCACCCGTGGTCATCGCTTTGGCTCGGGCGAACTTAACGTTACGTTTGAGCTCGGTACTAAAATTGCTCGCTTTTTCCTGTGCTGACATTTGCGTGCTATCAAATAATGCGATAGCCAGTAATATGCCTGCAATTGCAATGGTCACCATGAGTTCTATAAGAGTGAAGCCCTTAGATGTTGGGGTGTTACAGGTTTTCATAACTTCATCCTGATATGGGTATTATATTAATTTTAACACTATTAACGCATTAGTCACCCCTTGGGCGTTTGCTTCAACACTCACAATTGACTAAAATCGGCGCATCTGTCATCGCGAATATAAAAAGTCATGAAAAAAATAGAAGCCATCATCAAGCCATTTAAGTTAGACGACGTCCGTGAAGCCCTTTCAGAAGTTGGTATCACCGGTATGACGGTCTGTGAGGTTAAGGGATTTGGTCGCCAAAAAGGCCATACTGAGCTTTATCGCGGTGCCGAGTACATGGTCGACTTTTTACCAAAAGTGAAGCTCGATATCGTGCTAGCCGATGAAGATGTCGAGCGTGCTATCGAAGTTATAGTGAAAACCGCACAAACCGGCAAAATAGGCGATGGTAAAATTTTCGTGACGGAAGTCGAGCGAGTGGTACGTATCCGTACGCAAGAGGAAGACGAAGAAGCGATTTAATAATTTATAAATATAAAAAAACCGATGCCTTCACAGCATCGGTTTTTTTATGTGTGCGTTACTTAGCGTTCGCGTTTATTTGCCTCAAGGGTTTGTTGGGCATGTTCAGCCATATCTGGTAAGCCAAGTTTTTCGTAGCTTTTCACCATCATTTCTAACGCAGGCTCAAGGTAACTGCTTTGTGAGAAATGCTCAACAACGTACTTACCGCGATTTGCTGCGGCCAGGTAAGCTTCACGCTCGTAATAATACTGTGCCACTTTCAATTCGTTGCGAGCCATGCGGTTGAGTAGCCAAGCAAGACGACGCTTTGCCTCAGGTGCATATTTGCTGTCAGGGTAGTTGTTGACTAGAGTTGATAAGTCTTTATAGGCCACTCGAGTGCGTTTTGCGTCTCTATCGGCTCGATCTACACCAAAGTATTCTTGGAAGGCATTCTTATCGGCCTTAATATTGACCAAGCCACGCATGTAGTACATGTAGTCTAAGTCTTTGTGGTTCGGGTTTAAGCGAATAAAGCGGTCAATAGTGGCCAAAGCTTGCTCTGTATTGCCAGTTTGGTAATGCGCATAGACTAAGTCCATTTGCACTTGTTTAGAGAAAGGGCCAAACGGATAGCGAGAATCAATGGCGGTAAGTAGCTCGATTGCCCGGGCATATAAGCCTGAATCTAAGGTTTCGCGTGCATCTTCATACAAAGCTTGTGCGGATTTGTTGGGTACGCGCTCAATTTCTTGTTGTTCTGGCGCGGATGAGCATGCGCTAAGTAAGGAGGCCGTAAATACGACTGCAAGTGCCCGTTTACTTATTTTATTTATCATTAATTAGGTACCTTCGTTGTCTTCGGCTAGGCCAAGTAGGTAAAACCGAGTAAACTATGCGAATTATGCGATTCTAACCCAGTCGAGCAGAGCTTGCACTGGTAAATTAGGTAAAACTTGCTTATGGCAGAACAAATTTCCCTCAGTGCAGAGGTCCCCGTGGAACTAGGCGGTAAACGTCTAGACCAAATTTTGGCGCAATTGTTCCCGGACTATTCGCGCTCACGAATAAAAACGTGGATTCTCGATGATATGGTGCAGGTTGATGGCCTCACCTTAAACACCCCCAAAGAAAAGCTGTTGGGCGGTGAACACGTAGAGATCAACGCGCAAATTGAAGCGCCGCGAGAATATGAAGCACAAGATATTGCTTTAGATATCGTCTACGAAGATGACGATATTTTGGTGATCAATAAACCTGCGGGCTTAGTGGTCCATCCTGGTGCCGGCAACCCAGATGGCACAGTGTTAAACGCGTTATTGCATCATTGTCCAGAGATTGAAAATATCCCTCGTGCGGGTATCGTCCATCGTCTTGATAAAGACACCACAGGGTTGATGGTGGTTGCGAAAACCTTGCCAGCACAAACGCATTTGGTTGCGGCATTGCAAAAACGTGAAAATTTCACCCGTGAGTATGAAGCTATCTGTTATGGCACTATGACCGCAGGCGGTATGGTCGATGCGCCCATCGGTCGTCACGCCACTAAGCGTACGCATATGGCCGTCAATGAATTTGGTAAACCTGCGGTCACGCACTACCGAGTCGCTGAAAAGTTCCGTGCTCATACACGCTTACGGCTGCGCCTAGAGTCGGGTCGTACCCACCAAATCCGTGTGCATATGGCGCATATCAGTCACCCACTTGTTGGTGACCCCTTTTACGGCGGACGCCCTCGTCCTCCTAAGCATGCCAGTGAAGAGTTTATGGCGACCTTACGAGGCTTCAAACGCCAGGCTTTGCATGCCATTAAGTTGCAGTTAGCACACCCGATCACCGGTGAGCAAATGCGTTGGCAGGCCCCAGTCCCTGAGGACATGGTGGCGCTGACCGAAGCGCTGCGCCAAGACACCGAAGCCAACGGCTACGATGACCTCTAAAACACCATTTTATACGCCAACCTGGGGCGCTGATGAGTCCCTGGTAGGGGTGCTGCAAAGCACCCGCCAAGGCGGGCATAGTCAGGGCGTGTATCGCAGCCTCAATGTGGGGCTGCATGTGGGCGACCAAGAGTCAGCTGTGCTCGCCAATCGCGCTGTGCTCAACAGCCAACTGCCGCGTCCTGCCTGTTATGTAAACCAAGTACATGGCACCCATGTTCATTGTGTTACTCAGTACAGTGAACAGCTTAGAACCGAAGCGGATGGCCTGTTCACACGCTTGCCAAAGCAGCCTTTGGCTATTATGACTGCTGATTGCTTGCCGCTTTTACTAGCCAGCCAAGATGGCGCTGAAGTGGCCGCTTTGCATTGTGGTTGGCGCTCCCTTGTCGGAGGTATCATCGAGCGGGCGTTACCCTTATTTAACACCCCCGCGAAAGATATTCATGCTTGGCTTGGGCCTGCTATAGGGCCCTCGGCCTTTGAGGTCGGGAATGAGGTTAAAAGCCAATTTTGCGCTCACAGCGGCGACTATCAGCAGGGCTTTACAGCACACGGCGCCAAATTTCTCGCCAACTTGCCACTATTAGCCGAGCTTGCGCTTAATCGAGCCGGTGTGAGTAATGTCACTAAAGCTCAGGCCTGCACTTATACCCTTGCCGATACCTACTTTTCTTATCGACGCGATGGCCAAACTGGTCGTATGGCCAGTGTGATCTGGCGCAAATAATCACCAAAATTTTAACCGTATAACTTGATCAAACGCGCGCTAGCACCCATTAAATAGGTAATTAAAGTTTTAGTGGAAACAAACAGATGCGTTTAGATAGATTTACCAGCAAATTTCAGCAAGCGCTCTCCGATGCTCAATCATTAGCACTCGGTCGCGATCATCAATTTATTGAACCCGTACACCTAATGTACGCACTATTGCAGCAAACAGGCTCGAGTGTGCGTGCTCTTTTTGCGCAAGCAGGCGTCAGCGCCGATGAGCTCAACACTAAGCTTTCTCAAGAAATTGAGAAGTTGTTTAAAGTGGAGGGCGTCGGTGGCGACGTGCAGTTGTCCAATAATATGGTGTCATTGCTGAACTTATGCGACAAATATGCGCAAAAGCGTAAAGACAAATATATTTCCAGCGAGCTGTTCGTACTGGCTGCCTGTGAAGATAAGGGGCCTTTAGGGGAGATTTTTAAAGCTCTAAATATCACCACAGGTAAGGTAGAAAAAGCCATAGACGCACTACGCGGCGGGCAAAAAGTGGATGACCCCAACGCTGAAGATACTCGTCAGGCGCTCGAGAAATTCACCATCGATCTCACCGAGCGGGCCGAGCAAGGCAAGCTTGATCCCGTTATTGGTCGTGACGAGGAAATCCGTCGCACCGTGCAAGTGTTACAACGGCGCACTAAAAATAACCCGGTGTTAATTGGTGAACCGGGCGTTGGTAAAACGGCGATAGTTGAGGGCCTAGCGCAGCGTATCGTAAACGGTGAGGTTCCTGAGGGCCTTAAGAATAAGCGCGTGTTATCGCTGGATTTGGGCGCCTTAGTGGCCGGAGCTAAATACCGTGGCGAATTTGAGGAGCGTCTTAAGTCGGTCCTCAACGAGCTGGCCAAAGAAGAGGGGCAAGTGATCCTCTTTATCGATGAAATTCATACTATGGTTGGTGCGGGTAAAACCGACGGCGCCATGGATGCCGGGAACATGCTTAAACCGGCGCTAGCACGAGGTGAATTGCATTGTGTTGGGGCGACAACCTTAGATGAGTATCGTCAATACATTGAAAAGGACGCGGCTTTAGAGCGTCGCTTCCAAAAGGTATTGGTAAATGAGCCGAGTGTTGAAGACACCATTGCTATTTTGCGTGGGTTAAAAGAGCGCTATGAGCTGCACCATTCTGTGGAAATCACCGATCCGGCGATCGTTGCAGCGGCGAATTTATCGCACCGTTATATTAGCGACCGGCAATTGCCCGATAAAGCCATCGACTTAATAGACGAGGCGGGCTCTTCCATTCGTTTACAAATTGACTCTAAGCCAGAGCAGTTGGACCGCCTTGAGCGGCGTATCATTCAGTTGAAACTTGAAGACAATGCCTTAGCTAAAGAAAAGGACGAGGCCAGCCAAAAGCGCCGTGAGGAAATGCAGGAGCTGATCCAAGAGCTGGAAAGTGAATATGCTGAGTTGGACGAAGTATGGAATGCGGAAAAGGCCTCGCTGCAAGGCACTCAAGTCATTAAAGCGGAGCTCGAGCAAGCGCGTTTGGACTTAGAGGTGGCACGTCGAGCTAGTGATCTACAGCGAATGTCAGAACTGCAGTACGGCCGAATTCCCGAGCTGGAGCGCAAATTAGACCTTGCCTCGCAAGTTGAAATGCAAGATATGAACTTGCTGCGTAATAAAGTTGGTGAAGACGAGATTGCCGAGATCCTCTCACGCTGGACCGGCATTCCAGTGGCGAAAATGCTTCAAGGCGAGCGTGAGAAGTTGCTGCAGATGGAAGACGAGCTGCACCAGCGCGTTATCGGCCAAGACGAAGCGGTCACCGCTGTTGCCAATGCCATCCGTCGCTCTCGTGCAGGATTAGCTGATCCCAATCGACCCATAGGCTCATTCTTATTCTTGGGCCCTACAGGGGTGGGTAAAACCGAGCTGACCAAAGCATTGGCGCAACTGATGTTTGACACCGAAGATGCCATGGTTCGTATCGATATGTCAGAGTTTATGGAGAAACATTCAGTGGCGCGTTTGGTCGGTGCGCCTCCGGGCTATGTTGGCTATGAAGAGGGCGGCTACCTCACTGAGGCTGTGCGCCGTCGTCCTTACTCGGTGGTACTGCTTGACGAAGTGGAGAAGGCGCACCCAGACGTATTCAATATCTTGCTACAGGTATTGGATGATGGTCGTCTCACTGACGGGCAAGGGCGCACCGTGGACTTTAAAAACACGGTGATCATTATGACTTCTAACTTGGGCTCGGATGTGATCCAAGAGCAAGCTGGGAATAATGATTACGCCACATTGAAAGACAAAGTGATGATGGTGCTGGCGCAGCAATTTAGGCCAGAGTTTATAAACCGTATTGATGAAACCGTGGTATTCCATCCACTAGCCGGAGAGCACATCAAGCAGATTGCTGATATTCAGTTGGCGAAGTTGCATGAGCGGCTCACTGAAAAAGGCTACCTATTGGAAATCACCGATGCGGCATTAGCTAAGCTGGCCGAGGGCGGGTTCGATCCGGTCTATGGTGCTCGACCTTTAAAACGGGCTATCCAGCAGGCCATTGAAAACCCACTGGCACAGAAGCTGTTGGCGGGTGAGTTGGCTGATGGCAACTTGATTTCCATCGATGCTGACGAGCAAGGCTTTTTATTTAGCTGTAAATAAAGGTCAGTTATAACTCATACGAAAGGCGGCAATAATTTGTCGCCTTTTTTATTGTGTCCATGCAGTGGTAATGTCAATATAGGTTTAGGAGCAATCATTCAACAATAGTGTTAGCTATGGAACACGGATACCAAGCCATGGTCATTCATGCTTTTGGTGAGCCAGGGGTGCTAAAACCAGTGACCCTATCGCGGCCAAAGCCCGGTGAGCATGAGTTACTTATCAAGGTGCTGAGCACCGCTATTAACCCCATTGATGTAAAAACCCGCGCCGGTATCGGCTTTGCGGCAGAGCAAAACAAACATCACCTGCCTATGAGCTTAGGCTATGATCTGTTTGGCGAGGTGGTCGCCTGTGGTGAGGCGGTAAAAACGCTTAAAAAGGGTGATAAGGTAATGGGTATGGTTGGCTTTGCCACCCAGCCAGGGACCTATGCACAGTATTGTTTGGCCCGTGAAAACGAACTCATTAAAGTCGATGCGGTGAATGAAGATGTGGTGCTATCCGGTCTGTGTTTGGCAGGGTTAACGGCCTTCCAAGCACTCTCGGCGCTCGCCTGTCCAAAAAGTCAGCCCATTTACATTAATGGTGCTAATGGCACAGTCGGCTCGTTAGCTGCACAAATTGCCGCGCGAATGGGGTATCAGGTTGTTGCTATTAGCCGCAGTGAGCTGCCAAAAAGTGTCGCTTCTTGC
Source organism: Pseudoalteromonas sp. CNAT2-18.1 (assembly GCF_022347865.1). Classification (NCBI taxonomy): domain Bacteria; kingdom Pseudomonadati; phylum Pseudomonadota; class Gammaproteobacteria; order Alteromonadales; family Pseudoalteromonadaceae; genus Pseudoalteromonas; species Pseudoalteromonas sp. CNAT2-18.1. The sequence continues at coordinate 274,695 of NZ_JAKRFR010000006.1, read as the reverse complement.
GCTCAGCAAATAAGTTATGACCAGTTTGTGGCTGAGCAATGTAAGGGTTATTTGCTCGATGTTGTGGGCCTGGAGGTCGGGAAGCGTTGTTTACAAGGATTAAGTGCACACAGTCGTGTAGTCACTATTCCAACATTGTCACAAAAAGAGATTATTGCTGCAGCCAATGAGCAAGGAGTGACTGCATGCGGTGTGCTGGTGGTTAAAAATAATGCCCAGCTTAAACGTATTTACCAGTGGTATCGCCAAGGTCACTTAGAGCTGGCTCACTGCACTATGCCGCTCTCGGCAGCGGGCATGGCGCATCAGCGTTTAGAGCAAAATAGCAGCAAAGAGAAAGTTATTTTACTGCCTTGGACTTGAGTATTTGGCAGCGCACCCCATAACAACAGAATTAAGCCGCTTGGCTAGAGGTAGTATTTTTTGACTTGTACACAATTAAATCAGCGTCTTAGCGAATTGTCGTCCGCTGAAAATCAAGCCGCAATTGTCGGCATTGTTCGGGGTATTGAGCGCGAGGCGCTGCGTACCAATCGCAGCGGCGGGTTATCGACAAAGCCCCACCCAGTGGCGATTGGTTGTGCCTTAACCAACTCGATGATCACCACCGATTTTTCTGAAGCTTTACTTGAATTCATTACCCCAGTAAGCACCGATCCTGAGGAAACATTGGCTCAGTTGCGTGACCTACAAAAGTTCACTCTGGCGCAACTCGAAGATGAATTATTGTGGCCGGTGAGTATGCCGTGTTATATCCAAAGCCAAGATGAAATCCCGTTGGCGCAATTCGGCTCATCCAATGTTGGTCGTATGAAAACGCTATACCGAGAGGGGTTAAAAAACCGCTACGGCAGTATGATGCAGGCCATAGCCGGGGTGCATTTCAATATCTCTTACCCGCAAACGTTTTGGCAAACCTTGCAGGGTTTAGCTGGGCAAAGTGGTGACTTACAGTCTTTTATTTCCGACAATTACTTAGGTCTAATTCGTAACTTTAAACGCGAATTGTGGTTAATTAGCTATTTATTTGGTGCATCACCGGCATTGTGCGGCTCCTTTTTAGAAGGGCAAGAAACCTCACTACCGTTTAAAAAGCTTGGTAAAGGTAGCCTATACCTTGAGCATGGCACAGCTCTGCGTTTGGGTGATTTGGGTTACACTAATAGCGCGCAATCGAGCTTGCGGGTAATGTATAACTCATTGGAGGAATATGTTGCTGGCTTAAAGAGCGCGATCAACTCACCTTCTGAGTTGTACCAGCATCTTGATGATTACCATGCACCAAAACCGCAGCAATTAAATAAAAATATTCTGCAAATTGAAAACGAGTTTTACTCGCCTATTCGCCCGAAACGCAATGCTCGCTCTGGCGAGAAGCCAACGCAGGCGTTATTGCGCGGCGGCATTGAATACATCGAAATTCGCGCTTTGGATGTGAACCCCTTTGCGGATACCGGCATCGATTTAACGCAAATTCGTTTCTTGGATGTGTTTTTGACCTACTGCTTATTAAAGGCATCGCCGCACATGGATTGGCAGGAGCAAGGCCAGACACAAGAGAACCTCGATCGGGTGGTCAATCAAGGTCGCGATCCGCAATTGCAGTTGCAACGCGGTGACGAGTCTGTCTCTTTGCAGCAATGGGCCGAGGACATTTTTACCGATCTTGCAAAAGTCGCTGACTATATGGACCAAGCGCATGGCAGCGATGTTTATCAGCATACCATTGCTGAGTTACAGAGCTGGGTGAGCGATCCTAGTAAGACCATATCAGGGCGCTACCTACAACAGTTACTCAGTGATGATGTTGACAATGGTCAGTTTGCCTTGCAATTGGCACAACGTTACAGCGACGCTCATCGTCAGTGGCAGTACCAATGCTTTGACGACGCACATTTAGCTGAGCAAGCCGAACTGTCGGTTAAGGCACAACAGCAGGTGGAGCAGGAAGACACTGTGAGCTTTGAAGCCTTTTTAGATGAATACTTTGCGGTGGAAAAGATAGAAGCATAAAAAAAGCGCGGCTAAGGTAGCCGCGCAAATTATTCTACAGGGATGAAACAATGCTAAACTGCTGCATTCATAAGTTCAGACTAAGGCTTGCGGATTAAGTTCAAAATAAATGAAAAAAAATTTATCGCTTATTTTTACCCTGTTTATACTTGCTGGGTGTGCGACCGCGCCACCTAAGCAACCCGATGATATCTGCAAGATTTTTGAAGAGAAAGAAGATTGGTATTTTGATGCCAAGGACGCACAAGAGCGCTGGGGCTCACCTAAACATGTGTTAATGGCGATGATGTATCAAGAAAGCTCCTTTCGTCATGATGCTGCCCCGCCCATGGAATATTTCTTATGGATCATCCCCACAGGTCGTGCCAGTGACGCCTATGGTTACTCACAGGCAAAGACCATGACCTGGGAAGATTACACACGCGAAACCGATAACGGCGGCGCTGATCGTGACGATTTTGACGATGCAATCGATTTTATGGCGTGGTTTGTGTGGAAAACACATCAGATTAACGGCATTTCGAAGTGGGATGCGTATGCTCAATACCTTAACTATCACGAAGGGTGGGGCGGTTATAAACGCGGCACCTATCGCAGTAAGGCTTGGTTAATGCGCGCCGCGAGTAAAGTGAAACGTCGTGCCAGCCGTTATGCGGTTCAGCTTAAGCGCTGCGAAGAGGAGTTAGATAAGAACTGGTTTGAGCGCTTATTCTTCTGATTGCTGCAACTTAGGAGCACCACTGAAGCGCTGGATATCTTCAAAGCCCTTCTCCCAGCGCGCTTTATCGGCGTAAAAAATATGTGCTGTGACATTGATATTAGGGTCATCGTCGAGCGAGCCTGCAGGAACAACGAGTATGTCTCCTTGTTGTTGATACATGGGTAATGCCGAGCCACACCGACTACAAAAGCTTTTGCAGTGAGCGCTGTGTGGGAGTTGGTAATGTCTTACCAACGGCTCACCTGATAACCAAGTTAGTGTAGCCGAGTTTGAGAACAAGTTTGCTCCGTGCGCCGAGCCACTGTCTTTGCGGCAGTGACTGCAGTGACATAAATAGAAATGACTGAACTCACCTTTTATTTCGAAGCGTACCTGTGCGCATAAGCAGCTGCCTTGCATAAGCCTTCTCCTTTGTTTTCATTACTACAAGTTTAGCCAGTGCCAATGTAGTTGCTCATTTATTGCTGCGCATAAATCCAGTCCAATCCTTGGATCAAGGTGCTCGGAAACGCTGTCGCGTGTTTAGCCCCTTCAATAATGCGAAACTTAATCGTCGTGTTTTTTCCGCATTCAGCGGTCATTTTCTCTATTAGTTTTTGCGCCCCAGCCACCATATGCTGCTTTTCTCCATACTTTGGCTGTTCCAAGCTGCCCACTGATACATAGACCTTGGTTGGTAAACGAGGTTTCATCACAGATGAGTGTAAAATATCGTTATTGGCAAACCATACCGATGGGCTACCGAGTATATAACCGCTGAACATATCAGGGTAATTGAACAGGATATAGGCGCCAAACAACCCCCCTAATGAGTGTCCCACAAAGGTGCGTTGTGAGGGGAGGGTTCGGTAGTTCTGCTCAATATAGGCGAAGACGCTCTCGCGGATAAACTTAGCATGACCATCAGCATGGCCAGTTTGAAACTTCCAGTTTGTGGCTTGCACCGGAGTGTAGTCTCTTATTCGACTAGATGGGCCTTTTGAGCCTCGTGAATAGGATATCCCCACAATGATAGCCTCTTTCATTGTGCCGCTGTTCATCGGAAAGCGTGTAGCACCTGAGGCAATCTGAAAGCTATACCAGGCATCCATCAGGTAAATGACGGGATACTTTTTATCTTTATTTATCGCATAAGAGCGAGGCAGCTTTATAAATACAGGGTATACCCGTTTGCTCGAAGGCTCTGTTAATTCGATAACTGCACTTCTTGGTATTTCAAAGGGCTCGTTTGCGAGCCCTGTAGCGCATGTAACGATAAGAATAAAATACAGTAAATAACTCAAGGTCGTCTCCATAATAGACAATAGTTTAACCGGCGCGCATAGGCGCATCCTGTGCTTTGGCCGCTGTAAGGTGACGAATACGCTTGGCGATAGGTTGCTCGAAGTATCGGTATGACAAGTAGGCTACCATTATGCTTAGTGCTAAGGCGACAATGAGTTTGAGCTCAACAGTCAACGCTAACTTATTTACCTGCATAATAATGGGCATATGCAGCAGGTATAGCGAATAGGAGATTTTGCCGATGAAATCACCAAGGCGATTGGCGAGTACAATATTGTTATCAGGGACGAGAAATACGACGCAAAAGAATACCGTGCTCATAACTAGTAACACTTCATAGCTTAGCCACATCCGTCTTTCATCGCCGCTGGTTATCGGAGTGAATTGTGGATACATAAGCGGTATTAACAGAAGAACCAGTACAAAGCGGTGTTTTCGCATGTAGTTAGGCACTTTTAGGGTGGGGTACAGTAAGCCCAAAATCACACCCACAAAAAAGAAAGGTAAGGTGCGCAATATGCTAAAGAGGTTATAGGGTATTCCATAAACATCGCCATAAATCCTCGGAAAGTTGGTAAAAAACAGCGCAATCATTACCGCCACAATAGCGAGATAAATATAGCCTGCTCTGTTTTTAGCCAGCATCCAAAAAGCAATAAAAACCACATAAAAGTGTATTTCAGGTGGAATAGTCCAAAGTACGCTCTCGCCGTGAATAAATAGCAAGTGGCCGAGTAAGGCGTTGACATCAGGTATGTTATATAGGCTGTCATTCCCGCTCTTAGCGAGTATGAACGAGGCAAACACCACAGCTAGGTACAAGGGCAGCACCCTTGCTGCTCGGGCCAATAAATAGCGCGTGAGGTTAGTGCGATTGAGCTCTTTACCTAAATAAAGGTATGCCATCAAAAAGCCGCTTAGTAAAAAGAATAGCATCACCCCATAGGCACCGGAGCCGCCTCCTAGTGCGCCATCAAACCAGAGGGTTATATCACTGAAATGTGTAAAGAAAACAATAAGTGCAGCGAGCCCTCGCAAGGCATTCAGCTTTCTAATTTCCAACCTAGACTCCTAATCTGAACATTATTTTTATTATAATTCGCCGTAGGGCGTGAAGAGTTAGCGCTGCAGTTGAAATTATTAACTAATAATATAGTATCTTGTTAGCTACCCAATACACCTAATATCCAGTCATGGTAATTTGATACCCTAACTTGATAAGCAGTGGTACCATACAATCCGGCTTTAAAAGTAGCTATATCGCCATGCCCTAATTGCCAACTTGATAAACCTACAAGAAAAGGGACACCGTCTCGAAAGATAACAGAAGCTCCTCCGCTATCTCCTGAACCATGCATACCTTCGAGTGGTAGTGCGCTTTCTGGTTCGTCAAATTTAAATGCTAACCAGTTACCTTCCGCTCTTTCAACAACATTTTGAAACCGGTTCATCACACGAAGCGATTTGGTATCTGGGTCTTCGCCAGTTAATCCGTTCCCAGTAGCTCCCCTACCATAGACTGTAATTGTTTTGCCTTTTTCACTATTACCAGAATAAATATTGATTGGTTCTACACCGCTAACAGTTGAAGCTAATTTGATTAACGCTATATCACTTCTAGATTTGAAAAAATTCATTAAGGGCGCTAAATCACCTTTAAGTAAATTTTTATTAGGTTGAGTGTAATCTGGGTGTATATGAACGCTTTCAATTTCATACTCTTTTGAACCAATTAATAGATCCTTGCCAACATAATCATAAAAAATAGTGTGTGCTACAGTTACAACCCATTGTGAATTAATTAATACACCATGTCCTTCATGGGGCATATCAACTAGGTATTCAGGCATTTTATCAATGACATAATTTTCAGGGGGAACATCATGTCTTTTTACTACAGCATTACTGCAGGTAGAAAAGAAAATAATGGATAAGATAAATAAGACTTTCATAATACGTCCATGTTTATTGTTGTATAGCTAACGCGGAGCCCATCGGTGCACTTTAGAGCGTACGAGTGACGTGAATTGTTATAAATTGTCCCGGACAAACTGTCAACACTTCCAAAATACCTGCGTTGTTCACTAGCACTGCTAGTCGTCCTATTTTGCTATTTTGTCGACGGCATTAAACAGTTTTGCGACATATGTTCCTGCGATACGTCGGCTTGCACGGCTATACACTCGCTCCCTTTTTGTACTACTTCTTGTTTTAAAATATCTGACTCTCTGTGGTTAAGAACAATTGGGAAGCCTTCATCAACCAAACGCACCGCTGCTTTAGCTCCAACTCCCTGACTACTGCCGATGATAAGCGCAACTTTTCTCTTACCCACAACTCCATTTTGATGCATTGTCGACAATGCGAAGTAAATTTGGCATTTTGGTAGACTTTACATGCCAAAAATATGTTATATTGTCGACAATTTTTGCTGGTATGAGGGATGGGTTTGGATTTTTACAACATTGCCGGGACGGTAAACACAGCATTCATATTCGTTAGTTTATATGGTGTATTCTCGCAATTGAGAACAATTTGGAGAAGAAAAGCGAGTAGTGACAATAGCGTACGTCCTACTGAGCTTTTGTCTTTGAACCAATTTACAGTAAGTTACTTGGCCTATTTATCTTTTTTTGTTTACGGCTACTCAATATCGCCATTTAACCACTATATTGTCTGGCCCAGACTGATAGCGTCTATATTGGTGCTACAAATAATCATGGAAATCTTATTGGATAGAAAGTCAGTAAAACCTGCAATAAGCTTTGCAGCCGCTGCTATTAGCCTCATTCTAGCATTTGTCGGCCTCTTCTTTGGTGAGACTATCTCTGACGAGGGAAAATTGATTTCTACCTCTATCATACTCGTTGTTTCATTTTTACTTGCTCAAGGCTACTTTCATCAGATAAGGCTCATCTATAGCTCTGGACACACTGGTGCGGTCGACCTTAAAATGAGCCAATTCATATTTATGATGGATATCTCTACGATTATATTTGCTTTAAGTATGGGATTAGTAGATGGCTGGCCGCTGTTGATGTTGGCTGTTACAAGCGGTGTCACAAAGCTGATTATAATGTATCTGTTTAGATGGGTTGATAAGAGTCCGCTTGCTGCAAAGCGCAGGAATGCTGAGCTACCCCAAAGTAGCTGATATAAATTGATTTATGCATATCAGGGGCAATGTAGCTAACTCAAAGTTTCGAATTAGCTGAGTAACAAGAAGTCCGCTTGACGAGCGGAGCTGCCCATCAGCAATGGCTGACGGGCATTAATAGACAAATACCGGAAGTTCAGCTCCAGTTATTTTAACTACCGTTTCATGCCTTAAGCCGCCATCTGTTGACAGTCGCCCAATAGCAGCCAAGCGATAAAACTAGCCATTTCCTTGTTTAGTTTTGGCTAATTATTTTGGAAAAAATAAAGATTAGATTATTTAAACTTTTTCATACATACATGCGACCAACGTTGCATAAAAAATAAAAAATAAAAAATAAAAAATAAAAAATCTCATTGAATGATACTAATTCAGGGAAAGGTCAAGATGAAGCTAATAAATAATTTGATTAACAAGGAAAATACGTTGAAGCATTTGCTTTTAAGATTCATTACCAGCATCGCTCTAGCTGTTTCGTATTCAACCTCGGCGTCCGACACTTTACAGTGTGTTTCAGATAGCTATATCTTTCCAGATAAGAAGGTAAGTAGCCTTCCGAATCCAGCAAAAACAGGTAAATACAAATACGATGTGATGACTTATGGAGAAAAACCCTACTTATTTTCTATCGATAAGCCAGATCTAGTCGCACCTGACGTCACTCTACCAAACTTTCTTGCTGACCACTCCAAAAGCCAAGGCTATAAATATGATGCCTACCATAGATTTGATAGCAAAAATTTACCTTTAGAAGCGAAAGTTTGGCTGCCACAAACTTCTGAAAAGCGGCCTGTCATTTTCTTGGTTCATGGTAACTCAGATCCCGGTTTTGATTATTTAGGAGAGATGTTTTCCAGTCGCGGTTTTTTTGTTGTTCAGGTCGATCAGACTTATTTAAATGGTTTGTGGGGAGAAAACGGTGCTCGCGGGTGGATTCTTTTAGAGCATCTAAAGCTACTTAGCGTGTGGAATAACCAACATGATCACAGATTTTATAACAAGCTGGATTTAGAAAATGTTGCTCTCATTGGCATGTCTAGAGGCGGAGAAGCCGTCGCCTTAGCTTCGACATTTAACAGTTTAAAAACGATACCGAACAGTGAAAAACCTACAGAGTTTGGGTTTGGAATTAAATCGGTAGTGGCATTAGCGCCCATGGACGGACAATACCAACACGCACACGGCAAAAACATTCTTAAGAATACTAACTATCTTGTTTTACAGGGCGGGCATGACGCCGATGTTTACCAGTTCTTAGGGAGTCAACAGTGGCAGAGGGTTGAATATGATGACGGCAAAAATTACGTGAATCATTCAATCTACATCCACAAAGCAAACCACATAAATTTCAATCAAGATATGTCTGATGATTTTCATTGGGGAGGCAGTAAGAATTTTTATAAAAAGCTCTTGACAGCTAAACAGCAAGAGCAACTAACCAAGGTATTTGTGTCAGCGTTCATTGAACTTACTTTATCTGGAAAGAAAGAATATCAGGATATATTGAGGCACCCGCCAAACTCAGAGTTTGGCTTACCCGATGATATCTATGTATCTCGGTTCAGTACTTCAACATTCTGGTCTATTGAAAACTTTGAAAGCTTTAAGACAGAAAACAAGAACTTTCAGATTAGGGTTGACAGCCAAAATGAGCCAGTGTCATTCTCGATTGAAAAGGAACGATTAAGAGGCGGGGTGGATACACCAAACAAGGTACTGAAACTGAAACTCGAAGAACAAGTTGCAACGACGCTACAACTCGCATTACCAACCTTTCATGTTATCGCTGAAGATAAACAGAGTCTAACTGTCTCTATCGCGATAGAGACATCCGAAGAGCATGAAGCATGCAGACCCTATAACTTAGCTTCTGACATTAAGATAGAGTTTCTGAATAAGAATGGTGTTGTGATAAGTAAAAAGACGAAATCTACAGCCAGTATTTCTCCGTTGCTAGTATCTGACTACTCAGAGTTAGAAAATGAAGATGTAAAATTTGCACCTACGGAACCAACTTTGCAGACAGTGGTTTTTCCGATTGAATTTTTATCTGAAGTTAAACAAGAAGAGAGCTTGATCCTTAATATAACATTCACTCCAAGACATGATATCTCAGTTATTTTGGATGACATTGGCATTATTCATTAATGCGTGTTAATGCCTAAAAAGCCTAGCTCTTGTCGTGCTGGTTTGAAAAAGGGCAAAAATAAGTCAGCGCCAACGACCGGTTTACGCACGCAAGAGAATGTCAGAATTGATACCACTTTGTTATCAGAACTGTCAGAACAAATGACAACCAATCCAGATTAAACTCTTTACTTAAATAAGGGTATGCCATCAAAAAGCCGCTTAGTAAAAAGAATAGCATCACCCCATAGGCACCGGAGCCGCCTCCTAGTGCACCGTCAAACCAGAGGGTTATATCACTGAAATGTGTAAAGAAAACAATAAGTGCAGCGAGCCCTCGCAAGGCATTTAGCTTTCTAATTTCCAACTTAGACTCCTAATCTGAACATTATTTTTATTATAATTCGCCGTAGGGCGTGAAGAGTTAGCGCTACAGTTGAAATTATTAACTAACATTATTGCAGCGAGTTATTGCTAGGTTTACCGGCTGGTTATGCTTATTTTACTGCAATATAAATATCTACTTCATTATCATTTTTATAGTACTCAAAATCTGTTGTATAGGCCCGTTGATAGGGGCAATTAGGTGAGTCGAAATAGTGCCAAACTTCGCGCCAAAGTTTTATAACTGCTTGTGGCATTTCACCATTTGATGAAAAAATGAGGTACTTACCTGAACGAACTTCGATATGTATCAATTCTGATATCATCTTTGGTGATAATGTGTCCGAGCACGCGATCACATCAAAAGCCCCAGTAAAATCAGATTCATAGTTTGTGTATAAACCAAATATTCTTGATTGACCGGTTAGGTGTGGGGCCGCATTTGTGTTGAACTTAGCCCAAAGGTTGCTAATCTTTGCTCGAGCAGGGGTGGCTTCGTCTTCATTCGTAGTGCGAGCCAAAAAACCTGTCACTGCAAAGCCATCTAATTTATGTATCTTCATATCGCTTCCTTGCTATTTAACTATGTACTGCCTGTATACCCGGCCTAGCGCATATTATTTATCCATAAAGTCATGAAGTTAGCAAAGGCAAAGGATAATGTCTAAGTATATGTTGGGCGCTGAAAGCGAGCATGACTCCTTAAGGGGCATTTCTCGCGCTTATTTTTTAGCGACCACAAATGCAGTTAGGTTATAAACCGATTTGGTTTGTGGGTCTTTTTATCGCTTTGCGGACTTTTAGGTTGGTTGAACATGGACAGAGGCTGCTACCTGGAAAAGGTAGCAGCCCTAAAAGGGTGGCTAGTCTTTAGACTTCTTGCGACGCTGCTGTGGGAGCACACGTACCAGCTTAATCATGTTTTCTTTTACTTCCATGACCTCAATCGGGTAGCCCTCAATTTTAAGCCCTAAATTGGCGTCGGGAATATCTTCTAAATATTCGACAATCAGGCCGCTAAGAGTTTTTGGCCCATCTTGGGGAAGGTGCCAACCCATTTCTTTATTGAGGTCACGAATATTGGCACCGCCATCAACTAGCACGGAGCCATCATCCTGCTGACTGACTTCCTCGCTTGGTGGCCGGGTTTGTGTGGTGGTGAAGTCGCCAACTACTTCTTCGAGAATATCCTCAAGTGTGACTAGGCCTTGAATATCACCATATTCGTCAACAACTAAGCCAATACGCTCTTTAACTTGCTGAAACTTGTGTAACTGGGTATTCAAAGAGGTGCCTTCGGGAATAAAGTAAATCTCCCTTACTGCGCGAAGCAGCGACGACTTATTAAACTGCTCTTTGGTGAGTAGACGAAGTGCGTCTCGAGCATGAATAAAGCCCACAGCATCATCGATTTGGTCACGATATAAAAGCACCCGGGTGTGCTGCAAGTTAGTGAGCTGCTTACTGATCACCTTCCAATCATCATTAACATCAATGGCGTTAATTTCATTACGCGGGATCATAATGTCCTCCACGGTGACCTGCTCAAGGTCTAAAATCGACGTCAGCATGCTTTTGTGCTTGGCCGGCAACATGGCCCCGGCTTCACTTACCACGGTTTTCAGCTCTTCTTTAGAAAGGCTGTGCTCTTCCATTTGCTCTGGGCTAAAGCCAAGCAGACGCAACAAACCGTTAGTGATCCAGTTTAGGGCAATCACAAAAGGCAAAGTTAAGCGCAGCAAATTTTTAAGAATCAGCGAGCTTGGAAATGCGATTTTCTCTGGGTACAGGGCGGCAATGGTTTTCGGAGTCACCTCTGCAAAGACCAATAAAATAAAGGTCAACCCAAAAGTGGCCACCGCTAAGCCGACAACATCGCCAAACAGGCGAATACCAATAATCGTGGACACTGAAGAGGCCGCAATATTAACAAGGTTATTGCCAATAAGGATCAAGCCGATAAGGCGATCAGGGCGCTTGAGTAGGCTGCTGACTCGCGTGGCTCCGGCGTGTTTTTGTTTTTCTAGGTGGCGTAGTCGAAATTTATTTATCGACAACATCCCAGTTTCGGAGCTAGAGAAGTATGCGGAGAGTACGATCAGTATTGCTAGAATGATAAACAACGTACTCGTCGATATGTCGTCCAAAGAAGGATCCTTCTATTAAAAATCAAGGTATATTAAGCGGCACTCGCCGCGCGTAGTCAAGTGAACTTGCCCTGAAGATAAAGTAATTGCTTAAAAACGCTGCAATATTACTTCTTGGACAAAGCGACTGCCAAAATAGGCAAGAGTGAGTAGGCCAGCACCGACCATAATGGTGATCACAGAGGATTTGCCGCGCCAACCTCGCAGCTTGCGGCCAATAACAACGGCTAAAAACACCCCCCAGGCGATAATGGAAAGCACCGTTTTATGCGCGTTTTCAATAGCCAGCATGGAATCTAGGAATACAAACCCAGAGAGCAGGGCGAGGCTCAACAAAGCTGTGCCAACAAACACTAATTGGTAAAGTTGCCGTTCGACCACCATCAGCGGTGGCAGGTGGCTGTATACAATGGCTAGGTCTTTGCGTTTAAGGCGTTTGTCGATGAAATAAAACTGCACCGCATACAAGGTAGCAATCACCAGCACGCAATAAGCCAGCAGTGAAATAGAGATATGTGTCACTAACCCAATTTCCAGGCGAATACTTTGCACGATGATATCGTGCGGCATAAATAGGCTAGCGAATAATAAAATAGTGGCAAACCCATACACGACAGGTAGCAATAAGGTGGCAGGAAAGCGCAGTGACACGGCGGTCACTGATAATACGATAACCCAGCAGGTCAGCAGCGATACATTAATAAAAGATAGGTCTTGGCCTTGGGTGGTGAATACCGCATTTACGAGCAACACCATGTGCGTCAAAATCGCAAGCGTACTGAGGATCACCGTGGTTTTTTGCGATGGGCCTTTGGCATCAAACAAGCGAGACAATACGTGCGCGGTAGCAGCACCGTAAAAAGCACAACTCAACAGTGTCAAAATTGTAATCAGCATGATGACCTTTTTTGCTCGTAGTTATTATTCCATCAAGAAGCCATTGTATTTAAAGCGAACACGCTTGCCTAGATCTAATTGCCTTTGCTTTGCACTTGGTGCTGGGATTTGCCCCCCGCTTTCAGTTATAATCGGCGAAAATGTAAGTAGCAACGGAATCGTTAGCGATGTTTGAAAATCTGCAGGAACGATTAGGGAAGACCCTAAAAACCATCAGTGGCCGTGGCCGCCTCACTGAAGACAATATTAAAGAGACGCTGCGTGAAGTGCGTATGGCTTTGCTTGAAGCTGACGTCGCTTTGCCCGTTGTTCGTGATTTCGTCAAGCAAGTCAAAGAGCGTGCCGTCGGCACAGAGGTGACTAAAAGCCTGACTCCTGGCCAAGTGTTTGTCAAAATAGTCCGTGAAGAGCTTGAAAAAGCCATGGGCGAGGCTAACGAAGAACTTAACCTCAATGCCCAGCCGCCCGCAGTCATTATGATGGCTGGCTTACAAGGGGCGGGTAAAACCACCAGTGTTGGCAAGTTGGCGAAGTTCCTAAAAGAGCGCAAGAAAAAGTCGGTATTGGTGGTGAGTGCCGATATTTATCGACCAGCGGCAATTAAACAGCTTGAAACCTTAGCATCTGAAGTAGATGTCGAGTTTTTCCCCAGCGACACCTCGCAAGACCCAGTTGATATCGCCAATGGCGCCATTGCTCACGCCAAGAAAAAGTTTATTGATGTGGTGTTAGTGGATACCGCCGGTCGTCTTCACGTTGATGAAGACATGATGAGCGAGATTAAAGCACTGCACAGTGCTATTAACCCAATTGAAACGCTGTTCGTGGTTGATTCCATGACTGGTCAGGATGCGGCGAATACCGCGAAAGCTTTTGATGAAGCACTACCACTTAGTGGCGTGATCTTAACTAAGACCGATGGTGATGCCCGTGGTGGTGCCGCGCTATCGATTCGCCATATTACCGGTAAACCCATTAAGTTTATCGGTGTTGGTGAGCGTAGCGATGCTCTAGAGCCGTTCCACCCCGACCGTGTTGCGTCGCGTATTCTCGGTATGGGCGACGTTTTGTCTCTTATCGAAGAAGTGGAAATGAAGGTCGATAAAGACAAAGCTGCAAAAGTGGCGGATAAGGTCTTTAAAGGCAGCGGCTTTACATTAGAGGACTTTGCTGACCAACTGCGACAAATGAAAAACATGGGTGGCATGATGTCCATGCTTGATAAGTTGCCGGGCATGAGTAACTTACCTGAAGGAGTAAAAGGGCAAGTTAACGACAAAACATTTGTGCAAATGGAAGCCATTATCAACTCCATGACACCGAAAGAGCGCGCGCGTCCGGAAATTATTAAAGGCTCACGCAAAAAGCGTATTGCTGCGGGCTCTGGCACACAAGTGCAAGACATCAACAAGCTGTTGAAGCAATTTACACAGATGCAGAAAATGATGAAAAAGATGAAAGGCAAAGGCGGCATGATGAAAATGATGCGCGGCATGAAAGGGATGATGCCACCAGGAATGATGGGTGGCCCCGGCGGCCCTAAGTTCTGAGCCAATGCGTTATATAAAAAAAGCGTGACAACCGTCGCGCTTTTTTTTTGCGTTGCAAAGCGCGTTAAGCGGTGAAATAGTAGGTTCTATATCAATGTAACAAGCGAGGTTGATGTGAGAGCGCTAGTTATTACCATGCTTTTTTGGGTATTGGTTGGCTGTACTAGCACGGATTGGCGTACTGCCAGTCGTGAAAGTGCAGGCATTTCGCAGCCGGTGAGTGAGCCGGGGGCGGTGATTGAGTTTTATGCCGCTGATGCATTCAGCTGGCGTGGTTGGTTTGCCGTGCATACTTGGCTTGCAATAAAAGAGCAGGGGGCACAGCAGTATACAGTGTATGAAGTGGTCGGCTGGGGCGTGGACCAAGGTCGACCGGCTTTGCGCAGCTATAAAACATCCACACCTGATCGTTACTGGTACGGTGCTAAGCCTGATAAATTTCATGTGGTCAGCGGCGCCAAAGCAGCGGAGCTTATTCCCAAAATCCAAGCGGCTGCGCAGCAGTATCCATGGGTAAACGAATACACGCTCTTTCCAGGGCCGAACAGCAATACCTTTCCCGCATGGATAGGCAGGCAAGTTCCCGAACTTGAACTGGCGATGCCTTTTAGTGCTATTGGCAGTGGTTATGGCGATTAGCTTACGTCGTTTTGCCCGAGGCGATGAGCACGCGTTAGTGTCTTTGCTTAATAATGCCCAGGTACAACGTTTCTTATCGCCCAAAATCCCCTATCCTTACACTGAGGCGGATGCCAGTTGGTGGGTTCGAGAGGGCGCTCAAAGCGAGCACATCTATGCCATAGAGCACGATAATGAGTTGATTGGCTGTATCAGTGCCACAGTGGGGCAGTTCGAGTACGCTAAATCAGCTGAGGTAGATTATTGGCTGGGTCAGCCTTATTGGCACCAAGGCTTTGCGAGTGAAGCGCTGCAACAGCTATTAAGCAAGCTCGCTCATGGAACTGATTTACTGCGCCTGCATGCAGTCGTATTTGCAGGGAATAAAGGTTCTCAGGCGCTGTTAACGCGCTGTGGCTTTGTCCTCGAAGGACGACTAAGGCAAGCGATAGTGAAGCAGGGCCAGCGTGTTGATGGCCTTATTTATGGGCTATTACTTGACGACATACGCTGAACAAACCGGCCTTTAGCGACAGCTCAAAAGCCAAGATCATCATTTAACCCACACAAACCACGTATTTAATGCAGTTCTTACTTGCATTGTGGCAAAAAATTCGTACAATTCCCGAGCTTCCCTGTATGGGGAAGTTTCACTTATTAATGAAAACAGTCAATCTATTTAGAGGACGGTATGGTAACTATTCGTTTGCAACGTGGTGGCGCTAAGAAGCGTCCTTTCTATCAAATTGTGGTTGCGGATAGCCGTTTCTCGCGTGACGGTCGTTTCATCGAGAAAGTAGGTTTCTTTAACCCTATTGCTGCTGGTCAGGAAGAAAAACTTCGTCTAGACCTTGCCCGTGTTGATCACTGGGTAGGCCAAGGCGCGTCTCTTTCAGATCGCGTAGCAAAGCTAGTTAAAGACGCTCGTAAAGCGGCTTAATAGGCGTAAGTGTAACCATGAGTCAACAAGAGCAAGCCTCAACAATCGTCGTTGGCAAACTCGGAGCCCCGTATGGGATCAAGGGTTGGCTTAAGGTGCATTCATTTACTGATGATCCCCAAGGGATCTTCGATTTCAGCCCATGGTTGATAGGGCAACAAGGTAAATGGCAAACCTTTGAAGTGAGTGACTGGCGTCGCCACAACAAAGGCTTTATCGCCAAGTTTGCGCAAATTAATGACCGTGACCAAGCAATGGCTATGACCAATGCGGAAATCTCGGTTGAAGTGGCGCAATTACCAGAGCTTCCCGAAGGGGAGTTTTATTGGCGAGATCTCATCGGCATGGCCGTGGTAACCACAAAAGGTTATGACTTAGGTCAAGTTGATGACTTGATGGAGACAGGCTCGAATGATGTGCTGGTTGTGAAAGCAAACAGTAAAGATGCATTCGGCAAAGGCGAGCGTTTAATCCCATTTTTGACCGATTCGGTCATTATTAATGTGGACCATGACGAGCGTCAGATTACTGTGGACTGGGACCCAGGCTTTTAATGGCACAAACACCGTTTTGGATGGGGGTAATAAGCCTCTTTCCAGAGATGTTTTCGGCAATTACTGAGCAGGGCGTAACAGGCCGCGCAGTGAAACGTGGTTTAATCGACTTTCACTGCTGGAACCCGCGCGATTATGCAACGGATAAGCATCGTACCGTGGACGACCGCCCTTATGGTGGAGGTCCAGGCATGTTGATGATGGTTGAACCATTGAAGCAGGCCATACTCGATGCGAAAGCTGCGGCAGGCGAGGGCGCTAAGGTAATTTACATGTCCCCACAAGGGCGAAAACTAGATCAGCAAGGCGCACAAGAGCTCGCTCAGTGCGATAAACTGATTTTAGTAGCTGGTCGTTATGAAGGTATAGATGAACGGCTCATCGAATCCTATATCGATGAAGAATGGTCGATTGGGGATTTTATCCTCAGCGGCGGTGAACTACCGGCCATGACATTAATTGACGCTGTTGCGCGATTAGTGCCAGGGGTGTTAGGTCATAACCAATCGGCTGAGCAAGATTCATTTTCGGATGGCTTGCTCGATTGTCCGCACTATACCCGGCCAGAGATATTGGATGGCAAAGCGGTTCCACCGATTCTACTCAGTGGTAACCACCAAGCAATCGCAAAATGGCGGCAAAAGCAGTCATTAGGGAGAACTTGGCAAAGACGTCCAGACTTGTTGCAAAACCTAGCTCTGACTGAGGAGCAAGCGCAGTTACTCGCTGAATATCAGCAAGAAAACTCATAGCTTGTGGCTAGAAGACAGTTACACCTAGGAAAGTGAGAAATAAAATGGCAAAAGTAAACCAAAATATTATTAAAGAGCTTGAAGCTGAACAGCTTAAGCAAGACGTACCAAGCTTCGGCGCTGGTGACACAGTTGTTGTACAGGTACGTGTAAAAGAGGGTAACAAAGAGCGTCTACAGGCCTTTGAAGGTGTTGTAATCGCTAAGCGTAACCGTGGCCTACACTCTGCATTCACCGTGCGTAAAATTTCAAGCGGTGAAGGCGTTGAGCGTGTATTCCAAACGCACAGCCCACTTGTAGATAGCATCACAGTTAAGCGTCGCGGTGCAGTACGTCGCGCGAAACTTTACTACTTGCGTGAGCGTTCTGGTAAGTCTGCACGTATTAAAGAAAAACTTAATTAATACGCGCGTTTTACTAAGACGTGATAAAGCGGGCCAGCTAGTAATAGCTGGCCCGCTTTGGTTTTTACAGGCAGCGCCTTATGCTTCCTCTCGCTGCAGGTGACTCCTCGCATATTATTCAACACCTTGTTACCTCTTGCCCCTTTTCCTGACTTACTAATATTGCTACTATCGATGTATTAATTAGTTTACCGAGTGTAATTTTAAGTTTACATCATGACCTCAGAGCAGCAGCTAGCCCAACTTCGCAATCAAATCGATGCCTGTGATACCGAACTCGTTCGCCTCCTTGCCAAGCGTAACCAAATCACCGAGCAGGTAGGCAAAATAAAGCAACAAAGCGGCGCTCCTTTGCATGCCCCCGAACGCGAGGCGGCGTTGATCGCGGCTCGGCGTAAAGAGGCTGAAGAAGCGGCGGTCAATCCTGACTTGGTCGAAGATATTTTGCGGCGCATGATGCGAGAGGCCTATCAAAACCAACAAAGTGAATTAGCTTGCGTTTGCAAGTCGCTCAATCCGGTGGCGATTGTCGGTGGCCGTGGAGCGATGGGGCAACTATTTGCTAAGCAGCTTACCCGTAGTGGTGTTGAGGTGCGTATTATTGACCGCCAAGAACAGCAAAGTGGCGAAGCTGCAAAGTTACTCAAAGGCGCTAAATGTGTGCTTATTAGTGTACCTATCAACGCCGTAGAGGAGGTTGTCGCCAACCTTCCTGCTTTGGACGACGATGCCTTGCTAGTTGATATCACGTCTGTGAAAGAAAAGCCCTTAGCGGCGCTAACTAACAAACACAGCGGTCCGGTATTGGGCTTGCACCCGATGTTTGGACCAGATATTAGCCATTGGGTTAAACAAACGGTGGTGGTGTGCAAAGACGTAGAGAGTGAAGCGGGTGAGGCGTTGTTGGCTCAGCTTAAAGTGTGGGGGTGTCAACTTGTCACTATGAGCGCACGTAAACACGACGAAGCCATGCAAATAATCCAGGTTATGCGCCACTTAACCACCTTCGTATATGGCCAGTTTCTAGCTAAACAAGAACATAGCTTAGCAGAAATTCGCGATTGCTCGTCCCCTATCTATCAGCTGGAATTAATGATGGTGGGCCGTTTGTTTGCACAAAGCCCGGAGCTCTATAGCGACATCATGCTTGCGCAGTTTGAGCGCGTAGAGCCGCTCTTGGAGGCGTATAAAAATACCTATGAACATACTTTAAGCATGCTGCGTGATAAAGACAAAGAGGCGTTAATGACCGCATTCTCTGATGCAAAAGTGTTCTTTAGTGATGCCAGCGATCAGTTCTTAAGCCAAAGCCGAGCTTTGTTAAATAAAGCTAACGATGCCAAGGTGTTAGGTTAGTATTTGCTTTATCAAAGATGTGTTCCGTGTGTAGAAAGGCATTGATGGCGCCTTTCTACACAGACAGGATTACATTTTTGGCGTAACCGCTTTAAGCGATTCACTTTGGTAGCAGCCTAAAACGCGAATAAACTCAGTGAAGGGTTTAAGCTCTTCTAAGGCTTGATTAACATTAGGGTCGTCGATGTTCGCTTCTAAGTCGACATAAAACACTTCTTCCCAAGGGTTGCCTGGCACCGGGCGAGACTCTAGTTTCACTAAGTTAATTTCACGCTGTTTGAAAATCATTAGAGCATCAGCTAAGGCGCCCACTTGCTGCGAGGTCGACATAATTAGCGATGTTTTTGTGGGGATTTGCATTGATACCTGAAGCGGTTTGCGGGCAACCACAATGAAGCGGCTGTGGTTTTCACTTTGATTAGCAATCGCCGTTTGCAGCACCTCTAACCCTAAATGCTTACCGGCCTGCGCCGAGCCAATTGCCGCGCTGTGCTCGCACTCAAGCGCTGCCTTCATTGCACTGGTGGTGGAGTCGCAATGCTCGAGCTGAATCTGATCTAACCCTTGAATAAACCGGCTGCACTGAGCGAATGGCTGAGGGTGGCCAAAGAGCTTATTGATATCGCCCAGCTCGGTCCCTGGTTTGGCTAATACACAGTGCTCAACGCTGTGGGTTACTTCACCGACAATCGACACCTGGGCATGTTGCAAGAGGTCAAACACCTCATTAATACTGCCAGAGCTGGTATTTTCAATAGGCAGTACGCCAAAGTCTGCTTGGCCTTTTTCCACTGCGCCGGTGATTTCATCAAATTGTGAACAACCAAGTTCCACGAGCTTGCCTGGGCGGCGGCTGAAATACTTATGTACGGCCAGTTGCGAGTACGAGCCTTGCCCTCCTAAGTAAGTGACGCGGTTGGTCGTCCCTAAGGCTTCGGGGTTGAGGTTTTGTTGCAACATGGCCTGTTGGTGCAACACCGAGTCCTCTAAAATACGCTGGAACACATTGTTGATATAATAAGCGTCTAACCCTAAGGATTTGCCATAACTTATCAAGTTCTCCAGCAGTGCCTGTTCCCGGGCTTCATCACGTATGGGTTTATTGTTGTTAATTTTATACTCCACAACGGAGTGTGCGATACGGCGGCGTTTAGCCAGCAAAATCAAAAGCTCGGAGTCTATTTCGTTAATATCCCGGCGCAATGCATGCAGCGTTTCGTTAGTCATTATTAGGTTTCCTCATTCCCAAAACGAAAAAAGCCTCCCGGTGGGGAGGCTTTAGCATAAGGTGAATCTCACGTACTCGCTATCGGCCTCCCTAACAAGGGCGGAAGATAAAAAAGCGAAAAAATACGAAAGAGATACTGTTCATACTTTCAATCTACTGGTTCCACTCTATGCAAGTCAACAGCTAAATCGGGCTAATTTGATATTTCTCAATTTAATGTCTTAGCGCCGGTAAACTAGGTGAGTAGAAAACGTTATTGTGTTACAAATACTGTGCGAACTAGCAACGCGGTGTTATAGCTCATACCTTTGTATGGGCTGCAATACCGTGCAATCAATTATTCCACGAAAAAGGTTTATATAAGTGCCTGAGGCCTGTTATATTTGCTAGCTGGCTAAAAGTACATTAATCCAGAGACTTAAAAAGGATAGGCAGTGGTCTACAGGCGTCCGCCATCTCGGTTTGGCATTCATTCCCTCAGCATCAAGCTCTCGGCATTGATCTCTGCTATTTGTTTGATTGCCGGTATTTTTGCGGCGGTGCTGATGCTCAAGTCAGAGCAAAAGCAGTTGATGTTTGAAGAGCATGAACAGTTAAACCAATATAGTGCACGTTTTATCGGTCAGTTTGGCCGTTTTATTGATACCAAAACCAACATTGCTGAGCAGGCCAACGAGGTCGTTAAACGCGCTTTATTCACTCACACCAACACCAACGCTTCCTTTAAGTCACCTCAATTTATAATTACCGATGAACTAACGCTGCGCAGCATGTCTGATGATGGCCTTTCTGCTGCCATCATCCCGAAAAAGAACTATTCACCTGCCTACGAGCGACTGTTTGCAAAATCAGAGCAGCTTTGGCAGGTCATCTCACCCACGTTGATTCAAGACTATTTTAATTTCTATTTGCTGACCGAGGATGACTTTGTCCGAGTGGCGCCGCCGAACTGGGCATTGGATGTGCCAGCGGATTATCGCGCCGTGAACTCATTGAATTTCGATCGCGTTAATGAGCAAAATAACCCCACCCGTCAGGCAGTGTGGACGCCGGTGTACTATGACCCTATCTGGGGCAAATGGATTGTCAGTATTGTCACGCCCATTTATAAGCAGGATCAGCACGTCGCGCTAACAGGTGCGGATTTAGAACTGGATAAATTACTCGAATACTTACCAATAGATGACCCACATCAGCAGATGTTTGTTGTTGATGCACAGGGACAGTTATTGGCTCACCCGCGCTTAGACAATGCCACCTACCAACGCTATGGCCGCCAAGGTAAACCGCTACGCATGTCTGACTTTATTAACCCTAAACTGGTTGAATTAGTCAGTGGGGCGCTGCGCTTAAAACTGCCAACGGTGACAGAGCAATTCAGTTATGAGGGAGAGAATTACCTTACCACGATTCGCAAAGTTGAAGGGCTGGATTGGTACGTAGGCATTTACCGTAAGCAATCCAGTGCTTTAGAAGCGCTTGAGGCATTGCAAATAAAGTTCTTAGGGCTGTTTATTCTCTACGCCATTCTCGTTGCTCTGCTACTACACCAAGCTTTGTATCAGCTCGTGCTTCGGCGCATTTATTTGCTTGTGAATGCGGTATCCAGCTTTGGCAAAGGCAAAATGGACACCGACTTCCCGCCAGAGAGTAAAGATGAAATAGGCGTTCTCAATGGCTCATTTAAAGACATGAGTGTCGAGCTGAGTAACACCATAACCGGGCTTAATCAGCGTATTAAAGAAAAAGAAGTGGCCGAGCAGGCAGCCAACCGGCTCTCTAAAGCGGTCGCTTACTCTGGTACTGGGGTGTTGATCACCAACTATCAACTGCAAATTGAGTATGTGAACCCGAAAATGCTGGAGATGACCGGGTACAGCGAAGAGCACTTTATTGAGGCCAAATTACTCAGTGTTATTGCCCGGGAAATGGCGATTCTCAACGAAGACATTGAGTTTGATTTACGCTCACGTAATTATTGGCGTGGTGACACCATGCTGCAGCACATTGACGGTCGAGCCATATGGGTATCGCTCAGTATTTCTCCCATCCGTAATGAGGAAGGGGATGTCGATAGCTACGTCGTTTCCGCGCAAGACATTTCCTTTGTAAAAGAGAGTCAGCGCAAAATGGAGCAGCTGGCTTATTTTGATACCCTTACCGGTTTGGCCAACCGTACTTTCTTCCGCATGCAGCTACGTAAGTCGATGGCGCTCGCGGATAGAGGGCATTATGCTTTTGCCTTGTTTTACTTCGACCTTGATGAATTTAAACGAATTAATGACACCTTGGGCCATGATGTCGGTGACCAATTGCTGGTGGAGGTAGCTCGGCGCCTCAAAAACCGTCTTCGTACCGAAGACACCATTGCCCGTTTAGGCGGTGATGAATTTGCGGTATTACTCAGTGGTATTGAAAGTCATGAGCGTGCAAAAGAAGTCGCCAACACCATTCAGCGCACTCTTAATCAGCCTATTCAGCTTGGCAATAACGAGGTGATTGTGAGTGCCAGTATTGGTATTACCATGGCGCCCGATGACAGTAGCGAAGAGGATCAATTGCTTAAGCACGCTGATTTGGCAATGTACGAGGCTAAGGCAAAAGGCAAAAATACCTATCATTTCTACTCCAAAGAGCTTAATGCTGCTGCAAACGAGCGCTTATACATAGAGAATGAGCTACGCCAAGGGATCCGTGATAGTCAATTTCATCTTCATTACCAGCCACAGGTTGATAGCCGTGATGGCCGTATTCTCGGTTTTGAGGCATTGGTGCGCTGGACTCACCCTGTGCAAGGTCCCATTTCACCATTTAAGTTTATTCCCATCGCTGAAGCCACAGGACTCATTGTTGAGCTTGGCGAGTGGGTGATGCGCGAGGCGTGCGCATTCTCGGCGCGTCGAGCTAAAGCCGGGCTTGAAGCCAATGTATCAGTGAACTTATCAGCGCGGCAGTTCCAAGACGCTAACCTCATTGCCACTATGAGTAAAACCTTGCGTGAATCTGGTATTGCCCCTGACAAGCTCCACCTTGAGCTCACTGAATCTATGTTAATGGGAGACGTCGATACCGCTATTTCGCAGTTGCTTGAAATGAAGCGTTTGGGCGTGTCTATTTCCATTGATGACTTTGGCACCGGCTACTCGTCGCTAAGCTATTTAAAACGTTTCCCGGTTGATGTGCTGAAAGTGGATCGCTCTTTTGTGCAAGATATCCCTGAAGACTCTAATGACATGGAGATCACCGCAGCTATTATTGCTATGGCACAAAAATTAAACCTCAATGTTGTTGCTGAAGGGGTTGAAACGAAAGAGCAAATGGAGTTTTTGAAAGCCAATAACTGTTTTATTGTGCAGGGCTATTACTTTAGTCGTCCGCTGGAAGAGGGAGCGGTCAATGCGTTGCCTGAACACCTCGAAGTGGAAGCCCCATGAGTTCAGTGCATATAGATACAGACAAAGCAAAGCTGCAGTTTGACGTGATCCACGGGTTTATAAGCCGCACTTACTGGGCTAAAGATATTCCTGCTGCGGTGATGCGTCGTGCCATCGATAACTCCTTGTGCTTTGGCGCCTATAACCAGCGGGGCGAGCAAGTAGCCTTTGCCCGCGTGACCACGGATTACGCCACATTCGCTTATCTGGCTGATGTGTTTGTATTGCAGCATTATCAAGGACAGGGGATAGGCAAAGCGCTTATTGCTGAGGTGGTCGCCCACCCTGAGCTGCAAGGGTTGCGGCGTTTTATGCTCGCCACCTTCGATGCGCACGATTTATATCGTCAGTTTGGTTTTAACGCCATTGATGATCCAAGCATTTTGATGCAGCGTCATAATGCCGATATATACCAAGCCTAAAGAAGTGGGCTGACATCCACGGGCAAGTCAATAAGAATTAACAACGCCCCTTTACCGCCATATTCTAGTGGCGCTTGGTGCATGGCAATCACATCAGGATGCTGCACCAGATATTGCGGCACTTTGTGCTTTAACACCCGCTCACCAATACCATGCACTACACACGCACAGGCCACATGCTGTTTTTTGCAGGCGCTGATCAGCGCTGCTAATTCCTGTTTGACCGTTTCTTTGTTGAGGCCGTGCAAGTCGAGGATCAGTTCCGGGTTGTAATCGCCACGACGCAACTGCTTTGCCAGATAGCGGTCTTCTCCTGCTTTGACATAGCTAATGGTGCTGTGTGTATCTATGTCGGGAATATACTCGTCTGAAAAGTAGAATTCGGTATTAGTTTGGCGCTCCACTTGTTGGCGCTGAGCGATCGGCTTTTTCTGTTGCCCAGTCAAACGCACGGTGTCATTTTTGACCCGCTTGGTGGCGCCAATGCTTTGGCGAAATAAATCGATGTCCTGTTGCGACAATGGCTGTGCGTCAGGTGCTGTTGGTTGCTGTTTTTTCATGGTCGAGAGTTTAGCCAAAAAAAGCATAAAAACCTAGCGTTAAACACGCTACAATGGCGCTATTAAGGGATAACGAGCGTTTACAAACATGAGCGACATTTTGCTAACCGACGCCCAGCGCGAAGATGCTGAGCACACCTTAGAAACTATCAATGATTGGCTGCGTTGGGCCACAAGTCAGTTCAGTGGTCATGGCTTATTCTTTGGCCATGGTACTGATAATGCTTGGGATGAAGCCGTAGCTCTGGTATTACCGGCACTGCATTTACCTATGGATGCGCCGAACACGCTTCTTAGTAGCCGTTTAACCACAGCTGAAAAGCTGCATTTGAGTGTGCTGATTGCAAAACGTATTAATGAGCGCACACCCGTGGCGTATCTAACCAATCAAGCATATTTCGCTGGCATGCCATTTTATGTAGATGAGCGGGTATTAGTGCCGCGCTCACCGTTTGCAGAGCTCATCTCGCAGCAGTTTTCACCTTGGGTGCAAGAGCCCGAAAATGTAATGCGTATACTCGATATGTGTACTGGCTCAGGCTGTATTGCTATAGCCTTAGCGCAGGCATTTGAAAATGCGCTGGTGGATGCTGTGGACATCTCCCCTGATGCACTGGCCGTGGCAGATATCAATATCCAGGATTATCAGCTGCAAGATAGGGTATTACCGATTTTATCCGATGTATTTAGCGGCGTAGGCCAAGAAAAATACGACTTGATTATTGCCAACCCGCCTTATGTTGATGCTGAGGATATGGGCGATTTACCTCAAGAGTTTCACCATGAACCGGAGTTAGGGCTGGCTTCGGGTGAAGATGGCTTGGATGTGACCCGCCAGTTACTTGCTAACGCAGCACAGCATCTAACAGATAACGGTTTGTTATTTGTTGAGGTGGGCAACTCTATGGTACACATGGAAGCGCTATACCCCGAGGTACCCTTCACATGGCTTGAGTTTGAGCAGGGTGGTTTAGGGGTGTTTATGATTTCAAAAGCCGATTTAGATGCCCACTTTGGCAGCTAGGTTGGCGACTAGGTAACGCCATTTTTGGAATGAGGAAAGAACATGGCAGGTAACAGTATAGGGCAGCTATTTAAGCTCTCTACCTTTGGCGAAAGCCACGGGCCAGCGCTAGGGGGGGTGGTCGATGGCTGCCCACCTGGGCTGGAGCTTAATGAGGCTGACTTACAACACGACTTAGACCGGCGCAAACCGGGGCAAAGCCGCTACACTACGGCGCGCCGAGAGGCGGATGAGGTGAAAATTCTCTCTGGGGTGTTTGAAGGCAAAACTACCGGCACCAGTATTGGCCTGGTGATTGAAAACACCGATCAACGCTCCAAAGACTACAGCAAAATTAAAGATGTGTTTCGCCCAGGCCATGGTGATTACAGCTATTGGCATAAATATGGTGTGCGTGATTACCGTGGTGGGGGGCGCTCTTCAGCTAGAGAAACTGCTATTCGCGTCGCTGCGGGGGCAATAGCGAAAAAGTACCTGAAACAATTTCACGGTATCGAGGTGCAAGGGTGCTTATCGCAACTAGGGCCTATTAAAGCGCAGCAGTATGATTGGAATGAAGTGCATAACAATGCTTTTTTCTTCCCTGATGCCAGTCAAATTGATGCCCTTGATGAGTATATGCGAGATTTAAAAAAGCAGGGCGACTCCATCGGCGCAAAGGTCACGGTCGTGGCTAAAAGTGTGCCGGTAGGTTTGGGCGAGCCTGTGTTTGACCGTCTTGATGCAGAACTGGCGCACTCATTGATGAGCATCAACGCGGTTAAAGGGGTGGAGATTGGTGATGGCTTTGCCGTGGTCGAGCAAAAAGGCTCTCAAGGTCGCGATGAGCTCACTCCACAAGGCTTTACCTCCAATCATGCTGGCGGTGTGTTAGCGGGCATCTCTACTGGCCAAGATATCGTTGCCAGCATCGCCCTCAAGCCCACGTCAAGCATTACCGTGGTGGGGCAGAGTATTAACACTCGCAATGAGGCGGTAGAAATGATCACTAAAGGCCGTCATGACCCTTGCGTAGGTATTCGTGCGGTGCCTATTGCTGAGGCGATGATGGCCATTACCTTGATGGACCACCTATTGCGTCAACGGGCGCAAAACCCTCATGTGGCCCATGAGTTTGGGCCTATCCCAGGGCAAAAATAAATAAAGTGACGCAGCCAACAGGGCTGCGTTTTTACTTTGCCTCGCAAAATCCGTACAATCCTGCGGTGTTTTTGTTTTCAATTTTGTTATGCACCACGTTGATGAATTAATCGCGCTATTTGAGCGCACGTTTTATGCGGATTACACCACCCGCTTGGTGCGCGGTGAGGACGAGCCCATTTACTTGCCTGCAGACGAACATTGCGGTTATCACCGGATTGTCTTTGCCCATGGATTTTTCGCAAGTGCTCTGCATGAGATTGCTCATTGGCTTGTTGCCGGTGCTGAGCGCAGAACTCGTGAAGACTACGGTTACTGGTACTGCCCTGATGGGCGCAGTAAAGAGCAACAGCAGGCATTTGAGCAGGTGGAAGTGCATCCACAAGCAATTGAATGGGCGTTGTCTCTGGCGGCGGGTTTTCCCTTTAATGTGTCAGCGGATAATCTCGGTGGTGAGCAAACCTGCCGATTCCGTTTTCAGCAACGAGTGTACGACAAGCTAGTCAGGCTTATTGAGCAGGGCTTTAATGCTCGCACTGAGCGCCTATTGCAAGCCTTGAGTCAGCATTATCAGCAACCTTACCCACTGACGCCAGAGCGGGTGCAGTGGCGGGGTATACAGGAGCAACGCGATGCGCTTTAAACTAGGTTTAATTGTTAATCCCTTGGCTGGGCTTGGGGGGTCCGTTGCGCTTAAAGGCAGTGATGGTGCGCAAACGGCAGCCAAAGCCATCGCCCTTGGCGCCGAGCCGAAAGCGAACCTACGTACCCGTGCGGCCCTAGAGCAGCTTCTCGCTTATCGCGAGCAACTGTGTATTTACACTGTCAATGATTCCATGGGTGAACAAGTCGCCAAAGAGCTCGGCTTTGACGTTGAAGTGGTGTATCACAGTGAGCGCTCAACCACGGCTCAAGACACTGAGCTGGCGGCAAAAGCGCTGCAGGCTATAGGTGTGGATCTATTATTGTTTGCCGGAGGCGATGGCACCGCTAGAAATATCTGTCATGCCATTGATGATGCGTTGCCGGCGCTGGGCATTCCTGCGGGCTGTAAAATTCACTCAGGCGTGTATGCCATTACCCCAAAAGCGGCGGGTAGGGTGGTTGAAATGCTGGTTAAAGGCGAGCTGGTGACCCTTAGCGAAAGTGATGTTATGGACATTGATGAGCAGGCTTTTCGCCAAGGTGCAGTGCGCGCCAAACGCTACGGCGAGCTGCGCGTTCCCAGCGAGTTACGCTATGTGCAAGCAGTGAAAAATGCCGGCGGTAAAGAAGTCGATGAGTTAGTGCTTGCTGACATCGCAGCCTTTGTTGTCAGTGAGATGGATGAACAATACCAGTATATTATGGGCTCCGGTTCTACGGTTGCAGCAGTCATGGAAGAAATGGGCCTAGAGAACACCTTGCTAGGGGTGGATTTAGTTCAAGATCAAGCGTTGATAGGGCAGGACATGACCGCGCAGCAGTTGCTCAGTGCTGTCGAGCAGGCGCCAACCAAACTGGTTATTACCCTCATTGGTGGCCAAGGGCATTTATTCGGTCGAGGCAACCAGCAACTGAGCCCAGCGCTTATTCGCGCTATAGGAAAAGACAATATCATCGTTGTTGCTACGAAAAGCAAACTGCAAGCGCTGCAAGGGCGGCCATTGGTTTGCGATACCGGCGACAGCGAACTAGACGACGAATTATCCGGTTATATACAAATAACCACAGGCTTTAATGACCATGTGCTCTATGCCGTGGGCCACTTTGAGGAGTAGTAATGCCTTACACACAGTATGTCGATGCGGCACAGCAGTTTTTTGATGATTTGGTTGATAATGCCGATGACGACCAGCTCTTCGCGGGCGGTTATCTGCGCGGCCACTTTGATTTGGCTGTCGGTTATGCGCAGGTAGAGAACTTGCCGTTAACCCCAGATGAGCTCAACCAACAGGTGGAAGAAAGCTTGGTGAAGGCCTATCAAAATGGTGAGCTGGATGACACCGACCGAGATCATGTGGTGGTGATTTGGGAGCAAGTTAAGGCGCTTGCCAACTAGCCCCATTGCGTTACACGAATACCTAAAAACACCAGCTAGCTGGTGTTTTTGTCTATATAGCCTTTATGGGCATTTTGCAGTAGTCTGCACAGTGGAAATTGCGTGGCGGATGTTCACGCACTCGCTTTAGCTAAGGAGTGATAATGAATAATAATAACGGTGGCCAGCAAGGAGCTGCACCAACTGGCGCTATCGCGCGCTTTTTAAATACTATTGAGCATGTGGGGAACAAGTTGCCCGATCCGGCAATGATTTTCTTGTTCTCTATGTTACTGATCTGGGTGCTTTCCTGGGTATTCTCAGGCGTTACCTTTGATGTCATTGACCCGCGCACCAATGCGCCTATTGTGGTTAATAACCTCCTCACCGGTGATGCGTTAGCGGGCTTTCTCGCCTCGATGGTGAAGACCTTCACCGGCTTTGCGCCACTAGGTGTGGTGCTGGTGGCGATGCTTGGTGTTGGCGTTGCTGAACACAGTGGCTATATCAATACCGGCATTAAGCTGATGCTTAAACGCACTCCGCAAGCCTTACTTACACCGATGATTATTTTGGTCGGTATTGTATCGCATACCGCGACAGACGCCGGCTATGTATTAGTGATCCCACTTGCCGGGGTTATTTTCTACGCCATGGGGCGTCACCCATTGGCGGGTATCGCAGCGGCATTTGCCGGTGTGAGCGGTGGCTTTAGTGCTAACTTTATTCCCTCAGGTATCGACCCGCTATTACAAAGCTTTACCCAAAGTGCGGCGCAGATCATTAACCCAACAATGGAAATCAACCCGCTTAACAATTACTACTTTACCTCAATGTCGAGTATCTTCATTGTCTTGGTGGGGTGGTATATCACCGACAAGATTATTGAGCCACGGTTAAAGAACTCTCCGGTTGATGGTAATACCGATGAATTGCCGGCTTTTGAAACGGCGACCTCGAAAGAAAAGAAAGCCTTCTTTATTGCCACTGCAGTGATGCTCGCTGGCTTGGCGCTGTTAGCGTATGTAGCTAGTTTAGGTGACTCACCACTGCGCGCCGAAAATGGCAAGCTGGCTGATTTTAGCGCACCAATCATGCAATCCATCGTACCGCTTATTTTCTTATTGTTCTGGATCCCAGGGGCGGTGTATGGCTTTGTTGCCGGTACTTTCCAATCCTCAAAAGACATGGTGATGGCGATGACCAAAGCCATGGAAGGGATGGCTTATTATGTGGTGATGGCGTTCTTCTGTGCGCTATTTATTGCCGCATTCGCACAGTCTAATCTGGGTGCATTACTGGCGATTGAGGGCGCAGCAGTCTTGAAAGCCTTGTCCTTGCCAAGTGGCGTGACTATTGTCGGTATTATCTTTTTAACTGGCTTTGTAAACTTGTTTGTCGGCTCAAGCTCGGCGAAATGGGCACTACTTGGGCCTATCTTTGTACCAATGTTAATGCAGCTTAATATCTCTCCTGATTTAACTCAGGCTGCTTATCGTGTTGGTGATTCAAGCTCAAACATTATTACGCCATTGATGCCTTACTTCCCGCTGGTGGTGGTGTATTGCCAAAAGTATGTGAAAAATACCGGTATAGGTACGCTGATAGCGATGATGTTGCCTTACTCTATCGCCTTTTTGATTGGCTGGAGCATCTTCTTGCTAGCCTATTGGGGCTTAGATATTCCATTGGGTATTCAATCTTCGTATACCTATGGTTAAGGGTTGAACCCAGCAAAAAGGCCGCGATATTCGCGGCCTTTTTTGTGTGAGTGGCTTAGTTAAAACGCCACGTTAAGTTGGTGTATACGTAGCGTCCACGGGGGTTATGGATAGACGATACATAACCGTAAAGGTCAGAATCACCATCGCCAATGGCAAATGGCGGCTCGTCGTCAAAGAGGTTATTCACACCCACAGATACGCGTACTGCATCATTGATGTGATAAGCACCTTGAATATCGACGAGGGTTTGCGAGGCAACATCACGAGAAATCTCGGTGTCGAAATCCAGGTTACCATCGAAGTCGATATCCGGCGTGTCCTCGAATGAACCGATATAGCTGATATTCATATTGACGTTGAAGTCGTTGAATTCCCAGTTCGTGCTAAACAAGCCACGGTGTTTGGGATACTCGTACTCGCCAATGTATTCACGGTCATCTTTGTTGAACTCATGCATGTAAGACCATTCAAGGTTGAACTTCAATAGTCCCATGTCGGCAAGGTCCATGCTGTAGTTGGTTGATAAATCAACCCCTGACGCTTCTTGTGACGAGACGTTCTCAAAGGTGCTATTGACGGTTTGAATAACACCTAGCGCCTCGCCATTGGCCGGTGGCAAGCGTACACACACGGTGCTGTTTTGATCGTTACAGTGCGTGTTGTAAATCATACCGAAGTCTTGCTCGTCGATTTTGTTATCCTGTTCAATGCTCCACACATCAACAGAGATACCTAAATCGGTGGTGGGTGCCCAAATAGCACCAACGTTCCAAGACTCAGACTCTTCAGCTTCTAAGTCTGGGTTACCAGCAAACTCGATATTGTAATCAAGTAGATCGCAATCTTGTCCGGTGGCTTGACAGCGATAGGTATCGACGAAGAATTGGCTTTCTTCTGATGGGCCTAGGCCGATCTGCGCCAAAGACGGCGCGCGGAAGCCTTGTGCCCATGAACCACGCAGGGAAAACTCATCACTAGGCGCCCATTTCAAGGCAACCTTAGGGTTAGTGGTAGAGCCAAAATCACTGTAGTCATCGTGACGACCGGCTAATTGCAACTCTAAGTCATCGCGCAGAGGAATGGAGAACTCCACATAAGCCGCCCACTGGTCACGCTCTGCAGCGGCAGAGACGGACTCAGTACCAAAGATAAGGCCGCGCTGGAACTGATCGTCAGGCACATCGCTGACATCTTCTTCACGGTACTCAAGGCCTGCAGCCATCATCACCATGGCATCGTTAAATTCGAACGCTTCACCACTGATACTGGCATCAAAAGAAGTCATATGCGACTCACCACGGCGCACTAAGCTGGTGGTAATGCGGTCAATCACCGCCGGATCGTTTTGGACACCGCCGAAGGGATTATAGTTACCGGCATCAATCTCCTGCTGTAGGAAGTCAACACGGACCCAACCCATAGAGCGATCGCCTGTTTGCTCTGACTTAGAGCGGCCTTTTTGCGCGGCCACTTCCCAGTCCCAGTCGTTGATAACACCGCGCAAGCCAGCTACAAAGCGCAGTGTATCAGACTCGATATCCCAACGACGAGGACCCGCATCAACAGTACGATAACGACCAATTTCAATGTCTTGTCCGAACGGGTTGTTAGGGTGGGAGCCCGGAACGGTAAGGCCTGCGTCTTCATCAAGTGGTGTTGGTGCACCACCGGCTTCAGAGGTGTTGTGCTGCGCTGCAATTTCCAAAAACGCAGTGATATCGTTATCGAAGTTGTAATCAAACTGAGCAATGGCGCCTACGCGCTCTGCAGGAGGCGTGATAAAACCGTACGGACCATAGTCAAACAAACAGCTGCCACTGGCGGTGGCACTCTCGGGTGGACAGTTCGGGTCGATAGTCTTTTCACCATTGACGTAAAAGTAGCCAGGGAAACCACGTGATGAACGAAAATCCATGCCACCATAAGGCGCTTGGTTTGCGGTACCCAGTTTACCCATTTCTGCAGACTCTAAACCGGTATTCTTAAAGTAGTCCAGAATCACCGACGCACTGCCTTTATCACTGGTTGTGCCCCATACTAAACTCGCAGTGGTTTCATCATAATCGGGGCCGGTCGTTTCTCCGTAGCCAAGGTTGATTTCAATCCCTTCAATGTCTTTTTTCAAAATTACGTTCACTACCCCAGCAACAGCGTCTGAGCCATAAATGGCCGAGGCGCCGTCCTTAAGGATATCGATACGTTCAATGGCTGATACTGGAATCGAGTTGATATCGACAAAAGAATTGGTGATGCTCTCGGCGAAGGCGCTGATGGCGACTCGGCGGCCATTAATAAGCACCAAAGTGGCATCCGGTCCTAGCCCCCGTAAGCTAACAGCGGCGCCGCCGTTTGCGGTTGAGTCTTGGTTGTTGCCGCGAGTAGAGAAGGTGCCGTTACCAGCTACAGGCATACGTTCTAGCAATTGTTGCAAGTTGTCGTAGCCCATATTGGCAATGTCTTCTTTACCTATACTTTGTACAGGAGATGGCCCTTCCATATCGGTGCGCTTAATACGCGAGCCAGTGACTTCTATTCGTTCTACACCTTCACCACCGGTTTCGTTAGCGCTGGCAACAGAGGGGAGGGATAACGCAGCAGAGCCTAAAGCGAGGCTTAGGGCAGTGCGCACAGTGCACGGAGTAAACTTTCTCATCCTGAAATCCTTGTTGTTATGTTTCCTAAAGGGAAACTTTTAGTTGTCTTAAATACATTTGCTAGAGACACCTAAGCCAATCGGCGTGGGCAAACGGCTGCATACTCAGTCAATGCGTGAGGAGTCGCCAAGAGAATCCTTTTAGCTTCCCGACTTACGGGGATGGAGTATGTCTACACGTCGTTGATTAACAATCAGTTAGGGTGACTGTCGTGAATCAAGCAAACAACATAGGATTAACATTCTTTACAAGAATTTGGCAATGACCTATTAGGGGTAATTTGTAATAAAATTTGTTATTGACCAGTGATTTAGCTGAATGCCAACTGAAGGTGATAAGTAAGGTGTTGAATTTAAGAGGGATTTCTTGAGTAATAAAAAAGCGAGCTAGAGCTCGCTTTTATCTGACTTTATGTTTCATTGTGCGCTCTTTTTCTCGAGCCCAATCTTTATCTTTGGTATCAGCACGTTTATCGTGCATTTTCTTACCTTTGGCGAGGTGGAACTCCAGTTTCACCCAGCATTTTTTCCAATACATAGCGGTGGCAACAAGCGAGTACCCTTCGCGTTCGGTTGCGCCAATAAGACGGTCAATTTCACGCTTATTCAATAGCAGCTTGCGATAGCGCATCGGATCACACACTGTGTGTGTCGAAGCACTATTAAGGGGCTGAATCTGACTCCCCAATAAAAACGCTTCACCGTTTTTAATATGAATATACGTTTCCGAGATATTGACCTTACCGGCACGGATACTCTTTACTTCCCAGCCTTGTAGTTCAACGCCAGCTTCGAATTTATCGTGTAAAAAATACTCATGGCGCGCTTTTTTATTTAGCGCGATGGTATTTGAGGTCGATTTTGCGGTTTTTTTCTTTGCCATAACGTCGCCATTATACTGATTGTCTGTGTATTTACATCATTTTTTTGCTTAGCGCTCAATGAATAAAGGGAGTTTTCTGGTTTTGCACAGGGTACTTGGGGCGCTTAAGAAAGCTTGCTAGAATTGCGGCTATTGTGAGGAGAGGTTATGCCCCAGATAGAAAAGTCAGCGCTGGTCATGTACAGCAGCCAAGAAATGTTCGACTTAGTGAATGATGTCGACGCGTACCCGCAGTTTTTGCCCCATTGTAGCGACTCCAAAGTCTTTGCTCAGGGAGACAATACCATGCGTGCCGGACTGGAGATTTCCAAGGCCGGTTTAAAAAAGTGGTTTACCACAGAAAACAAGCTCGATGAGCAAGCATATACCATTGCCTTACAGCTGGTGGATGGCCCTTTTAAGCACTTACATGGTCATTGGCATTTTAAGCCTCTTGATGAGCATGCTTGCAAGGTCAGCCTGAAATTGGAGTTTGAGTTCGCGAGCAAGCTAGTAGAAATGGCCTTTGGTCGTATTTTCAATGATGTAGCTAAAAATATGGTAAAAGCGTTTACCCAACGGGCCAAGGTCGTTTATGGGGAGCGGGCATGATTGAAGTCGAGGTCGTGTTTGCACTGCCGGACAAAGCCACCACCTTACGGGTGGAGATCCCTAAGGGCAGTACCGCAGAAGAAGCCGTGCTGAAGTCAGGCATCGTTGACAAGTGCCCTGAGATTGACATGGCGAACTTAACTTTAGGGGTGTGGAACCGCACCTGCAAGCTTGATACTGAGCTCAAACAAGGTGACCGGGTAGAAATCTATCGCCCACTTATTGCTGACCCCAAAGAGGCTCGCCGTCGTCGTGCGGAGAAAGCCAAAGAAGAGGGGCGCGCCAATAAAGTGACCGGTGGTAAAGTCAAAGAATAGCGCGCAAAGCGCTGATGGCGGGCTTTCTTACGCCGTGGTGGTTGTGCTCGGAGCACCGAATGACCGCTTTGGGCAACTGAGTGACATCGCTCGAGCCCGGGGAGAGTATGCGGCTAAGCTCTATCATCGTTTAAGTAGCCAAGGTCAGACGCATGTGCTGTGCACGGGTGGCTTTGGGGAGCACTTTAATCAATCACCCTGGCCTCATAGTGCGCTTCAACAGCAGTATTTAATAACCCAGGGCGTCGAGCGCAAGGCACTGCTTGCGCCAACGATGAGCCGCTTTACCTTTGAGGATGCACTGCTTAGTCAGCCAGTGTTGGCAGGCCATGCAAAGGCTCGCTTACACATCGTTACTTCTGGTTTTCATCTAGCACGAGTGGCGAGCATTTTTGACGCTTTATATAGCCAGTACAGACGAACTTACCATGGTTGCAAAACGCCTGTGAGTGCGAGCCAATATCAGGCATTGCTGGTTCATGAACGAAAGGTTATGGCTCGGGAGCTGCGTAACATTGCCGCTTGGCGAGCAGGGAATTAAAAAACGCGGCATGAAAGCCGCGTTTTTACAACGTAAGAGTCCAAGTTGTCAGCCTATTACGTATCACCTATGAGCGTTTATTGCTCCAAAGGAGTGTTAAATTGTTCTGGTTGCTCGTAGTCGTCAGAGATAACTCGGGCGAGTTTTTGGTCTTCAAACTCAAGCGTAAGCTGCTTGCGTTGTTCGTTTTTACGGCCCAAGTTAAATACATATAGATAGTGCCAAGTGTCGTCGTCGAACGCATCTTCGGCAACTGGTTTACCCAACACGAACAACACTTGCTCACGGGTCATATTAACGCGAAGCTGATCCACGTCAGATTGCTCTAAAAAGTTCCCTTGGGGAATGTTAATGCGGTAGACCCAACTAGAGCATGCGCTTAGAATACTGCATGACAAAACTACGGCTACGGCCAGCGAATACGGTTTTAACCACTGCATGTTCGTTTATCAGTCCTTATTAATTATTGTTAGCATGATACCTATTGTGCACTGAAGGTAAAGCGTCAAATGCTAAATCAGACCGCCGCGAAGGCAAATAGTTTTATAGAAAGTGAAAGTCATCAGTGGTGGTGGTTATATATCGTACAGACACGTCATAACCATTGGTACACAGGCGTGAGTAACGACGTTGTAAAGCGCTTTGAGGCTCATCAGCAGGGTAAAGGAGCTAAGAATTTACGTGGTAAAGGACCGTTATCGCTCATTTTTGCGACTCCAGTTGGCTCACGCAGTGACGCCTGTAAGCTGGAATGGCAAGTAAAAAAAATGCGTCGCGCAACGAAAGCCCACTTTATCGCCACTACCGATAATTATGCGGCGGCTATTATGGATGCGCTACAGCCTGACACTGCTTAGTGAGTAGAGCGCGACTAAATTGCGCTAGCATGGGCAGCGTAGCTTGATAACGCGCTTTGTTGATATGCTCGAAGGTATCTTCAGGGCTGTGGTAATGCTTATCTTCTGCTGCGGTTATAAATATTGCCGCAATCCCTCGGCGCAAAAAGGCATAGTGATCACTGGCCCGGCGCCAATCGGTGATGTTTTTCCCCAAGCGACGATTAATGCTTCTTCCCGAGCGCACTACACTGAGTTTTACTGGGCTGTTGATTAAGCTTTGCTTTGCCGCTGCACACATTTTATGTGGCGCGTATACGAACAATCTGCTGCGAGCGTTGGTTAAATTCAGCATGTCGAGGTTTAAGTTTGTATACAGGCGCTGCGCAGGCTGAGTTTCGACAAAATGCTTGGCCCCATGCAGGCCTTGCTCTTCGCCATCAAAGGCGACAAAAATAATTTGCTCTTTCATGGCTTGCAGTTGCTGCGCTAAGTACAGCAGGGCAGCGACTCCTGAGGCATTATCGTTGGCTCCTGGATAGTAGCGCTGACCATGGCGGCCGAGATGATCATAATGAGCACTGATCACTAAACAGCGGGTTTGGCATTCGCTGGTAAAGATGTTAATGCCTTGAGTGTTGGCAAAAAAACCACTTGTAAAAGAGAAACCAGCGCGTTCAGTGCGATAACCTAGCTCGGTCAGACGCTGAACAATATACTGTTGAGCGAGCTTACTCGGCGCTGAGCCTGTTTTTCGTCCCGCCAATGCCGGGCTAGATAAATAGGCGATATCATCTTGCCAGTTTGTCGCTGAAGCGCCAGAGCTCAGCGACAACATCAAAATAAGCCATCCGTATTTGCTCATCGATTACTGGCAACTAAATTCAGCGCTGCCAGCTTACCGCGATAGCGTTCTTTATCATACTTAAACTGCGCGCGCTGATGTGCCATTGTGAGGTGCTTGCGTGCGGCCTTGATATCGCCCATAAGGTAATAGGTACGCGCCAGTCCAAAGTAGCTCTCATGCATGCGCCCGTCTAACTCACGGGCCTTGCGGAAATGCGCTAAAGCTTGGCTATATTGTTTCTTCACAATGTCTTCATTGCCAAGGGCCACTTGGTAATAAGGGTTAGTTTTGCGTTTATTTGCCAACGCGGTTTCAATTTCTTGAGCCTGTTGCTGACGCCCAGTAAGTTGATACAAGATGGCTAAATTACCCGCTGCTGTATTATTGTTCGCATCGGCTAATAAGGCATAGTCATACGCTTGCTCGGCGCGCTGATAATCCTCGATCACCCGAAATAAGATACCGAGATTACCCCACCCGCCAGAGTAGCTTGGGTCCATCTGTGTAGCCGCCAGGAAATAACTGAACGCCTCGTTACGCTTGTTATTCACCAACGCCGCCGCCCCTTTATTGTTATAAAACATTGCTGCTACACGCTCTTTGCTGATGGTTGTGGTTTTGAAGTTGTCACCAGAGATATCTGGCGCAAAGTCAACCAGCATAGCGCCTTGGTTGTCATAAAGGTTAATGACATCGCTGCGGCGCACTTTCGGCATGCGTAATTTTAAATTGATATGGCCGGTGAGCAGGTTGTAGCCTTTGTCGAGGGCCCAATATTCGGGGATATGGACGCGTTGAAACTCACCTTCTAAGCCTAAATGCTCGGCCATACTGAAGGCCAAAATAGACAAGGATAAGCAATTAGCGTTGAGCTGGTTATAGGTTTGCTGAGCAGTCAGCGTAGCACCACTTTGATAACGCAAACTCTTATCGCCATTATTGAGTAGGAACATAATTAAGCGCTTGGTTGCACTTAAATCACCAAAACGCGAAGCGAAGGCTTGATTGAGTTGTGCTTTCATATCGCTGTTGAGGTTGAAAATATCGTCCATGCTTTCAACAGGCAAGGCTTGAAGCTCGGGATGGTAGGTCAAATTCACTGGCGGCGGTGGCAGGTGTGATTGCTCAGTACTGCTACAGCCTGCCAACAACAATGTAAAGGCCAGCAAAGATAAGCACCGCATTGTTACCTCCTACCGAAAACCTCGGTCTACAATCAACAACATATTGATTAATTATAGACCGAGAGGCAAGCATTAGGGCGCTAAATTGTTACAAATGATGAGTGTTAGCGCTTATCAAAGCTTGCCACTAACGCATCAAGCTGCTCCGCACATTCATGCAAGGTCGTGACTGTGGCTTTCACATCGGCACTTTGCATGGCGATGGCGTCACTGGCACTGCTGATCAGTTCAACTTGTCGGCTCACATCGCTCATTACCGAGCTTTGCTCTTCCGTCGCGGTGGCAATAATCGTGGTAATGTCGTTAATTTGTTCGCTAGCTTTGGCGTTATCATTTAGCAGGGCGCTGCTTTGCTCCATAATTTCAACACTGCGCAGCGCGCCTGAACGGGCTTGCTCCATACGCGCCACCATATTGTTGGCAGAATCGTTAAGGCTATCGATAGTCCGTTGAATCTGTGCCGTGGAGCTAGACGTTCTACTTGCTAACGCGCGCACTTCGTCAGCGACAACGGCAAAGCCTCGGCCGTGTTCACCAGCGCGGGCAGACTCAATCGCTGCGTTTAGCGCCAGTAAGTTAGTTTGCTCGGATATTCCCGTTATGGCACTGACCACATCGGATATTTCTGAGGTTTTGGCGACTAACTCTTGCAGCTCTTCGCTCATTTGCTCTACGCCTTGGGCGAGACTGTTTATTTGTGCCAGTGCATCAGCTACCTGGGTACGATTAAACTCATTATGCTGTTGCCCTTCGGCAGTGAGCGAGGCTGCACTAGCGGCGTTGTTGGCTATCTCTGCAACCGTGGCTTCCATTTGGTTTGCAGCCGTTGCTACACTGATCGTTTGCTGCTTTTGTTCCTCTAGCGAACTGGCTTGAGCACCGGCTTGCTGGCGCAACTCGCTAGCGCTGTGGCCGACCTGTTGGCTTTGCTGTGCGACCGCTTTAATCGCATTGTCTATTTTCGATAAAAACTCATTAAATCCGCTGGTGAGCTCGCGCAGCTCGGGTTGACGCAGGGCATCAAAACGATGATCTAAGCGTGCTTGCCCTTGCCCAAGCTCAATAAAGCGTCGAGCGATGTCTTTAATGGGGGCAGTAATATTCGTTGCTAATACAAACCCAGCCACACACATTAACGCTGCAACGACGATGGAAATCATAACAATCTGCCACATTAGCGCATTGACACTGGCAAAGACTTCATCTGTAGGGACTTGGGCAATAACGTACAAATCGGTATTAGTGATAGGGCTGGCGGCAACAAAGTAGTCACTTTGGTGCAGGTTGAGTTCAGTGATCGCAAACTCATTGCCCAGTAGCGCTGTGCTTACCGGTTGTTGATAAATATCTTCTAGTGTGGCTTTGGCGACCAGTGCTGCGTCAGGGTGCAACTGTACTAAGCCTTGGCTGTTAACTACATACACAAAGCCAGACTTTTCGATTGTGAAGCGCTCGAGCATCTGCTGCATGTCATCAATACTTTTCGCCAGGCCTGACAGTCCAAGTCCGCCCACTTGCTGGTAATTGACGAACATTTTCACATCCCCTGGGGCTTCTTGATAAATGCTGATGGAGCGGGGCTGTGCGCTGTCTTTAAAAGCAAAAAACCAACCGTCTTGCTCAGCAGTGAGGACGCGTAAAAAGCCGTCTTGATTCCAGTATTCGCCGCTATTGCGGTTAGCCCAAGAGGCTGTGGCTAAATCATATTGTTGTGCGACTTGTTGCAACTGCTGAATCAGCAGGGCGTCATCGGCGCGTCCTTGGGTTTGCGCCCAACGCGCCACCATAGCGCTGCTAGCTAGCTGCTCACTGGCATTGAGCAGGGTGTTAATCTCGTTACTGATATGGTTATTAATGGCTTCTACTTTAGCGGGTAACTCGGAGTGGAGCATGCGCTCGGCAATAGCCTGTTTAGCACTATACAGTGAAATGGAGCCAATAATGGCCGCCACTACGATGGCAATAAACGAGGCCAGTAGCGTGACTTTTTGGCGAATTGTGAGTTGAGCTAGCTTCATACAACTTTAGGGCAACAATAAGTAGGTTCAGATAATTCTACCCGCTGCAATAAAAAAAGCCCAGTGCAAAGCAGCTGGGCTTGGCTTCTAACAAGCGAAAGGGTTATACAATTTTCTTCATGGCCGACATATAGCCTCGCAGTACACCACCAACTTGCTCGACCGGGTGAGCGCGCAGTGCATCATTGACTTGGATCAGCGCTTGGTTATCAACGCCTAAATCTTGGCTATCTAGGCCTCGACCGATGACGTCGGTGTCAATATTCGCCATAAAGGGTTGCAGTAATGGCAAGCAAGCATGGTTGTATAGGTAGCAGCCATACTCTGCCGTATCAGAGATAGTGCGGTTCATTTCGTAGAGCTTCTTCCGTGCGATGGTGTTGGCTATCAATGGTGTTTCATGCAGTGACTCATAATACGCAGACTCTGCTTTGATACCCGCTGCAGTCATCGTTTCGAACGCCAGCTCAACGCCGGCTTTCACCATGGCGACCATTAAGATCCCGTTGTCGAAAAACTCTTGTTCAGCTATTTCCACGTCACTATTTTGTTGTTTTTCAAAGGCGGATTGCGCTGTTTGCTCGCGCCAATTAAGTAATTTAGTGTCGTCTTCGGCCCAATCGGCCATCATGCCTTTGGAAAATTCGCCGCTGATAATGTCATCCATGTGCTTGTTATAAAGCGGGCGCATAATCGTTTTTAGCTCCTCGCTTAGAGCAAAGGCTTTCAGCTTGGCAGGGTTACTTAAGCGGTCGAGCATGTTGGTAACGCCACCATGTTTAAGGGCTTCAGTGATCACTTCCCAGCCATATTGGATGAGCTTGGATGCGTAACCAGCGTCAATGCCTTTTTCGACCATTTTATCAAAGCACAATAGTGAACCGGTTTGTAACATGCCACACAAAATAGTTTGCTCGCCCATCAAATCGGATTTTACCTCAGCGACAAAAGAAGAAAGCAGCACCCCAGCGCGATCGCCTCCGGTGCCTGCCGCATAGGCCTTCGCTTGTGTTAAACCTTTCCCTTCAGGGTCATTTTCTGGGTGCACAGCAATGAGTGTAGGTACACCAAAACCACGTTTGTATTCCTCTCGTACCTCAGAGCCTGGGCATTTCGGTGCCACCATAATCACGGTGATGTCATCGCGAATTTGTTGACCTTCCTCAACGATATTAAAGCCATGAGAATAGGCCAAAGTTGCGCCTTGTTTCATCAGTGGCATGACCTTCTCCACGACGTTGCTATGTTGCTTATCTGGCGTTAGGTTAAGCACTAAATCAGCGTCTGGGATCAGTTCCTCGTAAGTCCCGACGATAAAGCCGTTTTCACTGGCATTTAAAAATGATTGACGCTGTTGTTCAATAGCAGAATCACGCAGTGCATAGCTTACGTTCAAACCTGAGTCACGGAGATTAAGGCCTTGGTTGAGTCCCTGCGCACCACAACCTACAATCACGAGCTTCTTACCTACTAATGCATCGACACCGTCGCTGAACTCACTGCTGTCCATAAATTCGCATTGACCTAATTGAGCCAATTGCTCTCGCAGAGACAGGGTATTGAAATAGTTTGCCATGGTTAAATCCTTGAATAAAAAATTGCTGCACTTTGAAAAGTCATTGCTAGAGAATGTAGGCCACTTTTTATATTGCGTAAAATGATATATTTGTATTACTGTGTTTCATAATATGAAATGCTGGAAAGTGTTATGCATCATAAACAGTTGGAATATTTTTTAGCCTTGGCGGAGACCTTGCATTTTGGCCGTGCCAGTGAACGCTGCTATATCAGTGCACCGACGCTGAGTCGTAATATAAAGCAG
This sequence comes from Pseudoalteromonas sp. CNAT2-18.1, assembly GCF_022347865.1. NCBI lineage: Bacteria > Pseudomonadati > Pseudomonadota > Gammaproteobacteria > Alteromonadales > Pseudoalteromonadaceae > Pseudoalteromonas > Pseudoalteromonas sp. CNAT2-18.1. Next base: position 232,547 of record NZ_JAKRFR010000006.1, on the reverse strand, counting down.
TTAGAGCAGCTGTTAGGTGCCAAGTTGTTTATCAGAGACAATCGTCAAGTGGCGCTGAGCGATGCCGGTGAGCATTTCATCACCTACGCGAAAAATACGTTGATGCAGTGGCAACAGCTAAAGGCTAGTTTACATGGTGCGAAGGAGCTTCAAGGAGCGCTGAGTATTTATTGCTCGGTCAGTGCCGCGTATAGTTTTTTACACCCGTTATTAAGTGCTGTGCGCGAACGTTATTGCGGCGTCGAAGTAAAGCTGCATACCGGAGACCCTGCCTATGCGCTAGAACGTGTGTTGGATCACCATGAAGATGTGGCTATCGCCGCTAAACCGGCGAAGTTACCCGCGCAAATTGCCTTTCGCCGCCTAGGGTGGTCGCAATTAGTATTTATTGCTCCTAAAACACCGTGCGATATCAGTCGTCAAGTGGCTAACTCACCTTCCATTCCTTGGCAGCAACTGCCTTTTATTATTCCTGAGCGAGGAGAGAACCGTACCCGACTAATCAGCTGGTGGCGAAAGCGGCGTATACAACCGCCTATTTATGCGCAAGTCAGCGGTCACGAGGCGTTGGTCTCTATGGTATCCTTGGGGTTGGGTGTTGCGCTAATTCCTCAGGTGGTGTTAGAAAATAGCCCATTTGCACAGAGCGTGCAGATCTTAAATGTGGACGATGCGCCACCGCCCTTTGAAATAGGTTTAGTCGCACAACAGCGCCGTTTAAGTGAATCAGTACTCGGTGCATGTTGGCAATTGGCGGCGCAACTGAAATAATGCCTAAGTGCATTCACTATCGGTTCTATAAGCGTGATCAAAAGGGCGCAATTTGTGAATGATTGTAATTATTGCTGATCTGTTAAAAGGGTGTTGCTAGCATGTCGAGATGTTTAACTTAGGGGTGATCTATGCTTGGCACGCACAGTCGACAATTGGCTATGTTTCTGATCGCTGCGGTGTTTTGCGCGCCGTTGGCACAAGGTGAGGAAGTCACGCTAAATCAGTGGCATGTCGGCGCTAACCTCGGCTACGGCAACATGGCCAATCCACTTCATGGTGGTGATAACCTGCCATTAATACTTATCCCCGATATCGCATACTATGGCGAGTCTTGGTACTTTGACAATGCGCAACTAGGCTACACCTTTGTTGAACACTCCGAACATGTGCTTAGTGTCGTCACTGAATTTAACCCTGAAACCCGTTTTTTTGTTGATTGGCACCCGAGCCGCGTCTTCGCTTTACAAGGGAATTCTTTCGCTAGTATGGAGATGGATGGCCCACGGGTCGTTGATATTCACGATGTACGAAAGCGTCAGTGGGCATTAGATGTAGGCTTGGAGTACCATTACTTTTCCAGCGCCGGGCAAGTCACCGTTAATGCGCTGGCGGATACCACCAGTGTCTATAATGGTTGGCGCGCGGATATTAGTTGGCGTAACAGTTATCGTATGCAGCGGTGGATCGTCGAACCGACGGTGGGTATCAAGTACGCTAATGCAGAAATGAATACCTACTTTTATGGCTTACAACAGCAAGAGGTGACCGGGCTAGATGCGTTGAGCCTAGGCAGCACTTTACAGCCCTACGCCAACATTGATGTCAGCTTTATATTGAATAAGCGCAATGCGCTGCGCTTTCATGTGGGTTATATTGACTACCATAGCCTAGCCAATGATAGTCCCTTGTTTGAGGAGTCGAGCGCAGTAACGGCCTTTATTGGCCTCAAGCACGTGTTTTAATATGATCAGCGCCGTTTTTGCAGCGACCTTAGTTAATGCCATGCAACTTAGCAGTACGCTTACGCTAAGTGATGCGGCATTGGTGATTGCTCCGCAATACTGTGTGGTTGCCGAAAAGGGGCAGGCGTGCGAAACGGCCATGCATATCCGCTGGCAACTACCGCAAGCGATGCCGGTGTGCTTGCGCGAGAACGAGCGAACCTTGCAATGCTGGCAAGACCAACGGCAAGGGCAGTGGCAGTATAAAGCCAAGGTTCAGTTACCGGCCATATACTCCCTTACCCATGCACAAACCGGCGAATTAGTCGTAGATACCCAACTGGAACTGCAAACGATGCAAAGCTCGCGTCGGCGCTTACGTTCGGTGTGGAGTTTTTTTTAATTCAGGAGTTGGTACATGGCGAACATACTCTTAGTTGAGGACGATTTGGCTCTACAAGAGCTAACCCGAGACTATCTGCAACAGAATAATTTACATGTCGCAGTGCTGTCTCGCGGTGACGAGGTGATGGACTACCTTAGTAAACACAAAGTGGATTTAATGATTTTAGATGTCATGCTGCCAGGCAAGGATGGCTTCACTGTGTGCCGCGAAGTACGTGATAAGTACGCGCTACCCATTTTAATGTTGACTGCCAAAGGCGAAGATTTTGACCAGGTCATCGGTCTTGAGCTAGGTGCAGATGACTATGTGATAAAACCTGCTGAGCCTCGGGTGCTGCTGGCGCGTATTACCGCACTGTTAAGACGCACCCAAGAGCAAGATAAAAGCGTGCAAACTGTCACCTTTGGCGAGCTGAAAATTGATAAAAATAGCCGCATTGTGACGTTGAAAGGGCAGGAAGTATCGCTGACCTCTCACGAGTTCGAGCTATTGTGGTTACTGGCAAGCAATGCTGGTGATGTACTGAGCCGCGAATATGTACACGAACAAATGATTGGCCGTCAGTACGATGGTTTAGATAGAACTGTTGATGTACGAATTTCACGATTACGCAAAAAACTAGGTGATAATAGTGATAAACCCTATAGAATAAAAACAGTATGGGGTCAGGGTTACCTGTTTGTAAGCGATGCGTGGAGTGAATAACTAATTTGGGCAAACTGTTCGTCAGCCTTTATCTATATATCATTGTATCCTTAGTGTTGGTGACCGGCGTAATCGAGCGCCTGTGGCCCGTTGATGAACAATCGACTCCGTTAGCGTTGGAGTTAGGCCATAACTTCAAAGCGCTGGCACAAAGCCCATTAGGGCGTCAATATATCCAAAGTCACTACCCTATGCGCACCATCGACAGTGGTGCCATTGCCTTGCCTGTTGAGCTACAAACTCGGATCGATAACAAAGAAGCTGTGCATGTGTATGACGCCAATGAGCATCTTATTTGGTATGTCCCTGTAGGCGACTTACAGCTTCTACAAGTGGGCCCCGTACGCTTGGAAAAGCCTGAAAAAGAAGGCTTCTTTTGGCCGTATCTGTTAGTGCTCTTGGTTGTTGGTGCGCCGGTGGGGCTGTGGAGCTTCATGTTGTGGCGGGATTTTAATAAGCTCAGCGAAGCCTGTGCCGAAGTAGATGGCCGCCGCGAGTTTCAGGTCAGTGACATTGGCCGCTCGTTTCTATTGCCCATTACCGATGCGCTGCAAGTGATGCAGCGACGTATTCACAGCTTGCTAGACGCACAACGTGAACTGACATCCTCCGTGTCCCATGAGTTTCGCACCCCTCTAGCGCGTCTTAAATTTGCCTTGGCAATGGTTGAGCAGGGCGCCGATGAAAAACAGCGCAAGTATGTGCAGTCGATGACCGGTGATGTTACCGAGCTGGAAAATTTAGTCAGTGAAATGCTGCATTATGCGCGCTTGGACGCGCAAAGTCCGAGTTTAGAATCTCATTTAGTGGATTTGAATGAGCTGATGGAATCACTGGTAGACAAGCTCAATTTTGACAGCGCAATTGCAATCTCAGTAATTTATGAGCAGCCTAATTTGTATCGTTGCGATCCACACTTTATCAGCCGTGCATTTCAAAATATTTTAGGCAATGCCATTAAACATGCCCACAGTCGTATAGAAGTGCGCCTCCAAGCCAGCGAGGAGCAATGTATCATCAGTGTCGAAGATGATGGCGAGGGGATCCCTGATAGTAAACGAGCAGATATCTTTAAACCATTCATTCGCTTGGATAAAAGCCGTGATAAACGCACTGGGGGCTACGGCCTTGGTTTGGCTATATGTGGCAAAATTGTTCACTGGCACCAAGGCGAGATCAGTGTCGACGACAGTCCACTGGGTGGGGCACGCTTTACCATCACATTACCGTTTATCAAAGGCAAAACCCTTGGCTTAGACTAGCCAAATACAGACCTTGCCTTACTCGCCTTGCGGTACTATCACAACAAGAACGACGGCAGATACCCCCTAGCGCGGTGAATCCATCGCCTTGCTTTGCATAGGCGTTGCTTTGGTGCCATTTAACAACATCCCCAGCACGGTATATCTCACGCCGAAATGGTAGCTGATAAAACCTATCAACAACGTGGTACTAAGTGAAATAGTAAACTTGGCTAAGGCTGGAAGTAGGGTATTGCTGAGTGGTATTTGCACGCACATTAATACTGGAATGTGCATAAGGTAAATCCAATAGGAAGCGTCGGAGATGTAGCGGCTATACTCATTGTATTGGTTCAGCCAGCGATAGCCCGCTAAATATGCCACAGCGGTGCAGCTTAATATGGCGAGGGTTTGTACTGCAACTAACAACAGGTTGATATGCGCTACGCGAGTTTCACCGGTATTTACGGCAATCCTTACTTGTTCAAGGCTCGGTGCTTCAGGTAATAGGTAAAAATACGCGCCCACGGTTAAACAGGCAACGAGCACGAGCGGCTTAAAATAACGCAGCGCAGCTAATACGGTAGTGTGGTGATGGTATAAACTTGCACCTAGCATAAACAAAAGCCCATAGGTGCAATAAGCCCAAAGTTGCGGCTGTAAGGTGTGGGGTGCAGGGAAGGGCACGACTAAGTGAGCCATCCCAGCACTTATTACAACGGGTAACGCAACCACTATAAATACCGGCTTAACAACCACCTCAAGCAACTTGCTTATTAACCGCTGATTTTTATTCAGCAACCAAAACAGTGCACAGAATTGCATCAAGTACCATAAAAACCATAGATGCATAGTGTTGATCTGCGGCTCTTTCACGGCCATCAGCAGATTTACTAACGGCGGGGGATAGTCACTGAACTCTACTCCCCATACCATTAATTGAAATAGCACCAGCAGCGTCAGTGGTAAAAAAATAACAAAGGGTAGCAGCACACGCTTGGAGCGGTTGCGAATAAAATGACCGTTACCGCGTTTAGTCACTAAAATAGCGGCACAGAACCCAGCGATAACAAAAAACAGTGGCATGCGAAATAGGTGTGTCCAGATGGCGAGATAATCAAACAGTACATGTTTGTTGGTGTCGACACTCAACCACATATTGTGAAAATAAGGGCCATAGGCCAAGGCGGCGTGGAACACGACGCCAAGTAATAACGCTAAGCCCCGTAAATTATCAATATAATGAAAACGCTGCTGCATTCGACATTCCTAACACTTCCCTGTTCCTTTAATGCTAACACTGAGTGGGTGTGTATGACCACTGCTGAACCACGCTTCTGCCATTGACAAATGAACCTTTATCAATCAGCCCAAACCTAGTTATTTTATGTTTATCATAAAATATATTTTGATAAACATTGTTTTTGGTCGTAATTTAATCAGTATGAAAATACGCATAAACCTTGATGTTGAGTTAGCAAAGAAAAAGATGTCACTCACGGAATTGTCGCAAAGAATAGGCATTTCGATGACCAACTTATCTTTACTCAAAAATGGCAAAGTAAAGGCGATTCGCTTTAGCACCTTGGCTGCGATCTGTGATGTATTGCACTGTCAGCCTGGTGATATTTTGGTCTACGAGCGTGATGCTGATTACTTAGATAATGATAAATAAAATCTCAGGAGCAGATATGTTAAACCGTGATCTCGTTATCCCGGCTATCGCTACGGTATTGCTAGCGATTCTATTTCCACTATATTGGAGTAACCTATATGGCCACGCGTTTGATGGCTTTGACACCGCATTTCAACAAGACCTTTATAGTCTGTCTTGGTCCGATGCCTTGTTTATGGTGATTGGTGCTCTTGAGATCTATATTTATTGGACCCTGGCGAGAGTATTAAAAAATCATTTGAGTTTGCGCTTGGCGCGGACAATGCTCATCATCTTGGCGTGTATTGTCGCTATATTTCACGCCACCATACTCTTTGATCTGTTCTTTGCGATAACAGGCCAGGAGATGCAGCCTGATACGTTTTCAAATAGTGCGGTTGTTGCCCTATTTATTGCCGGTGGTTGCTTGTTACTGTACAGCGTTTTCGCTATTGCCTTGGCGCTTATCTTGCTGGTTGAGACAGCTCGTGATCAAGTGTTGCTAAAAGTCTTCGCAATCATGCTACTCATCATTGCTACTTTGCAGCTGACGATGGTGTTTGCCTACGTGAACTTGCTGCTATTCCCAATGGCACTTATTGTGCTAACGCTATTTTTCAGTAAAAAACCAGACACGCTGGAGGTGGTGTAATAGCACATCACTGACATACATACCATGGCTTGGCGCCTTTGGCGCTGAGCTAGCATTTCGGCTAATGTCTTTAGCCAGCCCATCGTAATTGTCGTCCGGTTGTTATCCTTTATATACGATTGCTCGTGCGCGCAGCGCTTATTCGCGTCTTAATTAAGTATGCTCACATCGGTGATGTGAACAGTGTGAGCCCTCAGCGGGTTTCTTACGTACCTGTTTAATTTATTTTAATTTGTGATTTTAAAAAAACTTATAAATACCATTGATTGTTATTTGAGTATCCCTATAATGACAGCAATTAAAATGAGAATGATTCACATCTTTAGTGGGATAACAACATGACATTGCGTAAATCTTTAGTTGCTAGTGCCGTGCTAGCTGCCACCCTAGGTTTAACTGGCTGCGGTGGTTCATCAGATTCATCAGATAACACCACCCCAGAACAACCAACAAATACAGCTCCTACCGACATCAGCTTGTCTAGCACGTCGGTAAATGACGATTTGGTGGGCGCTGAAGTAGGCGCGTTGAGTGCCACTGATGACGCTGATTCTGGTTTTACCTATACGCTGAGCGCTGATGAAGCGCGTTTTGAAATTGTTGACGGTAATACCCTCAAGCTTAAAGATGGTATTGCTCTGAACTACGAGCAGCAAACTGAGGTTAGCGTAAGCGTCACAGTGACCGATGCGGGTGGTTTAAGCTTTGCAAAAGAATTAACCGTAACGGTTGCTGATGTGGCCCCTGAAGCAGGTGTTAACCTTTATGAGTTCGATTCTAAACTAGGAAGCGGTTCTTCGGTGAGCTACACCGGACAGATCGCTCGCCATGCCCTAAGCGCAGAAATCAAAAACTACATTGGCCAACTCACTGGTGACTTTGTAACCACTAACAGCTTGACCGGCGATGCAGTAAAAGCGCAGTTGATGGCACTGTGGGGAGACTATGAAGCCATCAAAGACGGCAGCCTTAACTTCGCTGATGGCATTGAGACAGAGCAAAACTCTTTTGCTCAAATCTCTTCATCAGGTAAAGAGCTTAGCGGCAAAGTCGCTGGTGCAGACGCAGCGAAAATGCATAAAGACTGGCTTGCAGCCGGTAGCTTTGTGGGATGGAGCGAATTTGGTGCCGAGACCGAAACACCTGAAGGGTTAGTGTTTCATTATTTCGACCTGCTAGCGGCAAACATTGATAAATACAATGCAGGCGAGCTGTTGGTTGACCCAGCGGGCAATCAAATCACGAAGTTGTACATTACTGAAACTGGTCTTGACCTCAATCAGCTTATTCAAAAGCACACCCTAGGCGCATTGATGTTCTCTCAAGGCACCGATGACTACCTTGATGAAGGTCTGACCACCGATAACATCGTGGCGCAAAAAGACGGTGCTTTATACACCACGCTTGAGCACCAGTTTGATGAAGGGTTTGGTTATTTCGGTGCAGCGCGCAACTACCTAGAGTACAGCGACGATGAAATCGCCGGTAAGGGCGGCCGTGATGGTTTTGCTAATGGTTACAACGATTACGACAGCAATGGTCAGATTGACCTAGCTGCGGAGTATAACTGGGGTAACTCAACGAACGCCGCTAAGCGTGACCGTGGCGCGACAGTGACCACGGATTTCACCGCAGCAGCGATGAACGCCTTTATAGCCGGGCGTAAAATCATCAACGATAATGTCGGCAGCGAGCTTAGCGACGCGCAAATGGATGAGTTATTGGCGCACCGTGATATCGCTGTTGCCAATTGGGAAAAGGCGGTTGCCGCTACGGTTGTGCACTACATCAACGATACGATGGCTGATCTAGATGAAATTAGCGATGGTGACTACAGCGCAGACAACTTTGCCGATTTAGCTAAGCACTTTGGTGAGATGAAAGGCTTTGCGTTGAATTTCCAGTTCAGCCCATTCTCTCCTTTTCATGACGATGCCAATGCCGGTAAGTTTGCCGAGTTACATGCGCTGTTTGGTGACGCACCAGTAACAGGCGACGCCGATGCTATTGCCGCATATAAGGCTGACCTAGAAACAGCTCGTGACTTGATGCAACAAGTATACGGTTTCAACGCTGAGAATGTTGCCAACTGGTAAGGCTCAGTTGCATGGCCTAAGGCCAGCATAAAGATCATAAAAGGTTAGCTTTTAGGCCTCGGCTTAATGCTAGCCTTTTTGTCGTTTAAATCCCCTAGTGGGAAACCTAGCAAGTGGGAAGGTAGAATGAAAAAAGCAATCCTCAAGCAGGGCGCTCTGGCTCTTGCTGTGGCATTCGCTCTGGGCGGCTGTGGTGAGAGCACCTCAAGCTCGCAAGGCGCCGGTTTTAATGACAGTGGCAGCGGTGAGCCAACCTCACCGACCGAGCCGACCAGCTTTGATGAAGCGGCGCTGGTGGCAAGCTTAGTTGATAACGTGATCACCCCGGCGTTTACTTTATTTCATCAGCAAGCACAAGCGCAGCAAAGTGCGATTGCCAGTTATTGTGAGCTGGAGAAAGCCAGTGTCCAAACCAGCTCGGAGCAGGCGCAAACGGCCATGCTTGAAGCCCAAGATGCATGGTTAGATGCCATGGGCGCTTGGCAGCAGGTAGAGATGATGCAAATGGGACCGCTTTTGACCAACAACGGCGAGCTGCGTAACCGTATTTATTCGTGGCCTGCTATTAGCCGCTGTGGCATTGACCAAGATGTGGTGTACCACCAAGACGGCGTCATTAATAATGACCCTGAGCGACCATACGATATCAGTGCCCGTACTGCCACACGGCGGGGCCTCTTTGCGTTGCAACATGTGCTTTTTAATGAGCAGTATGATCACCATTGTAGCGTTGCTAATGATGCTTTAGCGGATTGGAATAGCCGCACGGTGCTGGCGCGTAAAGTGGCGCGCTGTGAGTATGCTGTCACCGCAGCAATGGATGTGCGCAACTCCAGTGCTGAACTGTTGGAAAAATGGCAGGGCGACAATGGCTTTGCCGCCGAGCTCAAATCAGCGGGACAAAGCGGGTCGCAGTTTGAATCTGCCCATAGCGCCCTGAATCACATCTCCGATGCAATGTTTTATTTAACCGAAGTGGTCAAAGATAAAAAGTTGGCAGAGCCCATAGGCATTTTACCTAACTCCTGTGGTACGTCTGCGTGCCCACAGGATGTAGAGAGCCTCGATGCTAAAAGCTCATTGGCGAATATCAAGGCCAACTTGCTCGCCTTTGAAGCCTTAGTCGTGGGTCAACGTCAGGGCGAGCCCGCGTTAGTGGGTTTCGACGATTACCTTGATGATGAGCAAGCAAGCGCCACTAAGGAGCGTATGCTGCAAGGGATCAGTGACACTAAAGCGGCGATTGCGGCAATTGAAAGTGACTTAGCCACTGCATTACTTGATAACGAAGAGCAGGTACGTGAAGTGCACACCCAAGTTAAAGCCATTACCGATGAGTTGAAGAACGACTTTATCAATGAGCTGGCACTTGAGTTGCCGACCACTTCGGCGGGTGATAACGATTAAGGATCATGATGAAACACAGTAAACTTGCCTTAGCCGTGAGTATTGCGGCATTTGGATTGAATGCTTTTGCTGCGGATAATGAGCTCGAGCATATACAGATTATTAGCCACCACGACAAACTGCGCACCGAAGCAGGCTCGGCCACCTTAATAGGTGAAGCGCAGCTCGAAGAGTTTGAATTTGACGATATTCACCGCGTGCTATCACAGGTACCCGGAGTCAACATACGCGAAGAAGACGGCTACGGCTTGCGCCCGAATATCGGCTTTCGTGGAGTGACGCCAGAGCGTAGTAAGAAGATCACCATTTTAGAAGACGGGGTGTTGATTGGTCCGGCTCCTTATTCTGCGCCTGCCGCTTACTACTTCCCGTTAACCACGCGGATGACGGCGGTGGAGGTCTTTAAAGGGCCTGCGGCGATAAAATACGGCCCACAAACCGTGGCCGGAACACTGAATATGGTTAGCCGCCAGGTGCCAGATTATCGTATTGGTGGCGTCGATTTATCTGCCGGTGGAGATGGCTACAAAAAAGCCCATGCTTATTATGGCGACCGCCAAGGCAACCTTGGCTTTTTAGTCGAAGGGGTGCACTTACAAAGTGATGGCTTTAAAGAGCTCGATGGCGGCGGTGATACCGGCTTCGATAAAGACGATTTACTGGTCAAAGTGGATTATCAGCTGGATGGCCAGCGTTTCGACCAGCGTTTTGAGATCAAGCTTTCTTACGCCGATGAACTCTCCGATGAGACCTATTTGGGCCTGACCGACGCCGACTACAAGGCCAACCCTTATCGCCGTTATGCCGCATCTCAGCCGGCACAAATGGATACTAAGCATACGCAAGTGATGTTTACCTATCAGCTAAGCGCTGAAGATGTAAACCTAACAACGCGGGTTTACCGTAACGATTATGAGCGCGCCTGGTTAAAGCTAAATAGCCTGTCTAACAGCAATGCTAGCTTGTCTGATATTTTGGCAAACCCTGAGCAGTTTGCTGGTCAATATCAGGTGTTAAGTGGCCAGCGCGATTCTGTGCTCACCGGTGAAACCAATTACTTTTTAAATATGGGCACCAATGACCGTGAGTACTACTCACAAGGCATTCAGCTCGATGGTGATTGGCAAGTACCGCTGTTTGGCTTGCAGCACACAGTCTCGTTTGGGGTTCGTTTCCACCAAGATGAGATTGAGCGTAATCACTATGAAGACACCTATGTCATGGTTGATGGCATTAATACTGCCATCGCCGAGACCCGCCGGTTCACCACCGAGAACACAGAAAGCACCGATGCCTGGTCGGTGTATATAGAAGATCAGGTGACCATCGATAAGCTAACCTTAGGTGTTGGCGTGCGCGGCGAGTTGATGGACATGAACTATCAAAATGAGAAGTCGGGTTTTGCTGATGATTGGCAACAAAAAACCACCCGTGTGTGGTTGCCAGGGATCAGCGGCTTTTATCAGTTAGATGATAACAGCGGCTTGCTGTTTGGTGTTCACCAAGGCTTTGTTCCTGCTAGCCCGTCGGCGCCAGTGCGTGATGGCGAAGACGAGTTTGAAAAAAGCGTGAACTATGAATTTGGTGGTCGTTATAACGACGGCATCACCCAATTTGAAATGGTCGGCTTCTTCAATGATTACGCTAATCTAATTGAAAGCTGTGGCCAGTCAAATTGCGGCAGCCAAGGTCAGCTTGATCAAGAATTCAGCGGTGGCGAGGTGGATGTGTGGGGGGTAGAGTCGCAAATAGCTCAAACCTATCCGTTAAATCTGCAACTCGATATTCCTATGAGTTTGACTTATACCTATACGCAAAGCGAGTTTAAACAAGCGTTGTTCTCTGAATTTGTGCAGTGGGGTTACATTCGCCCTGGCGATAGGCTGCCTTATTTGCCAACGCACCAAGCGACGCTCAGTATCGGGTTGGCACATAAAAATTGGGCGGTTGATATGCTCATTAAGTATGTCAGCGATATGCCAGAAACGGCGGGCGTCGGTTACGAGGGCTTTGATGTCGCCTTAGCGGGTCAAGAAGTGCCGGCAACGACGGTGGTTGATATCGCGGCTCATTATGAGCTTGGCCAATATGGCCGCGTGTATGCCAAGGTAGATAACCTGTTTGACCAAGACAACATCGTCAGCCGTCGCCCTTATGGGGCGCGACCGGGTAAACCACGGACGCTGTCGCTTGGTTATAAATACCAGTTCTAAGAGGGTCGGGCCATGCTAGAGACTATTTGGCAAAGCATTGCGCAAACGCCGGATTATCTGTTTGACGCCAATAAGCGTATTTTTATTGGTTACAGCATCATGGCCCTTATCTTAGCTGCGCTTGCTTATGGCTTGCGTAAGAGCAAGAAATCAACACGTGGCTTTTTTCGCTATGTGTTTGCAAAAAAAATCTGGTGGGCACCCAGTGCCCGCCAAGACTATCAGTTATGGATTTACAACCGTGTGCTTAAGGCGCTGTTGTTTACGCCTATTATTTTGACCATGGTGCCAGTGGCGCTGGCCACAACGGAGTTATTAGAGGGCGCGTTTGGTTTGCGAGCGCCGATGCCGTTGAGTGAAACCAGCGTAGTCATCATTTTTACCGTATTGCTGTTTTTAGCCGATGACTTTTCACGGTTTTTACTGCATTACGCACTACACAAGGTGCCTTTTTTGTGGCATTACCACAAGGTACACCATTCTGCTAAAGTGCTGACCCCTTTCACCATTTATCGCTCTCACCCGCTAGAGAGTTACCTTTATGCCTGCCGTATGGCGCTCTCACAAGGGATGGTGGTCGGTGTATGCTATTACCTATTCGGGACTAAGTTATCCATGGTGGATATTCTCGGTGCTAATATTTTTGTGTTCGCTTTTAATGCCATGGGTTCAAACTTGCGGCATTCGCATGTGTGGCTGAGTTGGGGGCGCCATGTTGAGAAATGGTTGATTAGTCCTGCGCAACATCAGATTCATCACAGCGACAATCCGCAGCATTTCGACACTAACCTAGGGTCTGCCTTAGCCATATGGGACCGATTATTCGGCACCCTCATCCGCGCCGATGAAGTGGGCAAGATCAGTATCGGGGTCGGTCAATACGATGCCGGGCATGATTCTATCTGGGCTATTTACACCAAGCCGGTGCGCGATTCTTTCGCAAGCCTAAAACCTAAGCGCAAAGCGGGTGCGATGAAAAAACCAGTGGCTTAAAGCGGGAGAGAGGAATAGGCTGGCGACGGGCATTGCCAGCCTATTAAATGAGGGAGTAGGCCCTCAGAAAGTAGTTAGTGGTAGGCGCTGCGCTTGGCAAAACCTAACTGATGTAGATGATTGATCAAGGCCGGGTCGTCTAAGCGCTCTGGGGTGCTGTCACCGCGCAGGGCATGATCTTTTGGCACTTGATAGACATCGAGCATTTTTTGGAATAGTACGTAACGTAAAAATTCCGGAGTCACACCTGAGTCTTGGATATCGTCGAGCTGCGACTGCAATTCACGCATTTGCTGCTTATCAAGTTTGCTGTGCGTTGCTTGCTTATTGTCGATGGTCATAATCAACCTCCTACACACATCGGCAATTGCATATTAACGAATGTAATCTGGTTGCCTTTGCTAAATTCTGTGTTAAAAATAGTGACTTACATCACTGTATAGACCTAGTTTACTCCTTTTTTTACGGTTATTACCAACAACCGTGTAAAGCTTTGTAAATAGCGCCACACCTGTATTCGGAACGTTCCAAGCTTGGTGACAAGGTACAAAATTGATAAGTAAGTGATAACTAAATAAAACGCGTTATCACTTACCTAAAAGCGGGATTATTTAAGAAAGTGAAATTTTCTCTTTGACGTGCTCAGCGAAACCACTACCGGCCTCAAGGTAGAAGTTGTAAGTAGAGTTTACGCCCAATTCCTCGAGCTCTTTTTGCTGATCTGGGTAATTTGCAATGGCGGTAACTTGCCCCTCATACCCCGAAGCTTGTAACTGTTCTAAGGCGAAGATATTTTGATTGTGCTTGGGCATGGCTAACATCACCATTTCCACCTTCGCATGGTTCAATCGTTGCCAAAAATCAGGATCGGTGGCATCGGCAGTGACCACTCGACGCCCGCGCTTGACATGACGAGCCACCACTTCGGGTTTAATATCGATCCCCGCCACCGCTTGTGGGAAGCTCTGGGCTATAGTCTCATAGGCACCGGTGCCTATGCGGCCCATGCCAAAAATAGCGATGCGGGTATTATGTAGATTCACAGGTAGCTCTTCTGGCAGTCGCGAGTCACTTTCAAAAGGCAGTAGCCAACGCTCTATTTTTACATAGATATCATTGGCTCTGGCATTTAACGGTGAAGCAATCACGAAGGTTATGGCGACCGCCGTGGCCACCACGGCTAGCCATTGTGACGACAGCCAACCACTGCTTGCGGCTAGCGCACAGACAATAAGACCAAACTCACTGTAGTTGGCAAGCGTAAAAGCACTCAATAGGGAAGTACGCGCACGTAGGCGCACAGCATTAGTCAGCACATAATAAAGCGCGACTTTAAAGACCAGCACAGAAACCACCGAGATAGCTGCAACCAACGCACTGGCGGTGAGCTCGGCATTAAGACCTATGGTTAAGAAAAAACCAACCAGGAGTATATCTTTAAAGCTCAGTAATGACTTAGCGAGTTCCCCCGCTTTTTTGTGGCTGGCAAACATCATTCCTAAGATCAAGGCCCCTAAATCGCCTTTGATGCCTGCAAATTCAAAAGCTTGATAACCGGCGACAAGTGCGAAAAAGAAGCCAAACAAGGGCAGTAGTTCGCCGTGCTTGGAGCGGTTTAATATCCAAAACATGACTGGGCGCATCAGTGGCAACACCACCACCAGGGCTATCGCCCAGTAATTGGGTAGTTTGCCAGTACTGGCTACTAAGAATAGCACCGCGAAGATGTCTTGCATGACCAGGATGCCGATGGATATTTTACCATGGAGGCTCGACATCTCACCGCGATCTTCAAGCACTTTAACGGCAAAAACGGTACTGGAGAAACTAAACGCAAAGCCAAGCAATAATGCGGTTTGCCAGTTCAGGTCGATAAAGAGGGGCAGGGCGAACACCCCGAGCAGTAGCAAAAAGCCACAAAACAATGCGGTACTAATAATAATGTGGGCACTGGCGGGGAGCCACACCTGAACTTTCATCAGGCTCGATACTTTGAGCTTCAAGCCTATGCTAAACAACAATAGGGTGATCCCCAACGCGGCGATTTGATCCAATAATGCAGTGGTTTTATAGCCAGCCATATGTAAGACAAATCCGGCTACCAAAAAGCCGACCATGGGGGGAAGTTTTACTTGATAGGCGGCAAAACCACAAACAAAGGCAACGGCAAAAAAGATCAGTTCCATAAAAGTGTTATCTTAGTGCAGGTGTAATCAGTGTAACTAATTGTAGAAGTTATTGAAAATACTATGTATGCCAGGGCCCATTTCCTCTCGCTTTAACCGTGATTGAAGTTTTTTTATGGTTTGCATAAGTTTTCACTGACAAGGGTGCGCAATTGTGGTTAAGATGCAATAAAGGATTCATTAACAGGAGAAGTGATGTTTAAAAAAATCCTGGCCTCTGTAGGAATTGGTGCCGCGAAAGTCGATACGGTACTACAAACTGAGCATTTACACCCCGGGCAAAAGTTTCATGCCGAAATCATTATAAAAGGGGGTGATGTAGAACAAGATATTTCTGGTTTGGAATTGGCCTTGATGACCCGCGTAAAAGTAGAGTCAGATGATGGCGATTACTTTACGAATCATATTATTGAAAAGTGGCGTGTGGGCGAGAAGCTGACCTTACAACCTGGTGAAGAAAAACGTATTCCGTTTGAAGCACGATTGCATTCTGAAACTCCGATCACCGAATTTATCGCCGGTTACAACCAAACCCATGTATGGATTCAAACAGGTTTAAATATCGATTTGGCCATTGACGCCAGCGATCGCGATCCGTTGCATATTTACCCTAACGAAGCTGTTAAAGCCTGTATGCAGGCAATGGATAGGCTGGGCTTTAGGTTAATGAAAGCCGATGTTGAAAAAGGCTATTTGCGCGCACCGAGCTTCCATTCTACCTCGGGATGCTATCAAGAACTTGAGTATCGACCGCAAAGCGGCGGCATGTTTGGCATTCAAGAGGTCGAGCTATCGTTTGTCCCCGAAGCACATAAAACGCATGTTTTAATTGAGCTAGATCGCGCGTTTCGCTCCGACGGGTACATTGATTTGACCATAGAACACGATCATGTGAATTTATCACAGATCTGCGACCAATTAGAGCGCTTAATACACTAAGTTAGCAGAACAACAAAGCGTTAAGCCCAGCACCGCTGGGCTTTTTTAATGGGATATAAGTATGACGATACACTGGCTATGTAAAGGCTTTGATGAGCTGACAACCACCGAATTATTCACTTTGATGCGTGCTCGTGTTGATGTTTTTGTCGTCGAGCAGAACTGCCCCTATCCAGAACTGGACGATGGCGATATTGATGCCAATAGCAAACATATTTTAGGGTATCAGAACAATCAATTGTGTGCTTATGCGCGTTGTATCGACAAGTCAGAAAGTGTCGCTATCGGACGCGTGCTCGTGCTGCCGCATGCACGAGGACAAGGGGTAGCCCAGCGCTTAATGCAGCATGCTTTAGGCGTGTGTGAGCAGTTTTTTAGTGAACGTCCGGTAATGTTAAGTGCGCAGACCTATTTACTTGGCTTTTATCAGCAATTGGGGTTTGTTACGCGTGGGTCGCCTTATCTGGAAGACGGCATTGAGCATCAGGATATGTATTTGCATAAGCGCTAACCCCGCCACTTTTAGGTTACCCCCGCTAAAGTTGCTTAATGGCTCATATCACCTACCTTTAGGGAATAAAAGTAACTAGCAGATGACAAGCCACCGGCTGGGCATTACAACGCCAGTGACTCAATGGAGGGCGATTTGAGTGCAACAAACACCCCGATGGAACCGGATACTGAAGAGGTCGAAGAACACCTAAGAGAAGCTATCGACGATAGCACTGTCTTAATAGTCGAAGACAATGATGCCGACTTTGATTTACTGCGGGAGGTGTTATCCCCTCATTTCAATGTTAAGCGCTGCCGTGATGGTGAAGCTGCGCTGCGGCTTATCATGGACATAGCCCCGCATATCGTGATCACCGAATTTAGTTTGCAAGGCATGGACGGTATTGTTTTATGTCAGCGAATTCGAGAGCACAGCCGTTTTGATGATATTCCGGTATTAATGGTCAGCAGTGAGGAGCATGCCCAGCGCGAAGTTGATTTTTGGGATGCTGGGTGCAGTGACTTTGTGCGTAAGCCCTACAGCTTAACGACCTTGTACAAGCGAGTAATGCACCATTTAAAATACAAGAAAATGCTCGATGAATACAAAGAAGCGGCCATGGTTGATTCACTCACAAAAGTGTTTAATCGCCGCTACCTTGAGTCCACCATGCTGCAATTATCCAGTCGCCATGAAACACCGGAAATATCGGCCTTGCTGATTGATGTGGACTGGTTCAAAAAGTACAACGACAGCTACGGCCACCTCGCCGGGGATGCGGCGTTGGTACAGATCGCTGAAGTACTCACGCGTAGCTTAATGCGCTCGACAGACTTTGTAACCCGCTTAGGAGGGGAGGAGTTCGCGGTTATTTTGCCGCATACCGATGCAAGCGGAGCACAACTTATCGCAGAGCGGGTGCTCGCCGGTGTCAGGGCGTTAGCCTTACCTCATAAACACTCGGACTATCACCGTATTAGCGTCTCTGTTGGCGGGATCACTTGTGGATTTGCACCTGAGGACTGGCGCAGCATGATTAAACAAGCAGATGAAAACCTATACCAAGCAAAAGCACAAGGACGAAATAAAGCGATATGTACTGTTGAGCAGGGGAGTCAGCCGCAGTAACTCAATGCGGCTGACTAGCTAGGCTGTTAGCGCAGCGAGTTGATAAATACCAAGGAAATACAAATGGGGCAAACGAACTTGATATACCAAGGCCAGATTTTCCAGAACCAGCTATTCGCAGCCTCAGGGCAACCAGACTGAATTTCTTTGAGCAGTGACGCTCGATGCCAAATCCATCCCACAAAAACACAACACATAAGTCCAAGTAGGGGTTGTCCGAAGCGCGTTGTTAGCGCAATCACGAAGCCAAACAGTTGCTCAAAGTTGAAAATGATAGTGAAGCTCACTAAACAAATCAGTACGCCGATCACCCAGGTTGCTGGGCGGCGGTTAAGGCCAAACTTCTCAACGGTATAAGACACAGGTGCTTCAAGCATGGAAATAGACGAGGTTAGCGCGGCTATACTCATCAAGGCGAAAAAGGCAAAACCTACATACAGCCCCGCACTTCCCATGGAGTCAAAAAGTGCCGGTAACACTTGAAAGACCAGCGTGTCTTCAGAAAGTAATTTGCCAGAGGCATCAAATATTTCAACACCTTGGGCTTGTGCTACGTACATCGCTGGGATTATCAAAAGGCCAGCAACAAAGGCTATAAACACGTCAATTAAGGTAACCGATGCACCTAGGGTAACGAGGTTTTCGCTTTTAGAGATATACGAGCCATAAATGATCATCACACTGGTGCCCAACGACAGCGAGAAGAATGCTTGGCCTAAAGCACTGACCAGCAGCGCCGGTTCAAATAGCGCAGAAAAGTCAGGCAGCAAGTAGTTCTTTAATCCTTGTGTAGCGCCGTCTTGGCTCATTACGTAGGCGATCAGAGCGAATAAAATTGCCAGTAACGCTGGCATCAATCGTTTCGACCACTTTTCAATGCCATTTTCAACGCCCTTACTAATGATCATCACGGTCAGGAGAATAAAGCCGCCTGCAAAGAGTAAGTTGCGTGACAGTGACTGGCTAGTCAGCCAATTAGCAGCCTCGTTCTGCCCGGCTAGTTGCGCTACCGGCTCAGCAGTGAAGCTGATCATCCAACCCGCCACTATGGCGTAAAAGCTTAAAATTAATCCCGCACAAATGATGCCGCCAAAGCCAACAATAAAGGCTAAGGGATGTTGCCAGCGATGGTTCGACACCTTCTTTAGCGATGCCACCGCATTGGCCTGACCATAGCGACCAACGACCAATTCCGCCATCAGTGCGGGATAGGCTAAGCAAAACGCCAATACTAAATAAGCCAATACAAAAGCAGCCCCGCCATTGGAGGCTGTTTGGGTGGGGAAGCCCCAAATATTACCGAGTCCGACCGCTGAGCCAGCAGCGGCCATTATAAAACCAAAACGGGAGCTAAACTCCCCACGCGACGCACTCATATTATTATATTTCTCTGTAGGTGAACGGCGCTCCCAATCTACTGTAATTTCCATGAAATAAAAAGCTCACGGGGGCATTTATTGCCCGTATAGCAGGGTAAAGCGCGCTGTACATAGAAAAAAGGTCGCCTATCATAAAGGGCCGTAATCTCGCTGTTTGAGCTTATTTGCGACCAAGTGTGATTCAGTGTAGGGAATGTAAATTGAAGGTTACAGAGGTAATTTAAGGGTGAATTTTGCCCCGCCTAAAGAACTTGATTCACTCACTGCTAAGTAGCCGTGATGCCAGACCATGACTTTTTGACATATGGCCAAGCCTAATCCATAACCCTGCGCAGAGCGGTGTTTAGCACTTTGATAGAAAGGTTTTAATATTGCCGCACGTTCTGCCTGAGGGATCCCGGGGCCATCATCTTCAATCGTAATCGCTAGAAAGTGACCGTCAATATCTGCACAGACGGTTACTGATTGGCGTGCATAGCGAAGAGCATTACCCAAAATATTAATCAATGCTCGCGCTAGCCAGTGCAGGTCGGCGTTTATTTTTAATGCACTTGAGCAGCGTACCTCAATATGTTGCCCATTGGCCTTCGCTTGCGCTTGTAATTGCTCGCAAATATCGTGCAAGTAGAGCGACGCGCTTGTTTGGCTATAGGTTAATTGTTGAGTTTGCTGTTGCAGAGCCGCGTAGCTCAGGTAGCTGTTTAGCATCGACTCCATGGTGTCTAAATCTTTTTCCATACGCTGGAGGTAGCGCTGTTGCGCGCCCTGGTCGTCACTTTCAATTGCCGCATCCAAGCCAAAGCGCAGGCAGGCAATGGGTGTACGAATGTCATGAGAG
Source organism: Pseudoalteromonas sp. CNAT2-18.1 (assembly GCF_022347865.1). Classification (NCBI taxonomy): domain Bacteria; kingdom Pseudomonadati; phylum Pseudomonadota; class Gammaproteobacteria; order Alteromonadales; family Pseudoalteromonadaceae; genus Pseudoalteromonas; species Pseudoalteromonas sp. CNAT2-18.1. Next base: position 212,502 of record NZ_JAKRFR010000006.1, on the reverse strand, counting down.
AGGCTCGACGCCATCAGTTTATTCTCATCCAGTAACGCATTAATTTGCTCCGCCATGGCATTAAAGCGTCGCTCTAATTGTGTGGTATAGCTCCAGCGGCTGGCGCTAATACGTTTTTCTAAATGACCGTCAGCAAACTGCTGGGTTACATTAGAGAGCACACTAATACGACGGGTGAGGGGGATAAGAGGGAGCCACATACACAAACTGACCCCAGTGTAGAATAACACCGTGAGTAGCAAGTCATGATCCGCCGCTTTGGGTTTGGGTAGGCGCATGGTGAGGTGCTTCCCATGCAAGCTGTCGGCAGCGCGCACTAAATAAAGGCCCTGGTTATCGGCAAGTACTAGTCCGGAATTACTATACAGCTGGGTGATTAAAGAAGGGGGAAGGGCTAACGTAGCGTTATTCTCAAGACCGATATCGAGTTTGAAGTGTTGGTTTAGCGCATCCAATCCATGTTGCTGATTTTTCGCCTCGTACTCACTAAGGTAAGAGACCATTCCTGCAAGCACTTGCCGTTGTTGTGTGAAGTCATCCTGTTGCGTTGGGCCACTAGCGAAGCTGTCGATAAGCCAGCTTAGCAACACCACAGAAATTAACGCTGTGCACAACAAAGATAAGTACAGTTTTTTCATATAAACGCACGATTAGGAGCTAACTCCACGCATCCTTCACTAACAAGTACCCTTTGCCCCATATGGTTTTAATGCGCTGCGGCTTGTTGCCATTGTCATTAAAGTGTTTGCGCAGCGCCGAGACCACTACATCAATACTGCGGTCAAGGCCATCGTATTCTCGTCCCTTAACGGCACGAAACACGGAATCTCTGTCTACCACTTCACCGGCATGCTGGGCAAGGTAACAGAGCAAGGCAAATTCGGCATTCGACAGTGCCACCTCGTTATTGTTAAAACTGACCCGTCGCGCTTCAGTATCGATTCTCAGACCGCCCACTTGAATGCTCTCGCGTTCTTTTTTGGGCGGTTGCTCGTCGCTGCCTGGGCGTAACGCTGCTTTAATGCGAGCGAGCAGAACTCGAGGGCGTACCGGCTTGGCGATATAGTCGCTAGCACCCACTTCAAGGCCGATGACTTCATCTAATTCATCATCGCGCGCAGTCAACATAATAATGGGTTGCTGATAAAATTGCCGTAAGCGTGTACAGACACTTATGCCATCCATTCCTGGTAGCATGACATCGAGTAACACCAAATCAGGATGATGACTTTGTACATAGCCTTCTACTTCCTTGCCGTTACCACAGCAGCCGACCTGATAGCCATTTTGGCTTAGGAAGTCTTGCATCCACTCGCTCAGAGAAAGGTCGTCTTCAACAACAAGAATATGGGGTGATTGCTGCATCTAAAATAATCTCCAGCGACGTTTTTTCTGTCCATTGGTGTAAACCCACTGCACTCGCACTTCGGTGTCAGCAATGGTCTCGCCTGATGCTCTTGGAAAGAGTTCGAAGCGCACGGCTTTAGGGCTGGCAAAATCGACGATAATATAGCCTTGACGTTGTCCTTGCCAGCAATGCAGAGGTTGCTGCTTAGTTTGTTCACGGATGCAGTAAGCTGCGTCATTGGCCACTTGCCATTGCAACTCGATATCAGAATAACAGGTGCGGCCCTGACGCAGTGCTACACAGGTATTGGGCGTTGCCAATAAAGCGTGCGTTGGCGGCGTTGTTTGCTGTGCTAAGGACGCACTCGGGAACACGGTTGTGCCGATGAGGGCGAGGGCTAATCTAAAACACATAACGCACGCCTACCTTGGCTTTATGCTGATAAGATTGAGAAATGATAGGGCTGTCACTGATCTCACCCGAGAAATAGGTTGATAACCAGCCTGCAAGGAATACCCAATTCTGTGATAGTGGGTGCTCAGCATGGAGCTCTAGCATTACCGCGTATGCGATATCTGGCTTATAATACGGTCGAGTTTCGGTGCTTTCATGCTCATCGATACCAAAGTAATAATCGCTAAACTCACGACCATACACATTAAATCCTAGACCACCTCGAAATTCCCAGTTGCGATATTGCTGAATGCTCGATAGAAACGTGGTAAATACCCAGTCGTTGTGGGTATCAGTGACATCATGAAGTAACTCAAAAGATAATTGGCTGCTCTCAAAGCGCCGCGATAGCCTAATACCCATATCAAAATCATAGTGACGTCGGTCGATACCCGCGAGGGCATCTATCACATCTCGGTCGTATAACTTTAAGCCTGTTTCATCAAAACCGGATTGCACATTGGTGCCAAGAATATCCAAGCCCCAGTCATATTTATCGATGAGTGAATAGCCAATGACCATGCCACCACTGAGTTGGCTATTGTCGACGTCGAGGTAAAACTTATCGTAGCTGAGCACTAAGTTAATATTGGGTTCAAGGCCATCATCGTAAGAGTCCAAACCGACAAGGTACGAGTCCTCGACGTAGTAGCCCAGACCTACGCTCCAGTCCCAGTTGAAACCCTGTTGTGGTTCAAGACGATTATCTGAGTAATAGCGGTTACTCGCAGAGACAGCAAAACTAACAAGTAAAATAATGAGGGAGATTAAGGCGCGCATAGTGGTAATGGTTTTTTATTTTCCAGTGTACCGATCTCCAGCGGCCAAGTCTGTAAGAAAATGTAGCATGGCAGCAAGCCGCCATGCGTGACCAAAGGGGACTAGTTTACGTTGATCTTCTCTAGCAAAATACCACTTAAATAGTAATGTAAATCAGGGACTAAAGCACTGACTTCAGCTTGCTCACAGGCTCCTGCTATTTTACTTAAGCCTGAACTTTTAGTGCGTACTATGTATTGAGGTGCTTGCGGTGCTGGCTGAGCCCCTCGTTTTTGCATCGCATCGGGTGCATTGTGAGTATTTACAAACTGTTGCACTTGCTCAAGGTTTTCTATGTGATCAGACATTACCAGCTTGTAGCGCAGAGGGTTACGTTGGAAACTGGCGGTGTCTATTGACGATTTAGCAAACCATACAACATCTTGAGAGCTTTGATGGGAAAGCTTCATGCTCACAGAGCCGAGAATATTGCTGCACTGTTTGGTGGTAAACTGCTGCGCCAAATCACTTTCGCCAAACACAGTGGCGTTAGCAAGTTGATATTCGATACTTTCGGTTTCACTGATATCTAGCTGGTTTATGCTTAATACATAATCGGCTTGCTTGCGGTCACTGATCACCGTTAGTTGCTTATCATTTAAAATAGCCACTAGGCGATTGCGCAGGCGCTCAGTTAATGCCACCTGCTCACTTTCGATGACCACACTTTGGCCTCGTGTAATAGGGTGTGCGGGCAATTGCACTGATTTCACACGCGGCGCTTGGTGCGCGTATTGATACTCGAGTATGTAGGTGCGCTCACTTAGGCTTGGTTTAATTGGCATCCGTACTTTTTCAGGGACCGGTGCCAAGGTCGTTTCCATAGTGGTGCAACCACTGGCCAATAGCACTGACGCGCTAAAGGCAGTTACTAATAAATGCTTGTTCATAGTGCCATAACTCTCAATTACACTCATTCACTCATATCCCAGCAAGTTGAACCGCAGCATTGTACGTGAGTTTACTGTAAACTTCATGATATTATTCTGCGATTATGATTCAGCATTGCCATAACTATAATAATGAAAATGAAGTTCTTAGTTATTCTCTTTGTTGCTGCGTTTAGTGCATTTTCTTATGCTGAACAACAGCCACCGTTCACCGAGGCAACCGATGCTAAACAATGGCACCGGTTTGTTGATAATTATGTGGCGAGCTTAGAACGTCAACTGGAGCAAAAAAAAGTGCCCGGGGCCGCGCTTTCTATTGTTCACCCTGACTTTCCTTCCATCGCCTTAGGATTTGGTAAAACAAAAATAAGAAAAGGCCGACAAGTGGACGTAAATACCCGTTTTCGACTTGCCTCGGTCTCAAAAACATTTACCGGTTCGTTAGCTGCTAAGCTGGCGGCGCAAGGTGTGCTCAATCTAGATGCACCGGTGCAAAAATATTTACCCGCGTTAAATGATACCGTTTATAGGGACAATTTAAAAGTCGCTCATCTATTAAGTCACTCCAGCGGGTTAGTGCCTAACGCCTATGATAACCTCATTGAGTCAGGCATGGACTATCCGGATATCGTCTCAAAGTTATTGAAAGTTGAGCCATTATGCACACCAGGGCAGTGCTACGGATATCAAAATGTGATGTTTGCTATGGTCGGTGATGTGATTCGTAATGCCAGCGGCTTAGAGTACGAAACATGGATGCAAGAGTTTATATTTAAACCGTTACGTATGCGCCATGCCAGTATTGGTTATGAGGGGATGGTGCGGGATGAAAACTTTGCCTACCCCCATGTGCGCGGGCGAAAACGTTGGCATACGGCGCGGTTAAAGAAAAATTACTACAAGGTCTCCCCAGCGGCAGGCGTCAATGCCAGCGCCGCAGACATGGTGCAGTGGCTCAAAGCACAGCTTGGCATGTACCCCAGTGTGCTGCCGCCTGAGGCGTTACAGGCACAAGTGCGTCCTTACACGGTGACCAAAAAGGAGCGCTATCGTCGCGTGTGGCGAAAACATGTAAATGAGGCACATTATGGCCTAGGTTGGCGTATCTATGATTATGATGATGAGACCATCTTTTATCACAGCGGTTGGGTGCAGGGCTATCGCACCGATATTGTGGTGATCCCCCGTTTAAATGTGGGTTTTAGTCTGCTGCTGAATGCCGAAACAGGTTTAATTAACGAGTTGACCACGCAATTTCTTGATCAGTTGCTGGCGATGTCACAACCGGCATAAAAGTGGGCGTTGAAACAAAAAAAGGTCGGCATGAGCCGACCTTTTTATAAGCGTTCGTGACTACCCGCGAGGTAGCTGAATTTTACGCTCTTCGCTTTGGCGATAAATAGTTAAAATATGACCAATGCTTTGCACTTTGTAAGCACCCGTTTCACGGATGATGGCATCAAAAATAAGTGCTTTAGTTTCTCTATCACTGGTTGGCACTTTAACCTTAATGAGCTCATGGATGTCCAAAGCACTGTCGATTTCGGCAATCACCCCTTCGGTCAGGCCGTTAGCACCCAACAAAACCACAGGCTTAAGTGGGTGTGCGAGGCTTTTTAGGTATTGCTTCTGTTTATTCGATAGTTTCATAGATTTTCAAATTTTGCTGATTCGAGCTTGAATTATCGGTATTCTAACGCCATCTAGCAGATATTACTATTTTAGTTGCGTGTTAATTTATGGCGAATAAGAAGCACTCGGCGAGCTCCCAGCGATGGTTGAAAGAGCATTTCGACGACCATTATGTGCATGAAGCGCAAAAGCAAGGGTGGCGGTCGCGCGCGGTTTTCAAACTTGATGAAATCCAAAACAAAGACAAATTACTTAAACCCGGCATGGCGGTCGTCGATTTAGGCGCGGCCCCAGGGAGTTGGTCACAGTACTTGGCGCAGAAGGTTGGCGACAATGGTCAGGTTATCGCCTGTGATATCCTGCCTATGGACTCTTTGGCTGGGGTCGACTTTTTACAAGGCGATTTTCGCGAAGAGGCTGTGCTAAATGCGTTGCTCGAGCGTATAGATGGGCAGAACGTCGATGTGGTGTTCTCGGATATGGCCCCGAATATGAGCGGTAATATGAGTACCGACCAAGCGGGAAGCATGTATCTGGTAGAGTTGGCACTGGATATGTGCCACCAAGTGCTAAAGAAAAACGGCGCCTTTGCGGTTAAAGTGTTCCAAGGCGAGGGCTTTGATCAGTTTGTAAAAGACGTTCGTGACAGCTTTCGCACTGTAAAAATACGTAAACCCGATGCGTCGCGCCCACGTTCCCGTGAGGTATATGTAGTAGCTACGGGCTACAAACTGTAGTACAGTTGTCGGGAAAAGTTGAATTTAATTAATTTGGATACAAGAGGTTAACACCTTGAGTGATATGGCAAAGAATTTAATACTATGGCTGGTTATTGCCGTTGTTTTGATGTCGGTTTTTCAAAGCTTTAACGGCTCCGACAATTTAGACAGGCAAACGAGTTACACACAATTCGTCAAGGATGTACGCAGCGGTTCGTTGCGCGAAGTCGTGATAGACCGTGGAACAGGCGCAATCACTGGAGTTAAAACCAGTGGTGAGCGTTTTCAAACAACCATGCCTATGTATGACGAAGACCTTATCAATGACTTACTCAAAAATGATGTCAACGTAAAAGGTGTTCAACCTGAAGAGCAGTCATTACTGGCAAGCATTTTCATTTCCTGGTTCCCAATGTTACTGCTTATTGGCGTATGGATATTCTTCATGCGACAAATGCAAGGTGGTGGCGGCAAAGGCGCGATGTCCTTTGGCAAAAGTAAGGCTCGTTTAATGAGCGAAGACCAGGTGAAGACCACCTTCGCTGATGTTGCTGGTTGCGATGAAGCCAAAGAGGACGTTACCGAGCTAGTGGATTTCTTGCGCGACCCATCCAAGTTCCAAAAGTTGGGCGGCAGTATTCCTAAGGGCGTACTCATGGTAGGCCCTCCTGGTACAGGTAAAACCTTGCTCGCTAAAGCTGTTGCTGGTGAAGCGAAAGTGCCGTTTTTTACAATTTCCGGTTCTGACTTTGTTGAGATGTTCGTGGGCGTGGGTGCATCCCGGGTGCGCGACATGTTTGAGCAAGCGAAAAAAGCTGCTCCTTGCATCATCTTTATTGATGAGATTGATGCCGTAGGTCGCCAACGGGGTGCTGGTATGGGTGGTGGTCACGACGAACGTGAGCAAACCTTGAACCAAATGCTGGTAGAGATGGATGGTTTCGAAGGTAACGAAGGTATTATCGTTATTGCTGCAACCAACCGTCCGGATGTACTGGACCCTGCATTACTTCGCCCAGGTCGCTTCGACCGTCAGGTGGTCGTTGGTTTACCAGATATTCGCGGTCGTGAGCAGATCCTAAAAGTGCATATGCGAAAAGTGCCATTGGCCGATAATGTTGAAGCTTCGGTGATTGCTCGAGGAACGCCTGGTTTCTCTGGTGCTGACTTAGCTAACCTTGTGAACGAAGCCGCACTATTCGCTGCTCGTGGTAACAAGCGTGTTGTGAGCATGGCTGAATTTGATGCCGCCAAAGATAAAATCATGATGGGCGCAGAGCGCAAATCGATGGTGATGTCTGAGGAAGAAAAAGAGATGACCGCGTATCACGAAGCCGGTCACGCTATTGTCGGGCGTATCGTGCCAGAGCACGACCCAGTGTACAAAGTGTCAATCATTCCACGTGGTCGTGCCTTGGGTGTCACCATGTACTTGCCAGAGCAGGACCGAGTGAGCCACTCGAAAGAGCACTTGGAATCAATGATTTCTAGCTTGTACGGCGGCCGTATTGCTGAAGCCATTATTTATGGCGATGAGAAAGTGACAACGGGTGCGAGTAACGACATTGAGCGGGCCACTGAAATTGCTCGTAAGATGGTGACGCAGTGGGGCTTAAGCGCGAAAATGGGCCCGCTACTGTACGCTGAAGAAGAAGGCGAAGTGTTTATGGGCCGAGGCTCATCACGCAGTGCCAGCATGTCTGATGACACAGCCAAACTGATTGATTCAGAAGTACGTGATATCTCAGATAGAAACTACGAACGTGCAGAGCAAATCTTGCGTGATAACATTGATATCCTGCATGCCATGAAAGACGCATTGATGAAGTATGAGACCATTGATGCGTTGCAAATCGATGATTTGATGGAGCGTCGCGAGGTGCGTCCACCACGTGATGCCCATGATCAGAAGCCTCCAGCAGATGCCAAAGCTAAATCGCAAGGTGAGCTGGCCGATGAAGCAACGGCGCAAGACGATAATAACGTCGATAAGCCGAACTCTGACGACAAAGAGTAAAAACCAATAGCCCCAACACAGTTTGGGGCTTTTCCTTTCCCCAAGTTAGCCATTGATTAACCGGTACTTGGAAGACCTTCATAGACAGAGTAAGTAATGACAAGGTTAACACTTCCTCGAGATCGTTATTTGGATCTCAGTACTCCCCAAGTCATGGGGATTTTAAATGTCACGCCGGACTCCTTCTCCGATGGCGGCCAACACAATACCCTAGACAACGCTGTCAACCGTGCCCTAACGATGTTAGAACAAGGTGCCACTATTATTGATGTGGGCGGCGAGTCAACACGCCCAGGCGCAGACGATGTCGCTGAACAAGAAGAGTTGCAGCGGGTGGTCCCCGTAATCAACGCCATTCGCGAGCGCAGTGATTGCGTCATCTCCATTGATACCAGTAAGGCCGGCGTGATGACAGCGGCGGTTCAGGCCGGTGCAGATATCATCAACGATGTGCGCGCGCTGCAAGAACCTGGGGCACTTAGCGCAGCAGCCAGCGCTCAGGTTCCTGTGTGCATTATGCACATGCGCGGGCAACCACGCTCTATGCAAAATGCTCCTGATTACATTGATGTCACCAAAGAGGTGGGTACGTTTTTACAAGAGCGAGCGCGACAATGTATCGAAGCTGGGATAAGTAAAACGAACATTATTATCGACCCCGGCTTTGGCTTTGGTAAATCACTGCAACATAACTATCAATTGTTGAGTGAGCTTGAGCAACTACAGCGACTAGGATACCCAGTACTCACTGGTCTATCGCGCAAATCAATGTTCGGAAAATTATTAAATCGAGATGCAGATCAGCGTCTCAGCGCAAGCTTGGCTGGCGCATTAATCTGTATGCAAAAGGGCGCGCGCATTGTGCGCGTGCATGATGTGCAAGAAACAACGGATATTGTAAAGGTTTTCCAAGCCACCCAGGCCCCTTTGCAAGTACAAGATTAGGAGAAAACATGAGTACAACACGTAAATATTTTGGCACCGATGGCGTGCGAGGTCAGGTTGGTGAATACCCGATAACGCCAGAATTTGCTCTTAAGCTAGGTTGGGCGGCTGGTAAAGTTCTTTCTAAAACAGGAACAAGGAAGGTTATTATCGGGAAAGACACCCGCATTTCCGGTTACTTACTTGAGACCTCTTTAGAGGCCGGGCTTATCGCAGCGGGCATTGATGTCGTCTTACTCGGTCCAATGCCAACGCCAGCGGTTGCTTATTTAACGCAAACCTTTAGAGCGGAAGCGGGCATTGTGATAAGTGCTTCACACAACCCTTATCACGATAACGGTATTAAGTTTTTTTCCAGCGATGGCCTTAAATTAGCCGACGATATTGAACTTGAAATAGAAGCCATGCTCGACAGTGATATGACCTGTGTGCCTTCTGAAAAGCTGGGTAAAGCGCGACGTCTGGTAAGTGCAGATGGCCGCTATATTGAATTCTGTAAAGGTCAGTTCCCGCAAGGGCATTCTTTGGAAGGGCTTAAAATTGTCCTCGATTGTGCCAATGGCGCAACCTATCACATTGCGCCTGCCGTTATGCAAGAGCTGGGTGCAGAGGTGATCCCTTATGCCTGTCAGCCTAATGGCTTGAACATAAATGCTGAGTGTGGCGCCACCGATGTATCCGCACTGAAACGCAAAGTGCTTGAAGAGCAGGCTGATGTAGGGATTGCTTATGACGGTGACGGCGATCGGGTGATGATGGTCGACCACAAAGGGCAAGTGTTTGATGGCGATGATATCGTTTACATCATTGCCAGCGCGCTGCACCATCAAGGAGAGCTTGGTGGTGGCGTGGTAGGCACGGTGATGTCCAACATGGGTCTTGAAAATGCCCTTAAAGAGAAAGGAATAGACTTTGCTCGCTCGAAAGTGGGTGACCGTTACGTGATGGAACTATTAAAGCAAAAAGGGTGGAAAATCGGCGGTGAAAGTTCAGGGCATGTGCTGAACTTGGATTTAATCAGCACTGGCGACGGTATTATTTCCAGCTTGCAAGTACTTGCCGCTATGGTCACGACGAACAAAACATTGCGCGATTTAGGGCAAGGATTTGTTAAATACCCGATGAATATGATTAACGTGCGCTATGCCCCTGGTAGTGACCCAACACAAGCACCCACTGTGCAACAGGTTGTCGCCGAGGTTGAACAGGAGCTCGCCGGTAAAGGGCGGGTGCTACTACGTAAATCGGGTACCGAGCCGGTGGTTCGTGTGATGGTTGAAGCCGAGCATGAAAAACAAGTACTGGATTTGAGTAGTAAAATAGCGCAAGTTGTTGAAAGTGTGAGCAGTTAAACAAGTTTGCATAAATAACTACTTGTAAGTTGAAATGACTCGGGGTACTATCTCGTCCGCTTTCAGACATGGAGTAAAACATGGCATCACGTAAGCCTTTAGTGGCTGGTAATTGGAAGTTAAATGGTTCTCAAACATTGCTCAATGAAATGGCTAATGTTTTAGAAGATATTAATGGCCAAGAAGTCGATGTGGCACTGTTTGTTCCCGCCTTGTTAGCAGCAGAAGCTGTAAAATTAGGTTTGCAAACGGGTGTGCAGACTGTGTCTGAATATGAAGCGGGCGCTTACACTGGGGAGACCCAAGCGGCGCTGGCTAAGCAGCTAGGTGTCACTTACACCTTAGTTGGGCACTCTGAGCGTCGCCATGTTTTTGGTGAGTCTGACGAAGACGTAGCAAATAAATTTGCTATGGCGCAACAGCAGGGCCTTATCCCTGTGCTGTGTGTCGGAGAGACCGAGCAGCAACGTGAACAGGGTGAAACAGAATCAGTGATTAGTGCTCAAATTGAGGCGGTAATCCAAAAATTAGGTGTGGCTGCATTATCACAATCTGTGATAGCATACGAGCCGGTTTGGGCTATAGGCACAGGTAAAACTGCATCGCCGCAGCAAGCTCAAGACATACACCAGTTTATTCGTGATAAAATTGCCCAGCAAGATCAGGGTCTATCACAAGGCTTACGCATATTGTATGGCGGCAGCGTAAACGAAAAGAATAGTGAAGAATTATTTGCACAACAAGATATAGACGGCGGCCTTATCGGCGGTGCAAGTCTAAAAACAGGCGCTTTTTTCAGCATCTGTGAAAGTGCAAAAGGATAATATTAAATGTACGAAATTCTATTAGTAATTTATTTGATTGTTGCAATTGCACTGGTTGGTTTCGTGCTAATTCAACAAGGTAAAGGCGCTGATATGGGGTCTTCATTTGGTGCAGGTGCATCGGCAACCGTTTTTGGTTCGTCAGGTGCTGGTAACTTTATGACTAAGACAACCACAGTATTAGCAACTATCTTCTTTGTGCTAAGCATCGTGCTGGGTAACCTAACTGCGGGTCAAATTAAAAAGACCGACGAGTGGGAAAACCTAGAATCAGCACCTGCTGCACAGACGGTGACTGAAGATGCATCCGATGTACCAGTAGAAGAGCCTAAGAGCACGAATCCAGACGTGCCAAACTAAAAAATTAAGCCGTGGTGGTGGAATTGGTAGACACGCCATCTTGAGGGGGTGGTGAGCTATGCTCGTGCGGGTTCAAGTCCCGCCCACGGCACCAAATTAAAAAAGCCAAGCAGATGCTTGGCTTTTTTATTGTAAAGGCCTTGTTAATACTGGCCTTTAGTCATGCTAGGTGGTTGCTAAATATAAACCTTACCTCTATAATAGTCGCCACGAATGAGGTGATGCAGCCGTATCTCTCATGCAGCAGATTTTCAAACAAGGTTCTCTTTACGTTGGCTTTGTTTTATTTGATGTTCGCGCATTCTTAGTAATGCGCGTTTTGCGTTTAGCCAAGGCAACTTTGCTAAACGTTGCAGCGGTTTTTATCGTGCAGATATAGCCCGCAGCCAAGCTTGGCCCTAGGCCGCTCAGAAGATCAGGAGATCTTCGTACTACGAATATCTCCGGTGTGACGCCCCGCTTGGTTCGGGGCGTTGTTGTATCTGTACTTGAAAAATGGGGCTTAAGCCCTTTTTTTGTTTCTATGGAGGAGTTTCGTGACAAAGCTCGAGCAAACATTAACTGACATGTTAACACCGGCAGTTGAAGCCTTAGACTTCGAGCTACTGGGGCTTGAATTTATTCAAGCGGGTCGCCATTCCACATTACGTGTGTATATCGACCATCCAGATGGCATTACTGTGGATAATTGTGCAGATGTAAGTCGACAGGTGAGCGCGATTCTCGATGTAGAAGACCCCATTACCAACGAATACGACTTGGAAGTGTCATCGCCAGGCGTTGATCGTCCACTGTTCAAACCAGAACATTACCAACAAGCAGTGGGTGAAGAAGTACGCTTGCGTACCAAGCTTCCACAAGATGGTCGCCGTAATTTTAAGGGCGACTTAGTAGCAGTTAATGGTGATATGGTCACTATCAACGTTGATAATCAAGAGTTTATGTTGATGATCAGCAACGTTGAGCGTGCCAATATCATCGCCAAATTTTAATTTCAGTGCGAAAGGAATAGGGCAAGCGAGGCAATACCTATGGCAAAAGAAATCCTATTGGTGGCGGAAGCCGTTTCCAATGAAAAAGCGGTCCCCAAAGAGAAAATTTTTGAAGCATTAGAGTTCGCACTAGCGACCGCAACAAAGAAAAAACATGACGGTGATATCGATGTGCGTGTATCTATCGACCGCAAAACCGGTGAATACGATACGTTCCGTCGTTGGCAGGTGGCTGATGCGCTAGAAGATGGCAGCCTAGAACACCCATACCGCGAGATCACCCTCGAAGCGGCGCAGGTAGAAGAGCCTGAAATCCAGCTTGGTGATTTTGTTGAAGAACAGATTGAATCTATTAAGTTTGACCGTATTACCACGCAAATGGCGAAGCAAGTTATCGTCCAAAAAGTGCGTGAAGCAGAACGCGCATTAGTGGTTGAAGCGTATAAGGATCAAGAAGGTGAATTAGTCACTGGTGTGGTGAAAAAAGCCAGCCGCGACGCCATCGTGCTTGATTTAGGCAACAATGCTGAAGCCGTCATTTATCGTGAAGATATGTTACCGCGCGAAAACTTCCGCCCAGGTGACCGCGTTCGTGGTTTACTCTATGCAGTGCGCCCCGAAGCGCGCGGCGCGCAATTGTTCGTCACTCGCTCTAAACCTGAGATGCTGATGGAACTATTCCGCATTGAGGTGCCAGAGATTGGCGAAGAAATGATTGAGCTACGCTCTGCAGCGCGTGACCCAGGTTCACGTGCCAAAATCGCAGTAAAATCGAATGATAAGCGCATTGACCCTGTGGGTGCCTGCGTGGGTATGCGAGGTGCGCGTGTGCAAGCTGTCTCTACAGAGCTTGGCGGCGAGCGCGTTGACATCGTGTTATACGATGATAACCCAGCGCAATTCGTTATTAATGCGATGGCGCCTGCTGAGGTCGCATCCATTGTTATGGACGAAGATTCGCGCTCAATGGATATTGCTGTTGAGGCCGATAACCTAGCACAGGCCATTGGTCGTAACGGACAAAACGTACGTTTAGCGAGCCAACTTACAGGTTGGGAACTGAACGTGATGACGGTTGAAGATATGGAATCTAAAAACCGTGAAGAATCAGACAAACTTATCAACCTATTCACTGAAGGGTTGGATATTGATGACGACTTCGCTGAATTATTAATTGGCGAGGGCTTCTCAACGCTTGAAGAAGTGGCCTATGTGCCTACTAGCGAGTTCCTAGAAATTGATGGTCTTGATGAAGAGACTGTTGAAGAGCTACGTAACCGCGCTAAAGATGCATTAACAACGAAAGCGTTGAAAGACGAAGAATCGCTAGAAGGTGCAGAGCCAGCTGAAGACTTATTGAATCTTGAAGGACTTGATCGCCACCTTGCCTTTGTCATGGCAAGTAAAGGGGTGATTACTTTAGAAGATTTAGCTGAGCAAGGCATTGATGAACTAGTTGAAATTACCGAGCTTTCCGAGCAGGAAGCGGGCGACCTGATTATGGCCGCGCGTAACGTTTGCTGGTTCGGTGACGAGTAATTTATTAACGGAGGTAACAAAGAATATGGCAGAAGTAAGTGTAGCAAAACTGGCCGAGGACATTGGTACAACTGTTGATAAATTGCTCCAGCAATTAGACAGTGCCGGTATTAAAAAAGGCGCTGACGACCATGTCTCTGAGTCAGAAAAAGCACAACTACTCGATCACTTGTCGAAGCAACACGGCGGTGCGGGTTCAACTGGCCCCGAGCGCATGACCCTGCAGCGTAAGAAGAAAAGTACGCTCAGCGTGACAGGTTCAACGGGTAAGGCGAAAGCCGTACAAGTAGAAGTGCGCAAAAAGCGCACCTACGTGAAAAAGAGCGCGCTAGAGGAGCAGCAGGAGCAAGCTCGTTTAGAAGCAGAGGAGCAAGCGCGTAAAGAGGCCGAGGCACAGGCCAAAGAAGAAGCAGAGCGTAAGGCCAAAGAAGAAGCCGAACGCAAAGCAAAAGAAGAGGCTGAACGCAAAGCGAAACAAGAAGCAGAGCGTAAGGCTAAAGAAGAAGCGAAGCGTAAAGCTGAAGCACAGCGCAAAGACAGTCATGATTCTGCAAAGGACGAGGAGCAAACTCAGAAAGAACGTGAAGAAGCTGAGCGCTTACAGAAAGAAGCAGAAGAGGCAGCATTGAAGAAAGCCGAAGAAGAAGCGAAACGTCAAGCCGAAGAAGCCCGCCGTCTAGCGGAAGAAAACGAAGCGCGTTGGAAGAAAGAAGAAGAGGAACGTAAGCGCCGCGAGGAAACAGCGGACCATCACCTCACAACCTCGACCTATGCCCGTGAAGCAGAGGACGAATCAGACGCGCGCGAAGAGAAAAGTGCACGTCGTAAAAAGAAAAAGCCAAAGGGTAAAACCGAGGCTCCAGTTAAGCTTAAAGGCAAGAAAGGTAAGCTGAAAGCGCCTACGTCTTTACAGCATGGCTTTAAAAAGCCGGTAGCGGATAAAAAAGCTGAAGTACGCATTGGTGAAACCATCACCGTTGCTGAGTTAGCATCACGTATGGCGGTGAAAGGCGCTGAAGTGGTGAAAACCATGATGAAGATGGGTGACATGGTAACCATTAACCAAGTTATCGATCAGGAAACAGCACAACTGGTGGCCGAAGAAATGGGTCACAAAGTAGTGATCACCAAAGAAAACGAGCTTGAAGAGCGCGTATTGAGCGATCGCTCTGAAGGCGGTCAGGCTGAATCGCGTGCACCGGTTGTAACTGTAATGGGTCACGTTGACCACGGTAAAACCTCGACGCTTGACTACATCCGTAAAGCCAAAGTGGCATCGGGTGAGGCTGGCGGTATTACCCAGCACATTGGCGCTTACCACGTTGACACCGACAACGGCATGATCACCTTCTTAGATACACCAGGGCACGCGGCCTTTACTTCAATGCGTGCACGGGGTGCAAAAGCAACGGATATCGTTATCCTTGTTGTTGCTGCCGACGATGGTGTAATGCCGCAAACCAAAGAAGCAGTACAGCACGCTAAAGCAGCAGAAGTACCGTTGATTGTTGCGGTGAACAAAATCGATAAAGAAGGCGCGGACCCAGATCGCGTTAAGAATGAACTGGCAGCGTTAGATGTTATCCCAGAAGAATGGGGCGGAGAAACGCAGTTCGTTCATATCTCAGCGAAAACGGGTGAAGGTGTTGATGAGCTTCTTGAAGCTGTCTTGATGCAGTCAGAAATCCTTGAACTAACCGCTATTCCTGAAGGCATGGCCTCGGGTGTGGTGATTGAATCACGTCTAGATAAAGGCCGTGGTCCAGTGGCAACTGTCCTTGTTCAAGAAGGTATGCTTAAGCAAGGCGATATCGTTCTTTGTGGTCTTGAATATGGCCGTGTTCGTGCAATGCGCGATGAGAATGGTAAAGAAATCAAAGAAGCGGGCCCGTCAATTCCAGTCGAGATTTTAGGTCTCTCTGGTGTGCCTGCAGCTGGTGACGAAGCCACTGTGGTACGCGATGAGCGTAAAGCGCGTGAAGTAGCGCTTTATCGTCAAGGCAAATTCCGCGAAGTGAAGCTTGCTCGTCAGCAAAAAGCGAAACTGGAAAACATGTTTAGCAATATGTCTGAAGGTGACGTGAGCGAAGTGAACATTGTCCTTAAGGCCGACGTTCAAGGTTCTATCGAAGCTATTGCCGATTCACTGACTAAGCTTTCTACTGAAGAAGTTAAAGTGAAAATCGTGGGTAGCGGTGTTGGTGGTATCACCGAGACTGATGCATCACTTGCCGCCGCATCAAATGCGATTGTCGTTGGCTTTAACGTTCGTGCTGACGCTTCTGCACGTAAAGTGATTGAAAGCGAAAGCATTGACCTGCGTTACTACAGCGTTATCTATGACCTGATTGAGGAAGTGAAGCAAGCCATGACCGGTATGCTACAGCCTGAATTCAAACAGGAAATCATTGGCCTTGCCGAAGTACGTGATGTATTTAAGGCACCGAAGATTGGCTCTGTCGCTGGGTGTATGGTAACCGAAGGTGTGGTTAAACGTTCTAACCCAATTCGCGTTCTTCGTGATAACGTCGTTATCTATGAAGGTGAGCTTGAGTCGCTACGTCGATTCAGAGATGACGTTCAAGAAGTTCGTAACGGTATGGAATGTGGTATCGGCGTTAAGAACTATAATGACGTTAAGGTCGGTGACCAAATTGAGGTATTCGAAGTCGTTGAAGTACAACGCTCGCTGTAAACCTCACAGTTAGTCATAAAAAGTATGGGGGCCTTGTGCCCCCATTTGTGCATTGTGTAATCAATAGAAGTGGTGGAAATGAGAGAATTTTCTCGCACAGAGCGCGTAGCGCAGCAAATCCAAAAAGAAATCGCGGTGATCATCCAGCGCGAAGTGAAAGACCCGCGTTTAGGCATGGTGACCGTGTCTGCGGTGGAAGTATCCCGTGATTTGTCCTACGCCAAAATTTTTGTCACCGTCTTTAACCAAGATGACGACACCAAAGCAAAACAAAGCATGCGTATTTTGAATGATGCCAGCGGCTACATTCGCTCCTTATTAGGCAAGCGTATTCGTGCTCGCATTATCCCTGAATTGCGTTTCGTGATTGATAACTCGCTGCTCGAGGGGATGCGTATTTCTAACTTGGTCGACACCGTAATGCGTGAAGATCAGGATAAGCGCAACAACAGCGACGAAGAAGAGTAAGCGCGATGGCCAGACGGACAAAAGGCCGCCCGGTCGATGGCGTACTATTGGTTAATAAGCCGCAAGGGATCTCCAGTAACCGTGCGTTACAACAAGCGAAAGGTATTTTCTTTGCGCAAAAGGCGGGCCACACCGGCGCGTTAGACCCTCTTGCTACGGGGATGTTACCGGTGTGCTTCGGTGAAGCGACCAAGTTTTCACAGTTTTTACTCGACACTGACAAAACCTATGTGGTTCGGGCTAAACTAGGCGAGCGCACGACCACCTCTGACGCCGATGGTGAAATTGTGCAAACCCGATCAGTGGATGTCTGTGAAGCGGATTTACGTGAACAGGTTGCCAGCTTTATTGGGGAGTCGGATCAGTATCCGTCGATGTACTCGGCACTGAAATACCAAGGCCAACCACTGTATAAATATGCCCGTGAAGGCATTGAAGTACCGCGTAAATGCCGCCGTATTCATGTCTACAGTTTGACCTTAGATGAGTTCGACAGCGAGCGCAACGAGATACAAATGACCGCGCACGTATCCAAAGGCACTTATATACGTACGATTGTTGATGACTTAGGTGAGCTGCTGGGATGTGGTGCCCATGTGATTATGCTTCACCGTTCTAAAGTAGGTCACTATCCGGCAGAAAAAATGGTGACGTTAGAGACGTTGCAGCAGCTACTCGATGAGGCCAAAGCCAAAGACATCGCCCCAGCAGAGGTACTCGACCCCTTGCTGTTGCCGATGGATACTGCGGTGCAAGATTTACCAAGCATTGAGCTTGACGAACAACAAGCCACTGCCTTTGCCCACGGGCAAACTGTGGTTGTCGGCGAGCAGGTTGCGCCGGTATGTGCGGTGCGCTGCAAAACACGCTTTCTAGGCGTTGGTGAGCGTAACCAACACGGCCACTTAAAGGCCAAACGTGCTGTGGCAATTACCAGCTAGGAAAGTGGCGCACCCTATAAAGCGCTTGTAGTTCTCGCGTAAATTGTTAAAATAGCGCGCTCATTTGGTGGGGCTGGATTAGTGATCGGCTCTTACCGTATTAAAACACTCATTTTTTGGAGTTATTTATGTCACTAAGCAACCAAGAAAAAGCAGATATCATCGCAAAATTCGCACGCGCTGAAGGCGACACAGGTTCACCTGAAGTACAAGTAGCTTTGCTAACTCACGATATCAACAAGCTTCAAGGTCACTTTGCTAACCACAAGCAAGACAACCACTCACGTCGTGGTCTGCTTCGCAAAGTAAGCCAACGCCGTAACTTGCTTAACTACCTAAAAGGTAAAAGCATCGAGCGTTACACTGCACTAATTCAAGAACTTGGCCTACGTCGCTAATTCTTTGAAATCAGTTTACAAAAAGGGGCTATCTAGCCCCTTTTTTTGTGTGCTTTTGGCGAGTATACTAGGCCCTGTCTAAGTCGGTAGGGCAATGTATGGCCGTCGGCTAAGATGGCACCATATTGCCAATTGTAGTAAATAAAGGCATTCCAGCGTGAGTGTGGTTATTTACTGTAATTGGTAAGGTGCTTGAGAAAACCAAACTTTAGTCTGCTTAGTACGATTAAGTAGGGCTAAATGCAACTTAAAGGAAATAATTAAGTGCAACCAATTATTAAAGAATTTCAATACGGTGAACACACTGTAACGCTAGAAACGGGTGCGATTGCACGTCAAGCAGACGGTGCCGTACTTGCTAGCATTGGCGATACCTCGGTACTCGTGACTGTGGTTGGTAAGCGTGAAGCAAACCCAGGTCAAGACTTCTTTCCTCTGACTGTTAACTACATTGAAAAAATGTACGCAGCGGGTCGTATCCCTGGTGGTTTCTTGAAGCGTGAAGGTCGTCCATCAGACGGCGAGACACTGATCGCGCGCTTGATTGACCGTCCAATCCGTCCACTGTTCCCTGATGGCTTCGTAAACGAAGTGCAAGTTATCGCAACCGTTGTTTCAGTAGACCCTGAAATTCAACCAGATATCGTAGCGCTGATTGGTACTTCAGCGGCGCTTGCGCTTTCGGGTATTCCATTCAATGGTCCAATCGGTGCGTCTCGTGTAGGCTTTATCGACGGTCAATATGTCCTTAACCCAACACTTACTGAGCTAAACGAAAGTAAGCTAGATCTTGTTGTTGCTGGTACTGACAACGCGGTTCTGATGGTTGAGTCGGAAGCTGAAACATTGCCAGAAGACGTGATGCTAGGCGCCGTTGTTTACGGTCATGAGCAGTCACAAGCCATTATTACTGCAATTAACGAATTTGCTAGCGAAGCAGGCAAGCCTGTATGGGATTGGACCGCACCAGCGAAAGACGAGTCGCTAGCGGAAAAAGTGGCTGCCATCGCGGAAGCGAAAATCGGTGAAGCGTATCACATCACTGACAAGGTAGCGCGTAAAGATGCGCTAAGCGCAGCGAAAGCACAAGTAATCGAGAAGCTAAGCGCTGAGCTGGGTGAAGACGAAAGCTTAGATGAGCAAGAAGTATCGGGTGTATTCGGTTCACTTGAGAAGAAAATCGTACGTGGGCGCATCATTGCCGGTGAAAAACGTATTGATGGCCGTACTCCTGAGATGATCCGTGCCCTAGATGTTAAAACCGGTGTGCTTGCACGTACGCACGGTAGTGCTATCTTCACCCGTGGTGAAACTCAGGCACTTGTTACCGCAACGCTGGGTACAGAACGTGACGCACAGATGATTGATGCCATTACGGGTACCTCAACTAACCGCTTCATGTTGCACTACAACTTCCCTCCATTCTGTGTTGGCGAAACAGGCTTTGTAGGCTCACCTAAGCGTCGTGAAATTGGTCATGGTAACCTTGCTAAGCGTGGTATTGCGGCTGTTCTTCCTACGCTTGAAGAATTCCCTTACTCAATCCGTGTGGTATCAGAAATCACTGAATCGAACGGTTCATCTTCAATGGCCTCGGTATGTGGTACTTCGCTGGCGCTGATGAATGCCGGTGTACCAACTAAGGCATCTGTAGCGGGTATTGCTATGGGTCTTGTTAAAGAAGGCGACAACTTTGTTGTTCTTTCTGACATCTTAGGTGACGAAGACCACTTAGGCGACATGGACTTTAAAGTAGCCGGTACTTCTGAAGGTATCACTGCGCTGCAAATGGATATCAAGATTGAAGGTATCACTAAAGAAATTATGCAAATTGCGCTTAACCAAGCACAAGCTGCCCGTTTGCATATTCTTGGCGTGATGGATGAAGCCATCTCTTCACCAGCGGCTGAGCTTTCAGATTACGCACCACGCATTTACACGGTGAACATTCCACCGAAGAAAATTGCTGACGTAATTGGTAAAGGCGGTGCGACAATCCGTGCGTTAACTGAAGAAACTGGCACTACTATCGAAATCGATGATGACGGTACGGTTAAGATCGCTGCCACCGATGGCGAAAGCGCACGCGCTGCAATCGCTCGCGTAGAGCAGTTAACTGCAGAACTTGAGGTAGGTACAATCTACGAAGGTAAAGTAGTTCGTATCGTAGACTTCGGTGCGTTTGTTAATGTATTGCCAGGCAAAGATGGTTTAGTACACATTTCACAAATCAGCGAAGAGCGTGTGAATAACGTGACTGATCACCTTAGCGTTGGTCAAGAAGTTAAAGTTAAGGTACTAGAAGTAGACCGCCAAGGCCGCGTTCGCTTGAGTATCAAAGAAGCGCAAGAAAAACCAGCTGCAAACGCAGAAGAGTCAAAAAGCGCTGAATAAGCATTAATCTGATGTAAAAGGGGGCTGTTTAGCCCCCTTTTTTGTGGTTTAATGAAAATCTATAGCCGTTGAATATAGGTGCAGGACGTTGAGAAGACCCATTTCGCTCATTATTGCAGGCGCACTAGCCGCTGTGTTGGCTGGTTGCCAATCCACTTCCCAAGAGCCTCAGTATTTAGTTGCAGTGCCATTTACAGCGCCTCTGCCCAGTGATTTTCGCAGCGAAATTGCCATAGCTCGTTATACCGAGCTCATTGAGCAAGCTGAACTTCCTAATGAGCAACAAGCGCAGCTTTATTATGACCGAGGCGTACTGTTTGATAGCTTAGGGCTTAGTACCTTGGCGCGCATTGACTTTAACCGCGCGGTAAAACTTAAGCCTGATTTAGCCGAGGTCTATAACTTTTTAGGCATTCATCACACCCTAATGCAGCAATACGGCAAAGCTTACGAAATGTTCGACTCGGTGTTGGAGCTTAACGCTGAGCATGAATATGCATACTTAAACCGAGGCATCGCCCTTTATTATGGGGAGCGCCCTAAACTGGCCAGTGACGACTTACAAGCCTTTTTAGATTTTGCACCAGACGATCCCTACCGTGTGCTGTGGCTTTATTTAGCGCAAAGTGCGAACGACGCTCAACAAGCAAAAGCCAATTTAGCTAAGATGGCGCAGGCGTTAGACCCACAGAATTGGGCCTATCAGTTGGTCGCTTATTACAATGGCGATATTGATGAAAAGGCTTTGTTAAACACCTTGAGCGAGGGCGTTGAATCGCACCAGGAGTATGCTGAGCGATTGTGTGAGGCGTATTTCTATATCGCCAAGCGTCACCAAGCTGAAGGCAATACGGCCTTGGCCAGTGACTACTTTAAATTGGCGTTATCGACTAATGTGTACGAGTTTGTTGAATATAAGTACGCCCGTTTGGAGCTGAGCTTAATGGCAGGCGAGGGTGCGCACTAGTGTGATTATACTGCTGGCATTACTACTTTGTGCCAGCAGCAGTTTCTCCCCTCATTTAGCTTCCCATCTAGCGGCAAACTCTGCCAGTTACCTTGGTTATTGGCATCGCTATCAGCCACACAGTATCGACTATCAATCACTTAATCAGGCACAGCTGCGAGTGTTGGCAGGGCAGAGTGTGGCGCCAGCGCAACTGGCCCTAGCCGTCAAGCTACTCAATGACCACCGTATAGAGGATGCCACGCCGTATTGGCAGGCAGCGTTATCACGTCAAAACGACACCCAAGCTGTGCAGTGGCAGCAACTTACCAAGCAGCTACTTCTTAATGAGCAATGGCACTCGCTCACGACCATCTCACAACATCGTGCGCTCAGTGATGAGGTTGCTCAACCTCTACTGATGCACCAAGGTGTGTCGCCAAGTCGAATTACCACTGACTATGCGCAGCATCATGATTTTGAAGTGCGCTTAGGAGCAATTGAGGCACGCCAATGTGATTACAATATTTTATTATTGGCAGATCACGCGCAAGGCATCGAGAGGTTAAAACAATTGCGTGAACGATACCTTGCAAAAGCAGAGCCACAACCGGGACTGATGTGTTTATCTAAGCCTGTTTATATGGGTAGTCAGCTTGCTTGCACGTCGAGTAGGGGGGAGTATGCGCGCTGCAATTGGCAGTCCTTGGCAGAGCAGCCATCACGACTGCCCCCGGGGTTTGATTTCATTGTTATGATGACCAAGCAGGGGCGCGCCAATGTCCAAGCAGGAGTCATGCAATTAAGCACAGAGGCACCTTATCATGTGTTTTTACACGAACTCATGCACTTTGCCGGGTTCACGGACGAATATCCGGGGCCTAAAGCACAACAACACGCATGCACAGACAAAGGGCAAATCTATGCTAACCTTTATGTCGATGATACAAGGCCTTCTGGTTGGTATAAAAGCGATTTTTGCAACAATGGGCGTGGCTATAAACCCACTGAGCAAATCAGCATTATGCAACACTCAGAGGTTGGCTTATCGCCTTTGTATCGTCGCCTTTGGGTAAAACAATTGCGCCAACACAGCGATGAATTACTGCGCTATCAAGATTACTTTCATCGCCTAAGTGCGCTACCAATCTGGCTACAACGCCACCCACTTGCCACACATGGAGCAGGTGAAGGCCGTACAACTATTAACCAAGCTAACAACTAGATTTGTAAGCAAGGTTAGTGAGGTGTTAATCTCAGCCCAAGTTTTAGGCGAATAGCCGCATCTAGGCTAGACAAAGAGTGAGCACAACAGTATAACTGACTAATTATTAATGTTTAATTGGCGCTATACTAACCCTAGTTGAGGAACTTAGCACACGGAAGCATACCCGATGCTGGAGTTGATTATAAGAAGGTTGTTTGAAGGTTCAGCGACCATAATAAAGGTTCACAAACTATGACTTTGCTGTGGATACCCCTGTTATCCCTTATAGGCAGTTTACTTGCGAGTTTTACTGGTAAATTATCGCGCAATCAAAGTGCGATTATCACCGCAATAATGCCCATTTTAGGCTTAGCCCTAGTACTGAGTTTAGCCCCCGATGTGTTGGCGGGTGAAACCCTCTATTCCAGCCTACCCTGGATACCTGAATTAGGCGTGAACTTGTCTTTCCGTCTGGACGGGTTAGCCCTGCTATTTTGCTTGCTGATCCTGTGTATCGGTTTGCTGGTTATTCTTTATGCTCGCTATTACCTTAGTGAGAATGACTCCATGCCTAAGCTTTATGCCTACTTAATGCTGTTTATGACAGCCATGCTAGGTATCGTCACGGCGAATAATATTATTCAAATGTGGTTCTTCTGGGAGCTCACCAGTATTAGCTCATTTTTATTGATCAGCTACTGGTCCCATAAACCTGAAGCACGTAAAGGCGCACGTATGGCATTGGCTATTACCGGCGCTGGCGGTTTGGCCCTGTTGGCGGGCTTAGTGCTCATTGGCCAGTTAGTGGGCAGCTACGAGCTTGACGTTATTCTACAAAGTGCCGAGGTGATCAAGTCATCGTCTTGGTATCCGGTTATTTTGGTGTTGGTGTTGCTAGGGGCGTTTACCAAATCTGCGCAGTTTCCCTTTCACTTTTGGTTGCCGCACGCGATGGCTGCACCTACGCCAGTCAGCGCCTACTTACATTCGGCAACGATGGTTAAAGCCGGAATTTTCCTGTTAGCCCGCTTTTATCCCGCACTGGCAGGCACCGAGCTATGGTTCATTATTGTTGGCGTAACCGGCCTGACAACCTTGTTAGTCGGTGCTTACATTGCTTTATTCAAACATGACTTAAAGGGCTTGTTGGCATACTCGACCATCAGTCATTTGGGTCTTATTACCTTGCTCCTGGGCCTGGATACGCAGCTGGCAACAGTTGCGGCGATTTTCCACATTATTAATCACGCTATTTTTAAAGCATCACTGTTTATGGCCACCGGGATTATCGATCATGAAACCGGCACCCGAGATATGCGTAAACTAAACGGTATGTGGCGCTATATGCCCTATACTGCGACCTTAGCGATGGTGGCGGCGGCGTCCATGGCTGGTGTGCCGCTTTTGAATGGCTTCTTATCAAAAGAGATGTTCTTTGCTGAGACCTTACACCAGCAAATGTTGGGGTCTATGTCATGGTTAATTCCAGTGTTGGCGACGGTAGCCGGGGCGTTGTCAGTGGCTTATTCGGCGCGTTTTATTCACGATGTATTTTTCAATGGTGAGCCCAAAGACCTACCTAAGGATCCTCACGAAGCGCCGCGTTATATGCGTGTGCCCATTGAAGTGTTGGTTGCGATGTGTGTGCTCGTCGGTTTGTTCCCAGCCTTTGTGGTGGACCCTATTTTATCGGTCGCTTCCAATGCAGTTTTAGCCGGTGATGCACCGGATTACAAACTGGCTATTTGGCACGGTTTTAACCTACCGCTATTTATGAGTGCGGTGGCAGTAGCCGGTGGTTTGTTTATCTATTCTCAACGCAAATATTTATTCCAGTTCCAAGCTTCGCTACCCAGTGTTAATGCAAAAAGGGCATTCGACGCCGGTATCCAACAGGTGATGACGTGGTCACGTGAGCAAGTTCTGCGTATAGAGAATGGCTCTTTGCAGCGCTATATCTTTATTTTATTGCTCTCGGCACTGGTTCTTGCCGGTCTGCCATTATTTGAAATGCATACGCTGGCTGGGTCTAAAGGTCTGAGCGATATTGATGCTCATAATGCCATTGGCGCGGCCTTGCTCATGATTGGCGCGCTTGCCACCTTGGTATGGCATCGCTCGCGCATGGTGGCCCTCATCATGATTTCGGTGGTGGGGTTGATGACATCAGTGGCCTTCAGTCGTTTCTCTGCGCCTGACTTGGCGCTCACTCAGCTTACTGTGGAAGTAGTCACGGTGATGCTATTGATGTTGGCACTGTTTTTCTTACCGCAACGTACGCCAAAGGAATCAAGCTCAATTCGAATCTTGCGAGATTTAGGGATCAGTAGTGCCATTGGTATCGTTATCGGTAGTATTTGTTATGCGGTGCTCACACGCCCCCATGAGAGCATCTCGCAATTCTTTGTTGCCAATGCCAAAACCGGTGGCGGCGGTACCAACGTTGTAAACGTTATTCTCGTAGACTTCCGAGGCTTTGATACTCTTGGTGAAATTACTGTACTGGGTATCGCAGCGCTGGGTATCTACAAGTTATTACTTAATCTGCCACTGTTTATGCCAGCATCAGACAGTGAAGGGCGTCCTTGGGCTCGCGAACGTCACCCGCTGTTGCTGGCGAGTATCTCGCAAAGTTTGCTGCCGCTGGCCATTATGGTGTCCGTGTATATTTTCTTGCGTGGTCACAACTTACCGGGTGGTGGCTTCATCGCTGGCTTGGTCACATCTATCGCCTTTATCTTGCAGTACATGGCCAATGGTTCGAACTGGATACGTGCGCGCATGGATATCAATTACCGCAAGGTGATAGCCTCAGGGTTAGCCATTGCCACACTGACAGGCATGGGAAGCTGGCTGTTTGGGCGTAACTTCTTAACCAGCTGGTTTGATTATTTTGATATTCCGTTGGTGGGCAAAACAGAGCTTGCCAGCGCAATGATTTTCGACTTAGGGGTCTATCTCACTGTGGTAGGTGCCACGTTGATGATTTTGGCAAGCCTAGGTAAATTGACAGCAGAAACACCGAAAGAAAAGGTCAACCTCTAATGGAACTCTTATATGCAAGCTGTGTAGGTCTATTAGTGGCCTGCGGAGTGTATCTTATTTTACGAGCGCGCACTTTCCCAGTGGTGCTCGGGCTTACCATGCTCTCTTACGCGGTGAACCTATTTTTGTTCTCCTCAGGGCGTTTACAAATCAATAAGGCGCCGGTGTTGGGTCAGTCTGCAGGGTATGCCGATCCGCTTCCCCAAGCGTTAGTATTGACCGCCATAGTGATTGGTTTTGCGATGACCGCGTTTGTGGTGATCTTGGCTATTCGTGGCCGCGCGGATTTAGGTAATGACCACGTGGATGGTCAACCACGCTCGAAAAAGGGGTCATAGTTGATGCAGCATTTGATCACTTTACCTATCCTACTGCCTTTACTTGCGGGGATCATTTTACTGCTCCCGCCTTGTGGTAAAAACCTCATTATTCGCCGCTGGACAGCGATGTTTATGGCACTGCTTACGTTAATAGCGAGCACGGTGTTATTGCAGCAACTGCTGCAAGGCGGACCGATTGTGTATGCTATTGGTACTTGGCAGCCACCCTTTGGTATCGTTTTATACGCCGATCCGTTGGCGGTGCTACTGACTATTCTAACAAGCTTCCTAACCTTGGTTACCACCATTTACGCCAGTCGCGGTGATGACAAAAAAGGCAGCTTCTATCATCCCCTTACACACTTCTTGCTTATGGGTGTGAATGGTGCCTTCTTAACCGGGGATTTATTTAACCTGTTCGTCTTTTTTGAAGTGCTACTGATTGCTTCCTATGCATTGCTAATGCATAAAACGGATAAACAGACCACCAAAGCCGCGCTTCACTACGTGGTGCTTAACTTAGTGGGCTCGAGTATCTTCCTCATTGCCTTAGGGATTCTTTATGGGGTACTCGGTACGCTGAATATGGCGGACTTAGCCACTAAAGTAGCTCAGCTACAGGGCGATGATATTTACTTGGCTAAAATAGGTGGTTTGTTGCTGCTTATCGTCTTCGCTTTAAAGGCCGCCTTATTGCCATTACATTTGTGGTTAGCGGCAACTTATAGCCGTGCAATGCCTGCGGTAGCAGCGCAATTTGCGGTTATGACCAAGGTTGGTATTTACGCCATGATGCGCGTGTTTACTATGATCTTCGGTGATAATGCCGGCGAGCTCAGCGGTATGGCCACCACTTGGTTATGGCCTCTGGCACTGGTCACCTTAGTGGTTGGGGCTGTTGGTGTTTTAGCTTCGGAAGATTTACGTCGGCTAACGGCAAATTTAGTCATTGTTTCGGTGGGCACCTTAGTGGCTATGGTGGCTCTGAATAATGAGCAGGCCACGGCTGTGGCAATCTATTACTTACTGCACTCAACAGTAGGCTGTGCGGCAATGTTCTTAGTCGCGGACTTGATTGGCTTACAGCGTGGTAAAGTGCAAGATAGGCTGGTGAATAGCCGCAGTGTTGCCGAGCCTAAGCTACTCGGTATCTGCTTTGTGCTGTGCGCCATTGCCTTGGCCGGTTTGCCACCACTTTCTGGCTTTATCGCTAAATTATGGTTACTGGATGCGGCTTGGGAAAGCAACGTTGCCTGGGTGTTCTGGCCCATATACCTGATTGTCAGTTTGGCAACCCTTGTGGCTTTGTCGCGAGCTGGAACGAGCCTATTTTGGCATGACAACCCACAGCAAGATGAACAATTTGAAGATGCCGTATACGCTGGCAAACGCCGAAGCTTCGCGGTGCTATTGATGCTTGCAGTGCCAGTATTAATGACAGTGTTCGCTGCACCACTGACCGAAGTGAGCCAGCATGCAGCAGCGACACTGCATAATACTCAAGTCGCGGTTGATACTGTTTTTGCGTTGGCTAAGGGGCAATAAATGCGTTTACAAGCAAAATATAAGTGGTTACCCACCCCGTTTCGCACCATATTATTGTTTGCGGTTTGGCTGTTGCTTAACAACAGCGTATCGCCGGGCCATTTAATTTTAGGGGCGGTACTGGCTATTGTTATTCCGCTGTCTATAGCGCCATTTCGCAAGCCTCAGCCGTTAATATTGCGCCCCGGCTTGGCATTTAAACAGCTGCTTATCGTGCTGTGGGACATTATCACTGCGAATGTTGAAGTAGCGATAAAAATACTGGGGCCAAGCAAACGTTTGCGTCCTGGGTTTATTAAAGTACCGTTAGATTTGAAACATGATTTACCTATCACCATGCTTGCGAGCACTGTGTCGTTAACTCCCGGCACGGTCAGCGCTGAGGTGTATCCGATTCCAGAGTCTCTGCCACAAGGACAAGAGCCTGAACAACG
Organism: Pseudoalteromonas sp. CNAT2-18.1; assembly: GCF_022347865.1. Taxonomy (NCBI): domain Bacteria; kingdom Pseudomonadati; phylum Pseudomonadota; class Gammaproteobacteria; order Alteromonadales; family Pseudoalteromonadaceae; genus Pseudoalteromonas; species Pseudoalteromonas sp. CNAT2-18.1. The sequence continues at coordinate 184,219 of NZ_JAKRFR010000006.1, read as the reverse complement.
CTTCTTGCTGATCCATGTGCTTGATATGGGAGACGAACAGGAGCTGATTAACTCCATTAAAAGCCGTTACGAAGCGCCGTTGAAGGAGATTTTTCAATGTTAGAACATGTTTTACTTATCGTATTTGCGATGATTGGCGTGTCACTGGTGCTCAATTTGTGGCGCTTAATTGTCGGCCCTTCTATCCCTGATCGTATCTTGGCACTCGATACCATGTACATTAATACCATCGCGTTGATTATTTTGTATGGTATCGGTATGCAAACACAGATTTACTTTGAAGCTGCGCTGCTTATTGCCATGCTTGGTTTTGTCAGCACTGTCGCAGTATGTAAATATTTACTACGTGGCGATATCATTGAGTAGGAGAGGGTATGTTTGAGTGGATAATTGCCGCGTTCTTACTTGCAGGCGGCGCGTTTATTTTAATTGGTTCTATTGGTCTGGTAAAAATGCCGGATTTCTTTATGCGTTTACATGGCCCAACGAAGGCCACCACCTTAGGGATGGCATCGCTACTTATTGCCGCCAATGTTTACTTTAGTGTTACCAACGGTGAAGTAAACATCAAAGAGATTCTTATTTCTATATTTTTGCTGATCACCGCTCCCATCACAGGTTATATGCTTATCAAATCGGCTATTCACCACGATTTAAAAGCGCGAGAAGATACCAAAGGGTTGGATAAAATAGAAGACGACTAAGTAACAATATTCGAAATGAAAACGGGGCGAAAAACGCCCCGTTGTTATATCTACCGCTTAGAATATCCGTTAGAAAGTGGTGACCACTTTAACAGCATCTGTGACGCTGCCAGCATCAACAAAGCCGATGGTATCGGGGTTTGAGCTGACTAACTGAATCACTTCAGCATCGTTATCCACCTCTTTAGGCGGTGTGCCCTTTCCTGTAAACACGAGTTTTGACCAGTAAGCCTTGAGTTGTCCTGAGGACTTATTCAGTGCTTTTTGGTTAAATTCATCGGCAGTGGCTCCGCTGGCTTGGCTAATGGGAATTGCTTTATTGCCATTGGAGAACGATTTCTCTTTGCCAATAAAGATGCGCTCCACCGTGTCTTTATTGATATCACTGCCATTACTGGGGTGAACGATAACGGCCACATCAGCCAGAGCGACTGATGAGCTCAATAGCGTGAACAAAAATGCGATCTTATACATAATTGTGCTCCTCATTTAGAATACCGCGTCAACACCGATGGTGATCGACTCACTGTCACCCGCAACTGCTAAGTCAAAAGAATCATCTTCAACTTTATCGAATTGCACTTTAAATGCAGCGGACGGGTGGAAGTCCCACCTTACACCCACCGATGTGGTGTTGTGCTGCTCGGTATCGCCATCGCCTTCTTGATCAAACTCGGAGTAACTCACATAGGGTGTGATGCCATCAAAGCGATAGCCCGCGCTGACCATGTAGGTATCGAGGTTGCCATCGAGATCGAGGCGGTTAAGCTCTGTTAATACAAAGGCGTCGCCAAAGTCGAGGTTCAAGGCGAGACCATAGAACTTACCGTCGCGTTCGGTATCCCCATCTTCCCAAACAACGATATTGCCACTGCGATAACGCTCATTGGTATAGCGCATGTGTGTAGCCCGTATTTCAAACCAGTCGTTACTCGCTTGAATTACACCGCCAATGATATCTTTCCATATTTCTCTGGTTGGCTCTTGGAAAAAAAACTCGCTGAGTAGCTTGTTACTTTCGTCGTCTTCACGGCCGCCATAAATATTACCGCTGATGGACCAGTCGCCAACATAGCCGTTGTATAGCAAGTTAAGGCCGTTGTAATTGAATATTTGCCAGGTGTAATTATCGGCAGGAGGCCGCATCCATACATAGGCATAGCCAACATCATAGAAATCCGAGTAGTAGAATAGCGGTAGGCGCTTCTTACCCCCTTGCAAAGTCCAATTCTCATTGAGCTCATAGGATAAGTAGGCCCACTCGAACTCAGCATCAAAATCATTAGCACCGCGAGCCACTATTTGCCCTGTTGCGCTAAGACCATCCATCAAGTCGGCACTCACTTGAAGGCCGAATAGCGACTCGGGTTCGAAAGATATTTCATCGGTGTAAGCACTAACAATGGGGTAGTCGGCTAAAAAAGTCGGCTCTACACCATATTGTGGAACACCATCACCACTGAGTACTTTACCAGCATTTATGCTGACAAAGCCCGATACGTTGACATCCGCAAAACTTTGCGAGCTGAACGACAACGCCACTGCAATTAACGATAGTTTGAGTTTCATACCTGTTTCCTAAGTTGTGTGCTTAGTGCTCCTTGAGTATAGACAAATATAAGGTTTGTAAATTTTTTGTTGTATATTCAGCAGGCAACCACGGCCATGACGTTTTTTGCATGAACCAATAAAAATGAGAGAAAAAGCAAAAAAAGTTAGAATTTTCTTAAATTTGGTTAACACTTAGAGGTAGCTGGCCGATACCTAATAAGCATTACTTTCTGAGGTGTACACTATGAATACGGGTTTCTCGTTCGCAAACCTAAGCATTACTAAAAAAATCCACGCGATTACTTGCGTTGCGGTGGTGGCTTTTGTGGTGATTGTGTTAGTCAACTATTCTGCCATGAGCTCAAATCAGCAGTCACTCAATGAGCTTGAGACTTCCACCTACAACTTGCTCAACATCACCGCAGAAAACGCCACTGCGCTGAACAGCGTTGATGAGCTTTATACCCAGGCAGTTACTTTTGGTGATGCAGAGTTGCTGGATAAAGCCGAAGAAGTCTATCAAACCATCACGGATAATTTAGAAAAGCTAAATAACATCCAAAGCGGTTTTATGCCTGCGAACACCTCTAAGCGGCTACAAGATTATAAAAACATTGCCGCTAGCATCGCCAAGGGGATGATCGATGGCACGGCGGACTTTAGTAAAATTCAACAAAACGCAAAGCAGAAAACCGATATTTTCAATTCCCTAACGACTGACTTTAACAACGCCGAAGAGCGTGCCAATGCGCGCTTTTTACAGCTGATAAACGAAACTGAAAGCCGCTCAGGCACAGCAATGACAACCATGTTAATTGTCGCCGTGGTTTCTGTGATTTTTGTGGTGCTACTTGCGGTGGTGATCGCCCGAGGTATAGGTAACTCGGCAAAAGATGCCGCGCAAAATTTGCATTTGTTGGCACAGGGGCAGGGGTCGTTGTCGACCACGCTCAATGTGCGTTCTCATGATGAAATTGGCCAAGTCTCCATCAACTTCAATGAATTTATTGCTCTGCTAAAAAAAGCGGTGGTTGAAGTGATGAATGTGGTTGAACCGCTGATGGAGAATTCCACACGCTTGGTGCAAGGCATGGAAAAAGCAGAGTCTGCGACCAACCAGCAAACCAGTGATGCAGAAATTGTCCGCCAGTCGATGGAAGAGATGCGCCAGAGTGTGGGCGATATTTCTCATTCTGCTTCGCAAGCATCCGACGCAGCGCAACTTGCCGAGCAAGAGGTGGCACAAAGCAAAGACCAAATCCGCGTATCCGTGAGTGAATCACAAACCTTGAGTGAGGAAATCAATCGCGCCGCAGGCACTATTAATAAGTTGGCGGATGATACCCAGAATGTGACCCAGATTCTCAATGTGATTACCTCAATTGCAGAGCAAACTAACTTATTGGCATTGAATGCAGCAATCGAGGCCGCCCGTGCTGGCGAGCAAGGTCGAGGCTTTGCGGTGGTCGCCGATGAGGTTCGAGAGCTAGCCTCACGCACCGCCAAATCCACCAATGAAATTCGCGAATTGCTTACTGTGTTAACTGAAGCAGCCAATGATGCTGTTAAAGCAATGACCTCAGCGCGAGATATGGCCAGTAACAATGCTCAAGCCGCCGAGCAAACAGGGCAATCGATTGAGCAAATCTCCGAACAGATTTTATCTATTAACACCATGAACGGGCAAATTGCCGCCGCCACCGAGGAACAAACCTCAGTGGCCACTATGGTCGTTGATAATGTCACCTCAATGCACCGCTCTTTTGAAGATACGATGCAAGCGCTCAGTGAAGTGCGCGATGTCGCTAAAAACCTACACTATCTATCTGACAACCTATTGGACGCCACTGCCAAATTTAAAGTGGAATAAGTGAATAAAGGGTGAGTAAGGGCGCTACTAAATGGCGCCCTTTTTTAGGTCTTTACTGAGGTGTCGTCCCGCATTTCTAGTCTCACAGCGAAAAGAAACACTCAAAACGGGTGAACTTTCCAGCATTGAGTAATCCATGAGGATAGTCAATAAATGGTTAAAATATCCAATTAGCGATCATTTAGACTAATCCAGCTGAGAGCAGAGTTTTTAACCATCTGAAATTAAATCACTTTTATTTGGCACCAAGTTTGCTCTGTAAAGATTGATTCAATTCCATTAAGGATAAAAAGTGAAAAACGTTGGATATCTTGTAGTTTTACTCATTTTTGCGTCAGGTTGTGCAACAAACAGCAGAAATCTAAGCCATGCTCTTGGCGAAGAAAGCGAGCACTCGCGTGACCTTATCACTGTTGAAGAGATCGTTTTTGCCAGCGAAGGGGTGCCACTATCAGGGAGCATATTTATTCCTAAAAACCCACAAGCAGCGGTCGTTCTAGTACACGGCTCAGACCCTGTTCCACGTATGTCAAAGCTAGCTGAGTCATTGGCCAAGCATAACTTGTTGGTTTTGACCTATGACAAGCGTGGGGTGGGTGAGTCTGGTGGGGTTTACGTGGGGCCTCAAGTTGGAACTAATAATATCAGTGTTGATAATTTAACGTTGCTTGCCAAAGATGCCAGTGCTGCGGTAGATGTGGTTCGTGAATATGACAATAGTTTATCCATTGGCCTGCTAGGTGCCAGCCAAGCTGGCTGGATTATTCCAATTGCCGCACTCAATAATCAATCGGTAGAGTTTATGGTTCTCTTTAGTAGCCCAACTATCACGACTTTGGAGCAACTGAGGTTCCAGTTCTACACAAATGGAAGAGAAGATTTTTGGCAAACACAGAGCTATAAAGAGGCCCGTGAACATACCCTAAACGACCCTGATAAATATGAGTTCAATGCAACGGATCCGAAAGTTTATCTAGACTCTCTATCAATACCAGGGCTTTGGCTCTTTGGGGAGCAGGATATACAGGTCCCAGTCAAAATGTGTGTGGAGCAATTGAATGAACTAAAAGCTCAAGGCAAGCCTTTTGACTATGTCTTATTTCCATCGCTTGGGCACAATACGAACAAAGCAGAGCCTCTCGCTATTGCAATACATTGGATAGAGCAAAAATATGCCTCCAATTAACCCGCTATTTGAGTTTCGGCGAAGTTGGAAAAACCCAAAGCTCATGGCTAATTAACGGCTCAAATGCGACAGCAAGTTGCAGCGCGGCGCAGAGCATTACTAATCTCTAATGGCGCTTGGCCGACTTTTGGGGCCCACGAAATGAATGGTCGCTTTTGACAGCAGCCAAAAGTCATTGAACTTAACATTGACCGAGCGAAAAGCAGATATTCACTTGCTAGCGAGTCTTGGAGTGCCTTTTAAATGCTGGTAAGGGCATTTCCTCAGTTAAAAGAACCCTCCCAAAACTTGTTATCGACTCCTACTGTGTCGCAGTCAATAACGCATTGCATTCCTTTTGCTCTGCGACACTATTTACTTTACTGTGTGATTTACGATAATTTTTTTTTATACTCGCGTGTCTAAAGGCGCTTGGTCTTTTACCTTGCAAGGTCTCGCTAATAAGTTGTTATGCTTAGTTATCAGGTAGGAGCAGTTGAATGAGCACGTTACCTAGTGCATATGAGAGAAAGTCAACAATATCAAGATATTGGCACAATAAAGCATGTGACCTTTGGGCTTCAGCTAAAATCCTTTGGGATGCAATGGAAAACAACAGCCAAGCGAGAATAACGAGTCATTCAACATATTTGATGTTAATGGGTATGTCTTTCGAAGTTCTCTTTAAGGCTCACTGTGTCGCACAAGGTATTGAAAATTATCGTTTGAAGAACTCACATGATCTAGCGGAAATTGCGAAAATAGCAGGATTTAGTTTAAGTAAAGAAGACAATAAAATCTTAACGGTTCTTAGTGCGTTTGTTGTGTGGGATGGTAGGTATCCTATCCCTAAAAAGTCATCTCAGTTTGATCAACATGGTAAAAACATCGAATCAACTGCATATGACCGAGAGAAGTTAGGGAGTTTAGATATTCTAAAACCTAACGACACATTTGAGTTTGATAACTTACACATATTATGGCGTCGCTACTCAGACCGCTATATGTCGAAGTACAACTAAGCATAACAAAGCATTTAAGAGTGATTCGCAACGCTTGGCAGTTTCGCTTCGCTCAAGTATAGCCAAGCGTCGCTCACACCTTAATGCGGCGTTATACACCAAAGGAAAATCTATGACATCGGAAGCTATTTTTGTAACAATCTTTGCATCACTTCTTTCAGGCTTATTCGGCGTACTTATTTCTTTTAAGTTCTATGAGCGTCTTGAGAAAAGAAAACTTCGAATTGAGACTGCAAAGAAGCTAATTGGAGGAAGGTTTAATCTTGCCTCTAATGAGTTCAACATTGCTATGAATGAAATATTTGTTGTCTATGCTGATTGCCCTGAGGTGATGACAGCAATGACGAACTTTTGGGAAATTCTCCAAGTTCCACGTGGCCAACGCTCTGATAAAGTTGTTGATGATAAGCTACTTACTCTTTTGAAAACGGTATGCAAAAATTCTGGCATTACTCATTCGAAAGATATCAATGATGACTTCTTCTTAAGAACTTTTAACGGTAACGGCAATCCTGTATCTGCCAAGCAAGGCGTATAACAAAAAATTAAGTCGCTCGCGGGCTCGCTGGGAAAAACATGGCGGCAGTGTCACTTCGTTTCGATTATAGCCGCCATGTTTGTGCCTTTTATTTGGATGTTACTTTAACAGGGATATTTGAATTAAAATGAAGTTTTTAATTTCTGCACTTGCTATTTTTTTGCTCATTGGTTGCACGACAGGCAGGTTGGAATATGTCACCCCGGAAGGCGAAACGAAGTACGGGTGTGAAACTGAATACACGTGGCAACCCAGTGTAGACAAATACGCAGTAGAGTACATTCTAAGTTACTGTGCCAAACAGGCTGTTCAACTTGGAAATACAGTCGTCAATACGAATCTGCTAAATCTAAACCTATCTATTCCCGCACCACCGACAGGTCAAAACTGGAGTTTTGACCTAGCGAAGTCAATGTACAAAAAAGGGCAGCTCACCGATAAACAATACGGTTACCTAATTGCTTATATGGATTTGGGGCATGACAAAGGTTGATGTTGCGGCAAGTTCAAATAATAAAGAGTTTATCCCACTCACTTCGGTCGCAGGTGCAGTAATGCAACCGTGCTTCGCGATGATGCCACTAGTTCAATATCCGCTAGCTTTGTGATTTAGGAGCAGGGTGGCCGTGAGAATATTCCTAATTTTGATAATTTCTTTGTTGAGTTCAGCTTCTATAGCCAATGATGCTGAGTTTTCATCGTTTAGAATAGGAACAGACTCTTACGATACTCGTAGTGGAGTCTTTAAACGTTTATTGTGTTTGGAAGGCCAAGACAGTATAGAAGTTGTTTTATCGCTTACTACAAGTGAAAAATTGCAACTTTTTCGTTTAGCTCAACAGGATATTTTTGAGGGCAATGCAGGTTTGGGTGAACTAGAAAGTGTATGTGTTAGCAGTTATCCATACGAAGTTATATATGGTGACAGCACGGGGGAAATTAAAACGACTTGTTATTCGCCTTTACAAGATGATGAAGCTTATTTATTAAAGTTTGTTTACTCTATTGATACTGTTAAAAATTTGCCAAAATCACATTGCAGGCATTATTAGTGCTTGCACGTGGGAAGCAATTCACCGGAAATAAAAAGTAGTGGGATGAGCTCACCCTACATAGTTTTATTCTATTGCTTATGCCTTAGCACTTGCCATAGACACTTAAAACACTGCCAGATTGGACTAGGTTCCACTTATCCAATCTGGCAGGCTCGGTTTAGGTTTATTTAATTTAGAAGGTGGCGACCACCTTCACCTTGTCACTGGCACTTGCGGCACTAACGTACCCTATTGCCCCTGGGTTGGCTGCCACAAAATCAATCACCGCTTGATCGTTCGCTAACTTGTCCGGTGGTGTTCCTTTACCTGTGAACACCAGCTTAGACCAGTAGGCGTTAAGTTGTGAACTCGATTTGCCTACCACCTTATCGTTAAACTCATCAAAGGCGGGTGTGCCATCTTGATTCACCGCCGTGGCACTATTGCCATCAGGGAAAGACTTAGATTTACCGAGATAAAGCTTCTTGATCGCATTTTGATCTAGACTTGCACCATTACTGGGATGAACGACTACGGCAATATCAGCCCACACCCCTTGCGCGAATACTAAAAGCGAAACTGCTGCTACTTTTTTTAACATGTTTTTCCCCTTAGAACACTAAGTCTACACCCATAGATACAAGATCTACTTCGGTATTGGTAATATCGTCTTCGAATCGACTCACATCAATTTTAAATGCCGCCGATGGATGGAAATTATAGCGTGCGCCTATAGTGTAGGTATTGGATTCTGCCCGCTGAGAGAGTAAGGCAAAGTTAGTTACATCTCGCAGCAACGGCGCATTTGGGTCACTCGGGTTAGTCGACACATTGATAGGGCCGTTAGGTGTTTGGATCTGTGCGGGTATCGTGTTCAACTCGGAACTGTCATTTTCGTCGTCGTTGTTTTCATAGGTAAAATGCACTGTCCAGTCATCGATACGATAACCCACCGAGGCATAGTACTGACTCTGTTTTGCTAAGAAGCTATCCTCAATTTCATACTGGGTATATTCAGCGTCAAATAAGAAGTTATTGTAATCAATACCAAAACCAATGCCGGCGAAGTAAGAGTCATCCTCTTCAACAGCTAAGTCTTGGCGTTGCTCATTGAGTCCATAGCCTGAAAGGCCACTAAACAATGCACTTAACTGTGCACTGTTACTTACATCAATTGAAACCTCGCTGAGAATGTATGCCGCTCGGGCAGTAAACCAGTCTTTTGATAGTGTCCAATTGAAGCCAAATGCATCATTGATTTCGACATTATCGCTCTCGGTAACTGCTGCTATATCTTCATTCACCGAGCCATACATCAGCTGGATGCTGCTATCCCATTCGCCAATATTGCTGTTATATAAATAGCTTAACCCTTCATAAGTGGAAAAGTTGAGGTTATACACTGATTTTGGCGGGCGCACCCAACGATAGGCGTAACCCACATCTAAAAAGTCTGAATAGCGATAAAAAGGAATGCGCATTTTCCCGGCGCTGAGCTGTGAATTGTCAGATATCTCGTAGGTGAGGTAGGCCCATTCAAACTCAGCATCAAAGTCGTTCTCTCCACGCGCAATAACCTGTGCGGTGGCGCTTAGGCGCTCTTGCAAATCGGCCGACACCTGCAAGGCGAACTTGCTCTCTTGCTCCATATTAAAGTCGTTATCATATCCATAGAGCGTATCGTCATCATCCAGAGTTTGACCACCGACAATAGAGGCGAAACCATTTATTCTTACCTCAGCAAAGCTGGGCAAGCTAACCAGTGCGGCTGCAATAGACAGCCCTAGTAACGTTTTCTTCATGTTGATTTCCTTACTGTTACCGATTAAGGGTGCCTTTTGAGCATAGAATAAAATACCTAGTTAACAAGGTAGGTGACTGATACTTAAGCAGTAGTTCAGGCAAGCGTATTGCTAATGAAGTGAAGAAAGTGTCCGCAGCGGACACTTTCATTGTCCGCGGACACCTTAGATTCTCAAGAGTTATATTAAAAGTGCATACAAAACAATGATTTAAGCTTTATTTCTAAGTTGGCATGGTTTTCGTAACCCTGTACTCATACGTACTAAGGGAAGTTGTTATGCTATTAACTTTATTTGTTTTTTTTACCTCTCCATTATTGGTGCTTGCGGCGGCACTTATCAGCACCTGGTTACACAGTAACTGTCTGTTGGTCGGGGAGGCGCAGTCATGATCCGCGATACCCAAGTACAGGACACTGTTGTGAAAGAGCGCCAGCGCTCATACAAACCCTTATTGATTGGTCTTATCAGCGTATTAGTCATCGCCGCAGCGCTCTATACCTTTGCTAGTCCCCAGTCTAATACCAGCCATTCCATTGCCCGAGAGAGTGTCAAAATTGCCACCGTCGAGCGGGGCAACCTGGTTCGCGATATCGCTACCACAGGGTTTATCGTCGCGGCCAATGCCCCGCAAGTATATAGCCCAACGCAGGGCTATGTGGAACTGCTGGTCAACCCCGGCGATACCATTGCCGTGGGGCAGGTCGTGGCGCGAGTTAAAAGCCCCGAGCTGGCCAACAACTTAAAACAACAGCAGTCTGAGCTTCAGCGTTTAGAAGATGAGCTTTCGCGCAAAGAATTACAGGTGCGCCGCGATAAACTCGCACTTATGCGCACGCTGGATATGGCCAAAGTGACTTTAGATGCGGCTAAACGTGAGCATCGTCGAGCGCTTATCTCTATTAAAGACAATCTTATCAGCCAAATTGATATGGAACAGGCACAAGATGAATTAGCGCGTGCCAAATTGGCCTATAAACATGCTCAGCAAGAAGTACAAATTGGCGAAGACACCTTAGCATTCGAATTAAAGTCAGCACACAGCGATGTCACCAGGCAGCAGCTTGTTGTTGATGACATCAGTCGTAAAGTGCGCGAATTAGCGATTGTTGCGCCGGTCAGCGGGGTGGTGGGTAACCACTTTGTCCAACAGCAAGCAGCTGTGGCTCCGAGCCAGGCACTGATGACGTTGGTTGATTTAAGCGCTTTTGAGGCCGAATTACAGGTACCTGAAAGCTATGCCAATGAGCTTGGCTTAGGCCTTGAGGTCGAACTCAGTATTGGCTCTGAGCAGCTGATGGGGGAGCTGGTGTCTATCTCTCCTGAAGTGAAAGATCGCCAAGTGAGCGCCCGAGTGCGTTTTACCCAGCGTGAGGGCTTGCGCATTCGTCAAAACCAACGGATATCGGCACGCATTCTCCTAGAAAACCGTGAAGATGTATTGATGGTGCGTCGTGGGGCATTTATAAATCAAGGCGGCTTTGTGGCCTATCGCGTCAATGGCGACGTGGCTGAACGAATTCAAATTCAAACAGGAGCGAGCAGTATGGCGGCGGTCGAGCTCACCGCAGGGGCACAGCAAGGCGATGAACTCGTGGTGTCCAGTTATGATGTATTTAACCAAGCGCAACGTGTATTGCTACGTTAAGCGCTTTTATAAAAGGATATAAAAATGATTAAAATGAATAATATCAACAAGGTATATCAAACGGATATGGTGCAAACCCACGCCCTACGGGATTTCAACCTTAATGTTGAGCAGGGTGAATTTATCGCTGTCACTGGGCCGAGCGGCAGCGGTAAAACCACGTTTTTAAACATCGCCGGGATGTTAGAGCCGTTCTCTAGCGGTCAGTATCAGCTCGACGGTGTGGATGTGGGTGGTTTGAACGACAATCAACGAGCTGATTTACGAAACCAAAAAATTGGCTTTATTTTCCAAGGATTTAACCTTATCCCAGATTTGAACTTGTATGAAAATGTGGAAGTGCCATTGCGATATCGCGGTATTAAAGCCGCAGAACGTAAAAAGCGCATAGAGCGGTGTCTTGAGCTGGTAGGCCTCGGTGCTCGCGCTAAACATCTACCCCAACAGCTCTCTGGGGGGCAGCAGCAGCGTGTCGCGATCGCTCGGGCGTTGGCCGGCGAACCGCGCTTTCTACTCGCCGATGAACCAACCGGAAACCTAGATAGTTTAATGGCGCGTCAGGTCATGGAAATTCTTGAAGATATTAACCGTGAAGGGGCGACCATTGTTATGGTTACTCATGATCCGGAGTTGGCACGCCGAGCGCCGCGCAATATTCAGGTCGTCGATGGCCAACTTGCTGATTTTAGTCTGTATCAAGGCCGACCTAGTAGCGCAAGCAGTGCCGGCGATATTGCTCAACAGGCTGTAGGGGGCTAATGATGTTTTGGCACTATATTGATTTAAGTTGGCGCTCGCTCAAGCGTACCCCCATGGTAAGCACCTTGATGGTGTTGGCTATCGCCATTGGCATCGGTGTAACGATGACGACTTTATCGGTGTATCACATGATGAGCGCCGACCCTATTCCGGCAAAAAGCAAGCAACTGTTTGCCGTGCAATTGCAGTCTATGGACGATGGCGACGGCTGGTGGACCAGCGATGATTTGCCTTATCAACTGTCTTTCCCAGATGCAGAAAATCTATACCAAGACCGTGCAGCGAAAGCGCAAGCGCCAATGTTGCGCACAGGTTTTGCCGTACATCTTGGAGATGCGCGTACCAAGCCACAACTGATGGGGGCAAGAGCGACGAGTCGCGACTTCTTCAGCATGTTTAACGCCCAGTTTGTGCATGGTGGAGCATGGCGCGAGCAGGCGGACAAAGACGCAATGAAACAGGTGGTCATTGAACGTAGCTTGAGCGAAGAACTTTACGGCCAGCAAAGTCCAGTGGGAAAAACCTTATACCTCGACAATCATGTGTTTGAAGTGGTGGGAGTTGTTGCGCCAGTCACCCGTCATATCAAATTTTACGATTTGAATAATGGCGCGTTTCGCAAGCCAGAACGCATTTTTGTGCCGTTCTCTTTAATTCGTGAGCTGGAATTGCCCTCATGGGGGAACTCCAACGGTTGGAAACGCGAAGAGATCAAAAGCTATCAAGATAAATTGAATTCGGAGATTTATTGGCTGCAATATTGGGTCGAGCTCGATAATGATGAGCAAAAGCAGCAATACAGCGATTATTTGCGCAATTATATCGACCAGCAAAAGCAACTGGGGCGGTTCACGCGAGAGCATCCGAAGTTTTCTTTGCGTGATGTGAATCAGTGGATGACGTACAACAAGGTCGTCAGCGAAGACAATAAAATTTTAGTGTTATTAAGCTTTATGTTCTTGGCTGTTTGCTTGGCGAATATCCTCGGTCTACTGCTCGCTAAGTTTATGCGTAGGGCACCCGAAGTGGGTGTGCGCCGAGCCTTGGGAGCGAGCAAAACACAAGTATTTATGCAGCATTTGGTCGAGGTTGCCTTGCTTGGCAGCTTAGGCGGTGTGCTCGGTATTTGTCTGGCACAGTTGAGCCTCTGGGGCGTGCGAGAAAGTTACAGCGCCTACAGTGACTTGGCTACCATGGATGGGTTCATGCTTATCAGTGCGCCAGTCATTGCCATTATCGCGTGTGTCGTCGCTGGCTTGTTACCGGCCTGGCAGGTGTGTCGAACCAACCCCGCTTATTATCTGAAAACGCAGTAGGAGCTAGAGCATGTCAGAATTAAAACCCATGATAAACGCATTACTGCGCTCAAAAATTGGTGCTGTGTTACTACTGGTACAGGTAGCCATCACCTTGGCTATCGTCAGTAACGCGGCGTTTATGATAAGCGACCGTCTCGCCTATTTGAATCAACCTACTGGCTATGACGAGTCGGCTATTTTTAGTTTTCGAGTGAATAACTTTGACCCTGATATCAACCTGGTTCAGCAATACGCCTTGGATGAACAGGCGATCCGCTCTGTTGATGGTGTGGTTGATGTGGCGATGACTAACTGGGTGCCACTGTCCGGCAGTGGTGACTCGAGCAGTATGCACACTTCGCCACCGCCAGAGATGGGCCGTGGTGTGCGTGCAGCGTATCAGCTTACCAGCGACAGCGCCCTTAATACCCTAGGTGCCACCTTGATTGCTGGGCGTAACTTCCGTGCTGATGAAGTCGTGCACAGTGATAATCGCGACAATTTGCCAACCACAGCCATTGTCACCAAAGATTTGGCCGAGGAGATGTTTCCTGATGAGTCAGCGCTTGGGAAAACCGTTTATCAAGGGCAAGGCGCACTGAAAATAATCGGTGTTATCGATACCATTAAAGGCCCGTGGCTTGATGATAGTCGCCCGGCCAATGTGATTTTCTTCCCGTTTAATTATGCCGACTCGCGAGCTGAGTTCATAGTCCGCACCCAGCCCCACAAGCGTGCACAGGTAATGGCACAAATCGAAGAGCTGTTACTTAACAACGAATCTCAGCGCGTGATCTATCGTATTGAGGGATTAGATGAAAGCAAAGCCGCTTACATGGCACGTGATAGGCTGGTCATGCGTATGCTGATCGTGTTAATTGTGGTCTTAGTACTGGTTACTGCGCTAGGTATTTTTGGCTTAACGCTGTTTAATATCTCCAAACGCACTAAACAAATCGGTACGCGTCGCGCCTTAGGTGCAAGACGCTCGGCCATTGTTCGTTACTTCTTGGTCGAGAATGCATTGGTTGCCAGTGTCGGTATTGTTCTTGGAGCGGGTCTGGCCATGTTATTAGGGCAGCAGCTTATGACGGTCTTTTCTCTGCCCAGTCTATCGTGGACTTTTGTCTTGGCGAGTGCCACTTTTATGCTCATAATGAGTTTGATTGCCGCTTGGGCGCCGGCTCAGCGGGCCGCCAATATCGAACCCAGCATCGCTACGCGGTCTATATAATTACAATAACAAGCGGCGCCGATAGGTGCGCCGCCACATTATGGATAATATGAAAAAGATACTCATCGTTGACGATAACACCGCAGTGTTGGAAGCATTGTCGCTGCTACTGGAGATTCATGGTTATCATCCCGTGGTCTGTGAAACGCCCACCGAGGCGCTGCATATCGTTCGCTATCAACGCATTGCTTTAGTTTTACAGGATATGAACTTCAGTGCCGACACCACCTCAGGTGAGGAGGGCAGAGCGCTGTTTTATCAGTTGCGAGAAATCAACCCACACCTTCCGGTGGTCTTGATCACCGCTTGGACCGAGCTCAGTACCGCAGTGGAATTAGTCAAAGCCGGCGCAGCCGACTACATTGGTAAGCCTTGGGATGACCAAAAGCTGTTAACGACCATCGAAAACCTTGTCGCGCTGGGCGAAGCCGCCAGTGAGAATGCAACCTTTAAACGCCAAGCCCAAGAGCGCAGCCAAGCTCATGCTGGCGCTGATTTAGCCGGGTTGGTATTTGCCAGTGCTGCAATGCAGCGGGTTGTGGATATGGCGTTGCAGGTGGCCCATGCTGATGTGCCTGTGCTTATCACGGGAGCGAATGGCAGTGGTAAAGAAGGCATTGCTGAGATTGTGCACCGGAACTCTGTACTCAAAGCACAGCCCTTTATTAAAGTGAATGCCGGGGCGCTGCCTAGCGACTTAATTGAAGCGGAATTATTTGGCGCTGAAGCCGGCGCATTTACCGGAGCCAAAACCACACGCATAGGACGCTTTGAAGCCGCAGATGGGGGCACCTTGTTCCTTGATGAAATAGGTAACCTATCACTCGATGGGCAAATGAAATTGTTGCGTGTGCTGCAAAGTGGTGAATTTGAACGCGTTGGCTCCACGCAAACCCGTAAGGTCTCGGTGCGGGTGATCTCCGCGACCAATGCAGACCTGCGCAGTGATATTCAGCAAGGGCGTTTTCGCGAAGACTTATATTATCGTCTCAATGTCATTGAATTAGCGGTGCCACCTTTGTGCCAACGCCAAGATGATATCCCAGCTTTAATTGCGCACTTTTTGCCAGGACGAGAGCTGAGTCCTCATGCCGAGCAGGCGCTGCGTCATCATAGTTGGCCAGGAAACGTACGCGAGTTGGAAAACGCCTGTAAGCGTATAGCAGTGCTTAAGCCGCAAGGTGAATTACAGGCAGATGATTTTGCTTTGCAAAGTGCTGAGCAAGCACAGATGCAAAAACATGAGCCCTCGAAGCAGGACATTGAGCACTCTATGCGTCTACATCAAGGCGTGGTGGCCAAAGTGGCACGGGATTTTGGTTTATCGCGACAAGCGTTGTATCGGCGTATGCAGAAATTTGGTATTGAATACTAATGGCCCTGTTAACTTCACCCACCAGTCGCCTTACCTGGCAGCTGAGCTCATGGCTGAGCTTGTTTGTTTGTGCGCCGGTTGTAGCTGGGGTATTGCTAGGGTTGTTATCGGTGTTGCAGGCGTTGCTCTTAGCCGTCGTGCTTGGCGCGCTGCAAGCCATGTTTATACATTATGTGGTCACACCCAGAGTGAAAGGGCTCCAGGCTATAGAGTCGGGGTTGTTGAACTTTAAGGATGGGGATTTTTCCACCTCTTTGGCTTATAACAAAAATGATGAGCTGGGCGATTTGTGTCGGCTTTACAATGAAACCGCGAGCAAATTACATCAAGAGCGGCAATGGATATACCAACGAGAATTGATGCTCGATAAGGTTCTGCATAGCTCGCCGCAAGCGCTGTTATTAGTGAATGACAAACAGCAGGTGGTGTACAGTAACCACAGCGCTAGGAGCTTATTGTTTGCCGATTTACGCGTTGAGGGTGAGCAATTATCGGTATTGTTTGCGCGCATGCCAAACGGGTTAGCGCAAGCTTTGCAGGCAGGGAAAGAGGGCTTATTTAGTGTTGAACAGCAACATGAGCAGCGACAAACATGGCACTTAGCCACCGGACACTTCTTGCTCAACAATCAAGCTCATACCTTGTATATACTCAAGCCCATGACACGGGAGATCTCACGCCAAGAAGTGCAAGTGTGGAAAAAGGTGATCCGAGTAATTAGCCACGAACTCAATAACTCCCTCGCGCCGGTATCATCCATGTTGCACTCTGGGCAGTTGTTGGCACAAGGCATTGAAGACACCCGTTTAGCGCGGGTATTTACAACGATTGACGAGCGAATCGGTAAACTCAGTGAGTTTGTTCAAGGGTATGGGCGGTTCGCTAAATTACCACAACCGCAGATGAAACATTTCAGCTGGCACAATATGATGCAAGGGCTTACGCAGCAATGGGCTTTTACACTGCTAGGGGAATTGCCAGAGCAGGGCTATGGCGATGATACTCAGCTTGAGCAATTGCTTATTAACCTGCTCAAAAATGCCCATGAATCAGGCTCTCCAGAGGCAGATATCAGTGTTGAGGTGAATTGTAGCGAGGCGCAGCAGGAAATACTGGTTCGCGATCGCGGTAAAGGCATGTCAGAAGCCGTGATGGCCAGTGCGTTGGTGCCCTTTTACTCCACTAAAAGTTCGGGGTCAGGGCTAGGCTTAGCGCTGTGTCGTGAAATTTGCGAGGCGCATCATGGTGACATCAGTTTACACAATCGCCACCACGGTGGCTTAGTAGTTCGTGTGCACCTGCCCCTTGCTTAGTCGGTTGTGCCAGGCAAAAACAAAAGCGAATGTAAAATCAGCATGAGTAACACTTTATACATCACCGGTGCCGGGGTTAGCGCCGCTAGCGGTATTCCCACCTTTCGTGGTGAGGATGGGTTCTGGAGCATCGGCAGCGCACACTACACGCCTATGGAAATGGCAACTCGGGCCATGTACCAACATAATCCCAAGGAGTTTTTAGCCTGGTATTATCATCGTTTTGCTACGTACCGCCATCATGGCCCGAATGATGTGCATCACTGGCTCAGCGATAAAAATCTGATCACTCAAAATATTGATGGCTTAGATGCCAAGGCGGGGAACAACAATTATATCGCTATTCACGGGCGCTTAGATTTAATGACCGAATTTCATAACCAAGGAGAGGCGGTGACGACACACCCAGCGCCTTGGGAGAGCATTGATGAGGGGAACCTCCATGCTTCGTTGCTGACGGCCTTTGCCATTGACGGTGAAAAGCCCCAGCTATACCACTCTTACAAACCTTTGGTACTGCTCTTTGATGAGTATTACACCGACCTATATGGTATTACCGAGGCTCAGCAACGCATGCTATCAGCGGATAAAATCGTGTTTATTGGTACCTCGTTCAGCGTCAATATTACGCAAATGGCATTAGAGATTGCCCGAAGCAGAGGCATTGATGTTGAGGTTGTTGACCCTGAACCAGTGCAAGTAGCACATGCACAGGTGACTTATCACCGCATGACGGCGTTGGAATATGTGCAACGTATGGGTTAGCAGGTAATAAAAAAGCGCCCAACTGGGCGCCTTTAGTTAACGACTAGGAGTTAGTTGCTAATTTCAAAAATAACGCTTTGTTCTTGTTCGAGAAACCCGAATGTCATGAGCGCATCACCGCTGACATCCGGCTTTGCAGTGACATTCAAATACACTTCGTCACTTGCGCGCTTATTTAAGGTAGCGGTGACCAAGTTGTTATTGATAATCCACGTACTGGCATCGGTGACGTTAATGTTGTCGCTAAAACCAGTGTAATCCGCATACACACGTATTTCGGTGCTTTCACCTGCATTTAAGCTGATAGTTTCGCTATTGTCGTTTATAAAAATAGCAGATAACTCACCTTCTTGCGCAGAAGTGACTGACAGGCTGATGGAGTCTTGTACAGAGTCTGAGCAGCTCGCATACACCAACCCATCCCCTTTTTCTGTTGCCAATACGGCGCCACTGAATCTTGGGTTTGTTTCGATATAGGCGATAGCGTTGTTATTTTCAGCCCAGTTCACACCTGGCGTAACATCAACACTTTGCTCGTTAAGTGTGCCACGCACTTGCAAGGTTTCGCGCTCACCTAAATCAAGGTCTAAAGACTCATAGCTCTGCTCGTCGCTATCGACAAAACGAATGCTGGTGATTTGTGTTGGCGCGGTTGTGAAACTGAGCTGGTTACTGTTTGCTTGTGCGTAGGAGGCGCGCACTTGAAGGTCATCACCACTGCTATCTGAGGTATATAAAACACCAAAATCATTGATGTAAGCCGTGGCGCTGCCTGCCACTTCCCAGGTCAGCTTGTTGTTATCCACGGTGCCTTGATACCCATCATCATAGGTGACGGCGGTGGTAATTGTGTTTGGTTGACAGGCATAAGCACGGGCACTGTTTGCGCTCAAGGTCAGGCTCGCTACTTGAATGTCTTTAATAGATACTTCGATGCTTTCACTAACGTCATTGATGGTTGTCGCAGTGAAGGTGACTAGGCCTTGTTCAGTGTCACTTTGAGCTTTAGCGGTGATTTTACCCTGGTCATTAATGCTCGCAAAATCAGGGTGTGAGGATTGCCATGTCACCTCTTTGGTTATGTCGCGAGAGTCGCCTTTTGAGTCCACCCCAGTGACCTTGAGTTGCAGCTCATCACCAGGTTCAATACGAATGCCACCGCCAGTAATGGAAATGCTTTCAATAAGTTCACCAGATTGTCTTTGGCGCTCTTTCTCGAATGCGGTGTTAATGCTGCTGGCATTGTCATTGTCACTGCAGCCACTGAGCATGCCTAAACTTAAAAGCAGGCTGCTTGCCAATAGAGTTTTATTCATTGCTTTATCCTTAAAAAACATAACTCAGACCAACGCCCCACGCGTCAATGAGGATATCGTCTTTGTTATAACGCTGTTGGTAATCGGCATTAATACGAAAATTATAGGGAAGGTCATAATTTACTCTGCCTCCCCAAGCAAAGCCTGAGAATTCTTCTAAGCCATCATAGACACTGGGCTTGCCACTGAAGAGCACTTCGGTACGCGCATAACCTAAGGCTAAATCGACGCTAAAACCATCGTAATTCGGTGAGCGAAAGCGAAAAAATGCGCTGTAATTTTGGTCGATGTCCGTGGTGACACCTAGAAGATCGTCGTCGCTGCTACTCACTCCGCCTTGAAGCTCAAGGAAAATACCATTGTAAAGTTCAGCACCTAGCTTAATATTGTTCACCGTGGGGGAGGCGCTATTGCCATCAAAATCGGTGCTTAGTTGCAGATAATCTGCACCGATATAATATTCATTGGCGTGAGCGTAATTGCACGCGAGCGCCAAGCCTAAGCACAGCAGTTGCTTTTTCATTGTGTCTTCCTTCTCGAGATGATCCACAGCAGTGTATCAAAATTGTATCTAAAGTGGGTAACAAGATGTAACCTAAATTTCGCCAACAGGCTATGCTAGGAACGCAGCGCCCATGGCAAGATAGTGGGCCCTTTATACAAGGGGTTAAAAATGATAACTCACGCCTAAACCGTAGCTGTCGAGCTCAACTTCGTTACCTAAATCACGTGATGTGTAATCAAGCGCAACATGCCAGTTAGGGTTCACGGCGTAGTCAATGCGTGCAGAATAGGCAAAGCCATCGTCAGAGATACTTTGGTTAAGTGCTTGATTAGTTAAATCTACTTCGGTGTGGGCATAGCCTAATCCTAAATCAAAGGCAAAACCACGATGGCGAGGGGTGAGTAAACGCACAAACAATGCGCGGTTAGCGCTTAACTCATAAGTGGTACCCTCAACCATGTCATCATTGTCGTAGACACCCAGCTGTGCCTCCAACGCAATTTGTTCAAAGATAAATACACCACCGCGTAAATTAACGTGGCTAAAATCTGCTTGTCCGGGCGTGCCGACAGTCTTTAAATCCATTAATTGATAATCGCTACCAAGATAAAAGTCCATTGGGTGTTCAAAAGGACGATTGTCGGCATGGGCATTCAGGCAGGTAGCACCAAGCAAGGCACACAGGAGCTTATTCATAACATTATCCCTGTTGTAGTGAGCAAAAAATTGTATGCAAAATCCTAACTTAATGATTTAGCGAAGTAAATGGATGTACTCTATGGCGCTAACACAGCAAACAATAAAAAACCCAGCGCTAGGCTGGGTTTTGGTGCATCACAATGTTGAACTGTGGCTGTTATTGATTCGCTTCTAACTCTTCGCGTTTAGCGCGAATTTTTTCTTTCAGCTCTTCAATCTTTTCTTTTGTTTCTTCTGATAATTCACCGGCACCTTCTTTTGACTCTTCCCAAGCTTGCTGGGCTAGATCTTTAGAATCGGCAACTAAATTATCTAAATGTGTTTTTCCTTCTTCACTGGCTACGGCAACAAGTGCTTGTGTTTCGTTAACAAGCTCATCAAGTTGCTCACCGAAAGACTCATCGTGCAATTGCGCGCTAAGATCTTTAGCATCTGCAACAGCAGAGTCCCATGCTTGGCTGATCTCTTCTTTTGCTTCGGCCGCACTGTCTTTCGCTTGCTCTTTTGCTTCATTAGCATCTTCACAAGCACTCAGTACCAAGGCACTGGCTAGAACGGTAATAACAGCTAATAATTGCTTCATTGTGTCTTCCTCTTTGACAAAACCTGGGCTCAGTATAGCGGTAAAAATATAAATAGAGCATGAATTTGCTACTTTTATCTGAGCAGTTGTGACCGTGCACCATTTCGAAGCAGCGCTGTGCACTGATGGCGCAATGACTGCACCAGATTATGCGAATAAAAATTTAAGGTACTGAACACGAAAAGAAAAATAGAGTTGGCACTAATTCTGCGGCGGTCTTTGCCAAGCAAGGGGTTGAGGAGCACCGACATGGGCATTAGTTACCTGAGCGTGATTGAACGCTATCAAGAGCATCATAGCGTCATCACACCCTTACTCGATGCACTTATTCAGTCTTTGCAAGCCCACCCGCAGTGGCAAAACCAGCCACACCTTGCTTTTGCAAAGCTATGCCAACATTACCATTTTGCTGAGCTGTGTTATTTACTTGATAGCAACGCGGTGCAACTGAGTGCCAATATCGATAACAAAGGGAATACCCTGCACGGGCAGGGGTGTAGCCGAGCCTCTCGGCCTTACTTTACGGCGCAGCAGCAGGGTCAATTTACACTCAGCGAACCTTACATCTCTTTAGCCACCGGCAACCTATGTGTGTCGGTGATGGCCCCTTGCCAACAAGGTAGCGATAGCAAAGACTATGTAGTGGTTGATATTCACCTCGCTCAGCTGGTGGAGTATGTGATGGGGGACCGTTCTCGAAGCCGTTTTAGTGGCGTATTTAAAGCCGGCTACAGTGTCATTGTTATGAGCTTATTTACGCTGGTATTAGTGCTTATGTACACCGTTAGCATGGAAATTTGGCACTTACTGCTTAGCCTAAATGGTGATAGCGATCCGCTGCAGCCTTTTGGCATTATTATCTTTATTACCTTAGCGTTATCAGTATTTGACTTAGGTAAAACCATCCTCGAGGAAGAAATTTTAATGCACAAAGATATCTTCCGTCACAGTTCTACGCGACGAACAATTACGCGATTTATTTCCACCATCCTTATTGCCATCTCCATTGAAGCGTTATTGACCATGTTCAAGGCTTCTTTGGGGCAGACAGAGTACACCACCGCCGCGCTGCTGATGATGCTGAGTGTGATGGGGTTGCTGATAGGGCTAGGCGTGTACGTTTATCTAGGTGCTAAGGCAGAGCTGCTGTTAATACAAGCTCAGCGAGCTAAAAAAGGCAGTTGAGGGCGTCTCTACTATACTTGTGGCAACGTTTACGCGGGCCTTGGGAGTGGTGAGCTATGTATGACAACTTAAAGAATCATCAGCACTACACGGTGATTCTTTACACCCCAGATAAAGACATCGACCAGCATGCGATTGATGTGCTTAGCAGACACTTTGACCATATTTTGGTTACCAGTGATAAGCAGCAACTACTGATTGCTGTGAGCCAATCTCCCGCTGTAGTTGTGTTTATGTCTTTTGAGCATTTTGCCGACGCGCTGCAGTTTTATTACACCCATTTAGAGCCAATGCAGCGCACGCCGCCCACCTTTAAGGTTGCCTACCTTATTGCTCGTAAAGACGAAGCGGACGCTTATCATGCGTTTGCCATCGACGCTATTGATGACTACGTGGTGGTGCGCCCGCTCTACGAGGTACATCGGCCGATATTAGTTGCAACCACCTTAATGCGCCAACTAGGTGTGATGGCAGCGTCGAAGCAAGCTAAAAAGGCCCATTTTCAGCAGCTTCACCTGAGCGCTAAGGTAGAGCAGCAAATGCTTGAAGGGCTGCGACATAAAAAAGCGTTGAAAGAGGCATTTACTCACTCTATAAATGAATTACAAGCGCACATTATGGACCAGTCCCAGCACTTGGGTGATGACGGTGAACAGGTTGATGTTAAAGAGGTAAAGGCACTGCTTTCGCGGCTATGCTCCAATGAGTTACGACCTATGCTGCTACATTTACAGCAGCAAGCTTTAGATCTTCTGGAGCAGTGCTTGCGCAGCAGCAGTCAGCAAAGCGGTGGCACTGCTGATACGTCGAAAGCTTCAAACGAGCCGGTGCAGCCCTGCGTCAAAGATGCGCAAGTCAATAATGTTTTACTGGTGGATCATGATGAAGTGTCGTTGCAATTAAGCGCCCGCTGCTTAGCGCATTATCAGTGTCAGGTGGTCGAAGTACTTAATGGCCGCGAGGCACTGAAATTATTACAACAACACGCATTTGATTTAATCGTGCTGGACATTAACCTCGATGACTCCGATGGTATAAACATCGCATATCAAATTCAGCATAACCAAGGCACTAATCAGCAAACGCCCTTGATATTAATGGTCAAGCAGCTGTGCAGTGTAACCAAGCAGCGCGCAAAAGACGCGGGTTTTGAGGTACTGCTGGAAAAACCTTTGACCATGAAAAGCTTAGATTCAGCGCTTACTCAGCTGCAGCGCCGTCTAGCGCTAAAAGAATGAGCGCTTTTCTAATAAACACACAGCCTGCTATTCCCTTGAATGTCGATGTTTTAGCGGTGGATCGCAAAAATGTTAAAACATATCCACGATAGTGTGCTTGAAGTAACCCTACTTCTACTAAAAGCAACTTTTCATACAAGACTATTAGATTTTTCTATTAATATTAGTTACCTAGTATGATAAAAATCTAAGAAGAATAAATTTCTAAAAAACTTTCACAGAATCTAGTCAAACATCCTCCACCACATTTTGACGAATGATGGCTAGTACCCTAACTTAGTGCAATGCATTAATATTTTCTACTAAACCCTTTTAAAAAGGCCTTTCATGGATGACTTAGCCCCCTCAGATTTAAAAGCAATCTTACACTCAAAACGTGCCAACTTGTATTACCTCGAATATTGTCGAGTAATGCAAAAAGATGGTCGTGTGCTGTATTTAACTGAAGCCACCAAAGAAAACCTTTACTTCAACATTCCCATAGCCAACACAACCGTGTTGTTGTTAGGCAATGGCACATCTATCACCCAAGCCGCAATGCGTATGCTGGCGCAAGCTGGCGTGCTGGTCGGCTTTTGTGGAGGTGGGGGCACGCCGCTTTACATGGGCAATGAAATTGAATGGTTTACTCCACAAAACGAATACCGCCCTACAGAATACTTACAAGGCTGGATGGGCTTTTGGTTTGATGACGACAAACGTTTGGCAGCGGCAAAAACATTTCAGCATGCACGTATCGACTTTCTAAAACACGTTTGGCAAAAAGACCGAGACTTAAAAACAGAGGGCTTTGACTTTGACGATAACGCCATTCAAAACGCGCTCAACTCTTTTTTTACCCGAACTGAAAAAGCCATCAATTCGCAGGAACTGTTGCTAACGGAAGCTCAGCTCACCAAGGTGCTTTACAAATATGCCGCTGATGCAACGCAAAACGAAGGGTTCAAACGTCAACACCAATCAAGCCGCACACTCGATATAGGCAAAGCCAACGACTTTTTAAACCACGGAAATTACTTAGCTTATGGGTTGGCCGCTTGCACACTTTGGGTGCTTGGTATTCCTCATGGCTTTGCCGTCATGCACGGCAAAACTAGGCGCGGTGCATTGGTGTTTGATATAGCCGATTTGATTAAAGATGCACTGGTGCTGCCTTGGGCATTTATCTGCGCCAAAGAAAATGCCACGGAGCAAGAATTTCGCCAGCAAATTTTGCAAGCTTTTACCGATCACAAAGCGCTTGATTATATGTTTGAGCAAGTTAAGAAAGTGGCACTGCAAAACTTAACAGAAGAGCAAATTGATGCGATAGGAAACAACCCAGCGGGTGACCAATTATGATGGTTACCTTTGTCTCTCAATGCGAAAAAAACGCCCTCAAAAAAACACGGCGAGTACTCGACGCCTTTGCCAATCGAATTGGCGATAATACATGGCAAACCGTGATCACCCAAGACGGACTCGATACCGTTAAAAAGATGCTGCGCAAAACCGCCAGCCGCAGTACCGCTGTGAGCTGCCATTGGATTAGAAGCCGCGCCCGCAGCCAATTTTTATGGGTGATTGGCAACAAGAATAAGTTTAATTTGGAAGGTGTAGTGCCGGTTAACAGAACTTCGCTCAATCTTGAACACAAAGAATGGGAACAAGGTTGGCAGTTGAATGAAATCATTTTACTAGCAACAAGTCTTGCTGGGTTATTCCACGATTTTGGCAAAGCTAATACCTTATTTCAGGCCAAACTGGCGGGCAAAACCAAGCAAAAAGGTGAGCCTTATCGTCACGAATGGGTATCGCTAAGGTTATTTGAAGCACTAGTAAAACATAAAGCGGATGAAGTTTGGCTAACTGAGCTTGCAATGCTCACTCCTAGTAAAGCGAGTGAATTAGAGCAATTCATGCTCACTAATATGTGCAAAGATAATGAAAAACAACAGCGCGTGTTTGAGCATTTATCGCCACTTGCAAAGCTCGTCGCTTGGTTAGTGGTATCGCATCACAGGCTGCCATTAGATCACACCAAAGTGGCAAAAATTGATCAAATGGAACAATGGTTAAATACTTGTGGTGCAAGTCATTGGAACTCTGCCAATGCGTTAGATCTAAGCGCCTATGGTGAAGATGCTATTACCCAAAACTGGCAGTTTGAATTTGGTACACCTTTAGTAAGTCAAACTTGGCAAATCAAAGCGAAAAAGCTTGCAACAAGAGCCTTAAAGAACCCTGCTATCGGTGCAATGAATATGGATTGGCTTGGGCAAACTTTCGTTGCGCATATTGCGCGAATGAGCCTCATGTTGGCTGATCACTATTATTCATCATTGCCCTTTGAAAAGTGCAAATCAGCTTGGCGCGACCCAAATTATCAACCTATTGCCAATACAGATAAAACTGCAAATTTAAATAAAGCACAAGCCAAACAGCAACTTGATGAACACAACATTGGTGTTGCTGCAAATGCCCAGCGTTTTATTCAAAACCTACCTGCGCTTAAATTTACCTTGCCTGCGATTACGCAACATAGGCTGTTTACGAAAAGTGCTGCACAGGCCAAGTACCGCTGGCAAGACAAAGCGTTTAGCGAAATTAAAACAATTGCCAAAACAACCGAGAAACAAGGTTTTTTTGGAGTGAACATGGCATCAACAGGCTGCGGTAAAACCATTGCAAACGCCCGTATTATGTACGCTCTGTCAGATGAAAGAGAAGGCTGCCGATTTTCAGTCGCACTTGGGTTAAGAACGCTTACGCTGCAAACAGGTGATGCATACAAATCGCTTTTAAAGTTAGGTGACGATGAATTAGGTGTACTGGTTGGCTCGCAGGCAGTGAAAACGCTGCACCAGGTAAGCAAAGAACAAGAAAGTATGGGCTCTGGTAGTGAATCTGCCGAAGATTTATTAGCTGATTTATTCGTCAGTTACCAAGGCCAAATCTACGACGGGCGATTAAAACACTGGTTAAGTAGCAGTCCTAAGTTAGAACAGTTAGTCAGTGCCCCAGTGGTTGTCAGTACCATCGACCATTTAATGCCAGCCACCGAAAGTAAACGTGGAGGTAAGCAAATAGCACCTATGTTGCGCTTGCTCACTTCAGATTTGGTACTCGACGAACCCGATGATTTTGGGTTAGAAGATTTACCTGCATTGTGCCGTTTGGTGAACTGGGCTGGTATGCTGGGCTCTCGCGTATTACTGTCGTCGGCCACGTTGCCACCGGCGCTGATTAAAACGCTATTTGACGCGTATCAAAGTGGTAGAGAACAATTTAATCAAGCCCAGTTTGGAGATAATCAAAATAGCACTGTAGTGTGTGCATGGATCGATGAGTTTTCGAGTGTCACTAAAGAAATTAGTAATAACGAGAATTATCTAGAACAGCACAATACCTATATTAAAAAGCGAATTACAAAACTACAAAAACAACAGCAGGTATTGAGAAAAGGCCAAATAGCGCCAATCGAGTTTGATAAAACTGACACCGTTTATCAGCAAGTTGCAAGCACTATTTACACTAACATTTTTAAACTTCATGCAAAGCATCACAGTCAAAGCCCGTGTGGTAAACAGGTCTCGCTTGGTGTGGTGCGAATGGCGAATATTAATCCCATGGTCGCGACAGCAAAGGCACTGTTTGCCACACCGGCGATGCCAGATCATGAAGTGTTTTACTGTGTATATCACTCTCAATACCCGTTGGCGCTGCGCTCTTATAAAGAAACCCGCCTCGATAATATATTATCAAGGCATGATGAAAACGCCCTTTGGCAACAGCCAGAAATCAAGCAAGCGTTAAAAATCAGTAAGGCAAATAACTTGATATTTGTGGTGGTAGGTACATCGGTTGTTGAAGTCGGTCGTGATCATGATTACGACTGGGCGATTGCAGAGCCAAGCTCGATGCGCTCATTAATTCAACTAGCAGGTCGTATTCAGCGCCATCGCCAGCAAACGCCAAGCGACAGTAATTTGTATGTGTTAGAGCAGAATATTCGAGCTCTTAACGGGGAAAATTCGGCGTATTGTAAACCCGGTTTTGAAAGCAAAGCATTACCACTTGGCGATCATAACCTTAAAAACTTGCTCAGTACTGAACTTGACAATATTTCTGCGATATCTCGAATAGTCGAGCCCGAATTTAAGGGGAGCGACTTTATGTTCGATCCCCAAAGTAACGAAACAAAAGCGAATAAAACAACGAGCTTTTTAGTACAAGAGCATCGTGCCCTGCGTTTTACGTTAGAAAAAACAATGGGCGAAAAGTACAAGTTGCCACTATACCGTAACTACAAAGAAGCCAATCTATGGTGGCGATCAAGCAAATCGTATGATGCGAATTGGAACGCCGAATTTATTCGCCAAACCGAGTTTAGAAAGTCGCAACCACAAGAAGCATTTATTTTACGTGTTGAAGAAGAAATACTTTGCTGGAGCCAACTCGATACCAGCAGAAAACCTTATTGTTACGTCAGCAAACAAACACGTTTTTTGCAATATGATACAGCTTTGGCAGCTGGTTGCCATTGGTGGTTTTCACACAGTGTTATAGGCGTTTATCAATATTACGCCGACGCACTTAATTTATCCTTACAAAAAGCCAGTGAACAATTAGGCGAAGTCAGTTTACGTGCCGAGCAGAATGAGCAATCCATTACTTGGAGTTGGCACCCCCAACTGGGAATTTATCAGAATATAACAACGAAGGAAGACGAATGGACAGCACCTTGAGCGATGCCATTGCCGATTATATCGAGCAGCGCAAGCAAACTAAGCTCGAGCCACTTTTAAAAGCCTTAAATAAAGTGCTCGAAAAAAGCGACGATCCTGTTGCCATAGCACAGGCCAAGGCCGATTATGCAGAACAAGCTGCACCAATAGAAGCTGCGTTTAAACCGGATGTTTGGTTAACCGATGCAGCAAAACGCGCCAAGCAAATTAGCGTGGCAACCCATGCCGCAAAATTTACTCACAGTGATGCAAAAGCCAGCAGTATGCTAGTTACCCAGCATGAAATGAACGGCAGCTATGTGACGACCGCTAGTTTAAAAGAAAAGGCTATTGATGCCGTTGGTAATGCAGCAGCGTTAGATGTGGCTAAATTGCTAAAAATTGAAGTAGCAAGTGTAAGTTTAGTAACGCAACTTCAAGCAGGTAATGTAAATGCGCTCAACGTTTTTACGGATGATGACCAGTTGTTAAGTCAGTGGCAAGCTGGTTTTAAAGAAGCTTTAGGAGATGCCAAGCTCGCAGGGCATACCTTAACCAAACAGCTTTATTACCCAGTGGCGCAAGACAGTAGTGAAGATCAAGCCTATCATCTATTAATACCACTCACATCATCAGCACTGGCGCATAGACTCCATAACACAGTAACTCAAACGCGTTTTGGTGAAGAAGCAAAAGCGATAAAAGAGGCGCGAAAAAAAGGGCATGTTCACCCGCAAAATTCAGTGAGTTTTGTCAAAACTGCGGTACAGAATTTTGGTGGCTCTAAACCACAAAATATTTCGCAGTTAAATAGCGAGCGTTTTGGACAGAGCTTTTTGCTCAATTGTGCGCCGCCAAGCTATCAAGGGCAAGTTAAAGCACCTTCAAAGCAAGCGAGCTTTTTTAATCGTGAATTTAGTTATCTAACTGCACAAAATGTCAAAGAATTTAAGGCGTTTTTAGCAAACTTAAAAGACAGTGACCGTAATTTCAAAACCCGTTACAAGCGCGATTTTTGGTACACACAACCCATCTTAGATACTTTATTTGAGCGTGCCGCGTTATTGCAAAACCAAACTGAGTTAACAGGCTGGGCAACATCAACAGACGTCAAAATGAAAAAAGCACATTGCTTATGGCTTGATGTTTTTAATGATAATGCCTCGTTTCAAGCCGAACGAGAAAAACGCGAATGGCAAGAAGAAGTAGCTCACGATTTCGCCACTTGGCTACTAAGAAAGCTAGAAAATAAAGACGTTTACTTGTTAGGTGACAACGAGCACAGCTATTTTAAAAAGCTCTGTTTACAACAGCTTAAAGCGTTTGAATGGCACACGCCAAAAGTGGGAGACCAGTGATATGAGCCAATATATATTAATTAAAAAGCTTAATGTGCAAAACGCCAATGCCATTGCAGGGCTTACCTATGGTTTTCCTGCAATTACCAACTTCTTAGGATTTGCGCATGCACTTTCAAGAAAATTACCAGCAAGCTTAAATGTTAATTTAGGTGGCGTGGTGGTTATCAGCCATAAAAATCAGGTGCATGCCCGCCAACCTAAAGGGTGGGGCGATTATGTGTTTGCATTAACCCGTAACCCACTTTGTAAAAAAGTAAAATCCAATGCTGATCTATATGACAAGAAAGGTAATTTAAAAACAGCCTCAATTAATGAAGAAGGCCGCATGAATATGCAAATATCTTTATTAGTTGAAGTAAAAGGGCTGATAGTAGCTGATACCCTGACAGAAACCGATCTTAAAGCGCATTTAAAGCGATTGATCCCAATGTTAAGACTGGCTGGTGGCCAAATACTCGGGTTTGAAGCGTGTGAACTGTTAAATACCGAAGAGCAACAAGCTTATGCATTGCGCCGTTTAATGCCGGGCTTTGTACTTATGGATCGCCACGAATACCTTGCAGCGCACTTTGAACAGCGAAAAGCCGAGCAAGACGATGTGTGTTTATTTGATGCTTGGTGTGATTTTGCAACATTAACTTATCGTGCAAACCCAAGTGAACATCAACAAACAGAAGATACTGTTGAGGCAGAGCAGGCAATAGTCAAAGCCAATTGGGAATACGTACCCAAGCCGAATGCAGGCTATTTAGTTCCGATTGCCACAGGTTTTTGTGCAATTTCACCTTTGTATGAAGCCGGTGAGGTTGCCAATGTACGAGACAACACGGTGCCAGTGACCTTTGCAGAAACTGCTTACAGTGTGGGGGAGTGGCAAAGTGTGCATCGCCTTCATCACATCGAAACAGCTCTTTGGCGCTATACCGATAATCATCCGTGGTACATTGCGACCACAAACGAATTGAAACAACCCATTATTGAGCCTGACTTCATCGACAGCGAAGCAGCATTTAACCCTGATAATTATTAAGAATATGGAGATTTAATTATGGCAGACGTAAAACTAAAAACCCCATCAGTATTGGCTTTTGAAGCAAAGCTCATTCCTTCAGACGCACTAATGTTTGCAGGTAATTTGGGCGCGGATACCTGGCAACCGATCTTAGTTGGTGAAAAGGCGGTTAGAGGCACTATTTCAAACAGATTAAAAGCTGCAACGGCGAATGACCCAGCGAAACTAGACGCTGAAGTTTCGAAGGCGAACTTGCAAACTGTAGATGTAGCCGCTTTACCTCATGATTGTGATGCGCTCAAGCTGGTATTTACTTTAAGAGTATTGGGTGACTTACATGTACCCTCGACCTGTAACGACCCTACTTATCAAGCTGCGCTGGGCGAGATTGTGAAGCAGTATCAAATAGAGACTGAGTTCAAAGAGCTAGCCAAGCGTTATGCTCATAACATCGCAAATGGGCGCTTTTTATGGCGCAATCGTGTTGGTGCAGAGCAAGTTAAAGTGGTTGTTAGCGTTGGCGAAAAACAATTTAGTTTCGATAGCTATGAGTTCAGCTTAAAAGCATTTGATGACAACGAGCAGCTCAATGAGTTGACACAAATGATTCAACAAGGCTTGATTGAGCAACATGCGTTTATCAAAGTTGAGGCTTACAGCCAATTAGGCCAAGGTCAAGCGGTGTTCCCATCACAAGAGTTAGTCATGGGTGGTGGCAAAGGGGATAAGAGTAAGTTTTTGTATCAACTTGATGGGCAAGCAGCGATGCACTCACAAAAAATTGGTAATGCCCTACGTACCATTGATACTTGGCACCCACAAGCCGATGAAATAGGTGCGATTGCGGTTGAACCTTATGGTTCGGTAACCAACCGTGGTGCGGCATATCGCCAGCCAAAAGAAAAAACCGACTTTTACAACTTATTAGATGCTTGGTTACTGAAAGGCAAAGCGCCCTCAATGGAACAACAACACTATGTAATGGCCATGCTGATCCGTGGTGGTGTGTTTGGGGAATAAGGAGTCGCGATGAACTACTACCAAGAAATCACCTTGCTGCCAGAGGCTGAAATACCGCTCGGATTTATATGGCAAAATGTGTTTCAGCAAGTGCATATTGCACTTGTAGAAAACAAGGTCGCACCTAACCAATCTGGGGTCGCTGTTGGCTTTCCTAATTATGGTCAAAAAGGCTTTCCGCTCGGCAATAAGCTGCGATTGTTTGCAAAAGAGCAGACACACTTAGAAACGTTATCCATTAATAAATGGTTAACTCGTCTTGAAGACTATTGTCATATAAAAGCCATAAAACCAGTACCAGAAGACGTAACATGGGTGAGTTTTACTCGTCAGCATGTTAAATCACCTGAACGCATTGAGCGTGAGATGCAAGAAAAGGCTGAACGGTGGTCAGCTAAAAGTGGTAAGCCTTTAGTTGAATGCTTAGCAGAGTTAGAAAGAACTAAACCTTCTTCAAAATGTGACTTACCTTTTGTTTATTTGCACAGTCAACAAACAAAGCAACGTTCACCAGACATTAATAGTAAATATCCTTTGTTTATCAAGTTGCAAGAGTTTACTGGTAAGTCAAACGGTACATTTGACTGTTACGGATTGAGTTCAAAGTCAAATGAGGAAAATGTGAATGGGTGCGTGCCTCAGTTTTAACAAATAAAAGGGGACTTTTCCCCTTTATTTTTGCTCTTTAAAAATTTGCATAAAATACAGTGTGTTGCAACATGCTATAAAAATAAGGTAAAAATTGGTTTTTTATCTTAATAGCTTGTTGCAACTTACTTTTTTCCGTTTACTCTATACTTCACTGCCGAACAGGCAGCTTAGAAACAGCCAAGGGTTCGGCAGTTGGGTATATCGCCCTTCACTGCCGAACAGGCAGCTTAGAAATGTCATCAGCGTGGCTGTCGGTTTTGGCGAATCTTCACTGCCGAACAGGCAGCTTAGAAACTCTGGTTTCATCCATAAGAGCAAGTGCCAATCTTCACTGCCGAACAGGCAGCTTAGAAAAGCTCGTCCTGCTTCATCTCGGTTCTTTCAAGCTTCACTGCCGAACAGGCAGCTTAGAAAAAATTGAAAATGACGTTTTGCAGTTCGGCGTTCTTCACTGCCGAACAGGCAGCTTAGAAATAACACTAAAAATTCTGTTTCACCAGAGATGACTTCACTGCCGAACAGGCAGCTTAGAAATAAGTCACGGCAACAGCGGCGGCGACCCTGTTCTTCACTGCCGAACAGGCAGCTTAGAAAAATTGAATAATTACTTCGTGCAGTTCAGCATTCTTCACTGCCGAACAGGCAGCTTAGAAATGATGTGTCAGAGATTTTGAGAACTTCAAATACTTCACTGCCGAACAGGCAGCTTAGAAACGAGCAAAGTCGGTGTTCGTTGCGTGCATGTTCTTCACTGCCGAACAGGCAGCTTAGAAATAAGTCACGGCAACAGCGGCGGCGACCCTGTTCTTCACTGCCGAACAGGCAGCTTAGAAAAATTGAATAATTACTTCGTGCAGTTCAGCATTCTTCACTGCCGAACAGGCAGCTTAGAAATGATGTGTCAGAGATTTTGAGAACTTCAAATACTTCACTGCCGAACAGGCAGCTTAGAAACGAGCAAAGTCGGTGTTCGTTGCGTGCATGTTCTTCACTGCCGAACAGGCAGCTTAGAAACCTAAACAGGATTCTTTAAGCCGTGATTGGTCCTTCACTGCCGAACAGGCAGCTTAGAAATAGGCGGTCTGCCACTTCGATTTTATCTAATTCTTCACTGCCGAACAGGCAGCTTAGAAAGAATCAATTACGTTTCGGAACCAACTTCACAGCTTCACTGCCGAACAGGCAGCTTAGAAATTCCTGCCTTTTCATACTGCATGGCCGTGTGACTTCACTGCCGAACAGGCAGCTTAGAAATGTTGTTAAGACATAGCTCCCAATCCAACCTTCTTCACTGCCGAACAGGCAGCTTAGAAAAACAAAGGTACGTGGCACATATGAGTTATGGCCTTCACTGCCGAACAGGCAGCTTAGAAAGTCGAAAAAGATTTCATAATCGACAGCTGATTCTTCACTGCCGAACAGGCAGCTTAGAAAAGCTTTCAGGGTAGTCATCCGTTAAGTCGGTACTTCACTGCCGAACAGGCAGCTTAGAAAGCTAGCGCCTCAAGTGTAGGCTGCATCGTTGACTTCACTGCCGAACAGGCAGCTTAGAAAATCAACGCCAATGGCGATGTGAGCTTATCAGCCTTCACTGCCGAACAGGCAGCTTAGAAAAATGTGAGGTAGCAAACGCTATGAACACCGACCTTCACTGCCGAACAGGCAGCTTAGAAACGAAAAGCTCGAAGCACTCAGCAGATTGCCGTCTTCACTGCCGAACAGGCAGCTTAGAAAACACGCATGTTCACAGGAGCGCAGTGGCTATTCTTCACTGCCGAACAGGCAGCTTAGAAAAACTCAACAATCGAAGGCATACTTAATTTTTTCTTCACTGCCGAACAGGCAGCTTAGAAAATCAATGTCATAAGTAAGCGGCAATTCAATCGCTTCACTGCCGAACAGGCAGCTTAGAAAGAGTCAATAAAAAAGGTGTGCCCTTAGATGGCCTTCACTGCCGAACAGGCAGCTTAGAAAACATGGAGGTGGGAGGGTAGGCGACTCTATTTCTTCACTGCCGAACAGGCAGCTTAGAAATAGATGAAAGCGAAAGCTCAGCAGAGAAGCTACTTCACTGCCGAACAGGCAGCTTAGAAATAGTTAAATAAGCTGTGAAATTTACAGTAATGCTTCACTGCCGAACAGGCAGCTTAGAAATTGAAACACGAATCCACTGCATGTATGCATTCCTTCACTGCCGAACAGGCAGCTTAGAAACATTTGAACAAACCAGCTAACGACATTTAAGCCTTCACTGCCGAACAGGCAGCTTAGAAATGTAGAGCCTGTATTCTCATGGAATTCAATATCTTCACTGCCGAACAGGCAGCTTAGAAACAAAGAAAAATGGCCCCCTTATATCGTCTCTACTTCACTGCCGAACAGGCAGCTTAGAAATTGTGTGAATGAGGCCATTTCACCGTAATAGTCTTCACTGCCGAACAGGCAGCTTAGAAAGCTAAATTATCGGAATCGCTTATTAAAAAGAATCTTCACTGCCGAACAGGCAGCTTAGAAATGTAAATCACCGAGGACGTATGCGCTAGAAATCTTCACTGCCGAACAGGCAGCTTAGAAAGTTTAAATTTCTGATGTACGATAACAACGGGCCTTCACTGCCGAACAGGTAGCTTAGAAATTTATAATTTGTGAGCCGTGATTGTCTCTAATCTTTACTGCTGAATAGGCACCTTATCAGTGGGCTTGATGTTTTTGAGTTGTGTGTCGTTAAGTGGTTTAACCGTTTTTGCCATATCTCTATTCCCTGAAGACCTTTAAACTTAAGGCTTTGGTGCAGCGACGTACTACGAGAACGAACACTATGTACTAACTTAGTACATGAAGCAGTACATAAACAACTGAATTTCAAAAAACGTGGGCGTACATTACAGGCATTAAAAAACCCGCTAAGTGTTGATTCTCAGCGGGGTTTTAAACGTTTTCGAACTTAATCGAACAGTGAAGTGGTGGAGCTGGGGGGATTTGAACCCCCGTCCGGAAAACCTCGACCATCGGTCCTACATGTTTAGTGTCGTCTTTTGGTTAACCCTTGAGTCTCGGACGCACACGATAAACAAAGGCGAGGCCGCTTAGTTTTAACCCTTCAACCCCGGCCAGGGTTTCCGTAGCGAGTCTGTGTAGGGTGACACTTCAGAACCGGGTCCACAGACATACACCGGAGAAGTGCTAGCGGGCTATTATGCCGCTAGAGCGTAGTTATCGTCGTTTGCGATTACTTTAAAATGCGGCTTTTTTACGAGGCCAACCGCACCTCGACATGCACCTCAGGCGTCTTGAATCCCGTCGAATCCTAATCAGCCCCTGAAATACGTTTCAGTATCCACAAGTATAACTGAGAGCAAGACCCTACTACAAGCGAAAGCAACTGAATTTCTTATAAATCAGGCGTGTTTGCCTATTCCCTGTGCAAAAACAACACATTTGCTATAACAACTGCGAAAAGAGTATGAACAATTACTTAACAATTAAGTATGAGTATGGTCAAATAGCGCTCGATGCAAAAACACTAATAATAAAATCGTGTCCACTTGCTGGGCGCTTCTTGGAAGTAAAATAACGTGTCCCTATTTGCCTTTGATAAGCTCAGTGGCGAGGTGAGCTTAATTGATCACCCCATGAATGGCTCAGTACCTGCCAGCGCTACTCAGCTTATGGAATTACTGGCGCAATCGCCTTATGCCGACTGCGAAATCCTTGATGCCAATATCGCGGCATTATTTAATCCGTCTAAGTCTAGTCAGTCACGTGTTGTAGCGCGGGCAGTTAATGCTCGTCTTAATGTTAACATCGATGAACTACTGATGATGGCAGAGGGCGAGCTTATCTGCGCTCGTGGTGGTGAAATTTTAGATTTAGACAACGCTGTGCGCCAACTTCGTGAAGCTGGAATTAAAAAAGGTATTAGTCGTAAAGCTCTTGAGTTATTGCTAGCAAAGCAGTTTGAGCTGCCACCAGGGGGGCGTGCCACGGCAATTGTTGCTGTTGGGCGTAAAGCCAAAAGTGGTGAAGATGCACGTTTTATTCGTCTATGCGCCACTGCTCAAGATCGCGTTTTATGTCCGAAAGAAGCTGAAAATGGCAAGGTGGATATGCGCGACCTTGGCGATATTATTACTGTGAAGCCGGGTAGCCCGTTAATGCAAAGAGTGCCAGCAACGGCAGGGGAACCTGGATACAATTTATTTGGTGAGCAACTTGCGCCTAAACCTGGTCGACAGTTTCCGCTTGAGGTCATGGAAGGCACGCGTCTAGATAGTGACAATGAGAACCTCTTGGTGGCCGACGCTGTCGGGGTGCCGGTTGCACTTGCTCGGGGTGTGCGAGTGGACGACGTGCTGTGCTACGACTTTGTTGATGCAACAACGGGGCATATTCGCTTCGAGGGCAGTGTGATTGTCAGCGGCGATGTAAAAGATGCGATGCAAATTGTCGCCACTGGTGATATCACCGTCTTGGGCTTTGTCGAATCGGCAACGCTACAAAGCGACAATGAGATCACCGTCGTTAAGGGCGTGATCGGACGCAAACGAGACGAGTCTGAACCCTGTAGTTGCCGTATTCAAGCTAAACGCAGTGTCTCTATTGGCTATGCTCAATACAGTGATATTCAATCGCAGCAAGATATCTTTATCGACCGCCAAGCACTGCACTGTGAGCTAAGCGCTCGGCGCTTAATTCGTGTTGGCCGGGGCAAAACCCCCCGAGGCAAGTTGATTGGTGGCTTTGTCAGCAATGCTTTGCGCATAGAAACTGGCGAGTTAGGTGCGCCATCGGGTACACGCACTAAAGTGTATCTGGGTCAGTATTACTATGAACTAAAACAAAAGCGTAAAACCTTAGCTGAACAGCAAAAACGCATTAACGAGAAGTTTGCTGCCTTACAGGTGCTTCGTAAAAAGGCCTTAAAAGAGGCGGATAATGACAAACGCAAACGTCAGTGCGCACATTTGGATAAGCATGAAGCTCAGTGGGTGGCCATCAAGCAAGGGTTAGAGAAGAAAAAGCGACTCGTGCAACAGCGCATTAATATGTTGTTGGGCACGAGCCGTGTGCGGGTAAATGACTTAATGCACCCTGGAGTGGAGCTGAAAATTGCCCATGATACAACGCAGATATCGCGTATCTATCCGCCACATTCGGCGCTATTGAGTGAAGGCAAAATCACTCAACAATTTCCACTTTAAGGCACATGCGGCCTTAGACGCCTTCGGTATTTGCCGGCGGTGTAGGCTCTTCGCTAGTCTCGGTACTAGCGAGCGGCCAGCCTCCCAAGCTTTGCCATTTGTTAACGATAAAGCAGAACAGCTCAGCGGTACGCTCTGTATCATACAAGGCGCTGTGCGCTTGGGCATTATCAAACTCAATTCCCGCAGTGCGACACGCTTTTGCCAGTACCGTTTGTCCCAACGCTAATCCGGCCAGCGACGTGGTGTCAAAGCTTACAAAAGGGTGAAATGGCGTGCGTTTAATTTTACAGCGCTCAATAGCCGCATTTAAAAAGCCATGATCAAAGGCGGCATTATGGGCAACCACCACGGAGCGTTGGCAGCCGGCGTCTTTTTGCGCTTTGCGTACAAATTTACAGATACTTTTCATTGCTTCGCTTTCATCCACCGCGCCACGCAAAGGTGAGAAAGGGTCGATACCATTAAACTCAATAGCCGATTGCTCGATGTTTGCCCCTTCA
Source organism: Pseudoalteromonas sp. CNAT2-18.1 (assembly GCF_022347865.1). NCBI lineage: Bacteria > Pseudomonadati > Pseudomonadota > Gammaproteobacteria > Alteromonadales > Pseudoalteromonadaceae > Pseudoalteromonas > Pseudoalteromonas sp. CNAT2-18.1. The sequence continues at coordinate 146,161 of NZ_JAKRFR010000006.1, read as the reverse complement.
AAAGGGTCAACATGAAAGTGTTGCGTTTGGTCTAAGTGCAAGTAGCCTTGCTCATCCATTTTTAATGTGGTGACAGCAATTTCAAGCAATGCGTCGGTATTTTTATTAAAGCCAGCGGTTTCCACGTCGATAACTACAGGGAAGAAGCCGCGAAAGCGCTGTGCAAAGCGTGTTGGTTCTGTGTCTGCCATAATACTGCCCAAAGCCAATAAAGGCCGGCTATTATGGCAAAAACTGCGCCATGCCAACAGGGGCTAAGGTAAAATTAATCACGCCATAGTGCCATCAAGTTCGTTTTCTGTGGTACAAGTATTGCATTGCGTTTCGTACACGGTAAAAGCGTCAATGGTTCGACGAGGTATGTTCACATCATGATTAGGTTTTCATTAATTGCATTGAGTGTGTTGTTAAGCGCTCAGGCGCAGGCGGCGATGCGCAGCTATGAGGCTTCAGCACAGTCCTCGCATTGGACCTTGGTAGAAAACTCGCGTTTACAGTGCCAACTTAATCATGAAGTTCCCTATTATGGCGAAGCCATATTCCGCGCTCATGCCAGCAAAAATAAAGCCTTAAACTTTAATTTGGACATGGTTGTTCGCCCCAATAATTATGACCTAGCTGCATTGGAAGCGGTGCCGCCAAGCTGGCGCCCAGGCACCCATGCGAAAGCGTTAGCGTCAATGGAGCTACTGCGGCAATTCGATGGCGAGCTCGGTGACAGCACGGCCTGGGAGATGCTCTCAGAGCTAGAAAAGGGCAATCATCCCACTTTTTACTACCAAGACTGGCGTAACGCCCGTGATCAGGTTTCGGTGGGCTTATCGTCGGTTAATTTTAAGCAAGCGTATTGGGCGTTTTTACAATGTCGTGACGGATTATTGCCTTTTAGTTTTGAAGATATCGCGTTTACGGTGATGAACTACAAGAAAAACTCCAGCGAGTTGACCAAATCATCGAAAAAGCGCCTCGCACAGATAGGTGAGTACCTCAAGCATGACAAAGAAATAGAGTCGGTGATGATCTCGGCCTATACCGATAGCTATGGTGGACGTTGGAATAACCTCGAACTTTCTAAACGCCGTGCGGCGGCGATTGCCGAGTATATTAAAGAGTTAGGTGTAGATGAAGGTAAGTTGGTGACTACGGGGTTTGGCGAGAAGCGCCATGTGGCTCCAAACGAGACGGTGATTGGTCGCGGCAAAAACCGTCGCGTAGTGATTCAAATAGCTAAGCCATAAGGCTCATCAGCGTAGCTTATTCGTTAGCGGCGCTGACCATGGCACTGATTTCTGTCCACTCATCACGTTGATACACACTAATGCGTACCGGATGGCCGTTTACATCATAAAACAAGGTAAAGCGGCCAATATCACTGGTAATATTCAACGGCTCACCCAGCTTACTCTGATAAAAATCAGTGACTTCGTTGTCACTGAGTTGAGTGAAACCATCAAGCACCATGGGGTATTTCTTTTCCACGGTCATGCGGGTGGTAAAATCTTCTGGCAAAGGTAGCAAAGACAAGTCCGCATAGGCTAGGTTGCTCGCCGCTACCAAAACACTTCCTGCAAGGGTGGTAGCTAGTCGGCGAAAAGCGTTATTCATGGTTTCACTCCGATTATAAACACATCTTTATATTATAAAATTTAACCTATATTTAACCAAAAATCACTTTATTTGTCCGCGCTTTAGGTCGCGAATAATGAAACGGGCAGGGTGCAGGGCCTGATCGACACGATTTGAAATCGGTAACGGCTCGTCACATAGGCTGGCAACTAAGCTCTCGGCGCACAGGGGAGCCGTGCATAAGCCTCGTGCCCCTAAGCCAGTAAACAAGTGTAAACCAGGGTTTTGATGACGCAGTGGTTGCTGGCCTTGCCACTGTCCTTTAGGTAGCAAAGGGAAGGCCGCTATATAATCGTCTTGTTGCGCATATTGCCCAATAATAGGCAAATGATCGGCGAGGGTCGCGCGAATAGCGGCTTTGGCACCGTTAATATCCTGCAACTCTTGAGTCCAGTCGCAATCACCATAAAACCCGGCAAATTGTTGCCAATTAGTGCGATCATCAGCATCGCGAATATCTCGCGCTTGGGTGTCTTTTTCAAAGGTTGCGCCCATACAATGGCTGCCATCGTAAGCCGGTGTAAAATACCCTTTGTGGCAAAGCACAGTGTTGAGCTTGCGCGAGTTATCGCTGGCGCTCAGGTGTGACACTTGACCGCGCACACTTTGTAGCGCCAACTCGTTCTTTGGCAACAGCTCAGTGGAGTGCTCCCCCATACAAATAAACACATCGCTAAAGTCGTCATAGCCCTGGTTTTTGCACAGCAACTGCCACCGCTCACCCACGCGATTAACAGCCGTAACCTGAGTGGCAAAGTGAATGTCGAGCTGCGCCTGCTGCTTGGCTTGAGTGACTAGTGCCTGCACCAGCCCTACTGGGCTAACCCAGCCCGCATCAGGGATGAATAAACCACCATAGGGAGTATCAATGCCGGCAATATCGCTGGCTTGCTTCGCATCTACACCCTGTATCAACCACTGCGGCCAATTGTTCTTACTGAGCAAGTTGGCATGGCGTTTTTTTCCTTCCTCTTTAACGCCTTGTAGCAGCACGCCACACCATTGGTGGGCAAAATCAACATCGTTTGCCAGTTGCTCGTACAAGCGCTTGGCATATAAAAAGCTGTGCGCGAAGAGCTCACTGGAGGGCGATACATCTGCTTGCAAGTGCGGATACACTGCGCCTTGTTTGTTGTGTGACGCACCTTGAGCCAGTTCGTCGTCAGCGCAAAAGAGGGTGCAAGGAATATTGCGTGCCGTTAACCGATGAGCCAATGTCGCCGCAGCAATGCCACCACCAACAATGGCAACCTTATCTAAGGGGCGGGTATGGCGAACAAATGGCGCCGGAACATTGGTGGTCGCGGTGGTATGTTCAAGCTCACCCACTATCATCTCGCGCTTGCGGCCATAGCCTTTCACTTTATTCACCTTGAACCCGGCTTGCTGCAGCCCTCGGCGTACAAAGCCTGCAGCGGTGAAGGTGGCAAAGGTGGCGGCTTCGCGACCAAGATGTGCCATAGCATCGAACAAAGACTGCTGCCACATATCAGGATTTTTACTCGGGGCAAAGCCATCTAAAAACCACGCATCGACGAGACCATGCCGATTGAAGTTCATCTGCTCGATGCTATCAAGCACATCGCCAATCCATAAATCCAAGGTAACTTCGCCAAAGTGCAGGCGATGGCAGCCAGGCAAAGCCTCGGGGTACTGTGCCACCAGTTGCTCACTGTAATGGCTCAGTTGCGGCCAGGCTGCTAGAGCCCGGGCTAAATCCTGACGCTGGATAGGGAATTTTTCAAAGGAGATAAAATGCAGCCGGGTGGCTTTTTTCTCTGTTTGGGTGGCAAAGCGTTGCCATGCATTCAAAAAGTTTAAACCCGTACCAAACCCTGTTTCGGCAATGACAAATTGCTCGCGCGGATGACTGCATAGTCGCTCACTGATGTGGTTATGCTGATAAAATACATAATCAGATTCTGCCAGGCCGTCTTCATTAGAGAAGTAAACATCGTCAAAATCATCGGCGACGGGAGTGCCACAGTCATTAAAATGGATTTTAGCGTGGGTAATCATTTTAGCTCTTTGAGTAAGTCTTTGCCCACTATTTTAGCGACTTTACAGCGGTGCGTATATTGTCACTAAAAGATCATCTCGGGCGCTTGAAAATTTCAGTGTACATATGTACGCTGGAATGACCACTTCGGAATCAGTTTCCGCGTAAACTATACGCAATTTAGATCTAAGCTAAGGTAAATTCTCATGAGAAGAGCCGTCATTACGGGTATCGGTGTTGTTTCTAGCATCGGTAATAACAAAGAAGAAGTACTGGAATCTCTAAAAACGGGTAAAAGTGGTATTGCCTTTAACCCTGAATTTGCAGAATACAATTTGCGTAGCCAGGTCTCTGGCCACATTGATATTAATGTTAAAGATCACGTTGACCGCAAAGCCCACCGCTTTATGGGTGATGCAGCAGCCTATTCTTATATCTCAATGGCTCAGGCCATTGCTGACGCTAAACTCACCGACGAGCAAGTGTCTAATGAGCGCACCGGATTGGTTGTTGGCTCTGGTGGTGGCTCATCGAAGTATCAGGTGGAAGCCGCCGATATTCTTCGCGAGAAAGGAGTTAAGCGGGTAGGCCCATACATGGTTCCACGCACCATGGCTAGCACCACCTCGGCGTGTTTGGCCACGCCGTTTAAAATTAAAGGTGTGAATTACTCTATCAGTTCGGCCTGTGCCACCTCGGCGCATTGTATTGGCCATGCGGTAGAGCAGATTCAACTAGGCAAGCAAGATGTTATTTTCGCCGGTGGCGGTGAAGAGCTGCACTGGACCCTTGCGATGGAATTTGATGCTATGGGCGCCTTGTCGACCAAGTATAACGATGCGCCAGAAAAGGCGTCTCGTACTTATGATGCTAACCGAGATGGCTTTGTCATCTCTGGTGGCGGCGGTATCGTCGTGGTTGAAGAGCTAGAGCATGCATTGGCCCGTGGCGCGCATATCTACGCCGAAATTACCGGTTATGGTGCAACTTCTGATGGCTTCGATATGGTGGCACCATCGGGCGAGGGCGCCGTTCGCTGTATGAAACAAGCGATGCAAAACCTGCAGGGTCCTGTCGACTATCTCAATACCCACGGCACCTCAACGCCAGTAGGTGATGTCAAAGAGCTCGGTGCAATTCAAGAGCTATTTGGTGAGCAGTCACCGGCTATTAGCGCCACTAAAGCAATGACGGGTCACGCGCTCGGCGCAGCCGGTGTTCATGAAGCGATTTACTCTTTGCTCATGCTAGAGAATAACTTTGTAGCGCCATCTATCAACATTGATGAGCTGGACGAGCAAGCAAAAGGTTTGGATATAGCCACTGAGCGCCGCGATGTGGAGCTTAATACCGTGATGTCGAATAGCTTCGGCTTTGGCGGTACCAACGCCACATTGGTGATGAGTAAATACAAAGGCTAATTTTGCTGCTTTGTTAATCATAAAGCCACGCAGATGCGTGGCTTTTTGCTTTGTGTGCCAAGGGCGATTAGAATGGCGCTCCAAACTGGGCTGGGATAACTGCCATGAAGATATTAGCTGATCAAAATATGCCTTTGGTGGATGCATTGTTTTCACCGCTGGGCGATGTCGAGCGCTTCGATGGGCGCACACTCACAGCGGCACAAGCGCAGCATGCCGATGTACTGCTAACGCGCTCGGTGACCCAGGTGAACGAGCAGCTGCTAGATAGCAACACGCAACTCTCTTTCGTTGGCACGGCGACCATTGGTATCGATCATATCGACCAAGGGTATTTGCAAAACCGTGGTATTCCTTTCACCAATGCCCCAGGTTGCAATGCCATTGCGGTGGCAGAATACGTGCTAAGTGCCATGCTGGTGTTAGCGCAGCAACAACAGTTTTCGCTATTCACCAAGAAAGTAGCTATTGTCGGTGTCGGCAATATTGGCCAATGCTTAGCCGATAAGCTCGCCGCCATCGGTGTGCAAACCTTGCTGGTTGACCCGCCGCGTGCCGCGCGAGGTGACAGCGGCCAATGGTACGAACTAGAGCAGGCGCTAGCGCAAGCAGACATCATTAGCTTCCATGTGCCCTTGGTAAAAGAAGGCAGTCATCAAACGCGGCACTTACTCAATGCCGAGCGCATTGCGGCTTTAGCCAGCAACAAGGTGATCATTAATGCCAGTCGCGGTGATGTGATTGATAACGCTGCATTGCTTGCGCGTCAGCAAAGTGACAATGACCTGCATCTGGTACTAGATGTGTGGGAAAATGAGCCGCATATTCTTACTGAGCTGATGAATTATGTGGATTTAGCTACGGTGCATATTGGCGGTCATACCCTCGAAGGTAAAGGTCGAGGCACCTTTATGTTGTATCAAGCGTTGTGTCAGCACTTGGGGATTCGCGCTGAAGCCACCCTCAGTGAGCTGCTGCCGACGCCGAGTTTAAATGAACTCACATTAAGCCCTAGTTGGACATTGCAGGAGCTTGGCTCGCTTGTGCACCTTATTTATGACGTTCGTCGCGATGATGCCATTATGCGTCAAGCACTCGCGACAGAGGGCTTTGATAGCCTAAGAAAGAATTATCCGGTTCGCCGTGAGCTCAGCACTTTGCGGCTGCGCGGTGATAACCCTCACCTCAGTGCGCTGGCTGCACTGGGGTTCAGTATTTAATGCCTGAGGAAATAGCATGTCGCAAAAGTTTAACGTCGCGGTATTAGGAGCCACAGGGCTCGTAGGTCGCCAAATTATCGAAACGCTCGCGGAGCGTAACTTTCCGGTCGATAACCTTTATCCATTGGCCAGCAGTCGCTCTGCCGGTGAGGAAATTGAGTTTAATGGCCAGAGCATTGAGGTGTTGGATGTCGAGCAATTCGACTTCGCTGATGCCCATATTGGTCTGTTCTCGGCTGGTGGCAGCGTGTCACAAAAATATGCTCCCATTGCCGCCGAGGCTGGTTGTATCGTCATCGATAATACCTCAGAGTTTCGCTATGAGTTTGATGTGCCACTGGTTGTGCCTGAGGTGAATAGCTCAGCGCTAGCAGATTTTCGCAATCGTAATATCATTGCCAATCCGAACTGCTCCACTATTCAGATGATGGTGGCACTGAAGCCTATCTATGACGCCTATGGCATTGATCGTATTAACGTCTCAACCTACCAAGCGGTGTCGGGGGCAGGTAAAGAGGCGGTGGAAGAGCTGGCTAAGCAAACGGCGCACTTAATGAATGGCCGGCCCATGGAAAATGAAGTCTTTAGCAAGCAAATGGCTTTTAACGTCATTCCGCAAATTGATAAGTTTGAGGACAATGGCTACACCCGCGAAGAAATGAAAATGGTGTGGGAGACGCAAAAAATTCTTGGTGATGACAGCGTATTAGTGAACCCAACAGCGGTGCGCGTGCCGGTATTTTACGGTCATGCTGAAGCGGTACACCTAGAAACACGTATGCCAGTGGATGTTGAGCACGTTAAACAGCTGCTCGAGCAAGCCCCTGGCGTTGAGCTTATCAATGATGACCATGATTTTCCGACGCCGGTGACTGATGCAAGCGGCAATGACAGCGTCTATGTTGGCCGCGTGCGGCAAGATATTTCTCATCCACACGGTTTAAATTTGTGGATCGTCAGCGATAACACCCGCAAAGGTGCGGCGACCAATAGCGTACAGATTGCTGAGGCGCTCATTGCCGAATATTTGTAAAATGAAGGCCAACGGCGAGTAAGTACAGTAAAAAAGCGGCAAATTGCCGCTTTTTTCTTAGTTATCAATTGTTTCGGAGTAAAGTGAAATTCCCTTTCCGGCGTGGATATTCCCCTATATCTGGTTTATAGTTTGAAAGTGGAATAAAGCTTGCTGATAAACACAAGAAAAACAATGACTCGGGAGATGGCTTTTGCGGCCGATAACCTTCCATAAAGCACAAAAAAATGAGTAAAGGAAAAGCATGCGCGGTTTAGTTACACTGGTTTTTGTTGTCGCGACCCTAGTAGCGGCTGGCACGAGTGCGCAAAGCACTGAAATTCGTGGTCCTAAAGGGGTCGACTATGGTGCTCAAGGCCGCTCTATCGGACCCATTAAACCAACTGACACCTTGTGGCGAATCGCTGCCAAGGTGCGTCCCGACAACTCAGTGACCATGTATCAAGTAATGGTTGCCCTTTACGAGAAAAACCCCGACTCATTTTTAGACAAAAACCTTAACCACATGCGCGATGGCGCATATTTGCGTATTCCCTCGTTAAATGAAATTCGTACTATTGACCCGGCTCAGGCACGACAAAAGTCTGAGCAAGATGACCGTTTGTGGGAAAAAATTAAAAACGGCACGCTCAATAGTAATGAAATCGATTTGGTCGCGAAAAAAACCACGTCGGCGCGTCAAGAAGATGTCGAAAAAGCCAAAACGGAACTGAAAAGCGAATTAGAGCAGCTTAAGCGTTTACAAGGCGAGCGTTTGGTGGAGCTACAAGAGCAGTTCAAGTCGTCTGTGACCGATGTAGAGGCGATATTGACTGAGAATCGTCAGCTGAAATCGCAACTTGAGAAGATCAGCGAACAACTTGCCACAGTCAAAGATCAGCTTGACGAAAAGGACGCAGAGTTGCAGCGCCAGCTGCAACAAATACTGGCTGAACGTGAGGCCATGGCGCAGCAGAAGTTACAGCAAGCGCAGCAAGAACAAAGTGCGCTCGAAGGCATCCCAACGTGGCTGAAATTAGTTTTGATGATGACTATTCCAGCATTAGCCGTGCTCGGGTTAATTATTTTCATTTTAAAGAAACGCCAGTCAGCAAAAGAGCCTGAGCCAAGCGACGACGATGAATTCCTACCACAAACACCGACGCCGCAAATGCAAACTCAACCTGAGGCCGGTATCGATGACCTAGATTTAGGTGCGGATGACGACAGTTTAGACGACAGCCTTGATGATTTACCGCTCGATGACCCCGATGATGCGTTAGATGAGCCGGGCATTCAGTTAGACGATGACGACTTCCTTGATCAAAGCGACGATATTTTAGATGAAGGCGGTGATGGGGCTGACGATATCGACTCACTGTTAGACCAAGACGAGTTAGACGGCTTACTTGATGATGACGTGGTATTTGACGATGAGTCTGATACTGAAGTGAGCCAAGAAGAAGCGGTATTACAGCAAAATTTTGATGCCCCTGGCGATGACATCAGTGTTGATGTGCCAGAAGAAAATGAACCAGATAGCGATATTCTTAGCGATGAAGATATTGACGACTTATTTGCCACCGATGATAGCGAAGACGAGTCACAGGCAAACGCTAACGGTGAAGAAGCGAGCGATGATAGCGATGAGGCGATGGCCGCATTGTCTGAAGAGTTGGCTGACGAACAGCTCGAGCAGACAGATGCCGAGTCAGGGGATGACACCTTCGATATTGATGAGCTTGTTGATGAAACGCAGTCCGAGCCGGCGGATGACGATTTCGATGTCGATGACTTACTAGAGGAAAACGCCGCAGACGAGCAAAGCGCTGAAGAAGATGACCTTGATGTTGATAGCCTACTCGATGAAGCGGCAGCAGCGCCAGCAGCAGATGCCGATGAAAGCGATGTCGATATCGATGAGCTAATTGATGAAAACGGCGCAGACGAGCAAGGCGCTGAAGAAGATGACCTTGATGTTGATAGCCTACTCGATGAAGCGGCAGAAGCGCCAGCAGCAGATGCCGATGAAAGCGATGTCGACATCGATGAGCTGATTGATGAAAACGGCGCAGACGAGCAAAGCGCTGAAGAAGATGACCTTGATGTTGATAGCCTACTCGATGAAGCGGCAGCAGCAGATGCCGATGAAAGCGATGTCGATATCGATGAGCTGATTGATGAAAACGCCGCAGACGAGCAAAGCGCTGAAGAAGATGACCTTGATGTTGATAGCCTACTCGATGAAGCGGCAGAAGCGCCAGCAGCAGATGCCGATGAAAGCGATATCGACATCGATGAGCTGATTGATGAAAACGGCGCAGACGAGCAAGGCGCTGAAGAAGATGAGCTTGATGTTGATAGCCTGCTTGATGAACCGGCAGAAGCGCCAGCGGCTGAGGCGGATGAAAGCGATGTCGACATCGATGAGCTGATGGATGAAAACGGCGCAGACGAGCAAAGCGCTGAAGAAGATGAGCTTGATGTTGATAGCCTGCTCGATGAAGCGACAGAAGCACCAGCAGCAGATGCCGATGAAAGCGATGTTGATATTGATGAGCTGATGGATGAAAACGCCGCAGACGAGCAAGGCGCTGAAGAAGATGACCTTGATGTTGATAGTCTGCTTGATGAAGCGGCAGAAGAGTCAGCGGCCGATGCCGATGAAAGCGATGTTGATATCGATGAACTGATGGATGAAAACGCCGCAGACGAGCAAGGCGCTGAAGAAGAGGACCTTGATGTTGATAGCCTGCTCGATGAAGCGGTAGAAGAGTCAGCGGCTGATGCTGATGAGAGCGATGTTGATATCGATGAGCTGATGGATGAAAACGCTGCGGACGAGCAAGACGCTGTAGAAGATGATCTCGATGGTGACGTTGAGCCGGAGCCAGAGCTCGCATTGGAAGAGGATGACGATTTAGACGGCGACGATCTCCTTGATGACGCTCCTGGCGATGAGCAAGCAGCTGATGAAGAGGGTGACGTTGAACCGGAGCCAGAACTCGCATTGGAAGAAGATGACGACTTAGACGGCGATGACCTTCTTGAAGGTATCCCTGGCGATGAGCAGACTCTCGATGACGAGGGTGACGCTGAGCCGGAGCCAGAACTCGCATTGGAAGAAGATGACGAATTAGATGGTGACGATCTCCTTGATGACGCCCCTAGCGATGAGCAAGCGGCAGGTGATGAGGGTGACGTTGAGTCGGAACTAGAACTCGCATTGGAAGAAGATGACGACTTAGACGGCGACGATCTCCTCGAAGATGTCTCTGGCGATGAGCAGACTATTGATGAAGAGGGGGACATTGAACCGGAGCCAGAGCTCGCGCTGGAACAAGATGACGAATTAGAGGGCGACGATCTCCTTGATGATGCTCCTGGCGACGAGCAAGCGGCAGATGAAGAGGGTGACGTTGAGCCGGAGCCAGAGCTTGCGCTGGAAGAAGGTGATGACTTAGACGGCGACGATCTTCTTGGTGAAGCCGCTGACGATGAGCAGACTCCTGATAAAGAAGGTGACGTTGAACCGGACCCAGAGCTCGCGCTGGAAGAAGATGATGACTTAGACGGCGACGATCTTCTTGGTGAATCCGCTGGCGATGAGCAGACTCTTGATGAAGAGGGGGACATTGAACCGGAGCCAGAGCTCGCGCTGGAAGAAGATGACGACTTAGACGGCGACGATCTCCTTGATGATGCACCTCGCGATGAGCAGACTCTTGATGAAGAGGGTGACGTTGAACCGGAGCCAGAGCTCGCGCTGGAAGAAGATGACGATTTAGACGGCGACGATCTCCTTGATGATGCTCCTGGCGACGAGCAAGCGGCAGATGAAGAGGGTGACGCTGAACCGGAGCCAGAACTCGCGCTGGAAGAAGATGACGACTTAGACGGCGACGATCTCCTTGATGACGCACCTCGCGATGAGCAAGCGGCTGATGAAGAGGGAGACGCTGAACCGGAGCCAGAACTCGTATTAGAAGAGGGTGATGACCTCGATGGTGATGACTTACTTGCTGATGCACCAGAGCTTGAAATAGAAGAGCAAGCGCAACCGGATGCAAGTGATGAAGATTTAATTGACGAAAGTGCCGACCAAGAGCTACTTGAAGCAGACTTTGCTGATTTTGATGAGCCGGATCTCGAACTTGACTTAGGCGACGATCCGCTGCTTGAAGATGAAGATGCATCGGACGTTGAGCCTGTTAGCTCTCAAGAGCCACAAATGGGGGATGTTGAACATCCTAGCCAGCAGCTAGATGACTATCCCGAGCTTGAACTCGATGAGCCATTTAGTAGTGAAGCTGAGCAGCAACTCAGCGAAGCGATGGCTCAAGAGGGAGATGAAGAGCTCGATCTCTCCAGTGATTTGGATGGTGACCTTGACGATGAGTTAAGCGCACTGATGGATGACTCTCTAGATGACGATATCGATGGTGACGAACAACTCGACGACAGTCAGCTCGATGAGGATTTCCTTGCTGACTTAACGCAGACCGATTTTGATGCTCTGCTCAACGAACTTGCTGAGCCAGATGAAGATGTGATCGGTGAACCGCAAGATAACGACCTTGATCTGCAGAGTTTGCTCGCCGATAGTGACTTTGACGCGGATGATGACGCGGTCGCAGACGCGGTCGCAGACGCGAACGAAGACGACAGTGGCGCAGCAGAGCCGGACTATCTTGATATTGATGACCTGCTCGAGCAGAGTGATGACTCAGAGCCTGATAACGAACCCTATGATGAAGTCGATATGGATGTGGGCTTGGGTGAGTTTGATGACATGCTCGACGACTCGCAAAAGACCGATGTTGATAGTGAAGACGGCGGTTTCAGCGCTAAATTGGATTTAGCGAGGGCTTATATCGAAATTGATGATGTTGATTCAGCCCTCGAAGCGCTACAAGACGTGCTTGATAATGGCCCGCAGTCGCTCCATAAAGAGGCGCAAGCCTTGCAGGAACGTCTGAAACGCTAGCGTGTTAAGCTCAGCCGCGAGATGATAAATGCGCAGGCAAAGTGTCTGCGCATTTTTTGTATTAACTGCTTGTCTATGGGCAAGCTTGCTCCCTTCGGGAGCCTCATTACCCTCAGCATTAGCTATTTGCCCGCAGAGCGTTTAAAATGCCGAAAATTTTATTGAGCTAAGAGTATCAATGCGCGTCGCTTTAGGAATCGAATACAATGGTGCCCGCTACAGTGGCTGGCAGCGTCAATCTCATGTCAGCAGTATCCAAGCGGAAATTGAAACTGCGTTGTCCCGTATTTGTAATCATCCTGTGGATATTACTTGTGCAGGGCGTACCGACGCCGGCGTTCATGCCACCGGTCAGGTTGTGCACTTTGATACCCATGCTGAGCGTGATATGGGCGCTTTTACCCTAGGTATGAACTCGCAGTTGCCTGATGACATCGCCGTGCGCTATGCAATGCCAACCGCTGATGATTTTCATGCCCGTTTTAGTGCCACCGCACGACGTTATCGTTATGTGATTTATAATCACCCCTATCGGCCAGGGATTTTGCGCTCTGGGGTGACTCATTATCATCACCCGCTGGATGAAACACGCATGCAAGCGGCCTGTGCGTATATGCTCGGCGAGCAAGATTTCACCTCGTTTCGGGCGGTGCATTGCCAGTCCAACACGCCATTTCGTAATATCCACCATCTATTTGTTGAGCGCATCGGTGATTACATCGTTGTTGATATCAAGGCCAATGCCTTTTTACATCATATGGTGCGTAATATTACCGGGTGCTTGATGGACATTGGGGTTGGTGAGCAAGAGCCGCAATGGATGCAGCATTTATTGGCTATTAAAGACCGCACCCAAGCCAGTGCAACCGCTAAGCCTAATGGTTTATATTTGGTGGACGTGGACTATCCCGAGCAGTGGCAAATTCCCAGCACGCCACTGGGACCGCTTTTTTTACCCGATAACGAGCCTCCAAAGAGCTAATAAAAAGGGGTGAATGGTAGGTGTAAATGGACTACGCCGACCAGTTTTTTATATCTAAGCAACTAATTTCATGTTTTAATTGTGCTAATTTATCGGCTAATTTTGGGGTGCTCAATCCGCCCCGGTCCTGACAAGCATTAAGAGAGTTGCCAATGAGCTGGTTAGAAAAAATCTTACCAAAAACCACAAAATCTTCTGGCAAGAAAGAAATTCCAGAAGGGGTGTGGGCTAAGTGTACGTCGTGCGATTCGATTCTGTACAAAGCAGAATTAGAAAAAGCCATGAACGTATGCCCGAAATGTGATCACCACATGCGTATCAGCGCCCGTAAACGTTTAGAGCTATTTCTCGATGACGCTGGGCGCGCCGAGCTCGGTGAGCAGCATGAGCCAAAAGATGTACTGAAGTTTAAAGACTCAAAAAAATATTCAGACCGTATCAGCGCTGCGAACAAAAGCAGTGGCGAGAAAGACGCCTTAGTCGCTATGAAAGGGCAACTTAAAGGCATTCCTGTTGCGGCGGTATCGTTTGAGTTTGCCTACATGGGTGGCTCAATGGGCTCTGTTGTTGGCGCCCGCTTCGTTGAAGCCGTCAATGTGTGCTTAGAGCATAATATGCCGTTGGTGTGCTTTTCTGCATCAGGCGGTGCACGCATGCAAGAAGCATTGATGTCGTTGATGCAAATGGCTAAAACCAGTGCCGCGTTAGCAAAAATGAGTGAAAAAGGGCTGCCTTTTATTTCCGTACTGACTGACCCAACAATGGGGGGTGTATCGGCTTCTTTAGCTATGCTAGGTGATGTGAATATTGCTGAGCCCAAAGCACTGATTGGATTTGCCGGCCCACGAGTTATTGAACAAACAGTACGTGAAACTCTCCCAGAGGGCTTCCAGCGCAGTGAGTTCTTATTAGAGCATGGTGCTATCGACATGATCGTTGATCGCCGCGAAATGCGCGACACTGTGGCGCGTTTATTGGCTAAGCTAATGAACTTGCCTTCTACCGAACAAGAGCATAGAGTAGCGTAAATTTCTCGGTAACCTAGAAACTTACAACCTATGTCAGATTCCATACCGAGCCAATCGTCAAGCCTTGATGATTGGCTTTGTTATTTAGAGCAAATCCATCCTGCTAACATCGAAATGGGCCTTGAGCGCGTGCAGAACGTTGCCGATAAGATGGGCCTTGTTCATACCCCTAGCAAAGTAATTTTAATTGCCGGCACCAATGGTAAAGGCACCACCGCACAATGCTTGGAAAAGCTATTACTGAGCCAAGGATATTCCGTGGGCACCTATGCCTCTCCTCATCTTATTCGCTATAACGAGCGGGTCCGCATCAATGGCGCCGAGCTTGACGATCAATACCATGTTGATGCCTTTAACAGTCTCGAGCAAGGACGAGGCGATGTGCCACTTACCTATTTTGAATATGGCACCTTGGCAGCGCTGGCAATTTTTAAACGCGAAGCGGTGGATTATGTGCTCTTGGAAGTAGGGCTTGGGGGACGTTACGACGCCACCAATATAGTTAATCCAGTCGCGAGCGTGATCACTACCGTCGATCTCGATCATAAAGAGTACCTCGGTGATACCCGTGAACTGGTTGGTTATGATAAGGCGGGGGTTTTTCGTAGCAATGTACCCGCAGTGGTGGGTGACTTAGATATCCCCCACACTGTGATGGATTATGGCGAGCAAATTAATGCCGATTTGTGCCTGTCTAAGCGCGACTTTATTTTTACCGAAGATGAAGCAACCTTCAATTGGCAGATGGGCAAGCTGTCGCTGACCTTTGCTAAACCCGCTATTCCGGCGCAAAATGCCGCTACCGCATTGAGTGTGTTAGCAAAACTAGATTTATTACCGGCGGTAACAGACATAGCTGATTGTTTGAAACAACTTCAGGTAAAAGGGCGCTTTCAACAACTGAGTAAGGAGCCCTTGGTCTATACTGATGTGGCCCATAACCGAGAATCAGCCCGTTATTTAGCCACACGTTTACAGAGCCTTCAGGCACAGGGTAAGACAATACATGCCATTATCGGCATGCTGGGTGATAAAGAGCATGCCGACGTGATTACCGCGATGGCACCGGTGGTTACTCATTGGCACGTAGCTGGATTAGATAATCCGCGCGGGTTGAGTGCACAGCAATTAACAGCCAAAATGACACAGTCTGTCAAGGTTGAAGGAACATATGAGCAGGTCAGTGACGCAATGCGCGCTGTTTTACCACAACTTTGTGCGCAAAGCCTTTTGATTATATTCGGATCGTTTTACACTGTAGCACAAGCAATCACCTTTTTTGATAACGAGAGGGCGTAACAGTGAACTCAGGGTTTATAAACCGCTTAGTGGGAACCATTATTGTCGTCGTCGCTGCGGTCGTTTTTATTCCCAATATCCTTGATGGCGATAAAGTGCGCTACAAAGAAGGGTTTAAAGCCATCCCAGAGCGCCCTGAGTTTAAGTCTATTGATCTGCAAGAAGCGTTATCGGAAAAAGCCGATAGCGCACCACTGCCTGATGATGCCAAAAGCGAAGAACTGGCAGCCGATGACGATAAGTTGCAACAGCGTGGTGATACTCAAAGCGGGGCTGATGAACAAAGTGCGCAGCAGGTTACCGAGCGCAATGATACGGTCACGGTTAACACCTTAACCAAAGATGAGCCATTGACCCGCCCACAACAGAGTGCGTTAAAAGAAATGGCCTACGTGGTGCAGTTGGGGGCCTTCTCTCGCCAAGGTAGCGTGGATGCCTTGAGCAAAAAGCTTAAAGATGCCGGTTTTAATGTATTTACCCGCCCGGTGAAGACCCCAAATGGCGAATTGACGAAAGTGTTAGTGGGGCCTGAATTGGATAAGGCAACCTTGGAAAAGCAACTCCCCCAGTTGCAAAAGCTCACTAACTTAAAAGGGCGTATCACTCAATTCCAAGTGACAAAATGATCTGGTATTTAGTGCCTCGCTCCGTTAGAATGCGCCCCAAATAAACGACTAGTGGTTATTATGATCTGGGTTGATTACGCCATTGCCGGCATTATTGCACTGTCCACCATAATTGGTTTAGTGCGTGGCTTTGTTAAAGAGTCAATGTCGTTAGCCGTATGGGCCGCCGCGTTTTTTGTCTCCAGTTTATTTTACCCCTATTTAGCTTCCTACCTTACCAATATTTCAGAACCCCTTTTAAGAAATGCAGCAGCGATAGCCATATTATTTTTCTCTACGTTGCTTTTAGGCGGATTGCTAAACTATATTTTAGGCGAACTAGTGCAGCGCACTGGGTTGTCGGGCACCGATCGCGTATTTGGAATCGTGTTTGGTGCTTTACGTGGCGTGTTAGTCGTGAGCGCCATACTCTTCTTCCTGGATGCCTTTACCGGAGCCCCAAACACCGACTGGTGGAGCGCATCTCGACTAATCCCTGAATTTGGCTTTGTGATTGAGTGGTTTTTTGACTATCTCGAACACAATTCAAGCTTTTTAAATTCAGCTAACCGTTAATCGGCGAGGAAATTTTAATGTGTGGTATCGTTGGTATAGTCGGAACATCGCCCGTCAATCAGGCGCTGTATGACGGCTTGACTGTTTTGCAACACCGAGGCCAAGACGCGGCCGGTATTATTACCATAGACAATAATACCTTTAGTCTGCGTAAAGCCAATGGTCTAGTTAAGGATGTGTTCCATACTAGACATATGAAACGTCTGCAGGGAAATATTGGCATCGGCCATGTACGTTACCCTACCGCAGGTACGTCAAGCTCTGCAGAGGCACAGCCCTTTTATGTTAACTCGCCTTTTGGCATCGCCATGGCGCACAACGGCAACCTGACTAATGCCGAGCAGCTAAAAGAACAGCTATTTACCGAAGCGCGACGTCACGTTAACACGACCTCTGATTCAGAAATTCTCTTGAATATTCTTGCGCATGAATTCAGCAAATCTGACAAGCTGCACTTGGCACCAGAAGATATCTTCGCTGCGGTTTCTGAGGTTAACTCAAAAGTAGTGGGTGGGTATGCCACCATGGCGATGATTATCGGTCATGGCATCGTTGCTTTTCGTGACCCCCATGGCATTCGTCCGCTGATTTTCGGAAAACGTGAAACCGAAAAAGGCACCGAGTACATGTTCTCTTCAGAGAGCGTGGCACTGGATACTGACGGCTTTGAGGTGATTCGTGATGTGGCACCAGGTGAGGCCATTTACGTAACCGAGGATGGACAACTGTATTCGCAACTGTGTGCAGATAAGTCGGTACAAAACCCTTGTTTGTTTGAGTTCGTTTATTTTGCGCGACCGGATTCCACCATCGACAATATGTCGGTGTACGCTACTCGCGTTAATATGGGCACCAAACTAGGCGAAAAAATTAACCGTGAATGGGCTGACAAAGACATTGATGTGGTGATCCCCATCCCTGAAACATCCTGTGATATCGCCCTAGAAATTGCTTCGGTATTGGATTTACCTTATCGCCAAGGCTTTGTTAAAAACCGCTATATCGGCCGGACCTTTATCATGCCTGGGCAAGAGCTGCGTAAGAAGTCAGTGCGCCGCAAACTTAACGCGATAGATCGTGAGTTCAAAGGTAAAAATGTATTGCTGGTTGATGACTCTATTGTCCGTGGCACCACCTCAGCGCAAATTGTAGAGATGGCCCGAGAAGCCGGCGCTAAGAACGTTTATTTTGCTTCAGCAGCACCCGAGGTGCGCTTCCCTAACGTCTATGGTATCGATATGCCTTCAGCGGCAGAGCTAATTGCCCATGGACGTGAAGTAGAAGATATCAATGCCAGCATCGGCGCAGATGGCCTGATTTATCAATCGTTGGACGACTTGGTGGCTGCAGTGTCTCAGGAAAATCCAGAAATTAGTCGTTTTGAGACCTCTGTTTTTGATGGCAATTATGTTACGGGCGACATCAATCAGGACTACCTAAATCGTATTGATGAGTTGCGTAACGATGCTGCCAAATCAGTGCGAGAGCAAGCCATGTCATCGAGCTTGGAATTACACAACCAAGATAGCGATTCGCAAGATGACTAACTGTGGTTAAAGAGCAATAAAAAAGGAGCCAAAGGCTCCTTTTTTATTGCCCTCACACTGCTAACTGAAGACCGGCGAGACAATCCCGTTAGTCCACAAAATTGCGGTAGCGGCAAGAATAATAACGAGTAACACCAAACCACATGTCACTACAGAGCTGGCGTAAATAAAGCCTCGTTCATGAGGAATATGCATCAAGATAGGAACACCTGTGTAGAGTAAATACACCGAGTAGCCAACCGCGACAATGCCCACAGACACGATAAACCATAAAGTAGGGTAGAAGGCTGCAAACGCGGCCATAAACACGGGAGTAGAGGTATACGCCGCAAGCTCTAAGGTCTGCGTAAAAGTTGGCTCGGCGCCAAAGGTTTTTGCCATCCAGTGGGCCAGGTATGCAAGTGCAAAAACCCCGACAATCAGAGCAACATACATAGCCACAGCTATCAGCATGGCGCTGTTGTGAGTAAGAAATACGGCATCGCCCGTGCCGACATGCCAGCCTAAGTGTACGCCGGAGTAGTAGCCCATTGCACTGGGAATACAGGCGATGAGGAGAATATGCGATAAGCTGTAAAGTAAACTTTCGTGGCGATTATCAATCGTTTGCCACTCTTCCACTGGGTGGGCGTATAAGCCCCAAAGATGGTTCAAAATCATAGGTGTGCCCCTTAAATAAACTGGTTGTTATGGCTGTATTATTTTTCACCAGCCTTAATTAAGGTATCGTTCAGAGCAAAGAATTTGTCAAGAAAGCCCCATGGTAAAATCAGTATGGTAAAATGGTCGGCATTAGCGGTTAGTATTACAATTCTATGTTAGCGAAGTACCAACAACTCTTAGAACCGATCAACGCATTTTTACAATGTCAGACACCGGATGCATGGCTGCAGCAAGCAAAAAAGCCAGAGAACTTAACGGTAATTTTGACCGATCACCTTATTTGTGAGTTGAAAGCGGCACAAAGCGCCATGTACTTAATTCGTCGTTATGCGGTGGATGAGCAAAGTGCAGAAGCGCTGTTGGCTTGGCTCAAACCATACGAAGATTTTACCTACCGCCAGGTGGGGGATTGGCGAGAGCTGGCTGACTATAACCGCTTAAACAAATCGATGATGCCCAAGTCAGACACCCCTTATGGCCAAGAGCTGATCGATAAAATGGTGTTACTCATTAAAGAAGAATTGCACCACTTTTATCAAGTGTTAGAGATTATGCAAGCCTGTGGTATTGAATACGATAAAATTACCTCCAGCCGCTACGCCAAGGGCTTGTTGCGACATGTGCGCACCTACGAGCCGCAGGCGCTGATCGATAAATTGATTTGCGGCGCTTATATCGAAGCACGCTCATGCGAGCGCTTTGCTATGTTGGCCCCCCATGTTGATAAGCAACTGGGAGAATTCTACATCTCCTTATTGCGCTCAGAAGCGCGCCATTATCAAGATTACTTGAGCCTTGGCGAGCAAATAGCAGGTGAAGATATCAGTGCCCGCATCGCTTTTTTTGGTGAAGTAGAGGCGGAACTTATTTCATCTCCAGACCCAGATTTTAAATTTCACTCTGGTGCGCCAGTATCAAGATAGTGCTGTTTAAGTAAACTTAGTACTGCTTGTTGCTGCGGTGGCGGCAAAGGGTGCTGTGCCAATATATCCGCCACCCGACCTTGTTTGAGTAGACTTTGCATGCCGCTGCGAAACGCCTTTAGGTGATAATGGCTAAGAGGGTGTTGGCGGGCGAAGGCTAAATGTAAGGTGTTTTCGCTCAACGCCGGTGAATCAAACATCAAATGCTCAGAGAGTGCTAATTCACGAATAATATGTTCACCCACTTCTTGCGGACCGAGCACCCAGCTAATTCGTCGGCGTTCGAGTAATTGCAAGGCTTTGCTCAGATTGGGCAACTCAACGTAGTCGATGCCGCCATAGTTTATGAGCAGTTGCTCTTCACCATAGTCGCGACCAACGGCAATCGGGTCTTGTGCGACTAACGCTAAGTCGCCAGTAAAATCACGATTGCTCTTTGCATGGCGGAAAAATCCACTATGGGCTTTTGCCAGTGCGGCGCTAAAAACAAAGTCTTGCTGCCGCGCCGTGGTTTTATATGCGCCTAATACGGCCGAATATTTCCCTTTCTTTGTCCCTCGTAAGGCCCGAGACCACTGCGTAAAATGAATACGCACAACTATATTTTGGCTTCGGAAAGCTTCACTGACTAAATGGGCCATCCAGCCATGTTGATACAAAGTACTGGAAAAATAAGGTGGGAAAGGTTCGGTGGCGAGCTCTAAACGCTCCAATGCATGTGTGTGCTGACTGAGTATAAACACGAGTGCGCTTAAAAGTGCACGCAAGACCATACTTTGCTCCTATCGCAACATTGGGCAATCGTTCATTAGAGCAAGTATAGTTTGAAACTCAGCGAGCGCGAGTTAGTCAGCCTGTTGCCACTGTGTAAGCGTATCAGCATGGTCGCCATAGTGCAGCCGCATATGCTGTTTATCAACCACTAGAAAAGAGCTTTGCTCGTACCAATCACCGAGGACGATACGGGTTTGCTCTTGACTGTAATGATGCACTGCTGGGCGGTGAGTGTGGCCGTGGATCATGATCCTTACTTGATGTTTCGAAAAGGTATCAAGTACTGCTGAGCGCTCCACATCAAGAATTTCGATGGCCTTGTGCTGTTGGCTTTGTTTACTTTTCGCACGGGCCTTTTTCGCCACACGACGGCGATACCAAAGCGGCATCGCGAGCATCAATCGCGGCCACCACCAACCTCGGCTTTTGCGCCGAAAGCGCTGATATTCAAGATCTTGTGTGCACATTTCATCGCCATGCAATAGCAACACCGGTGTCCCATATAGGTCTATCACCGTTTGCTCTGCAAGCAGTGTCATGCCAGCTTTTTGCGCATAACGTTGACCAAGTAGAAAGTCGCGATTGCCATGGGTAAAGTAAATGGCAATACCTTGGTCTGCGAGTTGTTTAAGCCGAGCGGCAATATCATCACTGAATGCGTCACTGGCATCGTCGCCCACCCAAACCTCGAAGAAATCCCCTAATATGTATAAGGCATCTACTTGCTGATCTACTTCTTTATCAAGGAAGTCGAAAAAAGCATCTGTGATCTCTGGTTGGTTGCTACTGAGGTGGAGGTCGGCAATAAACAAGGTGCGTGACATAGGCGTCCAGATAGTAAGGTGGCGCGCGAGGCGCGCCTATAAGTTATTCAACAATGACTTTGTTGATGATTACATCTTCCAGGGGGACGTCTTGGTGGAAGCCGGCGCTGCCAGTTGCAACGTCTTTAATTTTCTCCACTACATCCATGCCTTCAACGACTTCGGCAAACACGCAATAACCCCAGCCTTGTGGAGTTTCACTGCTGAAGTTAAGGAAGTCATTGTCATTCACATTAATGAAGAATTGTGCCGTCGCTGAGTGTGGATCTGGGGTGCGAGCCATGGCCAGCGTGCCTTTTTTGTTGCTCAACCCGTTATTGGCTTCGTTTTTGATCGGTGACTGCACTTTTTTCTGTTCCATGCCCGGAGCAAAACCGCCGCCTTGAACCATAAAACCGTCGATGACACGGTGGAAAATAGTGCCGTCATAAAATCCAGATTTGGCGTAGTTCAAAAAGTTTTCAACCGTTACAGGGGCTTTGTCAGCAAACAGCGCGATTTTAATCGTGCCAAAGTTGGTATCTAGTACAACCATGATGAGTCTCTGATTTAATAATTAGGGGCCTATTTTATAGTAGGGTAGCGGATCAGACAATGCACCAAGCAATGACACTGCCCTAAAGGCTTTATTTTTGTTATTTTCAGAGGTCTTGCGTGTGGCGAGATAGTCGGGGCAGTGGTAAGATAGCGCCATTAATATAACGATAGGATCATATTGCAATGTTGCAGATATACAACACACTTTCACGTCAAAAAGAACGCTTTACTCCACTGAACGAGAATAAAGTAGACATGTATGTGTGTGGCATCACTATCTATGACTATTGCCATGTTGGTCATGCGCGCACCTATGTTTCCTTCGATGTGATGAATCGTTACCTCCGCTATCTCGGTTACGATGTCACTTATGTGCGTAATATCACCGATGTTGATGATAAAATCATTACCCGTGCTAATGACAACAATGAGCCTATTAACGCCTTAACAGAGCGGATGACCGCCGCGATGCACGAAGACTTTCGTGCCTTAAATATTCTTGATGCCGATATAGAGCCTACCGTTACCGGGCACATGGATGACATCATTGCGATGATCGAGCGGCTTATCGACAAAGAGCATGCCTATGTTGCCGATAGTGGCGATGTCTTATTTGATGTATCCACCTTTAAAGAGTACGGCAAGCTGTCGCAGCAAGACTTAGAGATGTTACAAGCGGGCGCGCGTGTTGATGTCGCAGCAGGTAAAGACGACCCCTTAGATTTTGTGTTGTGGAAAAAGGCTAAAGCGGGTGAGCCTAGTTGGTCTTCACCTTGGGGTGAGGGGCGTCCAGGGTGGCATATTGAATGCTCAGCTATGAGTTCAAAACACCTAGGTGAGTATTTTGATATTCACGGCGGTGGCTCTGATTTGCAGTTTCCACACCATGAGAATGAAATCGCTCAGTCATGCTGCGCCAATAATGGTCGCTACGTTAAAACTTGGATCCATACCGGCATGGTTCAGGTCAACAAAGAAAAAATGTCTAAGTCATTAGGCAACTTCTTTACCGTACGCGAAGTACTCAAAGCCTACGACCGCGAAACCGTACGCTATTTCCTTATAAACGGCCACTACCGGAGTCAGTTGAACTACTCGCAAGAGAATCTCGAGCAGGCGCGCTCATCGTTGGAGCGCTTATATACCGCTCTACGTGATGTTCAGCCTGTTGCTGTTGAACTGGACGGTCATCCGTTGGTAGCGCGTTTTGAGCAAGCCATGAATGACGACTTCAATACCCCTGAAGCCTTGCCTGTGCTGTTTGAGTTGGCGAAGGAAGTAAACCGCCTAAAAGGCCAAGATGAGCAAGGTGCAGGTGAGCATGCCTATATCTTAATTAAGCTGGCTGAAGTGTTAGGTATTGCCCAGCAAGACCCTGCTGCCTTTTTACAAGGTGAGCAAGACGATGATGAAACGCAAAAAATTGAAGCGTTGATCGCCAAACGTAATCAGGCTCGTGCTGATAAAGATTGGGCTGAGGCAGACGCCGCTCGTGATGCGCTTACGGCCATGGGAGTGGTACTCGAGGACTCCGCTGGTAAAACTACATGGCGTAAGGCCTAAGCGTTTATGTTAATTAAACGCCGCGCTTAGGCGCGGCGTTTTCGTTTTTACGTCACTCTTTTTCTCTCACCATGGTTGGCTGCACACTCAGTTCTTTGTTTTTTGAACGTTGCCTTTAAGTGGTGATTTTTCCATTGACCTCAATCTTAGTTGAGGTTTTACCCTGTTCGCGCTGAATATAACTATGGAGCGTTGATGAATATTCTACTGGCAATGATCCCCGCATTTTTATGGGGCACCACTTATGCGGTCACTAAGTACGCCACCCCAGATTGGCCGCCAATTCTTCTCGGTGCTTTACGCGCCTTGCCTGCAGGGGTACTGCTTTGGTTGATAAAGCCGTCGCTCCCTAAAGGTCGGCAATGGCGGGGGCTAACAGTGCTCGCTTTGGTCAATATTGCTCTGTTTTTTGCTTTTATTTTTGTTATGGCGGTGAATTTGCCAGCAGCCATTGCCGGTGTAGGCATGGTCTCGGTGCCGGTGGTGGCGATGATTTATACTTGGGTTGTTAAAGGTCAGCGCCCAACTGCCGTGCAATCGCTATGTGCTGTGGCCATTGTTACCATCGCTTGGTTATTGTTTGACCCTCAGCATGTCGAATTGAGCCTCCTAGGGCTTGCTGCTTTAGCTGGGGCGTTGTTGTGTATTGTCATTGGTAGCTCGCTAGTGCAAACCGTGAGTATGCATATTCATTGGTGGACCGTGCTCACCTGGCAGTTAATTATTGGCGGCACTGCGCTGCTCATAGCCGCCGCAGTGCAAGCCAGCATATTTACCCCCGATGCGTATATACCGCTTAGTGAGCCTATGACGGCAAAGCAATGGATCGCTTTGTTCTGGCTTATCGTTCCTAATACAGCACTTGCTTACACCTTGTACGTTTGGCTCTTAGGGCGTATGACGGTGGTGGAATTTACCTTTGGCACCATTGCCAACCCAATAGCAGGCATAGTAACAGCGGTAATTTTGCTCGCTGAACATTACCAAGGTTGGCAATATGCCTTGATGGCGTTGATGATCATGTTCTCGGTACTGCCACAGGGTGTTAACTTAGCAAAACAGCGGCTCAGACCGGTGGTGGCAGCCCAACCAAGGCAAGGGAAATAAGCACAAAAAAGCCAGCATTAAGCTGGCTTTTCTTTCATATTGACACTGGCTGTCAGTCGCTGTGATAGTTCTCACAGGCCTCAAGGGTATTTTCTATTAGGCTCGCCACCGTCATTGGGCCAACACCGCCGGGCACGGGCGTGATGTAACTGGCACGTTGACTCGCAGCCTCATAGGCAATATCGCCAACCAAAGAGCCATTATCAAGACGGTTGATGCCAACATCAATCACTAAAGCGCCGTCTTTCACCCATTCACCAGGAATAAACTCAGGTTTGCCTACTGCCACAACAAGTAAATCGGCACGACGAACGTGTTGCTCAAGGTCCTGGGTGAACTTGTGACAAACGGTAGTGGTACAGCCAGCGAGCAGCAGCTCCAATGACATGGGGCGGCCAACAATATTCGACGCGCCAACGACCACGGCATGCATGCCTTTATAACGAACCCCAGTGGAATCTAATAAGGTAATGATCCCCTTTGGTGTACATGGGCGCAATGCCGGCATACGTTGTGCTAAGCGGCCAATGTTATAAGGGTGAAAGCCATCGACATCTTTATGAGGGGTAATGCGCTCTAGTACTTTCTCTGCGTTCAGACCTTCAGGTAGAGGAAGTTGTACTAAAATACCATCAACTTCTTTGTCGGCATTGAGCTCGTCAACCAGCGCCAACAATTGCGCTTCGGTGGTATCACCTGGGAGATCGTAAGATTTGGAAACAAAGCCGACTTCGTCGCATGCTTTGCGCTTAGAACCTACATAAACTTGGCTAGCTGGGTCTTGCCCAACTAGTACCACCGCTAAACCAGGAGCACGAAGACCTTGCTCTTTCCTAGCAGCAACACGTGTAGCCACTTGCGAACGCACTTGCTTCGCAATTGCTTTACCATCAATGATGTTTGCCGTCATGGGTAACCTATACCTTGGGGTTAGTGTGCTTTTTGCTTTTATGCATGAGCAACACATGTGAACGAAATACTTTTATTATTAGTGAGGGCATTTTGGGGTCTCCCGTCACCAACTGGCGGATATTTTCGCAGAAAAGCGTCTTGCCGCCAAGGTAAAGGGGGATGCTTAGCATGCTTTTATGGTCTAAGGTGATAAAAAATCAACCAAAATTGCTAAAACAACAGCACTATGTCCTAAAAATGAGCAAACGCGCAGTTCAAGGAAAAAAAATGTTTGACCTTGTCAGGGCAAATCACTATTATGCACCCCGTTGTCAGCGAGGGGTCAGTAAAGAGTCCTCAATGATGCATCAAGTATCGGCGATTAGCGCAGTTTGGTAGCGCACTTGGTTTGGGTCCAAGGGGTCGCAGGTTCAAATCCTGCATCGCCGACCACTTTCTTAGAAAGTGTCACTTGGTTCGCACGAAGAAGTATTCGTTGCACCGCGCCCGTAGCTCAGTCGGATAGAGCAACGGCCTTCTAAGCCGTCGGTCGAAGGTTCGAATCCTTCCGGGTGCGCCATTATAGTGGCGGCTGTAGCTCAGTTGGTAGAGCCCTGGATTGTGATTCCGGTTGTCGTGGGTTCAAGTCCCATCAGTCGCCCCATTTTTCTACAATATGTTTATCGGCGATTAGCGCAGTTTGGTAGCGCACTTGGTTTGGGTCCAAGGGGTCGCAGGTTCAAATCCTGCATCGCCGACCATTTTCATATTTAGAACACATATCAGTATCGGCGATTAGCGCAGTTTGGTAGCGCACTTGGTTTGGGTCCAAGGGGTCGCAGGTTCAAATCCTGCATCGCCGACCATTTCTAATAAATTCAGAAAAACACATCTTGGTTTGGGTACAGCCCATTCAGTCGCAGGTTTAAATCCTGCATCGCCGACCACTTCTAAATAAATTCAGAAATACGCATCTTGGTTTGGGTACAGCCCATTCAGTCGCAGGTTCAAATCCTGCATCGCCGACCATTTCTAATAAATTCAGAAATACACATCTTGGTTTGGGTATGAACACATGCAGTCGCAGGTTCAAATCCTGCATCGCCGACCACTTCTAAATATATTCAGAAATACACATCTTGGTTTGGGTATAACTGCATACAGTCGCAGGTTCAAATCCTGCATCGCCGAGCACTTCTAAATAAATTCAGAAACACACATCTTGGTTTGGGTATGAACACATGCAGTCGCAGGTTCAAATCCTGCATCGCCGAGCACTTCTAAATATATTCAGAAATACACATCTTGGTTTGGGTATAACCTCATGCAGTCGCAGGTTCAAACTCTCTAACATACACCGCACCATCTTTCTCTTATCAGTCATCAACGTTTTGCGCTAGATATGAAAAGCATTGCTGCGTTTATCGCTACGCTCTTACTCGCCGACATCAGTTAATCCAAGATTCTTAGCCGACCTTATTTTTAAAGGCAGCTTTTTGTACAGATTCATAGAGTGGCATGTTGAACACAGCCCCATTAGCGATACTTTAACGCCAAGCGGTAATTACTTTTTTGACGCGAGTCCAACGTAGCTGTTGCTTAGAATTCATTGTTAGCAAATCCCCTCAATTTATTGCTGTAAAAGTAATCAGCAATGCGCCATACGCCCAATTTATTGGTGCTCGCTCTCGACTCTTATAAATATTAGGTTATAATGCCGCGTCTATTGTTTAACGTAAGTGCCCATAGGGCAGTGCAAGCATAGGGATCGCTGGCTATCGCCGAGGTGCATAATGTGCACTTAATGTGGTGTAGCAACTAATTGATCGCCATGTATGTAAGGAAGGCGCAAAGTCGCCACATTTGAAGATTGAGGTAAATCATGCAAGTTTCTGTTGAGACGACTCAAGGCCTTGAGCGCCGTCTGACTATCACTGTTCCTTCAGAGAACGTTGAGACCGAAGTAAAAAAACGCCTACAACAACTGTCTAAAACTCAACGTATCGACGGTTTCCGTCCGGGCAAAGTACCAGTTTCTATCATTAAAAAGCGTTACGGCACTGCTGTACTTCAAGAAGTTGCTGGCGAATTAATGCAGCGCAACTACATTGAAGCGATCGTTTCTGAGAAAATTAACCCAGCGGGTGCACCTTCATTTGCACCAAAAACGCTTGAGACAGGTAAAGACCTAGAATTCGAAGCGACTTTCGAAGTTTACCCTGAAGTTGAGCTTCAAGGTTTAGACAAAATCGCAGTAGAAAAGCCAGCTGTTGAAGTAAAAGACGAAGATCTAGAAAACATGCTAGAGACACTTCGTAAGCAGCACGCTTCTTGGAAAGAGTCTGATGACAAAGCCGGTGAAAATGACCGTGTAACAATCGACTTCGTTGGCACTATTGATGGCGAAGAGTTTGAAGGTGGTAAAGCTGAAGACTTCCCACTAGAGCTTGGCCAGGGTCGTATGATCCCAGGTTTTGAAGACAACATCGTTGGCAAGAAAGCCGGTGAAGAAGTTGTTGCTGACGTAACTTTCCCTGAAGAGTACCACGCTGAGAACCTTAAAGGTAAAGCGGCGCAGTTCACTATTACTGTGAAGAAAGTTGAAGTTCAAGAGCTTCCAGAGCTAAACGACGAGTTTGCTAAGCTGTTCGGTATTACCGAAGGCGGTGTTGACGCACTTAAAGAAGAAGTGAAGAAAAACATGAGCCGTGAGCTTGACCAAGCGGTTAAAGCCAAGGTTAAAGAACAGGCGATTGAAGGCCTACTTGAGCAAAACGAAGTGGACGTTCCAAAAGCACTTGTTGAGCAAGAAATCGATGCGCTTCGCAAGCAAGCGGCACAGCGTTTTGGTGGCGATGCTAACAACATGCCTGAGCTTCCTGCTGAACTATTCCAAGAGCAAGCAATTAAGCGTGTTAAAACCGGCCTACTGCTTGGTGAAGTAATCAAAGCGAACGAAATCGAAGCCGATGACGCAAAAGTAGAAGAGCTTATCAACACCATGGCGTCTGCATACGAAGACCCAAGTGAAGTAGTTGAATACTACAAATCAAATGATCAGCTTATGCAGCAAATGCGTAACGTAGCGATGGAAGAGCAAGCAATTGATGCTTTACTAGCCAACGCGAAAGTAACTGATGTTGAAACTGCGTTTGACGACATCATGAACCCGCAGGCAGCTCAATAAGTCGTTGACTTAAGCTAAAAGCAACGTTTAAATGGCTCGTATGCTTTGTTTACAAAGCACCGAGCCATTTTAGTTTGTGTCGGTCACTAAGGAATCAAGTAATAATGAATAATGGTATGACAGATCCCCTAAACGCGTTAGTGCCAATGGTAGTTGAGCAAACTGCTAAAGGTGAGCGCTCTTTCGATATTTACTCGCGCCTTCTAAAAGAGCGAATCATTTTCTTAACTGGCCCAGTAGAAGACCAAATGGCCAACTTGATTGTGGCTCAGCTATTGTTCCTTGAATCAGAAAACCCAGACAAAGACATTCACCTTTATATTAATTCACCAGGCGGCTCTGTAAGCGCTGGTATGTCTATTTACGACACCATGAACTTTATCAAGCCAGATGTAAGCACCTTGTGCGTCGGTCAAGCCGCAAGCATGGGCGCGTTTTTATTATCTGGTGGTGCCAAAGGTAAGCGTCACTGTCTGCCTAACTCACGTGTGATGATTCACCAACCATTAGGTGGGTTCCAGGGCCAGGCGTCTGATATTGAGATTCACGCCAAAGAAATTTTATATATCAAAGACAAACTAAACCGCTTGCTAGCTGAGCACACCGGCCAGCCGCTCGATGTTATCGCTCGTGATACTGACCGTGATAACTTCATGACTGCTGATGCGGCTGTTGAGTACGGGCTGATCGATTCGGTCTTTGATCGCCGTAACGATAAATAAGCGCGAGCGCATTTGCCAAACAGCTGCGCATTGATAAGTAAAGTTTGGTATATTTGTTAAGAAGTACATTTGCTACTATGAATAAAAATAGTAGCGCAAAGAATGAGGTAGCTGAATGTCCGATAAACCAACAGACGGCGAAAAGACTAGCAAGCTGCTGTACTGCTCGTTTTGTGGTAAATCGCAGCACGAAGTACGCAAGCTAATTGCAGGTCCATCTGTTTATATTTGTGATGAATGTGTCGAGCTGTGTAACGACATCATCAGGGAAGAAATTAAAGATATCGCGCCAAAAACCAACGCGTCCGATAAGCTGCCCGTTCCAAAAGAGATCCGCAGCCACCTAGATGACTATGTGATCGGCCAAGAGCACGCGAAAAAGGTATTGTCAGTAGCGGTATACAACCACTACAAACGTCTTCGCAACGCGGGTACCACCGAAGGTATCGAACTCGGTAAAAGTAATATTTTGCTGATTGGTCCAACGGGCAGTGGTAAAACCTTACTCGCAGAAACGATGGCACGCCTATTGGATGTACCATTCACCATGGCGGATGCCACAACGTTAACCGAAGCGGGTTACGTCGGTGAAGACGTCGAGAATATCATTCAGAAACTACTGCAAAAGTGTGATTACGACGTCGAGAAGGCTCAGCGCGGGATCGTTTACATTGATGAAATTGATAAAATTTCTCGTAAATCAGATAACCCATCCATCACTCGTGATGTGTCAGGGGAAGGGGTGCAACAGGCGCTGCTTAAACTGATTGAAGGGACTGTTGCCTCGGTGCCACCACAAGGTGGTCGTAAGCATCCTCAGCAAGAGTTTTTACAAGTAGACACCTCGAAGATCCTGTTTATCTGTGGCGGTGCTTTCGCCGGATTAGACAAGGTTATCGAGCAACGCAGTGCTAAGAATACCGGTATTGGTTTTGGCGCACACGTTAAGTCTGCCGATGGTGAGCGTAGCATCAGTGAAACGTTTAAAGACGTGGAACCAGAAGATCTAGTTAAATACGGTCTTATTCCAGAGTTCATTGGTCGTTTGCCTGTGGTTGCAACGCTTACTGAATTGGACGAGGATGCACTGATTCAGATTTTGAACGAACCTAAAAACGCATTGACTAAGCAATTCTCTTCCTTATTCCAAATGGAAGATGTTGAGCTTGAATTCCGAGAAGATGCTTTACGTGCGATTGCTCACAAAGCGATGGAACGTAAAACCGGTGCTCGTGGCTTACGCTCGATTGTTGAAGGCGTATTGTTGGAAACCATGTATGAGCTGCCTTCGATGGAAGGAGTCTGCAAGGTGGTAATAGACGAGACAGTGATTAAGGGTGAGTCAGACCCTATCTTGATTTACGAAAACAGCAGCCAAGACAAGGCCGCGTCAGAGTAAAAAACAAGCAGTTTAATTAAAAAAGGAGCACTAAGCTCCTTTTTTTATAAATTTGTTTGAACTTTCCCCCCTTTATCCCCATATACTTGGGTAATCTTTAAATTTTAAGAAGTCCGAAGAGAGTTAGCATGACGCTTGAAAGAACGGATCGCGTAGACATTCCAGTATTGGCGCTAAGGGATGTGGTGGTGTATCCCCACATGGTGATCCCTTTGTTCGTCGGTCGGGAAAAGTCGATTCGCTGCCTTGAAGCAGCGATGGATAAAGACAAACAAATTTTCTTAGTGGCACAAAAAGACGCTTCTGTCGATGACCCACAAACGGATGAAATATATACCGTAGGGACAGTCGCGAGTGTGCTGCAGCTACTCAAGCTACCCGATGGCACTGTCAAGGTGCTGGTTGAGGGCACGCAACGCGCCGCTATTACCCATTATACGCAAGAAGAAGAGTACTTCGCAGCCGAAGTTGAGTATATTCCTTCGACTGATATTGATGAGCGAGAGCAGGATATTTTCATCCGCAGTGCGATAAGCCAATTTGAAGGTTACGTTAAGCTCAACAAAAAAATTCCACCAGAAGTACTTACCTCGGTGTCGGGGATTGATGAGCCCGCACGCTTAGCCGATACCATGGCTGCGCATATGCCTATCAAGGTGCCCGAAAAGCAGAAAGTGCTGGAAATCAGTGACGTCACCGAGCGCCTTGAATACCTTATGGCAATGATGGAGGGCGAAATAGACCTCCTGCAAGTAGAGAAAAAAATTCGTGCCCGCGTTAAAAAGCAAATGGAAAAGTCACAGCGCGAGTACTATCTCAACGAGCAAATGAAAGCCATTCAAAAAGAGTTAGGTGAATTGGATGATGTGCCTGACGAGTTTGAAGGTTTACAAAAGAAGATAACAGAGTCGGGGATGCCAGCCGAAGCCGAAGAAAAGGCGATGGCGGAGCTGAAAAAACTGAAAATGATGTCGCCGATGTCGGCCGAAGCAACGGTGGTGCGCTCTTATATAGATACCATGGTTAATGTGCCGTGGAAGAAAAAATCAAAAGTGAAAAAAGACCTAGCAGGGGCACAAAAGATTCTTGATGCCGACCACTATGGTCTCGAAAAAGTAAAAGACCGCATCATTGAATATTTGGCGGTGCAGCACCGTACCAACAAGCTTAAAGGCCCCATTTTATGTCTTGTAGGCCCACCAGGCGTGGGCAAAACGTCACTAGGGCAAAGCATTGCTCGAGCGACGGGTCGCAAGTACGTGCGTATGGCACTGGGCGGCGTACGTGATGAAGCCGAAATTCGCGGTCACCGCCGCACTTACATCGGCTCTATGCCGGGTAAGTTAATCCAGAATATGACCAAAGTAGGGGTTCGTAACCCGCTGTTCTTATTGGATGAAATCGACAAGATGTCATCGGATATGCGTGGCGATCCTGCATCTGCTTTACTGGAGGTGCTGGACCCAGAGCAAAACAGCACCTTTGCTGATCACTATCTAGAAGTTGACTATGATCTATCCGATGTGATGTTTGTTGCCACTTCTAACAGCTTCAACATACCAGGCCCATTGTTGGACCGTATGGAAGTGATCCGTTTATCCGGCTACACCGAAGACGAGAAACTCAATATCTCCAAGCAGCACTTAATCCCCAAGCAAATTAAGCGCAATGGCTTGAAAGAAAAAGAAGTGACCATCGAAGACAGCGCCATTATTGGCATTATCCGTTATTACACCCGTGAAGCCGGGGTTCGTAACTTAGAACGCGAGATTTCCAAGTTATGTCGTAAAGCGGTGAAAAATATTTTGCTCGATAAAGGTCTTAAACACATTACCATCAATGATGAAAACCTAGAAGAATACCTAGGTGTGCAACGTTACGATTACGGTAAAGTGGAAGGTGATGACCGCATCGGTCAGGTCACTGGTCTGGCGTGGACTGAAGTGGGGGGAGACCTACTGACTATTGAATCGTCTGCGGTACCAGGTAAAGGTAAGTTAAGCTACACCGGTTCATTGGGCGACGTCATGAAAGAGTCGATTCAAGCCGCGATGACCGTGGTACGCGATCGCACTGAAAAATTGCGTATTAACGATGACTTCCACGAAAAGCGTGATATTCATGTGCACGTGCCTGAAGGCGCCACACCAAAAGACGGTCCCAGCGCGGGCATCGCCATGGTGACTGCTTTAGTCTCAAGCTTAACGGGTAACCCTGTGCGCTCCGATGTGGCGATGACCGGTGAAATCACCTTACGCGGTGAAGTATTGCCTATCGGTGGTCTTAAAGAAAAACTGTTAGCGGCACACCGTGGCGGTATTAAAACAGTGGTCATTCCCAAAAAGAATGAGCGGGACCTAAAAGAGATACCAGAAAACGTTCGTGAAGGCCTTGAAATTCACCCTGTTCAGTGGATTGACGAGGTGTTAGATCACGCATTGGCGCAGCCTGTGGAGCGTTTTTCAACAGATCGTGCAAAAAGTGAGTAAAAATCACAAAAAATTGCCGCAAAGGGCTTTTCAAATCACACCTGTGTGATAAGTTAAGCACTAGATTTTGAGCCTAGGCCTTGTCCGGCCTAGGTTTCAAGCAGATCTAGGTGTTAGAAAAACGACCTTTGTTTTTCTAAATTACATAGCAAAGTGATGAGGCCGTTTTGTGTAAAACCGCACAAGGTTAGTCGCTCTGGATAATAACAATGTAAGGGGATGATATTGTGAATAAGTCTCAATTAATCGATCAAATCGCAGCTGATGCTGACATTTCTAAAGCGGCTGCAGGTCGTGCGTTGGATTCATTCATTGAGTCAGTATCAACTGCACTTAAAGACGGCGATTCCGTTGCCCTAGTTGGTTTCGGTACTTTTTCTGTACGTGAGCGCGCAGCGCGCACTGGCCGTAACCCGCAAACTGGTGAAGAAATTCAAATTGCTGCTGCAAACATTCCTTCGTTTAAAGCAGGTAAAGCGCTTAAAGACGCAGTTAACTAATTTGCGAAACTTGAGCTGCAATTAGCGCAACTGTGCTAGATTGCTTCAAGTGAAAAAGCGTATCTGTTAAGATACGCTTTTTTTATACCCACCGCCTCGAAATTGAGGGACAATAGAGTCTGAGTTCGTTGTTTAGCGGTTAAATAAAATAGAGATAAAATAAATGCTAGAAAAAATCAGAGAAGGCTCGCAAGGCTTAGCGGCCAAAATTATTCTAGGGCTGGTGATTTTATCTTTTGCTTTAGCAGGGATCGGTGGCTATTTAGGCCAATCAACCGAACAATCCGTGGCTGAGGTAAATGGAGTTAAGATCACTCAGCGCGAATTTGCTCGTGCCTATGAAAACGAGCGTGCCCGCTTAGAGCAGCAGTTTGGCGAATACTTCGCACAACTTGCTAACGATCCAAGCTATATGGCGCAAGTGCGTCAATCCGTCACTGACCGCTTAGTACAGCAAGAACTACAAACACAGTTAGCGGCAGAAATGGGGCTTCGCGTTAGCGATGAACAAGTTAAACAAACGATTCTAGAACTCCCAGCTTTCCAGTTTGGTGGTCAGTTCAGTAATGACCGTTACCTGCAAGTGATCCGCCAAATGGGTTATCAAGCAGATGGCTTCCGTGAGTACCTGCGTGAAGAAATGACGCGTTCACAACTTGTTTCGGCACTTGCTGGCACAGATTTCACGCTAAGTAATGAGTTAAGCCAAGCCGTGGGTCTGCAACAGCAACAGCGTGCTATTGATTATGTAGTGCTCGATAACAACGCTTACAAAGCCCAAGTAGAAGTGAGCGACGAAGAGGTTCAAGAATACTACGACCTAAATCAAGCGCAGTTCCTTTCGCCAGAGCAGGTGAAAGTGTCTTATGTTGAGCTAAGTGCCGATGATTTAGAGTTGGCCGAGCCAATCACAGACGAGCAAATCAACGACTACTATCAGCAAAACAAAGCCTACTATTCAGAGCCTGAAAAGCGCCGTGTTGCCCATATTTTGGTTGAATATGGCGATGATCAGGACAGTGCTGAACAAAAAGCCAATGACCTACTCACACAGCTTAACAACGGCGCTGATTTCGCCGAGCTGGCTAGTAATGAATCAGACGATATCGTCAGCGCGGAAATGGGCGGTGATCTAGATTGGATTGAGCGAGATATGCTGGATCCTGATTTTGAAAAAGCAGCGTTTGCTTTGCAAAACGTGGGCGAACTTTCACAAGTTGTTGAGTCTGAGTTCGGTTATCACATTATTAAGCTCACCGACCTACAGCCTGGTGAAACCAAGCCTCTTGCCGAGGTAAAAGAAGACATCCGCACTGAGCTGGCTAAAGTTGAAAAAGCTGACCTATTCTATGAGCAGCAAACAGAGTTGGCAGAGCTTTCATTTGAGGTGGCTGATACATTAGAAGACGCTGCTGCTGCGGTAGGAGCGCAAGTACAAACCACACCTTGGTTAGCCCGTGGACAGCTAAGTGCCCCGTTGAATGAGGCTAACGTGCAAGCAGCCATCTTCTCGCCAGAGCTACTGGAAGATAGAGTTAACTCAGAAGTTTTGGATTTAGGTAATGAGCACGTGATTGTGGTACGTATCGCTGATCATAAACCTGCGGCAACTAAGCCTTTGGCTGAGGTGAGCGAACAAATTAAACAAACGCTGATAGCTGAAAAGGCGACCGCCAAAGCGAAAGAGCAAGGTGAAGAGCTGTTTGTACAATTACAAAGCGGCACCAGCCTTAACGCCATTGCTCAGCAAGCAGGTGTTGAAATGCAAAGCGAGGACGCCCTTAATCGTCGCAGCTTCAGTGTGGCACCCGCTCTGGTAGAGCAGGTATTTAAGCTGGCACACCCACAAGATGAGCCTGTCGTGGATATGGTTGAGCTTAACAATGGCAATATAGCCCTAGTTGCGTTGAAGTCAGTTAACACTCCGAGTGAAACTGAAGTTAATGCGCAAGTGAAGCAAAACCTCACCATGCAAATGGCAAACAAAAACTATCAAAGCTTTATTGAAGCGCTTGAGGCTCAGGCTGAAGTGGTTCGCATGCGCCAGCAGGGGCAATCAGAATAAAGTAACATGAATGCAAAAGGCGCCTATTCGGCGCCTTTTTTGTTTCTGCGCAGCGCCTAATAATAAAACTAACGTTGGAACATGAATTACACTTAGCAATGTAGTACAGTGAAACTAACCCCAATAAGGAGTGTGAGGAAGTATGAAAGGTGTATATCGATTTTTAATTGCTATGGCGCTTATTGTTGCAGCGATAGCGTCATATAGCGCTGGGAATAGCACCGGGCTTTTCGCTTTTGTGGTGCTTGGCTTTATGTTTGAAGCGGCTTTTTGGCTGCGCCTTTTCCCGGTGAGTAAAAAGCGCAAATCACACGCCTGATAGCCATTAACAAGTCAGTAAACGCTGGCAGGTTTTGGATTGGGGATTACCGAAAATTTCACCGGTTTTCCCATACTCCACCACTTCCCCGTGATCCAGCACTAACACCTGATCACTCATGTGTTTTACCAAACTCAAATGATGGGTGATCAACACGTAACTTAGCCCTGTCTCCCGTTGTAACTCTAGCAGTAAGTTTACCGTCTGTGCACGCACTGAGGGGTCAAGGGAGGAAAGCGCCTCATCCAATACTAAGACTTTAGGGTCCAGGATCAGTGCGCGTGCCAGTGCGACGCGCTGCAATTGCCCGCCAGAGAACATATGTGGGTAGTATAAGCGGTGCTCAACAAGCAGCCCCACCTTCGCTAATGTTTGCTTTATTTTTTCCAGTCTTTGTTCGCTGCTAAGCTCGGTGTTTAAGCGCAAACAGTCATCTAAAATCTCGCCGATAGTGAGCGCAGGATTGAGTGACGTGGTTGGGTCTTGGAAAATCAACCGGATGTGGCGACAGTCGCCATGGCGACTAGTCCCGTCATGCACTAAATCACTTTCTAAAATGATCTGGCCGCTACTGGCCTCATCGGCGCCGGCCAACACCTTTGCGAGTGTACTTTTTCCTGCACCCGTCTCGCCAATAACCGCCAACGTTTCGCCGCGACCAATACAAAATGAGATATCTTTGAGTAAACTGACCTTCTTATGGCTCAGTAAGCCCGCCCTCACAGCCAGTTGCTTGCCCAAACCTTGTACTTTCAATAAGGGTTGCATCAACTGTGCTCCTGTTTATGTAAAGGGAAGTGACAGGCATAACTATGACCTTGCTCTTTGTCTAACTTAGGAGTAACGACACAGGCTTTCTGTGCGTTAGGACAGCGTGGCCCAAGCCGACACCCTATAGGTAGATGCTGCAAGGTGGGAATGGTGCCTTTGAGGGCGAACAGCGGCTCTTTATGGCCAAGTGCAACATCATAGTCGGGCAAGCTCTGTAACAGCGCTTTAGTGTAAGGGTGACGCGGTTGAGCAAACACTTTTTTGGTCGGTCCAGCCTCCACCATTTGCCCGCAATACAACACATGCATACCATGCGTCCAGTCAGTCAATTCTTCGAGTTCATGAGAGATCATCAGAATCGACATATTTTTAAGTTGATTTAAACTTTTCAGTAGTCGAAATACTTGCGCTCGTGTGGTGCTCTCCAATGCTGTGGTCGGTTCGTCGGCAATTAGTAGCTTAGGGGAGCGGGCGATGGCCATCGCGATCATCACCTTTTGGCACACGCCTTCTGACAACTCATGTGGGTAACTAGTCAAGACCTTGGAGTGCTCTTTGATGCCCACCTTGTGCAACAGTGCCCTGACACGCTGGCGTTTAGCTCTGCGTCGTTGCCATAAATTACCGGTGTAGTTGCGCGCCGGAATACTTTCTTCAATTTGGTCACTGATCTTCGCTGTGGGATCGAGGCAACGACTCGGCTCCTGATAAATCATCGCTAAGTCTTGGCTTACTAACTTACGTCGCTTTTCATCAGAGAGCCGCATCAAGTCAACGCCGCGCCAGTGCATGCGGTCGGCAGTGACCCGCCAGCGTTTATTTAACGCACCCACTAAGGCCTTGGCAATGAGGCTTTTGCCAGACCCCGACTCGCCAATTAAGGCGTGTACTTCGCCTTCTTTTAGGCTGAAGTTTACTTTATCTACCACACGAATCACCGAATCAGAGGTCGTCAATTCTATGGTCAGATTTCGAATATCGAGCAATTGCATCAGTCCGCCCGCCGCTCTTTGAGTACATTACGCAAACCGTCACCAACAAGATTGGTGGACAGTACCGCTAAAAACAAAAGGATCCCCGGTAAGGCAACGGTCCATGGTGCGAGGTAAATTAGGCCTAGGTTTTCCGCCAATATAGCTCCCCACTCAGCTGTCGGAGGTTGCGCGCCAAGCTTCAAAAAGCCTAAGGCAGCAATGTCCAAAATGGCTAATGACAGCGCCATAGTAAAAATAACCACAATACGTTCGTAAATATTGGGGAAGATGCCCCGCACTAAGATTTGCCAGCGGCTGGCTCCATCAAGGCGAAATGCGCTGATGTAATCTTTATTAAGCTCTTCGACCACCAAGTTACGCACTGAGTGGATAAACTGTGGCAACAGCGCAAAGATAATCGCCCACACGGTGTTCATCAAACCCGGTCCGAGTATAGCAATGATGATAATCGCCAGTAGTAACGAAGGGATAGATAAGGTGATGTCTAACAGGTGATTTAGGAAGCTCGCACGCAGGCCATGGCTCATACCGGCGAAGGTGCCAACCAATACGCCCACCAAGGTGGTCATCAGAGCTGCAATAATTGATAAGCCGAAGGTATAGGTCGCACCATTCATAAGGCGTGAAAGCACATCACGGCCTAAATCGTCGGTACCTAAAATAAAGCGTACATCGCCATCCTCATGCCATGAGGGAGGAATTAATAGCGCATCCGCATGTTGCTCGTTAATGCCGTATGGCGCCAGTAACGGCGCGGTGGTAGCAAGTACCGCCAGCGCAATAAAGAGCCATAAACCAACCAAAGACACATGGTTAGATTTAAACTTGCGCCATAACCGCGACAGCGGCGACACGTTAGACTGTTCGGTAAATAATTTAAACTTTGCCATGCGCTTGATTCCGTGAAATCGGGTCGAGCAGGGTGTAGAGCAACTCGGTGATAATGGTGGCGAAAATAATGAATACCGAGATTGCCAATAAGCCACCTTGAATTGCTGGGAAGTCACGTTGGTAAATACTGTCTATTAACCAGCGACCAATGCCAGGCCATGAAAAAATAACTTCAGTGATCATGGCTAACGTGATCAACGCACTAAATTGCAGGCCGATTTGTTTTATCACCGGCAACAACGCATTGCGAAGCGCATGGTGAAAAATAAGTTGGCGGCGGCTCAACCCCTTCGCCCGGGCCGTTTTAATATAGTTTTGGTCAAGCACGTTGAGCATTGAGTCGCGGGTAAAGCGGATTAAAACCGTGGTTGGGTAGGTCGCCAGCACCAGTGTTGGCAATGCCAGATGATGCAGCGCATCGGCAAAAGCGAGGCCGCCATAGGGAAAGCCCGCAACCATAATATCTAGCAAAATAAAATTACTGTATGCGGGGATCTCGTAAAGCAAACTGATACGCCCAGACATAGGGAATAGCCCCAGTTGTAAGCAAAATACCATAATAAGCAGCAGTGCTAACCAAAAAATAGGCACAGAGTAACCGACTAATGTAAAACCACTAATGAGCTTATCACCCCAACGCCCGTGTGATAGGGCGGCGATGACTCCCGCCGGAACTCCCGCCAACACGGACACAAACAGCGCATAAATTGCGAGTTCAAAGGTCGCAGGAGCTAAATCTAACACATGGCCAAAAACACCATCGCCGGAAGCAAAAGATAACCCCCAGTCGCCCTGCATAATGCGTCCTAAAAACGCAAAATACTGCGTTACATAGCCATCATCCATATGGTATTGCTGCTGTAATTGCGCTGTTTGCGAAAAGCCTGCAGTTTCAATACCACTAAAGTTCGTTAGCGGGTCACCGGGGAACAGGTAGCCCAATGAGAAGGTAAACACACTCAGCGTAAAAAGCATAAAAATCAGCAACGAAACCCGGCGTAAGGCGAACTCTAACATCATGGCTTTTTACTCGCGTGGGCTAAGGATATGCCACCAAAGGGGCTGAGGCTGATCCCTTTTACTTGGCTGTCACGAGCTT
Organism: Pseudoalteromonas sp. CNAT2-18.1; assembly: GCF_022347865.1. Lineage (NCBI taxonomy): Bacteria > Pseudomonadati > Pseudomonadota > Gammaproteobacteria > Alteromonadales > Pseudoalteromonadaceae > Pseudoalteromonas > Pseudoalteromonas sp. CNAT2-18.1. The sequence continues at coordinate 106,140 of NZ_JAKRFR010000006.1, read as the reverse complement.
GCGAGCGCTTACCATGAGCCAGCGGAAATAGGGGTAGCTGTTTCGCTATCATCTGTTGCGCCTGGTGGTAAAACTGTTGTCGCTGCGCTTGCTCTGTGGTGTCTAACGCCTGCGTCAGGAGCATATCAAATTCGGGATTACACCAGTTGGCCGGGTTCTTACCGCTGTAAGTGGCGGCGCAGCTCAGTAGTGGGCTAAAGAAATTGTCTGGGTCCGGGGTGTCAGCGGCCCATCCCAACAACACACTATCATGGCGATGCTCGCCTACGCGCTGTAAAAAGGTATTCCATTCATACTCGACAATACGCACGTTAACACCAATTGCACGCAGGTCACTTTGCATCAGCTCTGCCATTTTGCGCGCATTGGGGTTATAAATACGGCTTACCGGCATGGCCCAAATGGTCATATCAAAGCCATTTTCATAACCAGCGGCACTGAGCATCTCTCGAGCCTTTTCTGGGTCGTATTGGGGCAAATTAGATTGCTGCTGATAAGCCCAACTAATGGGCGGTAACATTGAAGCCGCTTTCACGCCTTGGCCGTAATAGACCGCCTGCATAATTTTGTCGACATTAATGGCATGGGCTAATGCCCGGCGTACTTGTGGATTATTAAAAGGCACGCGTTCAGTATTAAAGGCCCAATAGCCCACGTTAAGGTTATCTTGTTGTTCCAACTCAATATCGTCGCGTTGGCGCAGAACGCTTGATTGGGTCGCACTTGGGTGTGGGGTGACATCGCATTCTTTGGTTAAAAGCTTGGCAATGCGTGTCGTGCCATTAGGAGTAATATCAAATACCAACTGATCGAGGTTTACTTGGTGTTCCCAGTACTCGGGGTGTGAATAGTAGCGGATCAGTCTGTCGCGTTGGTATTCACGATAAACAAACGGGCCGGTGCCCACAGGTAGCTGGTCAAACAAATCCATCTGCTCGTTGGCCATCAAAGTCATTGCATACTCTTGCGAGGTGATCACCGCGAAGTCTGTAGCCAGATTCGCTAAAAAGCTACTTTCGGGGTTAAACAACTCAAATGTAACTTGGTATGGTGAGTCTTTGCGAATGTTGCGAATAAGCTGATCAAGACCGACACTCTGAAAATATGGGTAGCTGGCTTCACCAACGAAGTGATAGGGGTTGTATACGTCGAATAAGCGACTAAAGGTGAATACCACATCATCGGCGTTAAAATTACGGCTGGGTGTAAAGTAACGGGTGGTATGAAATTTTACATCTTCGCGCAGGTTAAACGTCACTTCCGTGCCATCATCGCTAATTTCCCAACTGGTCGCCAACTCGGGGATAAATTCACCAGTGATAGGATCAATACGTAGTAAGCGGTTGTACAACTGTTTAGCGATCAGATCGATAGTTGAACCGGTGGTCGTTACTTGCGGATTAAAAGAGACAGGGTTGGCCTCAGCACAATAAACCATGCCTTCCATAGGTGCATACTGCGTGTCTTCGTCTTGGCACCCCATTAAGAGCACCATGGCAATGCCTAACAACCGTGTGTACACAGGCTAAGCCTCTTGTTTTTGCTGCGAATCAAGTAAGTTGTATTTTTTCAAATATCCTCTTAGCTGATGATACGTTAAACCAAGCAATTGTGCAGTTTTCTTTTGATTAAATTGGCTAAATTCCAGCGCTTGGCGCAACAGTTCTGTTTCGTAGTCGCTGGAGAGTTGTTTTAAATCGCACGGGAAGTTCATTCGTTGGTTGTTTTTCGCCGGCTCTGCGGGTACCACTTGAGGCTGCTCTGAGTCACTGAGTAGTGGCTGCTCATTGACGGCCATCGCAGGTTTGCGAGTGCTCAATGTCTTAGGCCGATAGGGGCTGGCAAAGGGGTCCAAATTAATCGTATGCACAGCGAGGCTTTCATTGCCATGGCGATACAAGCTGCGCTCTATCACATTTTTCAGCTCACGGACATTCCCCGGCCAGTCATAATCCAGCAGAGCCGCCTTGGCTCGGGTAGTGAAACCACTGAATAACTCCCACCCCAGGTTACGTGCCATGTTAATGGCGAAATGCTCGGCTAGCAGCAAAATATCTTCTTGGCGCTCACGCAGCGGAGGGAGCGTAATTACGTCAAAGGCGAGACGGTCCAGCAAGTCGTGTCGAAACTCGCCGGCATCGGCAAGGCTGGGTAAGTCTTCATTGGTGGCGCAAATAAGTCGTGTATCAACTTTTATTGGTGCCCGACCTCCAACGCGCTCAAACTCGCCATATTCAATTACCCGAAGCAGCTTTTCTTGGACCGCTGCGGGGGTATTTGCGAGTTCGTCTAAAAATAATGTGCCGCCGTTGGCGCGCTCAAAACGTCCTTCATGACGTTTACTGGCACCAGTAAAGGCGCCACTTTCATGACCGAAAAGCTCACTTTCAAGCAAATTCTCATTGAGTGCAGCGCAGTTAAGACTGACATAGGTTTGATCCCAACGCCCAGATAGATAATGTAACCGTGCAGCGATAAGCTCTTTACCGGTACCGCGCTCACCAATGACTAGCACCGGCTTATCAAGGGGGGCCAATTGGGAGACCTGATCGAGCACCTCTAAAAAGCTATCGGATTGGCCCAGTAAATCGTCTTTTTTGCGGAACTGGCTCATTTACACTAACTCTTAGTTATTTTTGCTAAAGCTTAGTGTATTTCATTATTTAAAGATAAGAAAGTGATTTGGTGAATATAAAGTAACTTAATGAATAAATTAAGTTTTTTGTGTAGTTTTAAAGTTGGCAAGCAACTTGATAATACGTAGAGTAGTCAACAAAGACTTCAACATCCGAGGTAAAGATTATGGGAATTTTTTCACGTTTTGCAGATATCGTAAACTCGAATATCAATGCTATTTTAGATAAAGCAGAAGACCCAGAAAAGATGGTGCGTTTAATCATCCAAGAGATGGAAGACACACTTGTGGAGGTGCGCTCGACATCGGCGAAAACACTCGCAGAGAAAAAAGAGCTCAGCCGCCGTTTAGAAACATTGAACAAGCAAACCGAGCAGTGGCAAGAGAAGGCTGAGCTAGCCTTATCTAAAGACCGCGACGATTTAGCACGCGCTGCACTACTAGAAAAGAGCAAGTGTACCGAAGCGAAAGACTCACTTGAGCGTGAGCTTGAACATGTAGACGAGCACATCAACAAGTTGCAACAAGAGATCAGCACCTTGCAAGAGAAGCTCAGCGACGCTAAAGCGCGCCAAAAAGCCATTGTTCTTCGTCAGCGTTCAGTGCAATCGCGTCTAGATGTGAAAAAGACACTTGATGGTGACAAGGTGCAAGATGCACTGGATAAGTTCGAGCGTTACGAGACAAAAATTGATGGCCTCGAGGCTCAGGTAGAATCCTATGAGTTAGGTCAGAAGTCGCTGTCTGATGAAATCGAGCAGCTAGAAAAGGACGAGAAAATTGACGATGAACTCTCAGCCTTGAAAGCAAAAATGGGCAAAACCGATAAAGCAGAATAATAATGTATAAGGTGAAGGGTCGTACGCGGCCCTAGCCACACGATGGCGCACCATAACAACAAGGCAGGAGAGGATTATGTTTGATTTTGATATGTTATTACCACCGATTGTCATATTTTTGATTTTTGTGGCGCCGTTGTGGCTGATATTACATTACCGCAGTAAAAAACAGGTAAGCCAAGGGTTAAGTGAACACGAGCACCGTCAACTGGTTGAGCTGGCTAATAAAGCAGAGAAAATGGCAGAGCGCATCAATACCTTAGAGACCTTGCTCGACCAGGAGTCCCCGCAGTGGAGGAGTAAGGTATGAGTGGCAAACGCGAATTATATCGCAACCCCGAACGCGGCAAGCTAGGCGGCGTATGTGCAGGGGTCAGCGACTACTTTAATTTTGAGTTGTGGTTGGTACGCATTATTTTCATCTCCGCCGTGTTGTTGGCCGGGGGACCCTTATTTATCGTCGCCTACATTGCCGCTTGGCTTATATTAGAGAAAAAGCCAGCCGCAGAGCAAACAGCGCCCAGTAGTAAGAGCGCCCATGTCGGTGAGGTGAAAGCCAAAGTGTGGCAAAAGGGTGAGCCTCCGCGTAAGGCTCTTAAAGAATTGAAGGAGTATTTAGGTGAGTTAGACAACCGTATTCAGCATATGGAGACTCATGTCACTTCGCCGACCTTCACGGTAGACAGAGAAATTAATAAGCTATAAAGCCCTCAGGCGCATTGCAACCAGCTAGTCATTATTAGCTGGTTGCCTGCGTTTGTATGTAAGGGTATTTAAACAAGGAGTTAATTTGTCGTACTCACGCCTTGATAAGCTCAAAGACAGAGCCAAAAAGACTTTAAAGCGTACCTTAGATAGCCATATCACCCTGGCGGTTACAGGATTGTCAGGCAGTGGAAAAACAGCCTTTATCACAGCTTTAGTGCACCAGCTATCAGAGCAAGCGAGCGAACAAAACATGCCTTTTTTTCGTGTTGTTCGCGAGGGGCGCCACATAGCCACACAACCGGTGCCACAAAAAGCGCTGAATATCCCGACTTTCGCATATCGTCAAGCGATGGCGGCGTTGAATCAGCAACCGCCGGCCTGGCCAGAGTCAACGCAACGAATTAATACTTTGCGCCTCGCCATGCGCTACCGCCCCAAGCAGGGGTTACGGGCACAATTTGGTGATAGCGCTACACTAACCATTGATCTTATTGATTACCCAGGTGAGTGGCTAATGGATTTACCCATGTTGAACATGGATTATCCCACTTGGTGTGAACGTCAGTTAACGATGCTCAACAAGGCCGCGAGATCAGAGCATGCACAGGACTTTATGACTGCACTGCATGAGTTTGACGCCAATGCAGAGGTCGATGAAGTACGCTTAAAAGAGCTCAGTGAGTTATACAAACAAGCCTTAGTGAATATTAAGGCTCATGCCCACGCCGCTAACTTGCAACCGGGGCGGATGTTGATCCCCGGGGAGTTAGAGGGCGCGCCGCTTTTATCTTTTTTCCCTTGCCATGCGCCTAAGCAGGGTGAGCAGCATACTCAATATCAGCAGCTTGAGGCACGCTTTGAAGCCTATAAAGCACAAGTCGTTAAGCCTTTTTATAAAGACTATTTTTGCCATTTTGACCGTCAAGTGGTGCTTGTGGACTTATTGCGAGCGCTAAAGCTGGGTCCGGACATATTCGATGAGCAAGCCGAGGCAATCACCGAGTTGCTGTCTTTTTTTGATTACGGTAAGAGCAATGTGCTGCGCCGACTGTTCAGTCCCAACATTGATAAGCTGCTGTTTATCGCCAATAAAGCAGACCAAGTTGGAGCTAATTACCATCAAGACTTGGCGCTACTGTTGCACGATATTGTTAAAGAAAAAGCCAATAGCTTGACCTTTTCTGGGGTTGAAGTGGACACCATGGCGATGGCCGCTGTGTGCGCAACACAGGGCAAGCAAGTGGTGGAAAAAGGGCAAAGTTTGCATTGCGTCTATGGTAAACCGCTGCATGAGTCGCAGTGGCTCACCTATTTGCCACCGCAGCCACCGCGACACCGTTTGACTGCACAGCAATGGCCACAGCAGGGATTTGACTATATCGATTTTGCCCCTTGGCCGCACAGCGACGGACGCTTGCGACATATGCGTATGGATCATGCGCTGGAATTTTTATTGGGGGATAAGCTGACATGAGTGAGCCAGTTAATTTAGCCGGAGCGCGGCGTTTTGAGGGCCAGTCGCAGCAGCAATCTGCATCTCAGTTAGAGCCCGCTAAAGTGGTTGCTCGTAATGACGGGCCGCAAGAGGAGGATGATTTCGACTTGGCGCAGGGAAGCGAGCTGGAATCAACACTGGATGAGGAATTGGGGTGCCAGCGTGGTAAACGCTCGCTATTGAAAAGGCTGTTTGCTTGGCTGTTGTTAACCCTCATTATCGTTGAAACCGTGCTGAGTATTGTTGCGAGCTTTCAAGCCTCTGTATGGCTTGGCGCGTTATATAGCAGTGTTATAGGGCTAGCAGTGTTGTTAATTGGCCGATTGCTATGGCGTGAGCTGGTCAATTTGAAGCGCCTCAAAGTTAATCGCCATCATCAACAACAAGCTCAACGGTTGTTGGCGAGTGAACAAATCGGCCAAGCGCTGCCTTGGCTAGAGAGCGTTAACCGTATTCAAAACCATGCGGACTTTGCACAATTTAAAGGGCAAATTGCCGAGCACTTAAGTGACCGCGAAGTGATGGAGTTGTATCGCGACACCTTGCTGGTGCGCCAAGATGAACAGGCTAAGCAGATTATCAATCGCTACGCCGTTGAATCAGCGGTGCTAGTCAGTGTCAGCCCATTAGCAGTGGTGGATATGCTTGCGGTGTTGTGGCGCGGACTGAAACTGGTCGATACCCTTGCGGATAATTATGGCTTGGCACTGGGCTACATGAGTCGTGTTCGGCTTTACCGCAGCTTGGTTAAGCAAATGCTCTTTGTCGGTTCGACCGAGTTGCTTGCCGATCTCGCCGCCACGGCGTTTGGCACTAAGTTATTGAGTGTATTATCAACTCGTGCTGCCCAAGGCCTCAGCGCCGGAGTGTTGACTGCACGCATTGGCTATAAGGCGATGGAGCTGTGTCGGCCATTACCGAAGCTGGAAGCCAAGCCATCTTTATTGCGAGCGACAGCAAAACGCTTAGCTGCCCGATTGACGCGCTTAGATAAGCGTGAAAACGAGCAGACGACCGAGAACGTCAACAAAGATTGACGAAAACACCGAGATGATACAGCAAGCTAGCCATCCAAGCGGCTAGCTTGCTTGTTTTATAGCCAGAACTGCCACTATGTTAGAAAGAAAAACGGTGGCATTATGAAAAATATTCAACCTTCAGACAAAACGCAATGTATCCATCCCCAGGGTGAGCGTCGCGATCCCCATCGCGCTTTAGCGGCCCCCTTATACCAAACCTCAACCTTTGTGTTTGACGACGCAGCGCAAGGTGCAGCCCGCTTTGCCGGCGAAGAGGCCGGGTATATTTATTCGCGTCTCGGCAACCCCACAGTGCGCGAGCTAGAGCAGAAGCTGGCAGCGCTTGAACAGACCGAAGATGCGGCGGCCTGCGCCACTGGTATGGGGGCGGTTTCAGCAGCAGTCATGAGCTTTCTTAGCGCAGGCGATCACCTGATAGCATCAACAACAGTCTATGGCTGCACTTATGCACTGTTTAGCCACTTACTTACTCGCTTTGGCGTCGAAGTCACTTTTGTTGATTGCAACGATATACAGGCTGTTAAGCAAGCGCTGCGCCCGAATACTAAAATGTTATTTGTAGAGACACCTGCCAATCCAAACATTGATGTTTACGACTTACAACAGTTGTGCGATGTAGCAAAAAGTCACCAGTTGATCAGCGTTGTTGATAACACCTTTTTGACGCCTATTTTGCAAAAACCCGCGCACTTTGGTGCAGATTTGATCGTGCACAGCGCGACGAAGTACCTCAATGGTCATGGTGATGTCGTCGCAGGTCTGGTGTGTGGCAGTAATGAGCATATTCAGTGTATTAAATCGACGGTACTCAAAGATATTGGTGCCACCATGAGCCCATTTGATGCCTGGTTAATATTACGAGGCATGAAAACCTTAGCGGTGCGTATGCAGGCCCATTGTCAAAGTGCTCATCAGGTGGCGGAATTTCTACATCAGCATCAAAGTGTTGAACGCGTTTATTTCCCAGGGCTCAAAAACGATCCAGGACATCGGCTTATGGGCTCGCAAATGCAAGATGCCGGCGGCGTGATTGCTTTTGAGCTTAAAGCGTCTTTAGCACAAACAGAGCAGTTTATTAATAGCTTGCAGTTGTGCACATTGGCGGTCAGTTTAGGTGATACGGAAACCCTTATTCAGCACCCGGCTTCAATGACTCACTCTACTTATGAACCGGAACAGCGTCGTGCCGCAGGAATTAGCGATGGCTTGGTCCGCATTTCTATAGGTTTAGAAGATGTTAATGAGATAATTGCAGATCTAAGCCAAGGGTTAGCAAAGCTTTAATAATTTTAGTAATTAATACTTTACACCCTTTTGCTTTTCAGCCCACTGAAAGCAGGGGTGTAATTTTTAAGGTGTATTAGTGTATATTTAAGTTTACGTTTCAAACGGTTTGCGCAGAACGTATAACAGCATCAAGTATTACAAACAGATGTACTTTTCCTTAGTATCTGGTTAACACACACAGAGTCATTTGCGTCGTGCGTTTGCAGTGCAAACAAAAGCAAATGGGACAAGGTAAGGTAGTTATGGCTAAATCAAGTAAATACGTTTCTCGAACGCCGGATGAGAATGGCGTTATTCATTGGAGCGATGAAGAAAACCAAACCTGGGCCGAGTTGGTCGAGCGCCAGTTGGCGTGCATTGAAGGGCGCGCTTGCGATGAGTATATCGAAGGCCTGAAAAAAATTAACTTGCCCACCGATCGTATTCCGCAGCTTAGCGAGCTCAATGAAGTACTCGAGCGCGAAACGGGTTGGCAGGTAGCGCCTGTCCCTGCGTTGATTGATTTTGACGAGTTTTTTCGTTTATTAGCGAACAAACAATTTCCTGTCGCCACGTTTATCCGCACTCGCGAGGAATTCGATTACTTACAAGAGCCGGATATTTTCCACGAGATCTTTGGCCATTGCGCTATGCTCACTAACCCGGACTTCGCTGAATTTACTCACAAGTACGGTCAGCTAGGCTATGCAGCAGACAAAAAAGACCGGGTCTACTTAGCGCGTTTATACTGGTTTACCGTTGAGTTTGGCTTGATGCAAACTAAAGACGGTCTTCGTATATATGGCGGTGGTATTTTATCAAGCCCAGGCGAGACCAATTACGTGTACACCGATGAGCCCGAAATCAACCCAATAAATGTGTTGGATGTGCTGCGTACCCCTTATCGCATTGATATCATGCAGCCCGTGTACTACACCATTAACTCTATCCATGATTTATTTGAAATCTCGCAAATGGATTTAATGTCGATGGTAGCCAAGGCCAAAGAGCTTGGTTTGTTTGAACCTAAGTTTCCCCCTAAAGAGAAAAAAGCAAGTTAAGGAATTAGCAATGTCTGAATTAAGCGCACAAAAATGTGAAGCGTGTCGTGCCGATGCGCCCAAAGTATCAGATGAAGAGTTGGCCGAGTTAATTAAAGATATCCCAGATTGGGTGCCTGAAGTTCGTGACGGTATCATGCAATTAGAGCGCGTTTTTAAGTTTAAAAACTTTAAACAAGCGTTAGCCTTCACCAATGCGGTAGGTGATATGGCAGAAGAAGAAGGGCATCACCCAGGTCTTTTAACCGAGTGGGGTAAAGTGACAGTGACTTGGTGGTCTCACTCAATTAAAGGCTTGCATAAGAACGACTTTATCTGCGCGGCTAAAACCGACAAAGTGTTCGCATCGCTTTAAGCAATTGAGCTTTGCTTAAAAGGTCACCACACAAGGTGGCCTTTTTTATTGGCGGCTTCATTGTTGAGCACAACTTGCTATAATGCAGCGCTTGTCAGAACAAAAAATGAAATAACTATGAGTGCTGCTGATCTTCAATACATCAAGCAATCTATTGCCACAGTGCCGGATTACCCTAAGCCAGGCATCCAATTTCGCGATGTGACCACCTTGCTGGCCGATCCAAAGGCCTTAAAATTGACCATTGATAGCATGGTGAGCAAGTATAAAGACCAAGGCTTTACCAAAATCATTGGCACAGAGTCTCGCGGCTTTATCTTTGGTGCCCCTTTGGCTTATGTCCTAGGCATTCCTTTTATTCCTGTGCGTAAGCCGGGCAAACTGCCGCGTGAGGTCATTGCACAAAGCTACCAGTTAGAATATGGTGAAGATATTCTTGAATTGCACAAAGATGCCATCGAACCCGGCGATAAAGTACTGCTCGTTGACGACTTACTCGCTACGGGCGGCACCATAGAAGCGACCGCCAAGCTGGTGGCCAAATTAGGCGGCCACGCCAGCGACGCAGCATTTGTGGTTTCTCTACCCGCTCTAGGTGGTGAACAGCGAGTGCGTGAGCAAGGTATCGATGTGTTCAAATTAGTTGAATTTGAAGGCGATTAAACATGAGCTATCAGGTTCTTGCCCGTAAGTGGCGACCGCAAACCTTTCATCAACTCGTGGGTCAAGACCATGTCAAACAAGCATTGGTTAATGCCTTAAACGAGCAGCGTTTGCACCACGCTTACTTGTTCACCGGCACTCGCGGTGTGGGCAAGACCACTATAGCCCGTATTTTTGCCAAAAGCCTGAACTGTGAGCAGGGTATCTCGGCACAGCCATGTGGTCAGTGTAGTACTTGTCTAGATATTGAAGCCGGTAAATACATTGACCTTATTGAGATCGATGCGGCATCGCGGACCAAGGTTGAAGACACCCGAGAGATTCTAGATAACGTGCAATATGCCCCGACTCGCGGGCAGTTCAAGGTTTACCTCATTGATGAAGTGCACATGCTTTCCAAGCACAGCTTTAATGCGCTGTTAAAAACATTGGAAGAGCCACCTGAGCACGTTAAGTTTCTGCTAGCGACTACCGATCCGCAAAAATTGCCTGTAACCATTTTATCTCGTTGTTTACAGTTCAATTTAAGTGCGCTGTCGGTGCAACAAATCAGTACTCAGTTAGCGCATGTGCTCAGCCAAGAGCAACTCGATTTTGAACAGCCAGCCTTAGCGGTGTTGGCTAAGGCTGCCGATGGCAGTATGCGAGATGCACTGAGTTTAACCGATCAGGCCATTGCGCAAACCAATGGGCAGTTGCACGAGGGGCCGATTAAAGACATGCTCGGGCTGATGGATGTGCGCTATGCCCAGCAATTGCTCAGTGCGGTATTGCTCGGCGATGGCGATGAGCTGATCCAGCAAATTCGCAATTTAGCACAACACAACCCGAATTATATTGCCGTACTTGATGACCTTTTGAATCTTACACACAGTGTGCAATTGACTCAGCTGGTGCCCAGTGCAGCGCTACTACACGACCGTGACAGTGATTATATTACTGAGGTAGCAAACACTGCTGATACGCAACATATCCACTTGATTTATCAATTGTTGTTAGCGGGTAAGCGGGACCTACAGTGGGCCAGCTCTGCGCAAGTGGGTTTTGAGATGTTAATGCTACGCCTGCTCGCTTTTGAACCACAGTATGGCACTTCGACCACATCGACGGCTCAACAGACGCCGCCTCGTGGTGATAATGAAGAAAAAACGGCGAACCTGCGGGCAATGCTAGCACGTAACAAGGCTGGGTTAGAAAATACTGCTCAGCCTCAGCCTCAGCCTCAGCCTCAGCCTCAGCCTCAGCCTCAGGAGCCACGCGCGGCGGCGCAACAAAGTACTTCTGCCTCTGAACCGCAACGCGCAGAACCCGCCATGGGCACCGAACCTGCGCCAGCGCAATCCGTTGCAAATGGTGGCGATAATCAGGGTGCAAACGCAGCAAATTCCCAATATGAAGCTGACTCTCAAGATGAACAGCATCATGAAGCGATGGCCGCGCAGCAGTTTGAACAAGTGATGCAGCAGGCGCATGAACAAGGTTATCAACCCCACACAGAGAATGCGCAAACAGCAATGACCAGCGAGCAGGGCGCAGAACTAGCCGCCAATGCAGGTGCTGAGCAAGGCCCCGCACCCGCTTCACCAGCGCAGCAGTTAGACCAACTGCAAGATGAGGCGCAGTCTGCCATTGCGCGTATCTTAAAAAACCGCAAATTGGGAACAGCGAGCAGGCCTGTGCAAGAGGATGATAATGCAAAAAAGGCCGAGGCCCGAACTAAACGGGCCACCGCCGTAAGCACTGCGAGCCAAGAAACGGCTAATGCCGTTCCACCAGTAAAAACCAAAGCGCAGCGGCAACAATCGCCAGCGCAGCGGTTAATGGATAAACATCAGCCTGATCCGCAAAAATTGGCCCCTGAGCTGGTGGAGCAACTAGAGGCGCCGCCCTCACCGCGAAAAGAGTCGCAAGAGCAAGTCGCTATCGCCGCACCTGAAGGCTTTGAAAGCAGTGTAAGTGATGTCAAATTTGCGCACCAACAGGATGACTGGGCACATATTATTGAGTCTATGGGTCTCGGTGGGCGTATTAGGCAGTTTGCTTTGCATAGTCGTTATCAAAAACAAGGCACAGAGCTGACGTTGCATGTAGAGCAAAGCCAGCGTCATCTAGATAGCAGCGCGTTACGTGAGCGCCTACAACAAGGGTTAGCTGAGCACTTTAAAGAACCATTGAACGTGCAGATTGAATTTGTCGATGAATTGCAACAAACGCCGTTTTTAATTCAGCAAAGCATTGATGGCCAGCGCTATCAACAGGCGGTTGCTGCAGTGAAAGCAGATGAACACGTGCAGCAGCTGATGACGCAATTTTCAGCAATCTTGGACGAAAACTCGGTTCAAGCATTGTAATTTACGGCTGTTGGCCTTATCTTTGCCAGCAGAGCGATTTTTAACGAGAGAGAGCACTATGTTTAAAGGCGGAATGGGCAATATGATGAAGCAAGCGCAGCAAATGCAAGAGCGCATGCAAAAGGCCCAAGAAGAAATTGCCAATTTAGAAGTGACCGGTGAAGCCGGTGCGGGCTTAGTTAAAGTGACCATGTTAGGTAGCCACAATGTACGCCGCGTGGAAATCGATGAAAGCCTAATGGAAGATGACAAAGACATGATTGAAGACTTGCTTGCAGCCGCGTGCAATGACGCTGTACGTCGCGTAGCAGACGAAAGTCAAAAACGTATGTCTGAAGTAACCGGTGGGATGAACTTACCCCCAGGCATGAAAATGCCGTTCTAAATCTGTATCTAGATTTATGTGTTTAGCCCCGCTTTATAGCGGGGTTTTTTATTTCTTTAAGATAGCAAACACAGAGGCTCTTGAGGACTGCTACACTCAACTACAAAGGAAGAGGGAGCCGCTGTCATGAATGATATATTGGTGGTCGAAGATCAGGAATTTGATTTTCGTATTATTAAAGCCATATTGGAAGAAAAGCACCACTCACTAACTCACGCTACATCTGCTGAGCACGCGTTGGTTGAAATTCATCGCCATTTACCGGCACTTATTCTGATGGACATAGAAATGCCCGGTATGAATGGGTTAGAGCTCTGCCGGCAGCTTAAGCAGGATGAGTACAGCGCCCATGTGCCTATCATTTTTATTAGCTCATACTCTGATCGCCAACATATTGATGATGCCTTTGCCGCCGGTGGCGTCGACTACATTGTTAAGCCCTTTAATAAAACGGAAGTACAACAACGGGTCAGTACCTACCTTATGCTGATAGAGGCAACGCATCGACAACAACAGATAAGCACGCTCAAAGATATTCTTTTGATGACCTCAGGGCTGGCACATGAACTCAATACGCCACTCGGAAATTGTCTAACAGCGAGTGGGTCGCTAGAGATGCAGAGTCAAACACTGCATCAAGCACTGAATAAAAAATCCCTAACCGCCAAAGCGTTAAACTCTGGCTTGCAGAAAATCGACCATGCCAACACCTTGCTGGTGCGCAATTTGCTGAAAACCAGTGAAATGGTGGGTGAGTTTCAAACTATGTTTAATGACTACAGCACCCCAGACGGTGAAGCGATTAATATTCATGATATGGCATTAATGTTATTCGAGCCCTTCACTTACCAAAGTTACCCCTTCCGGCTTTCGTTTAATGTGCAAGGACAGCTGCATATGGATCACGGCAGCAATACCATACAGCGGGTCCTGTTGGAGCTGATGGCCAATAGCTGCAAACATGCTCAGTTAGAGCCGGGTGACAATTTAGACGTTGTGCTCAAGCTAGAGCAAAGGGGTCAATATGCGCAACTTATCTATGAAGATAACGCAGCGGAATTATCAGCCGAGCAAGCGGCGCAAATATTGTCACCCTTTTACACCACAGCACGAGCTAATGGAGCATTAGGGCTTGGGGGAACCCGTATTGCCCAAGGCATTACCCTGCTGCTTAATGGCTCTATTGAAGTACAGGCGCTGCGCCCGCGTGGTGTGCGTTTTAGTATACAAGTGCCGCTACAGAGCCAATCTGGTTCACCTAATCGCTTGCAAGCAGGAGCGCGCTACTAAAAGCCCTTGAGCCCAAGTGCTGAAGCGCTTTATACTGGGGTTTTAGCGCTAAGGTCAATGTCTGCCTTGTGCTCTTGCCAACGCTTGTGGCTAGGCCACTGGTGTATTCATGACCTCTGTGGTACTTGGGATCCGTTATGCAATTATCTCCAAAATTAACGCAACTTGTTGACGCTTTACGCTGCCTACCAGGCATCGGCCCGAAATCAGCGCAGCGCATCGCTTTTCATTTATTAGAGCGAGACCGAGAAGGGGGGGCACAATTAGGGCAAGCCTTAAACCAAGCGATGCAAGACATTGGTCACTGCCAAAGCTGTCGTACCTTTACTGAGCAAGACATCTGCGAGTTATGTAGCAATATAAAGCGCCAAGATTCGGGCTTGTTATGTATTGTGGAATCACCCAGTGACGTCTTGGCGGTGGAACAAACAGGGCACTATCAAGGCTTATACTTCGTATTAATGGGTCATCTTTCGCCACTCGATGGTATTGGCCCGAATGAAATTGGCCTAGACGTGTTAGAGCAAAAGCTTGCCCAGGGCAGCATCAATGAAGTGATATTAGCGACCAACCCGACAGTTGAAGGCGAAACCACGGCTCATTATATTGCCCAGTTGTGTAAACAGTACAATGTCGGTGCGTCGCGCATCGCCCATGGCGTGCCCGTTGGAGGCGAGCTTGACTTAGTCGATGGTATGACATTATCCCATGCCTTCAACGGTCGTAAACAAGTGCAATATGAAAGCTGACTTTTAGAGAAGTCTGTTTACTTACAAAAAAGCGCCGTTAGGCGTTTTTTTTATGCGTACGCTCTTGAATCCGAGATGCAATACCCCATATACAGAGCATATCTGCTTCCCAGACATGCTGGGATTGTTTGCTAACGGAGAGAGAAATGACAGCAACATCAGAAAAAGAAACGCTCGGCTTTCAAACCGAAGTAAAGCAACTGCTTAACTTAATGATCCACTCTTTGTATTCCAACAAAGAGATTTTCCTACGTGAGTTGGTTTCTAATGCGTCAGATGCGGCAGACAAGCTGCGTTTCTTGGCGTTAGAAAATGACAGTTTGTATGAAGGCGATGCCGACTTAAAAGTGCGTATTAGCGCCGATAAAGATAAAAAAACGGTCACCATCAGCGATAACGGCATAGGCATGAACCGCGATGAAGTGGTGAGTGCATTGGGCACGATTGCCAAATCGGGTACTGCTGAGTTTTTCCAAAACCTTACCGGAGATAAAGCTAAAGACTCGCAACTTATTGGTCAATTCGGTGTGGGTTTTTACTCGGCCTTTATTGTTGCCGACGAAGTGACTGTGCGCACGCGTAAGGCCGGCGAAAGCCAGGCTGTTGAATGGCAGTCAAAAGGCGAGGGTGAGTACACACTAGCGAATATTGACAAGCCGAGTCGAGGCACTGAGATTATTTTACATCTGCGCGATGATGAAACAGAGTTCCTTGATGACTTCCGTCTACGCGGTATCGTGACTAAATACTCAGACCATATTTCGATTCCGGTGGAAATGTATCGCGAGCCAGTGCCTGAATCTGAAGGCCCTGACGGTGAGAAAATTGAAGCCAAGCCCGGTGAGTGGGAAGCTATTAACAAAGCTGAAGCCTTATGGACACGTGATAAATCTGAAATCAGTGATGAAGAATATCAAGAATTCTACAAGCATGTAGGCCACGATTGGGAAGAGCCACTGACATGGGCGCACAATAAAGTAGAAGGTAAAACTGAATACACTAGCCTGCTTTATATTCCTAAGCGTGCACCGTTTGATTTGTATAATCGCGACCGCCAAAACGGCTTAAAACTGTATGTGCAACGCGTCTTTATCATGGATGACGCAGAGCAGTTTATGCCTGGCTACTTACGCTTTGTAAAAGGTTTGCTTGATTCCAATGATTTACCATTGAACGTGTCTCGTGAAATTTTACAAGACAACAAAGTGACCCAGGCGATCCGTAAAGGCTGTACCTCGCGGGTATTAAAAATGCTTGACCGCATGGGCAAAAACAAGCCTGAGCAGTACCAGACTTTCTGGAATGAGTTTGGTGGGGTGATTAAAGAAGGCCCAGCTGAAGATATGGCTAATAAAGAAGCCATTGCCAAGCTGCTGCGCTTTGCCTCAACACACAGCGATGAAGCAACTCAGAATGTATCATTAGAGCAATACATTGAGCGCATGGATGAAGGCCAAGACAAGATTTACTACGTTGTGGCTGATAGCTTTGAAGCAGCGAAAAACTCACCGCATTTGGAGATTTTCCGTAAAAAAGGCATCGAAGTCTTACTGCTGAGCGATCGTGTTGACGAGTGGATGATGAGCCACCTTACTGAATTCCAGGAAAAGCAGTTCCAGTCGATTACTCGTGGCGATCTTGACTTAGGTGACTTGGACGACGAAGAAAGTAAAAAAGCGCAAGAAGAGTCGGAGAAGGAAGTTGCAGGACTTTTAGAGCGCATCAAAGAGGTGCTTAGCGATAAAGTTAAAGAAGTACGCTTTACACACCGCTTAACTGACTCGCCAGCCTGTGTTGTTGCCGATGAGAACGACATGAGCTCGCAAATGATCAAGTTGATGGAATCAGTTGGGCAGCAAGCGCCGGAAACCAAGCCAGTGTTCGAGCTTAACCCCGAGCACCAACTTGTGAAACATTTAAATGATGAGCAAGACGAAGATAAGTTCAAGCAGTGGTCAGAAGTATTGCTTGACCAAGCACTATTGGCTGAGCGCGGCAGCTTAAAAGACCCAGCTGGCTTTGTTAGTCGACTGAATAAGCTCATGCTTGATTTAAACAAGTAAACAGTTCCCAACCGAAAGGCCCGAGCAATAGCTCGGGTTTTTTTATTGATAAATTTATAAAAAACCGGAGGTTAGGGGTTTTCAAGCGAGTTAAAAGAACATAGAATAACGTCGTGTTTTGGGGCTATAGCTCAGCTGGGAGAGCGCTTGCATGGCATGCAAGAGGTCGGCGGTTCGATCCCGCCTAGCTCCACCAATCACTTCTTTTACTTACCAATACATTGATCCTCTTTATTTTTAGTTGCGAATATCTGACCTTACAGTTTAGATGAACAGGTTTAGACTTTATCTGACTGGCAGCTATGAGCGAAAAATAGACGTTCTCTAGCTAGCCTTGGTAGTGCTATCCTAATGCCAGCAAGAATGTAGCTCCAGCTAATACGTTCCTTTCAAAGCTTGCCATCTACAAAGATTTCATAACAATCAGTTTGGTTTGCTTTAAACAACCACATTATGGAAAGAATAAATAAATTACCTACTGAGTATTTTTCTGGTAACGAAGTCACCCACCCTAATTTACTCTGTGCAACAGCTGCGGCAAGGTTCAAATTGTTCCTATGGCCTGTCGAAGTGCTTAGGTGAAAACCTACCTGAACTTGCACTGTATAAGTGTTGATTGTATGGATTTTATGTGTTTATATACCCCCCATTTTTTAATGGAACATATCATGAAGGAACATATCATGAGTCAATTACGCTCATTTTGTTACTTTGCTCTGCTAATGCTATTAACAGCGTGTGGCGGCGGAAGTGATTCTGGCGACAGTAATAGCAGCGAAGGTAACAGCCCAGTACCACAAACCGCTATCTCATTTGCTGAAAATTCAATCCAAATATTGATAGACGAGATCCCACCAGTTAATAAGATATCAGGAGGCTCAGGCACGGGAGCAATAACGTTCTCATCGTCAGACTCATCAATAGTAGAAGTAGTGAACCCTCAAACCGGGCAAATAAAAGGTATTGGAGCAGGAAGTGCAACCATTAGTGTATCCAAAAGTGGTGATTCTCAGTACAAGTCAGCATCTGCCAGTTATTCAGTTGAAGTTAAAAAGCGTGAGCAAGAAGCATTAATTTTTGATGCAAGTTATGTCACAAAGTTTGTGGACGATTTAAACTTTACAAACCCGCTCAATGGTGGAAGTGGCACAGGCTCAATAACCTATAGTTCGAGCAACCCAGACGTTGCGACTATTGACCTTACATCTGGAGACGTAACTTTTACAGGTAATGGAACAACAATCATAAAAGCTACCAAATCCGCAGATGAAATATATAATTCAGCAGAAGCGTCTTATTCATTGACAATAAATAGAAGAAATCAAGACGACATTGTTTTTGAGCAAGACTCACTTTACATCTATATAGATGAAACTAAAACTAATCACTATACAGGCGGGAGTGGAGAAGGAGAGGTTACCTATTCGACATCCAATGCTGAAGTTGTGCTCATTAACACCGAAACGGGTTTATTGACACCTGTGGAAGCAGGTTCTGCTACCATTAACCTGACTAAATCGGGTGACACTTTTTATGAACCTCAAACAGCTCAGTTCACAGTTAATGTAACAAAAAGAGAGCAGGAGCCTTTATCATTCCAGTCTAACTCTTTAGATTTGTTAATTGATACCCCGATACAGAGCAATCCTTTATCAGGAGGTACAGGCTCAGGTACTATAACTTATCAATCCAGTGATACATCAGTGGTCGATGTCAATTCAAATACAGGAGAATTAACACTACTCACAGATGGGGTTGCAACTATAACCGCAACAAAAGCTTCAGATGCTGTGTACAGTGAATCAACAGCTTCCTATGATGTTGATATCAGTTATATATTAGATGAACTCAATATTGCCATCAGCTTAACAAATGCAGAGCTAACATGGAGTAAACAAAGTCAGCAACTGGAGCTATACAGAAGTACCGACGCCAACTGTGATATAGCCAATTACACTGCATGTGATAATTCGCAGATGAATATTATATCCGCACAAGATGCACTGCCACTTCAAGATAGCTTTATAAATATTCAGCGTTCTGTAGACACGCTAGAACACCAAAGTGCCTATATTAAAATTGCCCACGAAGACTATATTTCTAATACCGTCCATGTAACACCTTCCTTACCTCCTTTTAAACTTGGGTTTGGCGCTCAAATGGTATCCTTTAAAGGTAAGTTGTGGTTGATAGGGGGTGAATACTACGAAGGCGACGATACTATTTGGCAAACCGGCATTTGGTCTTCTACAGACGGAATAAACTGGCAACTTGAGGTTGCAAATGCGCCATTCGGGGGGCGTGCATACTTTGAATTAATTGAATTTAATGAGCAGCTTTATTTAGTAGGTGGTCAAAAAGGAAGGGGAACAGGTGGAGCTGCGGTAGAACAGTCAGATGTGTGGCGCTCTGATGATGGAGTTAATTGGACATTAATCCAACCTAATCCAGGGTTTTATATAGGAAAGGTAGCATCTGCAATCGTCTTTCAAGGTAAGCTATGGCTATATGGAGACGCCTACGGTAGTGAAAATAGCACAATCTACTCGACCGAAGATGGATTCAATTGGACTGTGCAAAATAGCTCGGCAGCATACAAGCCTAGACGTAAGCCTACATTATTTG
The DNA here is from genome assembly GCF_022347865.1 of Pseudoalteromonas sp. CNAT2-18.1. NCBI lineage: Bacteria > Pseudomonadati > Pseudomonadota > Gammaproteobacteria > Alteromonadales > Pseudoalteromonadaceae > Pseudoalteromonas > Pseudoalteromonas sp. CNAT2-18.1. Next base: position 86,615 of record NZ_JAKRFR010000006.1, on the reverse strand, counting down.
TCCACGATGACATCATGTGGATGTACGGTGGCCTGGTAATTGAAAGTAACCAAGCAAAGGCGGCTAACGAAATTTGGTCATCAGAAGATGGAGTTAATTGGAGTTTGAGGAATGCAGCCCCCAATATTCCAAATGAATATGCTAATACTAGTAAAGTGTTCAATTTTAACGGCAAACTTTGGATGATTAACGGACAAGCTTATACCGCTAATAATAGCGCCGTCTATTCATCTGATAATGGAATAGACTGGACGGTCGAAGCAAGCCCTATTATATCTAGGTTTAATACCTATTTAACAGGTGCTAAGTTCTCTGATAGGCTGTGGATATACAGTGGTCGACAAGATGAGTATATCTGGCACTCCAAAGACGGAAAAGATTGGAGAACCTATGTCGAGCTACCAGAACTAGAATGGAGCCCAAGACAAAAATAATCCTAGGGTGATGATAGCAATTTAACGTGGACACCCATTCAACTTATCCACCCCAATTTGTATGTTGGGGTGGTTTGTCTTAGTTTGACTTTGAATGGGTGTTTTTATAAATAAAAGTTTAGCTCGCTGGTACAGGCGCAAGTGTTTCGAAAGTAGAGTGTAAACGCATTGCAAGGTGCTAAATTAGAGCGAAATTAAATAAGCTCGTCGCTTCGCTTGATTTTAGCTTATTCAATTCTGGCTGTTAGCTCAGCGTTGGTATGATCCCACATGTCAAGCAGAGTACACCGATCTCTGTCTAAACCTTTAACCTTCAGTTGCCGCTCAATAAATTGAGTTAACACATCGAATGAAGCAAGTAGTGTCGTCAGTTATCATGGCGAAGCGTCGCCTTGGTGGTATTCGTGGGTTACTCTCTTTTCGGTGAGCTGCGCCTTCTTTACTGAGCCCGTCGTGATTACTTCACAGCGACACATTGCCTCCAATCTATGTTCGTGGTTCAATAATTATTAATAATTACTGTTATCTCAAACGATAACCAAGTCACTATTGGCGACTCAAAACTCTCTAAGAGTTCACTTCGCTCAAAACACTAATTTGGTTAAGCAATCTTGTGAATCTGTCTTGGTTACAATTCGAGCTGATAAGTCGGCCAAAATTAAAGTTGTTTATGACACAACCCAAAAATTAAAATCATTGAACTATCAAGTGTCGTAGCAACCCTAACTAGTGCATCGATGGATAGACGCTTTTAGCTCGGCGGTCACTCATTCTTCGCTATTTTGGCCAAGCTTAATCCGGCCATTATGCCTGCGTCAGCACTCATATTCATACAACAAGGAGGTTTTATGTTCACTTTAGAAGTGTTTGTTACTTATACATTTGCATGTTTATTGCTCGTCATCTCGCCAGGCCCTGATAACTTGCTCGCGATTGGTCGAGGCTTAAGTCAGGGGAGGTTGGCGGCGGTAGTGTCAGGGCTGTCTTCTGGAGCGGGTATCTTATTTCATGTTGTCGCCGCAACTTTCGGACTAACGCTTCTAATTCAAACCTCGGAAGTAGCATTTTACGTCGTGAAACTTCTTGGTGCTGCATATTTAATTTGGTTGGGTATAAAGGTTCTTCGTTCGAGGAATCTGTTCTCATTAGAGCCCGTGAAAAGGCAGTCTTTGAAAGTTATTTTGTCAACGGGTTTTCTATCAGCAGCGCTCAATCCAAAGCCCGGCATGTTTGTTCTTGCTTTCATACCTCAGTTTGTGAATCCAAACTTAGGGTCAGTGACAATTCAAATGTTAGGCTATGGGGTCTGGTTTGCGGTATTAACAGCAGTAGGCTTCAGCTTAATGGGGGGGTTCTCGTCTCAGTTGTCCGGGTGGTTCAGAAATAAACCTAAACTTGTGTCAGGGCTCAATATTGGCGCAGGCATAACATTTGTCTCGTCAGGGTTAGCGGTGGCTTTTATGAAGCAGCGATAATCCAACTACTCACTTAGTATTTAAGAATAATTCGCAATGCTTGTCGTTTTTACTTCTCTTAGAGTGTAGGTAAGTGTTGCTCACACCCTAATGCGGCATTACCACCACTCTCTAGTGGCACAAATGCGACTGTCAGACTTGATTGAATTCTGTTAATCGAACCTAACTGATGAACCTTTATTCACTTCCCCCTTGGCGTTAGCAAAAGGAGTTTATGAGTACGCATAAGTACCATAAATGGGTATATTTGTTATTAAAATGTAAACTTATGTAAATGTCATAACCCATTGTATAGCATGGGCTTATTTGTAAATCTCAATACTTAATGCTTAAGTATTGAACATTTGTTAATTGAAAATTTATATTTGTATGATTATTCTGCGTTCCAAAATAACTAATAACGGAACGTATCATGCGGTGGATATTTTTAGCGCTTATCAGCGTGAGTGCAGGTGCACTTCTTTGGATTTATCTTGGGCAGCAAGGCCCAAGCACTCATCATAACGCAACAATCGAAACAACCGAGCAGCAACCTCCTGTTGCACAAATATCAATACACAAACAAGCGGTCACTGAACCGAAAAGCAGTCCCCAACCTTTGTTAAAGACACCAGCGAAGCACGATAAGCATCAGCCTACTGACTTTGGTGTTGCCTCGGTCAATAAGGTATCGAAAACCGCGCAAGCAAAGCTGCAAGAGGCGGGTGTGATCCCAACAGACTTACGCAATGAAGCCTATGTGGAATTTGACCTGAGCGCGTTGCGTGCTCTTGAAGCCGGTGACACTTTTGAACTGATGATACCGCAAACTCAAGAGAGCTTTGTTGCTGAAGTAAATAACGTCAGTGTCGCTGAAAATGGCGATAGGAGTGTGTTTGGTGCGGTAACAGGGGCAGGGGGGCGTTTTCATACCACGGTATTAACTGTTGGAAAAGACGCCGTCTATGGTCAGCTGACGGCACCCAGTGGCAATTATGTTTTTGAATCAAAAAACGAGCATGGATGGATAGCGGCAAAACGCGATCTTTATCGCCAGCACCAAGAGCAAGAGGTGCATGCAAGTAGTCACCAAGCTGACGCCAACCCGGAAAATTTCAATCCTCAATTTACAACCACCCCCACTAACTAAAAATAAGGGAACAATAATGAAAAAACTCGTAAAATCAGCGCTTATTGCAAGTGCTATGGGTGCGTCAATGGCGCAAGCAGCGACGATTGATATTGGTATTTTGTATACTGATGAAGCAGCAGCGGCTACAGGTAATATTAATACAAAGATCAATCAGTTGATTGCTTTTGCGAATCAGGTTTACAGTCAAAACGGTATTGATCTACAGCTTCGTGTTGCTGGCCAGCAAAACCTAGGTAATTACAGTATCAGCCCCTCAAGCAGTTGGTTAAACTCAGTGACCAATGCTTCGAGTGTTCAAAACCTGCGTAATAGCTGGGGAGCCGATATGATGGCTGTGCTAGGTAAAGGGGCAGGCTCGAATGGTTATATTACCTGCGGTATTGCTTGGGTAGGCCAAGGCAGCAGTGCTTCTGGTAACTTATATGCCTCTACTTCAAACAACATGTATAGCATTACCGCAGTGGACTGTGGAGCAACCACCTTTGTTCATGAACTAGGACATAATCAAGGCTTGGCCCATTCACGCAAACAAGGCGATACCAGTGGCGGTGTGTATGTCGATGGCATGGGTCACGGCGTTGATAATCAATTTGCCAGCATTATGGCCTACCCACATGTATTTGGCAGTGCCACGCAATATGATTACTTTGCCAATCCAAACTGGAGTGTAAACGGTCTGCCTTACGGTATAACTGGGCAAGCGTATGCCTGGAAAACCGTGGAAGCAACAAAAAACAGTATCGCCAACTTTAAATAGTATTCCCCCTGAATGAGGAGCACCACTGTGGTGCTCTTTTTTATCACTGCCGTTAATCGCATCAGGTTGCCAATCGTTATCCAAGCGCCCATAGTATTTGGCGAATAATAACAAAAGCCCTAGGCCATAAACGGAGAGCCTCATGAAGTCTATACTTTATACATTCGCAGCACTGAGTGCTTTAGCAGCGCAACCTGCTATGGCTGACGATGAACCCTTTGCCATTGCTATCCATGGTGGTGCTGGCACCATCGAAAAAGCCCGCTTCACTGCGGAGCAAGAAAAAGCCTATCGCGACAAACTCAAGCAGGCGGTTGAAGCCGGCTACCAAGTATTAGCGCAAGGAGGTGAAAGCCTAGATGCAGTCAATGCGGCGATCAATGTACTGGAAGATTCTCCTTATTTTAATGCCGGCAAGGGGGCCGTTTACACCTATGAAGGCACTCATGAGCTCGATGCCTCGATCATGGATGGACGTACGCGCCAAGCTGGTGCCGTAGCTGGAGTAAAGCACATTAAAAACCCTATTAACTTGGCACGCTTAGTAATGACGGACTCTGTTCATGTGCTGCTCAGCGGTGCAGGGGCTGAAGAATTTGCTCAGCAGCAGGGGGTGGAGAAGGTTGATAACAGTTACTTTGATACAGAGCATCGTTATGAAGCCTTGCTCAAGGCAAAACAAAAATTAGATAAAGCCAAGCCTGCTAGTCAAGACTACCAAGCTCGTCATCAAGCGTTACCAACATCCTATAAAATGGGTACCGTTGGCGCCGTAGCTTTGGATAAACACGGTAATATGGCAGCGGGTACATCAACAGGAGGCATGACGGCGAAGCGCTTTGGTCGTATTGGTGATTCACCGATCATCGGCGCGGGTACATTCGCCGACAATGAGTCTTGTGCGGTTTCAGCAACCGGCCACGGTGAGTTTTTCATCCGTTATCAAGTGGCGAGCGACATTTGCGCACGTGTGCAATATCAGCAAAAAAGCATAGCGCAGGCGGGTAAAGAAGTTATTTTTGGACCTATGTTTGACGCTGGTGGCACCGGGGGAGTCATCATTGTTGATGGCAAAGGGAACATCAGCATGCCGTTTAATACCAAAGGTATGTATCGCGCTAGCAAGTCATCAACCAGTGATACCTATGTAGCGATTTTTAAAGACGAATAAATCCTTCAAAGATATAAGCAATTTTGTAAACGCCAACTATAGTTAGCTATGTTGGCGTTTACTTATTTGGGGGTGCCTATGCAATCAATCAAAGTCGCTGATTATTACAACCATAGACCAGTAAAATTCAAAGCCACTATGCCGATTGAAACGGCTGTGGAGAGGCTATTACAAAGCGGCCAAACCGGAGGACCTGTTGTCGACGATCTCGGGACCATCATCGGTTTTGTGTCGGAGCAGGATTGCTTACAACATATGTTGACATCCACTTACCAAAATGAAGCACATACAGTTGTTGGTGATGTCATGACCAAAGAGCCACTGTGCGTGACGCCAGAGGAGAGTGTGATGACACTCGCCGAAAATATGAAAGTTGATAAGCCGAAAATGTACCCGGTATGTGATGGACAGGGTAAGTTACTCGGGATTATCACCCGCGCGCACATCCTACTGGCATTGGATAAGCATCTGCATTGTAATTATACGTCCGGACATCGATTTGTTTAGTGTTGCTGTAGGCTCTGACTAATAGCCAAAAAGGCCCAGCCATCGGCATTCAGAGCTTAATACCCGGTACACTTGGCGCTCATAGTTTGCTAAGCTTAGCGACCATTTTTAAGTCGTTAATTAGGGGCCTGAGTGTCAGCAAGCAAGCCGTTGTATGGTAAACTCTCCGAGTGTTTGAAAAAGGATCAGTTTGTATTAAAAAGGCGCCTGCAAGGCGCTGATAAGATTTCCGACTCCGAGAAGCAACAAAGCGTACTGGCCAAAATTGAGCAAGCGATAGAGCACAGCATCAGCCAGCGCGCACAACGCCTTAAACAACTGCCAAAGCCGCAATTCCCAGCGGCCCTGCCGGTTAGCGATAAACGTGAAGACATAAAAGCGGCAATAGCGAAGCACCAAGTGGTGATTGTCGCCGGTGAAACCGGTTCGGGTAAGACGACTCAGCTGCCGAAGATTTGCCTAGAGTTAGGCCGTGGCGTTGAGGGCTTGATTGGCCACACTCAACCACGTCGATTAGCCGCTCGCAGTGTAGCAGCGCGTATTGCCGAAGAACTTCATAGCCAAATCGGCGAAACCGTCGGTTTCAAAATACGCTTTAGCGACCAGGTCAGTGAACGCAGCTACATTAAGCTGATGACCGACGGTATCTTACTTGCAGAGATACAAAACGACCGCTACTTAAATCAATACGACACTATTATTATCGATGAGGCGCACGAGCGCAGTTTAAACATCGACTTTATCCTTGGTTATTTAAAGAACCTGCTACCCAAGCGCCCGGATCTTAAAGTAATTATCACCTCAGCGACCATCGACCCAGAGCGTTTCTCTCGCCACTTCAATGACGCCCCAATCATTGAAGTCTCCGGGCGTACATATCCCGTTGAAGTACGTTATCGGCCCTTAACCGAGATACAAGGCAGTGACGACAACCAAGATGAGAATGATCAACTGCAGGGTATTTTTGATGCTGTAGATGAGCTCTACAGCGAAGGCCCTGGCGATATTTTGATTTTCATGAATGGTGAGCGCGAAATTCGGGATACCGCCGATGCCTTGAGCAAGCGCAACTTAAAGCATACCGAAGTGCTGCCTTTGTATGCGCGATTATCCAATGCCGAACAAAATCGCATATTCCACCCCGGTAATAAACGCCGTATTGTGCTCGCCACGAATGTGGCCGAAACCTCACTTACGGTGCCTGGGATCCGCTATGTCATAGACCCGGGTACGGCGCGTATTAGCCGCTATAGTTACCGCACTAAAGTCCAGCGCCTACCTATTGAGGCGGTGTCGCAAGCCAGTGCCAATCAACGTAAGGGGCGGTGTGGCCGGGTTGAAGCGGGGGTGTGTATACGTTTATACAGCGAAGAAGACTTTCTTGGTCGTCCAGAATTTACTGACCCAGAAATTCTACGTACTAACTTGGCGTCGGTCATTTTGCAAATGCTGGGTTTGGGGCTTGGTGATATTAGCCAATTCCCTTTTGTACAGCCGCCGGATAGCCGCAACATCAACGATGGTGTGCGCCTGCTTGAAGAGCTCGAAGCAGTGCAAGCGAGCAAACATAAAGGGCGGACCAAGCTCACTAAGTTGGGGCGCGACCTAGCGCGTTTGCCGCTGGACCCTCGGTTAGCGAAGATGGTGCTTAGCAGTGTCTCCATGGGGGCGATGCGTGAAGTGATAGTGATTGCAGCGGCGTTAGCCATTCAAGACCCCAGAGAGCGTCCGCAGGAGAAAAAAGCCAAGGCCGATGAGCTGCATGCGCGCTTCGATGATGAGCATTCTGATTTCATCGCGTTCTTGAATTTGTGGCATTATTTGGAGCAGCAACAGCAAGCGCTCACCAATAATCAATTCCGCAGGTTGTGCCAAAAAGAGTTTCTGGCATATATGCGTATTCGTGAGTGGCAAGATATTGTTTATCAAGTCACGACAATTTGTAACGAAATGGGCCTAAAGGACAGTAACAACGAGCCTGAACATGAGGCGATACATCAGGCGCTGTTGAGCGGGTTACTCAGCCATATTGGCCAAAAAGACGAAAAGAATGCGTTTTATCAGGGCGCACGCAATAGTCAGTTTCATATTTTTCCAGGCTCCAACCTGTTTAAAAAGCGCCCCAAGTGGGTGATGTCTGCCGAGCTGGTGGAAACCTCCAAGTTATATGCTCGCATCAATGCCAAAATTGACGTCAGTTGGCTGGCGCCCCTAGCACAGCACTTGGTGAAACGCAGTTACAGTGAACCGCACTGGCAGAAAAAAGCCGGCGCAGTGATCGCCTTTGAACAACAAACTCTGTATGGCCTCACTATCGTGGCGCGTAAGCGCAGTCAGTACGATAAAATTGACCCGGCCCTTAGCCGAGAAATATTTATTCGCACGGCCTTGGTCGAGCAAGAGCTCGGCGCCAGTGAAGCGTTTTTGCAAGTTAACCGTGAGCTTATCGAAGAAGTTCAAGATTTAGAAAACAAGGCACGCCGACGCGATATTTTAGTGGATGAGCAAGCGCTGTTTGATTTCTATGACCAACACATCCCTAGTGATATATGTAATCGTGTTAGCTTCTTGAAGTGGTACAAAGAACAAAAGCGTCACAACAAACGCTTTTTGTTCATGCGCAAAGAAGACCTGATGCAGCACGGGGCCACTGAGATCACGGCGGATAACTACCCGGATGTGTGGATGCAAGGCAACCTAGTGCTGCCGTTGCAATATAACTTTGAACCCGGGCAAGACGTCGATGGGGTGGCGGTGCAAATACCCTTGGCGCTGCTCAACCAAGTCAGCGGCGAAGGTTTTGATTGGCATATTCCGGCGCTGCGCCATGAGTTGGTGTGCGCTCTTATCAAATCATTACCGAAAACCCAACGTCGCAACTTTGTGCCGGCACCGAATTACGCGGACGCGGTACTCAGCTCTGTAGAGCCACTGCAAGGGTCGTTGCGTGAGGCGCTGGCGCTGCGCCTATTTCGCATGACCGGAGCCAAAGTGGACGCTGAGGACTTTGATACTAGCGCCTTGGATGAGCACCTGCGCATGGCGTTTGAAGTGCGTGATGATAAGGGTAAGTTAGTGGCCCGTGGTTATGACTTAGAGGCCTTAAAAGCACAACTTGCGGATAAAGTGAGTAATACCCTATCGCAGGTCGCGGATAAGGGCATTGAGCGCGAAGGCTTAGTGGAATGGCAATTTGACTCTTTACCCCAGTCCTATGTGAAAAAACAAGGCCAATACGAGGTCAAAGCCTTTGTTGCCTTGGTCGACAAAAAAGACAGCACGGCGATTGAGCTATTCGATTCACCAAGCAAAGCATCTGCAGCGCATCAGATGGGTCTGCGACGCATGGTGCTTTTGAATATTCCTTCGCCAATTAAGTATTTGCAGCAGAATTTACCGAATAAAGCCAAACTAGGTTTGTATTTTAACCCCTTTGGTAAAGTGCAATTGCTGATTGATGATTGTATCGCCGCTGGGGTTGATAAGCTTCTGGAGCAATGCGGGGAAATCCGAGACGCCGAAGCGTTTAATAAAGCCAAAGAGTTTATTCGCGGCGAACTGGGCGACACTGTGGTGGCGATCGCTTTGCAAGTGGAGCAGGTGTTGAGTTTGGCCCACGGTATCCATAAGCGTATGCGTGGCAAAGTGGACTTAACCATGATCACCGCTCACGGTGATATTAAAAGCCAATTGGAAAGCCTCGTCTTTAAAGGCTTCGTTAGCCATCATGGGGCGCATAAAATGGCCGATTTATGCCGTTATATGAAAGCCATAGATAAACGTTTGGAAAAACTACCGGTGGACCCTAACCGCGACCGCTTGTGTACCCTTGAGCTGGATAAAGTAGCGCAGGCGTACCAAAAATGCTTGGCCAAACACCCCAAAGGCGAGCCCCAGCCGCCGGCCTTGCAAGCGCTGTTTTGGATGCAGCAAGAGCTGCGCGTATCGTTGTTTGCACAAACGCTGGGAACCCCTTATCCGGTTTCTGCAAAACGGGTGTTGAACGCAATTAATGACTATCTCGCCGAGAGTTAACTTGCATTCGCGCTAAGCTGAGGTAACTTTATATTATTAGAGTGATTCAGGTGCTCGCCGACAAGGATAGGGAATAAGTTGAATAATCACGGCAAAGCTAAGCTATTAGTAGTCGATGACGAATATTTTAATTTTACACTGTATGCTCAAGCACTTGGTCAACAGTACCAATTGCAGTATGTTGATTCGGGCAAGCAGTGCCTGAACGAGGCCATCAATCAGCACCCGGACGCCATCATGCTCGATGTGTGTATGCCGGGGCTTGATGGCTTCGACACCTGTCGTATGTTAAAAAACACCCCAGAAACGCAAGATATTCCGGTGTTGATGATCTCCGGACTCGAATCCCCCCATGCCAAGCAACAAGGGTACGCCGCTGGCTGCGATGCCTACTTCGTAAAACCCCTATCTTTCAATGAGTTATTGGATAGCTTGCAAACCCTTATTTAATCCGAGTATGCTGCCTATAGCAACACATGTTTCGCCCGTTTAGATGGGCTTTGTGGTGCGACCCCAACTGCGGCATGCGTAGGTAGTGATAGGCCTGCGATCGGCTGCTGTAAAGCACAAAAGGAGAACAACAATGCTTTATGATGACGATAAGCGCGGCTTTATGCGTATGATGGTGAATGCTCAAGCAAAGCTTGAGGTATCACACAATGATAAATATTTGCAGTTAACGGCAACCTGCCGCGACTTGAGCGCCACTGGTATGCAGTTACTGGTTGATGAACCCATCGACCCGGGCGCCACGGTAAAAGTGGATATCAACTCACCCGATGGGTCGGTGCCGCCACTTAAAGCGCTGACCCAGGTCGTGCGTTGTACGCAAGACGACCAGGGACAGTACTGCATTGGCGTGGAAATGCTCGATATTAATTAAGATAAAGCGTTAATACACTTTGCAGATCAGCCCCTTGAGGTAAAAGCCTTCAGGGTAAGCGCCTCCGATAGGGTGATCGGCGGCCTGATTTAAGCGCTCGACAATGAGTAGTTCTCTATTGGCGTCTAGGGCAGCATCGGCGACCACTTTTTGAAATAAGTTTTGCTCCATGAGTCCTGAACACGAAAATGTCAGTAAAGTGCCGCCTGGCTTAAGCAGCTGCATCGCCAACATATTGATATCCTTATAGCCTCGGCATGCGCCGTTGAGCTGCGCCTTAGAGTCGGCAAACTTGGGTGGATCCATGACGATGGTATCAAAGGTGCGTCCTTCGCTGCGGTATTCACGAAGTAGCTTAAATACGTCTTGTTTGACAAACTCAGCGCGTCCTAAGTCTAAGTCATTGTGCTGTACATTGCGTTTGGCAATATCGAGGGCTTGCTGTGATACATCGACATTGATCACCTTAGAGCAGCCACCGCGCAAGGCATATAAACCAAACGTGCCGGTGTAACAAAAGCAATTTAATACTTCCTTGTCTTTGGAGAAGCGCTCTAGGGCGGCGCGGCTGTCTCGTTGGTCGAGATAAAAGCCGGTTTTATGGCCTTGCAGAATATCTACCTCGCAGGTGAGGCCATTTTCTTTTATCAACACCGGGTGCTCTGGCGCCGTACCAGATAGCACGCCGGTTGTTGGCGCTAATCCTTCTTTTTTACGCACCTCGACATCTGAGCGTTCGTAAACATGACAAGAAGGGAACAGTTCCATTAACGCGGCGACTATCTCACCTTTGTGACGCTCTGCACCGGCACTTAACAACTGACAGACTAAGTAGTTATCAAATTTATCTATTGTTACTCCAGGAAGGCCGTCAGATTCACCGGCACATAGGCGGAAACCGGTTAACTGGCCTTCGTCAATAGTGTGCTGGCGGGCATCAAGGGCCCGAGCTAAACGGCGGTAGAAGAACGCCTGGTCGATAGATTCTTTCTCGTCAAAGCTCCATACCCGAGCGCGAATTTGTGACTGTGGGCTATAAGCGGCCGTAGCCAAGTATGTTCCCTGACTGTCGTAAACGGTGACCGTGTCACCTAGGCCGAGGTTGCCTTTGGTTTTCTTAATTGCTTTTGAAAAGATCCACGGGTGTTTACGTTTCAGTGATTTTTCGCGTCCTGCTTGAAGATAAATCGCACCGGCCATTGAGCCTCCTAATAATTCCTAGAGTGAGTATGTTGAAGCTGCTGTGCACTGAGGCAGTTGAATACCCACCGCAAGGCATGTTGACACGCTAGGTCGTTGGTTTGAGAGGCGCTATTCTAGGCATCTTAAGGCGCTTTCTCAAATTAATTTTGCCAATAGCCGATGAGTGATTTATTGTCATCACATAAACTCTTAATAATGAATACTATGCAAGAAATCGAACAACAATGTCGCGATTTTATTCTCAGTTGCGGTAGCGCCGACTCAGCTCATGACATTACGCATATTGAACGCGTTGTGCAGGTGGCGAAAACTTTGTGTGAACAGGAGCATGCCAAGATTGAAGTGGTGCTGCCTGCGGCGTGGCTGCACGATTGTGTTGCGGTGGCGAAAAACCATCCGGACAGAGCGAAGGCATCGACCATGGCAGCCGACAAGGCGTTAAGCTTTTTGCACAGTATCCATTATGACAGTCGCTATTTCGATGCTATTCACCATGCTATTGTCGCCCATAGCTTTAGTGCCAATGTCACACCCACCACTTTAGAGGCGCAAATAGTACAAGATGCCGACCGTATGGATGCCCTTGGCGCAGTGGGAGTGAGTCGCTGCATGAAAGTAGGCGGGGCGATTTGTCGTGGCTTATATCACCCCCAGGATCCGTTTTGTAAGAACCGCCAAGCTGATGACAGTAAATACACCCTTGATCACTTTTTTGTGAAGTTATTGCACATAGGTCAGAGCATGAACACGGCCAGTGCTCGATATGAAGCACATAAGCGCACGCAGTACATGCACGATTTCTTACGCCAACTCGGCGAAGAGATAGGTATTGCCTATGAGTAACCCACCGTTATTGCGTGGCGTACACCATTGCCATATACAAGTGCATGATATTGAGGTTGCATTGGCGTTTTATCGTCAAGTAATGGGTTTTGATATCGTCCCCGAGCTGGCTTTTTGGTTTGAAGAGCAACACGATGGACCGCTTATGCTGCAAGATCAGGCAAAGTCGATTTGCTTGGCTTTATTCGTTGGTGATAAAAAAAGCAACGGCATCGCGTTTCGTTGCGATGCGTTAGCCTTTGTGCACTGGCAACAGCACCTGCACGATTGCGATATCAAGGTCACGCGAGCCGATCATCAGGTATCTTGGTCATTGTACTTTCGTGATCCCAGCGGCAATGTCCATGAAATTACCTGTTATGAATATGAGGCCGTTGCTGAGCTGCTCTAGCTTGGATACTGTGCTTTAACAGCAAGAATATCGTCCAAACAAGCCATAAAAATATCCACCAGTTCGGGGTCAAAGTGCTTGCCTTTCTCTTCTTGAAGTAACTGCACGGCTTTGTCGATTGGCCAAGGTTCTTTGTATGGCCGCTTCGAAGTTAGTGCATCGAATACATCGGCAATGGCACATATACGGCCCTCTATGGAGATCTCTTCGCCTTGTAAGCCATTTGGGTAGCCGTTGCCATCAAAGCGCTCATGGTGCTCAAGAGCAAGTCGATGGGCAAGTTGGATTAATGCAGAGCTTGAACCTGCCAAGATATCCGCACCAATGCTGGCATGAGTTTGCATTTGCCGGTATTCGTCTTGATCCAAGCGCCCGGGTTTAAGAAGGATATTATCGGGGATACCGATTTTGCCAATGTCATGCATTGGCGCCGCAAGCAGCAACGACTCGGCATGGGCCTCATTAAAGCCATAAGCGCGCGCGATGATGTGGCAATAACGACTCATACGAATTATGTGTTGTCCGGTTTCATTGTCTTTGTACTCGGCTGCATGACTCAGCCTTTGGATCAATTCAAGTTGCGCGGCTTTGAGTAAGTCAGCTTGCACTAAAGACAAATGATTTTTAACCCGCGCTTTGACGATTGCTGGGCTGATTGGCTTAGTAATGTAATCAACCGCGCCTTTGGCAAAGCCTTGCGTTTCATCTACTTCGTCTTGCATGGCGGTCACAAAAATAACCGGAATAGCCTGCGTACTTGGCCGTTGCTTTAACAGTTCACATACTTCAAAGCCAGACATATCTGGCATCATAACATCAAGTAAAATGAGCGCGGGTTGCTTGCTATGAGCTAATTCCAAAGCTTGAGGCCCTGATTTTGCAAATATAAGGCGATAGTCGTTTCCTAATACTTGATTTAAAACCTTAAGGTTCGTCGGCTCATCATCTACAGCTAGGAGAGTCGGCTTTTGTGTCTCAATCATGTTGCACACTCTGCAGTTGCTCAAGTAATTGCTCAATAGCGGCCTTAGCCGCCGCAAATTCGAATTCGTTAATGAGATTTGCGATATCCATTACTTGTTTATGCCATTGTTGTGGCGTTGCCGCAATAAGTTGTTCACTGTGTTCACTATCATATTCAAAGTTATCGCATAACTGCGCAACCTCCCGCAATAATTGCTTAAAGTCCTCATCGCTATGGTGATTACTCACGGCTTTGCTAGGCGTGTCAGTGTGGTTTTGCAGATATTGATAGAGCTCATCAATACAGCTGAATAAGGCAAACCGATGAGGGTCTTGAACCTGCTTTTGTCGTTCAATCGACTTTAATGTATCGGCTAATTTGGGCAGGGCTAGATTACCGGCTAATCCTTTTAATGTATGCACGTCAACAAGCTGTTCGGCGCTGAGCTGATTATACTTACTCAGTGTTCGCAGCTGCTCATTGCGCTGCCTATAGAAGTGCTTTAGTTCCTTGAGGTAATGCGCTTTTGAACCCCACAGCTCCGCTCCTTGGGCTTCATTGACCAGCTGTTGGCTGTCGTGGGCAGTGGCGTTAGTTTGTGCGAATACATGTGCAGCCAAATCGATATCGAGAACGCGGGCTATTTCCGTTAGTAAATCGCTCAGCACCACAGGTTTGCTGGCAAAGCCGTCCATTCCAGCGGCTTTAGCCGCTTCACGGTCACTGCCCATGACACTGGCCGTTAAAGCAATAACGGGCGTTGTAGCAACCTCGTTGTGCTGCTCATATTGACGCAATTGTCGGGTTGCTTGGAGACCATCACACTTGGGCATATGAATATCCATCAACACAATGTCATAATTATTACTTGTGGCCAGTTGCACTGCTTGCTCGCCGTCATCAGCTGCCTCTACTTGATGACCGAGTTTAGTTAGGCGTAGTTGCAGTAGCTCGCGGTTTTGCGGTACATCATCAGCCACCAGTATTCGCAATTTAGGCATTTCGCTAAGTGGGGTCAATGAGCTCTGCTCATTAACGTGCTCGCCCGCCACCTGTTTTAGGGGCAGGGTAAAGAAAAATGTACTGCCTTGGCCCAAGGTGCTGGTGACGCCTATATCCCCGCCCATAAGTTGTACGAGCTGGCGGCTAATGGTAGTGCCTAGACCGGTGCCGCCAAAACGCCGCGTGGTACTGTCGTCTGCTTGCTCGAAGGGGTTGAAAATAGCACTCACCCGCTCGGGGGCGATACCAATGCCAGTATCAACCACCTCAAAATAGACACCTTGATTATCGCCGCGAACATTGATGGTGACACTGCCTTGCTCGGTAAATTTTACTGCGTTGCCGATTAAGTTGACTAATACTTGACGTAAGCGCTGCGGATCGCCGCGATAGTGCTCACCGAGGTTACTATCCATATTCAGGGCGACCGAGAGCTGTTTATGTTCAGCGCTGTGATAGAAGCTGGAGACCACAGAGTCGACGAGAGCCAGCAAATTAAAGGGCACTGACTCAATACTCACTTTACCTTGCTCAAGCTTGGCCGAGTCTAAAATATCATTGAGTAAATGCAATAAAGAACGTGCAGATTGCAATACGTTGGTGAGTTGCTGACGCTGTTGTTTATTCAATGGGCTATCTAGCAGCACTTCAGAGAAGCCAATGATGGAGTTCATGGGCGTGCGTATTTCATGACTCATATTGGCTAAAAAGGCTTGCTTTGTCTCCGCCGCAGCTTCGGCTTTCTCTTTCGCTTTTACAAGCGCTTGCTCCATTTGTTGGCGCTCACTGATATCGACCAATACGCCTGCAATGAAAAGCTCTTCTCCTTCGGTATGCTCAAATGTTCCCTTATCAATCACCCATTTACGGCTGCCATCGCGACACTGTATTTGGTATTCAAAAGAGTAGTGTTTTTTTCCTTGTGCAAGTGCGCTGTATATTTGCTCGCGCACATAGTCGCTATGCTGCGCAGAGATAAGCATGTCAAAGTTAACACTGCCGTCGATAAACTGCTGGTCATCATAGCCGGTTAATTGTTTCACGATGGGGCTAATGTAGAGCATGCTCCAATGCTTATCTAAACGGCAGCGAAAAGCCACGCCGGGCATATTAGTTAACAAAGTGCGATAATGACGCTCTTGTTGGGCAAGCTGATTTTGCATCGCCTTTTGTGCGCTCAAGTCAGTAATAAAACCTACAAACATGCGCTTTTGTCCGGGAATAGCGACTTCACCAACCCCCAAACGAATGGGGATCAGCGCGCCATTTTTATGTTCGGCGTTGACCTCACGTCCGGAACCAATAATGTTTTTAATGCCGGTACTTTGGTAGGCACTTAAGTAATTATCATGTTGGTTAGCGATTTCTTGTGGCATCAGCATTTTTACGTTTTCGCCAATCACTTCATCGCGATGATACCCGAGTATACGTTCGGCTCCGGCGTTGAAGCTCAGTACTTGGCCTTTCGCGCTAATGGTAATAATGCCATCGACGGCGGTATTGAGGACCGCTTCAAGGCGTGATTGAGTGATAAGTTGTTGCTGAAGGGCCAAGCGATAGCGCATCACACTGTGCAATAAAGCAATGAGACCACTGAGCAAGAGGCTTACAATAGCGATACTCAGAGCGAGATCGGTTACATGGCTATTATCGGTGAGCTCACTGTACACCGGGGATTGGGCCACAAATCGTGCCGCTTGCATCCCGGTATAATGCATGCCAGAGACTGCGCAGCCCATAACAATGGCGCTGAGAATACGATAACCGGTTTGCCCTAAAGTGCTGCGCCCTGTGGGTTGTAAATATAAATGAGCGGCCAGGCCGAGCCATGCGAGAATAACCGCCACTAATACAGAGACAACAAACCAAAGTGGGTCATAGCCTAGCATCGGCCCTAGGCGCATCGCGGCCATGCCCGTGTAATGCATAATCCCTATGCCGGCGCCCAACAGCAGGGCACTGAGCGCAAGCTTGGCTCGAGATGGATTGTTCGTACTGAGTAAATGGAACCCTAAGGCAGTGGCTAAAAAGACAGGGATGAATGATACCACCGTCACTGTGAAATCATAGTCGACGCTGACGCATAGGCTAAATGCCAGCATTCCGATAAAGTGCATGCTCCACACGCCAGCGGCAAAAGCGGCGGCACTTGCTGGCAGTGCCATGCGATAAAATGGGGTGTGGCGTTGTTGTTGAGCAAATTCCCTTAATTGCAGCGCAAAGAAAGATGCAAAAATAGCAACAGTGACCGAAAGTAACACTAAGGCCCAATCATAGCTGCCATTAACCAGCAATTCGGGAGCAGGGTCGGTGATAAAAAATTGAGAAAGCATAAAGTACTTCGATACTCCAACAACGGATGCCAAGTGGCAATCACAGCCTAGCACAGTGAAAAACCACGTGTCGCGCACAAAATTGAAAGCGCCCTGTATCTTACAATGACACTGATTGTTCTATCAGCGCAGCGTCGGCTGAGTTTAGTTATTTATGAGTGCGCTGCAAGCTTACCCAAGGGCGTAATTACGGTATCATATTAGTAGCGGTGCAAAGGGTGTACTTAATGTTAGCACATTGTTTGGCAAACCCTTTTAGTTCAAGTAATTACAACAAAGGTTTAATATGAGTAGGCAATATGATGTGCACTACAGCCGTCGACGAACGCTCGCTTTGGTGGTCAAAAATCAGCAAGTGAGTGTGAAAGCGCCTTATGAGGCATGTCGTGATTTCATTGCAGACTTCGTTGAGAGCAAACAGGCGTGGATAAACAAACAATTACATAAGCAATCTGATATTGAAGCGGCAAGGTATAACCCTTGGCTACATCGTCGCATTATGTTTTTCGGTGAATTACGTGCAATAGAGGTAAGCGAGAGCCCACTTGAGCAGACAGATAACCAATCGATAAACATCGTAATCAGTAAGCGAGTGAAGCATCGCCAGCGCTATTTTAATCAACAGCTATTGGCACTGATGCACGATGAATTATCTGATCACTTATCGGCCCGCATAATGCGGTGGCAAAAGGTGATGAATATCGCCGCTAACGGCATTAGTGTTAAAGTGTACAAGCGTCGTTGGGGCAGTTGCGATTCGCGCGGTGAGTTATGTTTTAATACCTTGTTGGCAGGAGCTCCGCATTGGGTTATTGACTATGTCATTGTTCACGAGCTGGCGCACCGTGTACATATGGATCACAGCCATCAATTTTGGGCACTGGTTAATGGCTACTACGAGCATACCGACCAAGCGCGATTATGGCTTAAAGAGAATGCACATCTGTTGGATTTTGTACGATAGAAAAGTGGTGGAGGGAGCTGGATTCGAACCAGCGAAGGCAATGCCGTCAGATTTACAGTCTGATCCCTTTGGCCGCTCGGGAACCCCTCCAATAGAATGATGTGTGTTGTTAAGTGGTGGAGGGAGCTGGATTCGAACCAGCGAAGGCAATGCCGTCAGATTTACAGTCTGATCCCTTTGGCCGCTCGGGAACCCCTCCTAAACAACGGCGGCGATAATAGCAAACTCAGAGTCCAAGTAAAGAAAAAAACTAAAGAAAGCTGAAAAAAGGCCGATAACTGCTTAGAAGTAATTCAGGTTGAATAAAGTTTATGCAAGTTAAGCCCGTCATTCGTAACGAACTACAAATGGACTCGCAATTATGTCGCAGTGTCCATGAGGCCCGTCGTGGAGACTTTGCTTGGCTGTTAGCATCATTATCAGCAGATGCACTCGATTTTGCCCAGTTTCACCTTCCCAAATCGGAACTAGAATCTCACCAAGTGGATGAGCAGCAGTTGCGATTGCAGTTGGGCGCTGCGCCTTCTAAACCAACGGCATTACCGGATTACCACATAGATAGAGCTCAGCATGACAGGGCATTATTGGCGCAAAGCTCAATGACAACTCTGCGCTTAAAAGAGTGTCTAACCCCCGAGCCTTTGGCAGTGCGAGACGACAAAACTTATGTTCCACTACCTATAATTGATAATTGCGATCCGAGCGTACAGGCAAAACATCATCGCCAATATGAGCCACTGAACGAGCCGCAAATGGATAGTGCAGCCTTTTACGATCAACTTGTGGATATAAATAAGTCCTCGTCTTTAGCACACGCGTAGTGGCCTGCGTATAATAGCGTTTGGCCAGTCAGAGCGCGCTAATCAGGATGCAATAGCAGGTGCGAGCCAAGGGGTTCTTGTACTAATTAAGCGAATACCTAAAGCTGTCACCGGGCGGCGGCATCACATCAAGGCATACAGCACTTTTTGAATTTATTGCCACTTAAGCATGGGCAGGGATCGTTGCGTTTAAGCTTTACATCAGCGGCTTCAAACAACTGCCCGCTGTCGTATTTCCACTGGTGGTGCTGTTGAATGAACTGTGAGCGTTCATGAATACAGTGAAGGGTATCGGCAATGATGTAAAAAGCCTTAAATTCAACATAGGCCAAAGCATCGCCAGGCTCATAATCCATTATGTGTAAGCGTACAAAATGCGCAGCTTGGGCAAATTCAGCCACTTCCTCTCTGGGGTTTTGTTCTAGGGCTTTCTCTGAGCAGGTAAAACATAAGTAATCAATAGCTTGTTCACAAAATGCACTATAACGAGAGCGCATCAGGCTCTGGGCGTCGGGGGCATCAATAGCTCTACTTACAAACCGGCCGCAGCAATCAGCAAAAGGCTGCGGCAATCCACAATGGCACATCGCATTTTCTAACTACAAGGAATCACGCCACTATATTAGCAGACTTGTAACTGCGAGGGCACAGTTGTTTGTTCGCTGGCGTTATGCTCGGTAGTGAAACAGTAAAGCTGTGCTTTAGCTTGGTGGGTATTAAGTTGTAAGGCTTCGAGTTGTTGCTGTTTTAAAATATCCGTCCAGGTGATCACCGCCGCAAAACGGCCATTTTGCAGCGCACAATTAAGCATGTATTCCATATCAACAACATGTTTAGCCCGAATTACCAGCAATTTATTCGTGTCGATAGAGCACGCGTCCAATAGGTGGCGGCTAGGTACATTGTCAGGGGCGACTAATAGCGTCCAGCCATTATTTTGATTGTAACGATGAACGATTTTAAGCATCTCAAATGTTGCAGAGATCTCATCCTCAGTTTTTACGATATTAATCACATTAGGGTTATCTTGCTGATAGCTTTTAACATGACGAACACTTGCTGTATGTAACATAATTGCCTCGCTGTGGATTTTGTGAACCATATACAGTGTTTTATACAGTGTATGTATACAGTAGTTTATACAGTTATTCAGTGCAAGTTTTTTTTGTTTCTTTTTTAAACGTCTTGTTCGTTGCTTTAAACGCTTAGCGATACCGAAGAAGCTAAAGCTTTATTTCAGTGCCAACATTGCTGTGTAAACATGCGGTCATTTGTCCGCATTTATGCTAGTATCCGCCGCTTCTATTTTACGTATCACTGTTTACTCCTATGTTCGAAAGACTGTTCAAAATAAAATCGCATGGAAGCTCCGTTAAACGCGAGGTTATCGCAGGACTCACGACCTTTATCACCATGGTGTACATCGTGTTTGTCAACCCAGCAATGCTAGCAGAGGCGGGAATGGACCAAGGGGCAGCATTTGTAGCGACCTGTATTGCTGCTGCTATCGGTTGCTTCATTATGGGTTTTTGGGCGAATTATCCGTTGGCATTAGCGCCAGGCATGGGCTTGAATGCATTTTTTACCTACGGCGTAGTATTAGGCATGGGTTACACCTGGCAGGCGGCTTTAGCGGCGGTATTTATGTCGGGGTGTATCTTTTTAGCGTTGAGCCTATTTAAGGTCAGAGAGTGGATAATCAATGCCATTCCACTGGTACTTAAGCGCGCTATCGCCACGGGGATTGGCGCTTTTCTGGCGCTTATTGCACTGAAAAACGCGGGTATTGTTGTTGCCAGTCCAGCCACGCTCGTACAGATGGGTGATATTACCAGCAGTGGGCCTTTGCTCGCTATCCTGAGCTTTTTCGTAATAGCGGCGCTGTTGTATCGTGATATCAAAAGCGGCGTATTGATCAGTATCATGTTGGTAACAGGCATTGCGTTATCTCTGGGGCTGGTTGAATATCAAGGGGTGATCTCAGCGCCACCGTCCATCGCTCCTACCTTTATGCAATTAGATTTTGCCTCGGCGCTAGAGTTGTCCATGCTCAGTGTCATTTTCGCATTCTTGTTTGTGGATTTGTTCGACACCTCAGGCACCTTAGTGGCGGTAACGCAAAAAGCTGGCTTAGCCGATGAGCAAGGGCGTATGCCACGTTTGGGTCGAGCACTGAGTGCCGATAGTACGGCGACAATTGCAGGCTCTATGCTTGGCACCTCTACGACTACTTCCTACATCGAGTCGGTATCCGGTGTGTCAGTGGGTGGGCGTACAGGCTTAACAGCTGTGGTGGTGGGCTGTTGCTTCCTACTGATGATGTTTTTTGCTCCTTTGGCAGCCATGGTTCCAGCTTATGCAACAGCGGGTGCGATTTTGTATGTCTCGGTGCTCATGCTGCAAAACCTTAAGCTGGTTGATTGGGATGATATGACAGATGCGATTCCAGTTGCCGTGGTGCTGTTGATGACGCCGTTAACTTTTTCCATTGCCCACGGCATTGCCCTTGGCTTTATCGCCTATACGGCGGTGAAATTAGTGTGTAATAAGGGGGCGGAGATTAGCTTGAGTGTGTGGATTCTAACAGTACTATTTTTGCTTAAGTTCATGTTTTTATCTTAGTAAGCAAGGTCATATATAACAGCTAAAAAGGCACAGCTATGACGCTGTGCCTTTATTTTTTGTATGAGCCAACGAGCTTCAAAAAACCAGCCTCTATTGTCAATTGTCGCTCCTTGACGTCGCACTTCGTAGTTGTACTTCAGCACACTCAGATCATGGCTAGCCCTGCGTACCGGCGCAGCATTATGGAGAGTTTGGTTTGGGTGTTCGCACACACAGCTGGATGGTATGTATGGCTCAATGATTGAAGGTAGTGGGCAGATTTTACGTAAGGTATTTACCCTGCATGGCCCGGTACAGGCAGCAGATAGGCGATGTTTGATATCGGCCTATCTGTTATAGCTTGATTTACGCTGTTACCACTTTTTCTTTGGCGCGAATAACACATCCAAATCGTCTTTTTCTTCCTCTTCACGTTTTTTACGGGCGGAGGCGTTAGAGGCTTTCAACTCAGAGCTGATCTCGTTGAGATAATCCTCAAGCTGATTTTTCTTATTCGTGACATAGTCGTCGCTGTAATTCAGGGCGGTAATCGTGGCATACGCCTTTTCGAAATACTGCCGTGCCGAGCCAACCATATTGGCGTTTCTTGCAGCCACGCCGCGCTTAATTTGGCTTTCAATATTTATCTTTAATTGCAGGCGCTCAAAGGTTTTGTCCTCTTGCATAAACACAGGGGTATCGATTTTGCCCTTGCTGTGTTCAGAGCGCATGATGGTACGCAGCTTCTTTATTCCCTGTATCAATGAAATAAGCTGTTTGTCATGATCGGGAAGAACAAAGTTCTCGCCCATATTGGCGCTCTCATCAACGCCACTGGTTAAGCGAGTTTTTGCATCATTAAGCCGAGATTTAAGCTCTTTCGAGGAGGGTGACAACTCAACCATGGCGGCAAGCGCATCGTGAATTCGACGATAAAGAATCATCATCACATTATTAGATAACGGGATATTGACACTGTTGACCAGCACTTCTTCCGTCTCTTCTATTATTTTTTTCTGCTTTGCGAGCTCTTGGCGGCGCTGAGCTTCTTGCTTTTCTTTATGCTGTTGCACTGCACTTACCCAAACCGCAATAACGATAAGCGCGACAATTAACATAATAATGATAGAGACTATCATACCCCGATTCTCTTACTCATTGAGTTGCCCAATTACCACCCATCTTAACCGAAAGAACCTAGGTTGGGGTAGTAATACACGTTAAATTCATGAAATAACATTAAATAAAATAAGAGTATAGGAGAACATCGCAGCCTTGAACATAAATCAACAGTACCGAGACATAATTAAATGTGCTAGCCTAGCTAATCGCAATAGCTAAAATGTATAAGAAGATGGGCTCAAGGTGTTGATTTGCCTTCCCATTCACCAGGAAGATTAGGGTCTAGGCCACTGCGTATAACGCCTGGTGCAATCGCAAGTAAAATAATAATAGAAAGTAACAACGACCATGAAACTACAGCAGCTAAAGTATATTGTTGAGGTGCTTAATCACAACCTCAATGTATCCGCCACAGCGGAGAGTCTTTATACTTCGCAGCCCGGTATCTCCAAACAAGTACGTATGTTGGAAGACGAATTAGGGGTGCAAATTTTTGGACGCAGTGGCAAGCACCTGACGCACGTAACCAGTGCCGGTAAAGACATTATCAATATTGCTCGTGAGATTCTCTCCAAAGTCGAGGGAATTAAGGCTGTAGCCAATGAGCATACCTTGCCAGACCAAGGTAAACTTAATATTGCCACCACCCACACTCAAGCGCGTTATGCTTTGCCGGAAGTCATTCAAGGCTTTATGAAAAAGTACCCGGCGGTTTCATTGCATATGCATCAAGGTACGCCGCAGCAAATCTCTGATGCAGCGGCACGTGGAGATGCTGATTTTGCTATTGCAACAGAAGCCTTACACTTGTATTCCGACTTAGTGATGTTGCCTTGCTATCACTGGAATCGCAGTATTGTGGTGGCGAAAACTCACCCGCTGGCGCAAAAAGCCGATAACCTTAGTATTGCTGATGTTGCTGAGTTTCCGCTGATCACTTATGTGTTTGGCTTTACGGGTCGCTCAGAACTAGACAAAGCGTTCAATGCTCAGGGGTTAGAGCCCCATATAGTCTTCACCGCCACTGATGCGGACGTTATAAAAACCTATGTACGTTTAGGTTTGGGCGTCGGGGTGGTCGCCTCGATGGCTGTTGATGAAATCACCGATAAAGATTTAGTGTGCATTGATGCCAGCCACTTATTTGAGGCAAGCACGACCAAAATCGGCTTCCGTAAAGGAACGTTTTTGCGTGGCTACATGTATGACTTCATTGAGCGTTTCGCGCCGCACTTGACCAAAGATCGGGTTGAAAAAGCCTGCTTATTACGTAATCAAGATGACGTCGATGCGATGTTTGAAAGCATTGAGTTGCCAGTGCGCTAAGTGATCAGTGTCATGATATGAAAAAGGCGCCTGTTGGCGCCTTTCTTTTGTGCGATTAACACTCAATGATGTTTACCGCCAGACCGCCTCGAGCGGTTTCTTTGTATTTGGTTTTCATATCATTGCCGGTGTCCCACATGGTTTTAATCACTTTATCCAAGGAGACCTTTTGCTCACCGCTGCCGCGCATGGCTAGGCGTGAGGCATTAATGGCTTTAATCGCACCCATGGCGTTGCGCTCTATGCAAGGCACTTGCACAAGGCCGCCCACAGGATCGCAGGTGAGACCGAGGTTATGCTCCATGCCGATTTCAGCGGCATTTTCTACATGCACTACGTTACCGCCCATGATTTCCGTTAAGGCGCCCGCAGCCATCGAACAGGCCACGCCCACTTCGCCCTGACAACCCACTTCGGCCCCGGAGATAGAAGCATTCTTTTTATACAAGATGCCAATTGCTGCTGCGGTCAGCAGGTAGCGCGTGGCGATATCGCGATCCACCTCTTTGATAAAGGTATGGTAATACATGAGTACTGCCGGCAGGATACCTGCGGCGCCGTTGGTGGGGGCAGTGACTACTCGACCCCCAGCGGCGTTTTCTTCGTTCACGGCAAGAGCGAATAGGTCAACCCAATCCATTGCTCTCAGTGGGTCGTTATTGTTCTCAACATTTAACTTTAAATATAAGCTGGGTGCGCGACGGCGAACTTTTAGGCCACCGGGAAGAATGCCTTCGGTGCGCATACCGCGTTCAGTACAGGCTTTCATCACCTGCCAAATATGAAATAACTCATCTTTGATATCAGCTTCGTCGCGCAAGGTCTTCTCATTGGCCATCATTAGGCTTGAGACGCTCAGGCCGGATTCCTTACAAAGCTCTAGCAGTTGCTGTGCGTTATCGAACGGGTAGGGGGCAGGGTTTTGCTCACGGATATCCAGCGCAGCCTGCTTTTCCTTATCAAAGTCCTCGTCGCTGACGATAAAGCCGCCACCAATAGAGTAGTACACTTGCGAGGCAATGCGCTCATCACCCTTAAAGGCAATAATCTCCATGGCATTAGAGTGCTTGGGCAAGGTCTTGCGGCGATGAAATACAATCGCCCCTTGCTTTGGAAACTTAGCCTGGTGGGTTTTATTGAGATAAATAACCTGCTCTTGCTCGATTTTAGCCAAAATATCGGGCACGGCGTCGGCATCGACCGTCTCTGGGTCGTACCCGGCCAGCCCTAAAATAACAGCTTTACCTGAGCCATGGCCAACACCGGTTTGACCCAAGGAACCAAACAGCTCTACTTTTACCTCGGTAACATCCTCAAGTGTGCCTTGCTCTTGCAGGGTTTGCACAAACAACCGAGATGCGCGCATTGGGCCTACGGTATGGGACGACGACGGCCCAATGCCAATGCTAAACATATCGAATGCACTGATCATAAAATCTATACTCACATTGCCTTTGAACGGGCGCCCATCATAACGTTAAACACCAGGGATGTAATCCTCTGTACACTAATTTTAGCTGATCGGACCAAGGCGCTTCGTAAAGCGCTCAATAATTCGCTCGGTTGCTCCCCACAGCAGACCATAAGGGGTTTTAAAAACGCGAAAGTGGAGGTTTTTTTGTTGCCGCTCGACCCGCAGAGACTGCCAGTTTTGGGTTGCCAATAGTTCAGCCAGAGGCACAAAAAATGCGGCTTCGACCTCATTTTGATCAATTTGCCAACGGGCACCGGCGCGCAGCTGTGCTAGATACGGCGTAATACTCATATCATTGAGGGTGCTCACCTCATCGAGACGGCCGATGATGGTGACATCTTTGCTGTCTATATTTAGCTCCTCGTGTAGCTCTCTAAGGGCGGTGTGAGCAAGCGTCTTATCTTCGCGCTCTTGCTTTCCCCCTGGAAAGCATAGTTGGCTGGGATGATGGCGCAGGTGGGCGCCGCGTTTACACAGCAACACTTGTGCTCCGTGCTCAGACTCTGAGAGCAGCATAACCACAGCGCTACGGCGCTTTGGGTGGGTTGGAACAAAGCTGGAGGGCGCGGCACTGAGATTAAACCGCGCAATAACCTGAGCGCATGAGAGCGCCGCATGGGGTGATTTTATCACGTCAATACCGGTAAGATTTTATTTACCTTATCGTAAGTCTCTTGGTACTCAGAGGCAACATCTGAGTCGGCAACAATGCCACCACCGGCCCAGCAATGTAGGGTGTTGTCTTTGGCCACTAAGGTACGAATGGTGATACTGGTGTCCATATCACCGCAGGCGCTAATGTAGCCAATTGAACCACAATAGGCACTGCGCCGATGTGGTTCGAGCTCTTCAATGATTTCCATCGCCCGGATTTTCGGGGCACCGGTGATAGAGCCGCCCGGGAATGCGGCCTTCAGTTGGTCGAGCGCCGTTTTACCCTCAGCCAATTGCGACTGCACGGTACTGACTAAATGATGGACAGCGGGGAAGCTCTCTATGGCAAAAAGTGAGGGCACATGCACCGAGCCCGGTTTCGCAACCTTGCCGAGGTCATTACGCAGTAAATCGACAATCATGACGTTCTCGGCGCGGTCTTTGGGGGAGCTCGCCAACTGCGCTGCCAAGGCTTCATCTTTTTTAGGGTCACTGCTGCGCGGCAGTGTGCCTTTAATCGGTTTGCTTTCGACCTGATTGTGGTGCACTTCGATAAAGCGCTCTGGCGAAATAGATAAAATGCAGCCTTGCGGCAAGCGCATAAAAGCAGAAAAGGGGGCGCTGTTATGGCTGCGTAAACGGCGATAGGCTTGCCATTCACAGCCCTGATATGTGGCACTGAAGCGCTGTGCCAGGTTGATCTGATAGCAGTCGCCGCTGCGCAAGTAGTCCTGAATCTTTGCAAATTTATCGGCATATTGCGCTTGGCTCATATTGGAGGCCCAGTCACTGGTTAAGGCAAATTTACCTGCGTTTGCGGCGGCGGGTGGCTGCAGGTAACGCTGTAAACGGGCTTCGACATCCACCGTTGGCTGGGCAATATAATACCATTGGCTGGCCGCTTTATCGTAAATTAAAGCATCAAGATAAAGGCCCAGTTGCATCTGCGCCAAGGCAATGTCGTCCGCCGCTAAGCTGGGTAGGCGCTCTAGGGTGCGTCCTAAATCATAGCCAAAGTAGCCAAGCCAGCCGCCACTAAAAGGCAGGTCATGCGCCGGGGATTGCGTGCACAGGCCAGCTAGACGTTGCTGCATATAGGCGAACACGTCCTGATGCAGCTCAAGGCCATCTAGGTATACCTTGTTGTGCTCGACGCTGAGCGTCGCTTCAGGCTCAATCACTAAGATATCGAAGCGGCTATTGACGTGCGCTGCACTAGCAGAGTCAAGAAAAACCGCTCCTTGGAGATGATGTAATTGGGCAAACACCTCACACGGCGAGGATGAAAGCGCCAATTTACGGCAATGTAATTGCGAATTTGTCATTATCTTCAACTCGAAGAACTAGCCCGAAACGGGCAGGGAGGTTATCATAAGTTACACTTTATCAGAAGACGCGGTCTAACCGTGCACACGTCACCGAGTCGTCGCACCGACTTATGTATTAACTGAAGGTGTGACCCAGTAGGAAGGATTAATCATGAGCACTATTCGCCAGCAAGATTTTATCGACAGCATTGCCGATGCGCTGCAGTATATTTCTTTTTATCACCCGCTAGACTTTGTTCAAGCTTTAGAAAAAGCCTATAACAAAGAGCAAAGCAAGGCGGCCAAAGACGCCATTGCGCAGATCCTTATTAATTCTCGTATGTCTGCCGAGGGCAAACGCCCACTGTGCCAAGATACCGGCATTGTTACTTGTTTTGTTAAAGTTGGTATGGATGTGCGGTGGGATCAAACCGACATGACGGTGCAGCAAATGGTGGATGAGGGAACTCGTCGTGCCTACACCAATCCAGATAACCCGTTACGTGCATCGATAGTTGCCGACCCTGCTGGCAGTCGAAAAAATACCAAAGATAACACCCCGTCCGTGGTGCACATTGATATGGTGCCAGGCAATGAAGTGGAAGTGATGATTGCGGCCAAAGGCGGCGGCTCTGAGAACAAAACCAAGATGGTGATGTTGAACCCTTCCGATGATGTTGCCGAGTGGGTAGAAAAAACCTTACCAACAATGGGCGCTGGTTGGTGTCCACCGGGTATGTTAGGCATTGGTATTGGCGGCACTGCGGAAAAAGCAGCGGTATTGGCCAAAGAGTCGTTGATGGACCCTGTGGATATTCATGAGCTGATCGAACGAGGGGCTGAAACGACCGAAGAGAAAATGCGCTTGGAGATTTTTGAGCGTGCTAACAAGCTCGGTATTGGTGCCCAGGGGCTTGGTGGTTTAACCACCGTCGTAGACGTAAAGGTGAAAACCGCGCCCACTCATGCGGCGTCAAAGCCTGTGGTGATGATCCCCAACTGCGCGGCAACTCGTCATGTGCACTTTACTCTTGATGGCTCGGGTCCCGCCGATTTACAGCCGCCGAAACTAGAAGACTGGCCAGAAGTGACCTGGGAAGTGGGCGAAGACACCCGTCGCGTTAATCTTGATACCCTTAACAAGGATGATATCCAAGACTGGAAGATGGGTGAAACCGTGCTGCTTAGCGGTAAAATTCTGACCGGTCGTGATGCGGCCCACAAGCGTTTGCAAGGAATGATTGAAAGCGGTGAAGGCTTGCCTGAGGGTGTTGACTTTACCAATAAATTTATTTACTACGTGGGCCCTGTGGATGCGGTGGGCGATGAAGTAGTCGGCCCCGCAGGACCCACTACCTCGACCCGTATGGATAAATTCACCGACGTGATGCTAGAGAAAACCGGCCTTATTGGCATGATTGGTAAGGCTGAACGCGGTCCAGCTACAGTTGCCTCAATAAAAGACAACAAGGCGGTATACTTAATGGCTGTTGGCGGCGCCGCTTACCTGGTCGCCAAAGCGATTAAAAAGGCCCGCGTGGTGGCGTTTGAGGACTTAGGTATGGAAGCTATCTACGAATTTGAAGTGGAAGATATGCCGGTCACTGTGGCCGTGGACAGCGAAGGAGCAAATGCTCACACCCAAGGTCCAGCAATTTGGAAAGCAAAAATTGAAGAATTGGATGGTGCGTTGAAGTAATGCATCGGTTCGGTTAAGAAGGGCGCCTTGGCGCTCTTTTTTATGGAGTGAAACAATGACAACAATAAATTCTATCCTCAGTGTGATGTTGCTTGGCGGCTCAGCGCTGAGCGCCCAGGCTGAAGTACTCAGCGTTGAAAAACTAACTCAGCTCAATAAAGTGCACAGTGTGGCGGTATCCAGTGATGGAAGGCAGCTCGTTTACGGTGTAAAAACGCCCGAGGGCAGCGATTTATATCTGCAGCCCTTATCAGCAATGAGTAGCAGTTATACTGGCTCGGCCAATTTAGCGAAAGCGACACGGTTAACCTATGACAGCAGCAGTGAAACAGCGGTACGCTTTTCTAGCGATGGCCAAGCTATCTACTTTTTATCATCCCGCTCGGGCTCCAATCAGCTGTGGCGGCTGCGCCTTAGCGGCGGAGAAGCGCGCCCCGTTACCGACTTACCCGTGGATATCGAGGGTTACACCTTAAGTTCTGACAACCAATCCGTGGTACTGAGCTTAGATGTGTATCCCGATTGTGATACCTTAGCGTGCACTATCGAGCGCGATGCCAATCCACCGGCCCATAACGGCCAAGTCTATGACAGTTTAATGGTGCGGCATTGGGATCACTGGAATGACGATAAAGTACGTCATCTATTTAGTGCTAAACTTGCTGACAAAGTGATCACCGACGTTAAAGACATCACCCCACAGTGGCAAACTGATGTTCCTGCGAAGCCTTTTTCCGGCATGGAAGAAGTAGCAATTAGCCCTGATGGCACCAAGGTGGTTTTCAGCGCTAAGGTTAAAGCCCCGGATAATGCTTGGAGCACAAACTTCGATTTATTTGAAGTGGCTATCGAAGGCGGCTCTATTCGCAACCTCACCGAAGCAAACAAAGCTTGGGATGCAGCGCCGCAGTTCTCCGCTGACGGCCGTTACCTTGCCTATAAAGCGACGACAAAACCTGGCTTTGAATCAGACAAGTTCACTTTGCAGTTGCTAGATTTGCGCACTGGTGAGAACAAAGCACTGGCACCACAGTGGGATCGCAGTGTGAGCAGCTTCCAATTCGGTGCCAATGGCCGCGCCATTTATGCCACCGCCAAAGATTTAGGCCAGACCAGCTTATTTGAAATCAGCACCGGGTTTGGCGATATCCGTAGCGTGTTCAGCGATGGCTATGTCGGTGACGTGCAGGTCGTAGGCGAGCAAATCGTGTTTTCTCGCCATGCTCTGAATTCACCGAAAGAGCTCTATCGTATTAATCGCGATGGCAGCGGCTTAATGCAGTTAAGTGATGTCAATAAAGAAAAAATGGCTGATGTGACTTTAGGTGACGTAGAGCAATTTAGCTTCAGCGGTGCTAACGATGAACAAGTATACGGTTATCTTGTTAAGCCGGCCCAGTTCGATGCCAACAAGCGCTATCCACTGGCATTTTTAGTCCATGGGGGGCCGCAAGGCTCGTTCGGCAATATGTTCCACAGTCGTTGGAATGCTCAGCTTTGGGCGGCGCAAGGCTATGGCGTAGTGATGATCGATTTTCACGGCTCGGTGGGCTATGGCCAAGCGTTTACCAACTCTATTTCCCGCGATTGGGGAGGTAAGCCGCTGCAAGACCTACAAAAAGGTCTCGATTACGTGGGCGATAATTATGCCTGGTTAGACATTAACAACGGCTGTGCCCTCGGTGCCTCCTACGGCGGTTATATGATGAACTGGATTGCCGGAAATTGGCCTAAAGGCTTTAACTGTCTGGTTAATCATGCCGGCTTGTTTGATATGCCAAGCTTCCACCAAAGCACCGAAGAGTTGTGGTTCGCTGAGCATGAAATGGGCGGCCCGTTTTGGGCGAAAGACGGGGATTACAGTAAGTACAACCCGGCTAACTTCGTCGCCAATTGGCAAACACCGATGTTAGTGACTCAAGGCCTTAAAGACTACCGCGTACCATATGCGCAAAGTTTAGGGGCGTTTACCACCTTGCAACGCAAGGGCATCGACTCGCGGCTGGTGGTCTACCCTGAGGAAAATCATTGGATCCATAACCCTGATAATTTAATTCACTGGTATCAGCAAGTATTTGCGTGGATGGCAAAGTACACCCAGCCACAGAGCGAACAATAATAAGTTCTGCTCTGACCAGTTAAGGGCGTCGCCAGCGATTAGACTGGCAGCGCCCGTCCTCCTTGAAACTCGACATTCCCGCCCAGCGTATTAAAATATTTACATAGGTGTTGCCGTTAACGTAAACGTCAGATGGGCGTGGATAAAGGTGGTACATAGGGTGATTGGTTATAGTTTAAAGTTCGTTAATTTAACCATATTTTGAATTAAATATTCACTTACTGTTGTATGTGTGAATAGAAATTCAACCACAAAGGAAATGCGTGGTTTTATCATCTTATATAGTGGTAAGGCACAGCACTTAGTGATAGAGTCTGCGGCAATTTCAGCGCACCCAAGTAGGGTAACAAGTTCGGAGAATAACAGTGGCTGTTTTTAATCAAGTTGATTTCGATAACCACGAGCAAGTGGTTTTTTGTAGTGATAAAGAATCAGGCCTAAAGGCAATTATTGCCGTACACAACACTAACCTAGGCCCGGCTGTGGGCGGTTGCCGGTTGTGGAACTATGCCAGTGATGAAGAAGCCGTTACCGACGTACTACGTCTTTCCAAAGGCATGACTTACAAGAACGCTGTGGCGCGTTTGCCTTTCGGTGGCGGTAAATCTGTGATCATCGGCGATGCAAAAAGCATTAAATCAGAAGCACTATTTCGTGCTTTTGGTAAGCAACTAGAGCGTTTAGGCGGAAGCTACTATTCTGCTGAAGATGTCAACATCACCACCGGTGATGTCATGATGATGCACCAAGAAACAAACTATGTAATGGGCTTGGAAGGTAAAAGTGGTAATCCATCGCCGTTTACTGCTTTAGGTACTTTCTTAGGTATTAAAGCGGCTTTTCAACACAAGCACGGTCATCAAAACCTTGAAGGTGTGAAAGTGGCGGTACAGGGCCTAGGCGCTGTGGCCTACGACCTATGTAAACATTTGCATAACGCTGGTGCAGAGCTATTTGTGACCGATATTAACGAGCAGTCGGTAGCGCGTGTAGTCAATGACTTCAATGCCACAGCTGTGGGTATTGACGACATTTATGACCTGGATGTGGATGTATACGCACCTTGTGCGCTAGGAGCGACCATTAATGACAACACCATTCCGCGTATTAAGGCTACGATTATTGCCGGTTGTGCTAACAACCAGTTAGCGGAGCCTCGTCATGGTGAGATCATTCGTGAAAAAGGCATGCTCTATGCGCCAGACTACGTTATTAACGCCGGCGGCATCATCAACGTCTATTACGAAACCAAGCCACAAGGCTATAATGCTGACGATGCGACTAAGCACGTTGAAGGCATCTTTGATACTTTGCTGGAGATTTTCCAACGCTCGGAAAAAGAGCAGGTATCAACGCATGTTATCGCTGATAAACTGGCAGAAGAGATCATCGCTCAGGGTCTTTAGTACTCAGCGTTTAGGCGCATTTTATTGCTCCTAATATCAGATTAAGGCATGCTTTCGGGCATGCCTTTTTTGTTGTCGAGTAGATAATGCCTTATCCCGCCACGCAAGTGGACCTCCAGCAGTGGCCGCGTGCACAGCACTTTGCCTTTTTCAAAGATTTTCAGCAACCCTACTTCAATGTGTGTGTGCGCCTAGACGCACGGCTGTTATTTGCATACTGCCAAGCGCAGGCTTTGTCCTTTTTTAGTGCTTACATTTATTTGGTGCACAAAAGCGCGCAGCAATATTGGCCAATGGGGCTACGTATTGTTGATGATCAGCCCGTGCATTATCAGCAAGTGACGATGAGTGTGGTGCAACTGGCCGAGGATGACAGCTTTCGTTTTAGTTATCTCGATGACACGCCATGTTATACAACTTACGCCCAGCATATGCGCGAAGAAAAAGCCCGTGCTGCGTCTGAGCCTTTGTTTAGTGAGGCTTTCGCGCACACCGAAGGGCGCGCCGATGTGCTGCATGTATCGGTATTGCCGTGGTTACAATTTAGTAGTTTTTCTCACGCTACTTGTTTGGGTGCTACTCACGGTATTCCTAAAGTGGTGTTGGGGCAATATGATAAAGTTTCAGGTAGTATGCCTTTAGCCCTGGATGTGCATCATGCACTGATGGATGGTCTGCATAGTGCAAAATATATTCAAGTATTGCAGGAAATGATGCATAATCCTTCGGATTATTTGTGATTTAAATGTAAATATTTAAACATTAAATTTACATTTGTTCCCTTTATAGATCTATAGTGAGTATTCCCACATACGGGACACGATAACGATAGAGGGAACAAAGATGAAATTGAACACCATACTCACCGGCATAGCCTGCGCCGGTGCAACAACACTATTGAGCTTTTCGGTGCATGCAGAGCATGCTCAGTTACCCGAGCGTATTGTAGCCAAGCAAGATATGGCGCTGATTGATTTACACAGCGAAGCGCTTATTGCCGATGAACAGTTTGTTTTTAATAACGCCCTGGCAGCGCGGGATTGGACTAATTTCTTCGCTGGGCTCAATAGCGAATTACAAGCAAAGCAAGAAGCGATACTGCATTTCGCTGGCTACGCCAGTATCAACCCAGAGCTGTTATTAGCATTAATGGAGCAGCAAAGCCAACTAGTCACTAACCCCACTGCTGAAGCAATGCAGAGGCCTTTCGCTGATTTGAGTGATGAAGTCGGATTTGAAGCACAGCTTCGCGATGTCACTAACCGGCTCAGCCATACCTTTTATGCCTATAAACGCTTCGCACAAAGCAGCCAGCAATTTAATCAAGATGTCGCCAGTTTTGCGCTGGTCGATATGTTTATTATGCGGCAAAAGCCAGTGGGTCCGCGCCGCCCGCGTAAGGGTAAGAAGATCACCGCATTGATGAGTGCCTATGAGGTTGTGACCGGGAAACCATCAATACAACTGACGCAAAAGCAGGTATCAGCCCCACAGCGCCAAGCGCTCAGTGCGCAGCCTCAAGCTCAGGTAGCTTTTAGTATGAATCTTCCGTGGCCAAGTGGCTATGCATGGTTCAGTGGTGGTGCACACTCTAACACCGGCTCAGGGTATCCGTACTCCTCGTTAGACTTTAATAATGGCTCTGGAGGATGGGGCAGCAATACACCTTGGGTGCAAGCGGCCCATGAGGGCACTGTTACACGTTATTCGCAATGTAATATTCGCATCACTCATCCAAGTGGCTATGCGACCAACTACTACCATATGGATGCGTTGCAATTTAACTCCGGTGATTATATTTCCGCAGGGAGTTGGATAGGGCGCTATGCTAACAATCAAAGTACTGCGCTGTGTCAGGGTGGTCAGTCAACGGGACCGCATGTGCATTTTTCACTGCTGTATAATGGCCAATATGTGAGCTTACAAAATCGCTATATTAGTGGTTATCGTATTGATGTCGGTAATTACAACTATGACGATAATTGCTACAACTTTTACTTTGAGCGTAACGGTTATAAAACCTGTGCGTGGCAGCGCTTGTATCGCTAGTGCGAACGGATAGCGCCGATCTACGGCGCTATCTACAGTATATTCACTAGAAGTTTATATTTTAATTCAAAAGGTTAAGTTCTTATTGATGGGCGTTATAGTGCCTATTGTTATTAGTTGTAAGCGATTTGGCTCAAGCTAATTGTTATTTTATGTGTTTGAAGTAGAATAAAACTTAATAATAAAAAAGACGTAGGCGCGCTGCTGTGAAAATCATCCTTTATTTAGCTATTTCACTGTTAAGCCTAAGCAGTTTCGCCAATCAAGTCCCCAAAAACATTCCTAGTAATGTTCCCCTAAGTCACTACTTTGCCGAAACCTGGGATACCCGTGATGGTTTGCCTCACAACAGTGTCAATGCCCTAGCTCAAACTCCCGATGGTTATATCTGGGTAGGTACATGGGAAGGTGTTGCCCGTTTTAATGGCCGTACCTTTAAGCTTTTTACTCGCGGCGTTCTCACCGGGTTGCCCGATTCAGGGATCCGCAGCCTCAATGTTGATAAAGCGACTCAGCAGCTCTATGTAGCTGGCTCTCGGGGTGGGATCAGCGTGGTCGAGCGCGAGCGTTGGCAAGCACTTAAACCGGCACAAACGATGGTGAATTTTGCCGTGCGCAGTGGTGATGGCGCCTTATGGCTGGCGCTAGAAGATGGCGGTTTGGTGCGCAGAACGCAACAGGGCGACGAGCAAAATTTGCTGCCTAATGTCAGTGCCTATCAAGTCTTCGAGCAACAAGAAGGGCGAATTTGGGCAGCAACAAATAACGGCCTTTATTACTATGAAGACGGAGCCATGCATGGTGTTGAGGGCGATAACAGCGCTATTACCGGCGCCATTTATTCGTTGGCTGAAGACCGTGATGGGGCGTTATTGGTTGGCACCGAGCAGGGTGTATGGCGTTATGTGAATAATGAATTTACGTTGCTACATAACGCTCTTGCAGACGATTCTGTGTCGAGTATTTTGGTTGATTTTCGTGGTGACATTTGGCTTGGCACCATCAATCAAGGGGTATTTCGCTTCAGCGAGTATGGGCTGGAAAAGTTGGATGCCAATGTTGGCCTACCAAGCAATCGCATTTTATCGCTGCTTGAAGATAATGAACACAGTATTTGGATTGGCACCAATGGGGGACTTTTTCGCTTGCGGCAAGCACCCTTTACCACCGTCAATACCGCACGCGGGCTCTCAGGAGATTATGTGCGTAGTGTGCTCTCGCACACTGATGGAGCGCTCTACATTGGTACCAGTAACGGTTTAAACCGCTACACCCAAGGACAGGTGGAGCAAATTTCATCTCCCTTGGATGCGCCCATTTCTGTACTTTCACTCACGAGTAGCCAACGTGGTGGTGTGTATGTCGGTACCTATACCAGCGGGTTGATGTATTTTGACGGCCAACGTTTGACAACAGTGATTAACCGGGATACGGGTCTGCCGAGCAACGAAGTAAGGGCCCTTCACGAGCAAGCTGACGGCACGTTATGGATTGGCACTGCGGGTGGCCTTGTGCGTATAAAAAACGCCGAAGAAGTAACAACCTTGACCGATAAACAAGGTCTGCCCGGTAACTTTATTATGGCGCTAGCGCAAGATAAACAACAGCGACTGTGGATAGGCACCGGGGTCGGTGTTGCTTTTTATCACCAAGGACAGTTTACCACCTTGCCGTTGCGCGAGCATTTCGATGCCGACTACGCATTTGGGTTTTTAGTTCAGGATGACGCACTGTGGATGGCCACCGATCGCGGGCTGCTTCATTATGATTATCAAAGTCATCGTCTGCGCAAGCTCGGTCGAGAGCAAGGGTTACCGGTTGATAAGCTGTTTGCCGTTGTAAACGATAAGTATGATCACTTGTGGCTTTCCAGTAACCGGGGTGTGATCCGCATAAGTCAAACTCATGTGATGGCTTCCCTTGATAGTGAGGATGCACAATTAGAATTCACCTTATTTGATGAAGGTGATGGCATGCTTAGCTCACAAGCCAACGGCGGCTCCCAATACCCAGCAGTGCGCCACCATGATGACAGCGTTTGGATTGCGACAGCGCGCGGTGCAGCGGTGGTCGACCCAGCGAAGTTGGTTCGTATGGCCAGTGTCTCACTGCCGGTGAGCATCGAGAGTATTGGCTTTGACGATGAACAAGGCTTCCTACCTAACCTTGATAAAACGTCGTTAACGGTGCCTTCAGAAACAGACCGTTTATCTATTGCCTATGCTGGTTTAGGCTTTATTATGCCGGAGCGCATTGAGTATCAAACTAAGCTCAAAGGCTTTGATGATAACTGGATAAATCGCGGTAACCTCACACTGACCGAATACACTAATTTACCGCCCGGTAATTACGAGTTTCATGTGCGGGCGCGTTATCCTTATAGCGAATGGCCCGCATCTGCGGCAAGCTTTCATTTCACCATTACCCCTAAGTTTTGGCAAACACTCAGCTTTAAAGTCGCAATGATTGTGGTGTTAGCACTGGCATTATTTACCCTATATCGTTTGCGCTTTTTACACCTTAAGCGCAGCGAAGCTCAGTTAAAGTTAAGGGTGCAGGCGCAAACTCGCAGCCTAGCGGAGCAGGCTAAAGCCTTTGAACATCAAGCGACGCATGATCAACTCACCGGGGTGGCGAATCGTCGTGCCTTTGACAAATGGTTGATAGCGCATTTTGAGCAAGCTAAACAGCAACAACAACCTCTAAGCTTAGCGATCATTGATATTGATCACTTCAAAAACATCAATGATAAATACTCGCACATGGTCGGTGATAAAGTGATCACCGAAGTGGCCAACCTCATTCATCATTGTGCGCCGCAAGAGGCGATGTTTGCTCGCTGGGGTGGGGAGGAGTTCACATTGCTACTGCCTGGGTTCAGTGTACATGAGGCGCAAGTCTGCGCCGAGCGTATCCGGGTATTGATATCTGGCCATGATTACTCGGCGCTTGCCGATGGTGTGCATATTACCGTGAGTATCGGCGTTGCCGACAGTCAAGGCGCACAGGACTATGACCGAATGCTCGCCCAAGCGGATAACGCCCTATATCAAGCGAAGCAGAGCGGCAGAAACCAAGTTGTGGTGTACCAAAAGCCAATGCCCTAGCGGATATCCACAAGCTTACTGGCTTTTTTATATTGAATTTTAAGGCCACTCCACGCCGGTAACTCCCAGCGCTTGGGTGGGTCTCTGCGCTCGCCGCTGTGGTAATGGGCGATTAACCGCTTAGCGCGAAAGTGATATTCGATGTTGAGTACCATACTCGGGAGTGTGACTTGCAAGGGAAAGCGCTCATTAAAGTCTTTCGCATGCCAGGGGTCAATGCCCTGATAGTGCAGATCCTCGGCCTCTATTAACTGTAGGTCTTCTTGGCTTTGTACACCCAGAGAATGTAAACGCTCAGCGATAAAGGTGTCGGCATCCATATCAATGGCTGGTTTTAGATGGTAAGCCTGATACAAATTATGCTGAGCAATAGCCTGCGATATCCGCTCATAGCTGCCGGCGAATAACTGGTTGTCACGCATAAGCGCAACCACGCTGGCGCTTAGATGTTGGCCATCGACGCGCTGATGGCTTGACCCTAACTCGACTCCCGCATAGCTGTGGATAATATCAGCACGAATTTCTCCCTCCGGGCACTGCTCGTCAACATACCAATAACACTGGCCTAAGGTGGTGTCGTAAGGGACAGCTTGGCGCACCTGGGATAATTGCATTGGCGCACACATAGTCGCTAAGGTGTCGGCGTGCTTTTTACCGCGCCCGGCTAAGGAAAATGTTGCCAGTACCAGCGCCGCATTGCTGTTGTGTTGAAGCAGAGAGCTTTTTGCGGGACGCACTTCATCTTCGCCATTGGCAAAGCTGCCACGGCGATTATCGCGTTTTACATAGACACAGTGTGGGTTTAGCTCGGCGATGGCCTCGACTAGGATGGCATGTTGGTATCGCACTGCTTTATCAAGCTCTGGTAATTGATAGGCATGGCGTAAATAGTTGGCATAGGTGCGCGCTTCGCTAAGCGCCTCGCTATTGATAGTGAGTATGTGCTGTGCAGCGCCGCCACGGACCACGGCGATATGCAGCGCCAGGTCGCACAGGGCATACTGCTCACCGAGTTGCGCTTGCAGTTGTTCACGCTCACTGCTGCTTGGTGGCGAAAATAGCGCTGCTGGGGTGGCGATGGCGGCGGCCAAGTCAATCATTGCTTGGCGCAATACATTGCTGGGCATATTGTGGATCAGCATACCTAAATCAGCATCCACAGGAAGTGGGTAAATGGTTTTACCCAACGCCGTGGCCAAGCCGTCTGCGGTTACGGCCCCTAAGCGTTGTAATTTTGTCATCGCTCGTTGCAAAGACGAGCCCGGCGGCGCGGTTAGCAGCGGTAAATCATCCACGGCAATACCGGCGCAAGCACTGGCTAGCACGAGTTCGTCTAATGCTTCACGTTCGACCTCTACCGGCGTGGTGCTGAGCAAGGGAGCATGCTCACCAAATAAGCGAATATACAGCCCAGGCGCGATGCGTCCACAGCGGCCCATACGTTGGCGCATGGAGTCTTGGGCTATGGCGTCAAGGCCGAGTACGGTTTTCCCTTTGCGAAGATGCGTGCGGCGCTCAAGCCCGGAATCGATAACACATTCGACCCCAGGCACGGTGAGCGAGGTTTCGGCCACGTTAGTGGCAAAAATAATGCGTCGCTGTGGCCCTTGGCGCAGCGCGCGCTGTTGCTCTTGTAACGGGCTGGAACCGTGTAGTGAAATACATTCAGCGGGTAAGTCCTGACAGGCGCTGACGCACGCAGCTATCTCGGCGCGACCAGGTAAAAACACCAAAATATCAGCGCCACTGTTATCCAGCGCATAGACACAGGCTTGGCGCACACGCGCCGCTAAATCTTGGGAGCTGGGCATCGCTCTGGCGTCGCTGGCGAAGGTGTAGCTGCTGATAGGGTAGGTACGGCCATGGCTTGTGAGCGCTTTGGTGGTGAGATAAGCGCTTAAAGCACGGTCATCTAAGGTCGCGGAGGTGAGTATCAGGCGGTGCTCGCCATGGTGTTTCAACAGCGCCAACAGTAAATCGGTATCCCAGCGGCGCTCGTGAAACTCATCCAGCATGACCACGTCAAAATCAGCGAGCTGTTGCTCGAAAAACCACCTGAGTGCGACCCCGGGGGTGGCAAACACAACCTGGGTTTGGGCCGCCATTTTAGCCTCAAAGCGAATCGCGTAGCCGATGCGTTGTCCTGGTTTTTGCTGGCATTGCTCAGCCAAATAGTTCGCCAACGAGGTGGCAGCGATACGCCGTGGTTGCACAACCAAAACACGCCCTTGTGTGCTTGCCCATAGCGGTAAGTTGGTGGACTTACCGCTGCCGGTTGGCGCATGAACAATTACATTTTGCTGCCTAAGTATTGATAAAAACTGATCTTTTATTGCCTCGATTGGTAATGTCATAGGATACAAATAATGTTGTTTAAGCTTGTAGAGGAATTGAAAATGAGCGCCAGCGGTCATATTAACATGTAATATCGCCAAGGAATTACCCGATGTTAAACCTGATACTGTTGATTTTTTTAATTGTGTTTGTGGTAGCGTATTGGCAATGGGACCATGTCCGCCTCAAGCGCTGGCAGCGACAATACCATGATGCCGGGCTCAGCCAGGAGCAGCAGACTTTTTTGCAGCGGGCTATGCCCATTTATAACGCCATGACCGATGCCGATAGAGCCAAGCTTGAGCGTCATATCTGTTGGTTCTTGGGCGAAAAACGGTTTCTTGGTCGCGATGGTTTAGAGGTTAATGAGGCGATGAAACTGGTGGTGGCCGCCGATGCCTGCCTGTTGGTGCTCAATAAACCCTGGCCTTTGTACCCTAATGTTAAAGAAATCTTGCTCTATCCGAGTGCTTATTACGCCAATGTCACCCAGCGTGATGTCGCCGGTTTGGTGAGCTATCATCAAGTGGTGCGTGAGGGCGAGTCGTGGCCCGGTGGCACCTTGGTGCTCAGCTGGCACGATGTGCTCGAGGGCAATCGCCTCCCGGAAGATGGCCATAACTTGGTGTTTCACGAATTTGCACACCAGTTAGATCAGGTAACAGGCAGCACCAATGGTACGCCGCAGCTAGCAAATAAGGCCGCGTATCAACGCTGGGGCGAGGTGTTCTCGCGCGCTTTTACCAAGTTAAAAAGCCATGTTGCTTACAATATGCCCCATGTAATGCACAGCTACGGGGCCACCAATGAGGCTGAGTTTTTTGCTGTGGCCACCGAAACCTTTATCGAAAAACCCATGGCGATGCGGCAGTTTGATGCTGAGCTATTTCATATCCTCAAAGATTATTACCAATTCGACCCCAGTGACTGGCAAAGACACTAAAAGTGTAAGCGTTCCAAGGCAACTTATTACTTAAATGGTAAGAAAAAAAGATCAAGCTTAACTCTAGGTAGCTAATGTTGTTTTTTGTTAACATCCGCATCGAAGTGACAAAGGTGTTAGTTAACTAGCTATCACTACTGGGTTACTTCTAGGGATGGAATTTGTCGTTGGGATGCGATTAGCCTTTCTATGGCACTGACTCTGCGCTCTCCCGACAGCTGTTATGCCAGCAGTTTAAAGATGCGGGTATACGCTGAAGATTTGTTCTCTCCCGGCAATGCTAATAATTAAATAAAGGGAAATAACATGATGAAAAAAACACTGCTAGCACTGGTTTTAGCCGGTACGTCATTCGCTTCTCAGGCTAATTGGCAAGCGGGTGTAGGCTATGTAAATCTTTCTGACAGTGAAGGTGGTGACAGCATCAGCCTTAACGCTTTGGTTGGTTCTTTAGGCTACAAATTTAAAACAGGTGACAACTTTTACCTTGTACCTGAGTTACGTTTGGGTACAGGTGTTGGTGATGACGAGTTATACGGAGCTAAAATTGAAGTAGAGAGCTTTACGGCTCTATCACTTCGTGGTCAATATGACCTTGAGAGCGGCCTGTATATCTACGGCGCTCCTTCATACGCTAACCTAGAGGTTAAAGCATCGGCTTACGGCGAGTCTGCCTCTGAAGACGAATGGGAATTTGGCTTAGGTGGCGGAGTTGGTTATAACTTCAGCAACGCTATGCTAGCTGAGCTGTCATACGAACAGTTTGATGGTGTGGATGTGGTTAGCCTTGCTGTGAAGTTTGACTTCTAAGTCACGCTAATCATGCTAACAGCGACAGATCGGAAGGTCTGCGCTGTTGGCTCGCTACCTTTTACTTTAGCCTCAAGTTGGTCAACGACATTGCCATAGCTTTCAATCTTGCTCACTTAACAGCGATACTCGCAGACTTGCTATTCCATCCCCCATTTTTGCTTATTAAACCCATGTTACTTCCACTTTTATACGGTTTTTGTTTTAGTAGGTAATGATAATAAATAAATAGAATAAGAGACCCACAAATGAAGACTCCACTATACAGTGCTTTAGCACTGGCGGTTTCGCTGGCTTTACCGGTCAGCGCCGAGCAAGAAGAAAAACAACAATGGCAAGTAGATAAGCCTCAGGGTGAATTTGTTGATGCCAATATCAACGTCACTCAAGGTACCTGGATGAATGTCGATGTCAGCCCCGACGGCCAGACCTTAGTATTTGATTTGCTTGGTGATATTTACACCATGCCGATAAGCGGTGGAGAGGCGACACAGTTGACCTCAGATATTGGCTGGCAAATGCAGCCTCGCTTTAGCCCAGATGGCAAACATATTGCGTTCACCTCAGATCAAGGCGGCGGCGACAATATCTGGATTATGAACATCGATGGCTCGGAGCAAACGCAGGTGACCAAGGAGTCATTTCGCTTGCTTAACAGCCCAGCATGGAGCCCCGATGGCGACTTTATTGTTGCCCGTAAGCACTTTACTGCAAGCCGTTCATTGGGTGCCGGGGAAGTATGGATGTATCACAAAGCCGGTGGCTCGGGCGTGCAGCTAACAGAGCGCCCCAATGATCAGAAAGACTTAGGCGAACCCGCATTCTCACCGGATGGCCGCTATGTATATTTCTCACAGGATGCCACCCCAGGTAAAACCTTTCACTACTCCAAAGACTCGGTACAGGGCATCTACAAAATTAAGCGCTATGACCGGGAAACAGGTGATATAGAGACCATTTTAAGTGGTCCCGGTGGTGCAATCCGGCCCACGCCTTCTCCCGATGGCAAAACGTTGGCCTACATTAAGCGTGATGATTTCCAAAGCACCCTGTATTTATATGATTTAGAGTCGGGTAAAGAAACCAAGCTGTACGATAAGCTTGAGCGTGATATGCAAGAGACTT
Organism: Pseudoalteromonas sp. CNAT2-18.1; assembly: GCF_022347865.1. Taxonomy (NCBI): domain Bacteria; kingdom Pseudomonadati; phylum Pseudomonadota; class Gammaproteobacteria; order Alteromonadales; family Pseudoalteromonadaceae; genus Pseudoalteromonas; species Pseudoalteromonas sp. CNAT2-18.1. The sequence continues at coordinate 43,621 of NZ_JAKRFR010000006.1, read as the reverse complement.
GGGCAATTCACGGGGTGTATCCTAGCATGGCTTGGACACCTGACAACGAGTCATTGGTGTTTTGGGCCGGGGGGAAAATCCACAAGCTTGACGTGCAAAGTGGCGAGAGTTCAGAAATCGCTTTTGCAGTAAACACCAATAAATCCATCCAAAAAGCGGTGCGTGTAACCCAACAGTTAGACTCCTCAGAATTTGACGTAAAAATGCTGCGCAATGTGCAGGTATCACCCGATGGTGAAACCGCCATTTTTGAAGCCATGGGTCATATTTACAAGCGCGACCTTGAATCAGGTAAAGTGCAGCGCCTAACACGGCAAGACGATCATTTTGAATTCTTCCCGACCTTCTCTCGCGATGGTAAAAAGATTGCCTACGTCACCTGGGATGACAAAAAACAGGGCAGTGTTCGCGTGGTCTCGGCGCGCTCAGGTCGTGGTGATACGCTGACCACTCAGCCGGGTAAATATGTCGAGCCGGCGTTCAGCCCCGACGGAGAAACCGTGGTATTTAGAAAATCTTCGGGAAGCAGTTTACTTGCCCCGCAGTGGTCGTTGAAAGCAGGCATCTACGCAGTGGATAGCGATGGTGATGAGCAGCCAGAGCTTATTACTGAGCATGGCTATCAGCCACAGTTTGGCAAAGCCAATGACCGTATCTATGTGATGAGCCCGTGGCCAAAGCCGACCTTGAGTGTGGTTGAGCTGGAAAGTAAAAAAATCCGCAAACTGTATGAATCTGAGCATGCCACTGAGTTTCGTATTTCACCAAACGGGGAATATTTGGCGTTTGCTGAGCGTTTTAAAGTGTTCGTGACGCCTTTTGTGGAACGTGGCAAAACCATTAATATCGGCCCTAAAGACAGCCAGTTCCCAATAGAGCAGTTATCTGTGCGTGCTGGTGAAAATATCAGTTGGAGTGGTGCAAGTGATAGGCTTTACTGGAGTTTAGGGCCCGAGCTTTATCATGCCTCACTGGCGGGTATTTTTAATATTCAAAGCGATGAGAACGCCGACTTTAAAGTAGACAGTGGCGATAATATTGGTTTTAAACAAACCATGGCAGAGCCACAGGGCATGATAGCGCTGGTGGGAGCAAAAGTGATCACCATGCAGGGCGATAAAGTCATTGATAATGGCGTGGTTTTGACCGATGGTAAGCACATCAAAGCGGTTGGCAGTCAAGACCAGGTAGAGATTCCACAAAATGCTGAAGTGATTGATGTCAGTGGTAAAACCATTATGCCGGGGATCATCGATGCGCACGCGCATGGCGCTCAAGGCAGTGACGAAATTATTCCTGAGCAAAACTGGAAAAACCTAGCCGGTTTATCCCTGGGAGTCACCACGATTCACGACCCCAGCAACGACACCACGGAAATTTTCGCTGCCAGTGAGATGCAAAAGGCCGGTAAAATCGTTGCACCACGTATTTTCTCCACAGGGACCATTCTATACGGAGCAAACATGCCGGGGTATACCTCCCATGTTGACTCCCTTGATGATGCGAAATTCCACCTTCAGCGCCTGCAGAAAGTCGGTGCGTTTAGTGTGAAGTCGTACAACCAACCGCGTCGCGATCAGCGCCAACAAGTGATTGCAGCTGGTCGAGAGCTTGGTATGATGGTTGTCCCTGAAGGGGGTTCTCTGTTGCAGCATAATCTGACCATGGTGGTTGATGGCCATACCACGATTGAGCACTCCATTCCGGTTGCCAATATTTATGATGATATTCGCCAGTTATGGTCGCAAAGTGATGTTGCCTACACCCCCACGTTGGGCGTGGCGTATGGCGGTATCTGGGGGGAGAATTACTGGTACGATAAAACCGATGTGTGGAATCATCCACGGTTAAGTAAATTTGTGCCAAAGAATCAGTTGCTCCCGAGAGCGATGCGCCGTACCAAGGCGCCCGATCACCACTACAATCACTTTAACAATGCGCGGGTTGCAGCACAGTTGCAAGACCAAGGGGTGCTGGTCAATGTTGGCGCGCATGGTCAACGTGAAGGCTTAGCGGCGCATTGGGAAATGTGGATGTTTGCACAAGGCGGCATGAGCCCGTTAGAGGTGATCCGCACAGCTACCATAGATCCGGCGAAAACCTTAGGTCTAGAAAATAACCTGGGCTCACTAGAGGAAGGCAAGTTAGCGGATCTCATCGTCATTGATGGCGACATCTTAAGTGATATTCGTCAAAGCGATAAGGTACGTTACACCATGATCAATGGACGTTTGTTTGATGCTGCAACCATGAACGAAGTCGGCGAGCCGGCACGCGCTCCGCTACACTTCGAATAAGCCCTGTCGCAGCAATGCTACTTGAGCCCGTCATCGACGGGCTTTTTTGTGGGTATCGCGTCGCTGCAGATAAGCATTAAGTGCTGTGGGCTACAAAGTGACTGGAGAGTTGTCTCTGTATTAACTACACTGCTAACAGAACCCACAGGGAAGGACAAGCCAAGATGAAACGCTTCACTATCACAGCTATCTTGCTGCTCATTGGTGGCTGCGCGCAACAGCCCCGCTCAGATGATGTTAATGTACTCACCAAGGCGTGTGTTGGTAGCACTGCACTGCCAGCGCAGTGGCAAGGCCAGTTTCGCTCGGTCGACAACCCCGAACTGCTGCAATCGGCGCTGGGTGAGCCACAACAAGGAAAGCTCTGCCAAGGTCAGGTGTATGAAAGCAAACAGCCTGCGACAGTGATTTTGTATCGCGCGTATAACAGCACTAACCCAAATAGCCGCTTCGGGAGCTGGTGGGCTTGGGCAAAACCCAGTGGCACGGTCAGCGAATACCGCGCCAACTATGAAATTTGCTACCAATGGTCGCCGCTAGATAAGTTAGTACGCTGTGAGCTTAAACCCGGCGTACAAGTGGTTGTGGGCAATGGCCAAAGTGCACAATGCTCTGAGTATTTACGCTATGACGTATCGGCGGTGCAGCAAGTTTTCATAGCCGATGCCGATGACGCTGTGCACAATTGCAGTGATTTCAATGCTGTAATGCAGTGGCAGCCGATACAAAGGTAAGCGGTCATAATAAAGGGAAAAGGATAACATCAGCCTAGAGTATAGGTCTTGGGTGTTATCCTTTTGCTAACAAAATACATGTATTATTTATTTAAAATGAGATTTTGTTTTTAAATTAACAATACTAGATCCTTTAATTATTTAACCCACAATACAACCCAAGTAATAGCTATTATAAATGGGTCGAAGTTGAGATTTTTTGGGGCTGTTATGATGCAAAGCCTCTTTCAATATCACGGAACGTCCATTGTCCTTTAGCGTCGGCAATATCAATAAGCTCACAGGCTTTTTTGTTCCATGCGGCGAGACAAGCAATGTAGTTGGTTAGTTGATAGTAGGCGCGATCTGGGGCATCAGGGCGAATTCGTGATACCGAGTAAGCAGAGTAGGTCGCACCGCTGCCAAGCCAAGTGACGATGGATGAAGCAACGCCTCCACCTGGCACAACAAAGCCTGCGGTGGTGGTCACTAGACCCAAAATAGTCGCCGCTTTTTCAACACCGTGTCCTGCTTTGGTAATGTCGTCACTGAGAATAGGGTGTAATAACGCGAGCAGGTTAGTGGCTTGCGGTTGGTGGCTCGCTACGGCAACATCGTCGGAGGTTTTTGGAGCGTTGCCAGGTGCCGAGCTGCCGCCGCGCATAGCTGGTAATAAGGTGTTAAAAGCTTTCTGACTATTATTACTGGCGGAGAAGGTCACTGATTGCGTACTTAAGCCTCCGGCTTTTACGCGCTTTTGATCTTTAGGTGTAATAGTGGATTTGTAGGTGCGTTGCAAACGACGATAAACAGCAGCGCTGCACTGAGTCATCTGTATCGCTAATGCGGCTTGGTCTTTAAATTCACGGCCTATGGCACGTTCAGCCAGCTTAGTTAACTGGGCTTTTTTCTTTTGCACCAGTTGTCCCACGATAATATCCATAAAATATATCCTTATAAAAATATAAAACGCGATGAATATTACCATGAGTTTATGGGGGTGGATATTTAAATTGTTAGCTATTTTATTCTCGTTTTATGAAGTTGGACTTGTCTCTATATTTGACCGTTGCGTTGCGTCAGCCTAAGTAAGTCGGGGTCATTGCGTATCGAGTTTCATACAACAGTACCTGAGGAGTATCACCAGTGCGCTCAGTTTGCTGGCGATACATGCTTAGTTCACGTTTTGACTATTACACTGAGCGTTTAGTAGCAAGGAGAGAGCAGTATGTTCAGAAGTGTTATTGCCGTGGTGTTATTAGTTGTTTTATCAGGCTGCGCCAATCACTTGCCTGCTGAAAAAGGAGCTGTGCAGCAGGGTCTCGCGTCTTATTATCATGATAAGTACCATGGGCGCACTACCGCTAGCGGCGAGCGTTTTGAGCAAACAGCTCTGAGTGCAGCCCGCCGGAACCTTCCTTTCGGTAGCAAAGTAAAAGTCACCAATATCAATAATGGGCGCTCAGTTGTAGTACGGATAAATGACAGAGGCCCGTTTGTTTCAGGGCGCATCATAGACTTGAGCCGTCGCGCATTTAAGCACATCAGCAATTTGTCTGCCGGCGTGATTGCCGTAGAGGTAGAAGTGCTCAGTGAGCCCTAAGCGGTGGTAAACTCACTATAACCCTGTACATCAACCTCCTTGTGGTTGAGCTGCTCAACGTGAGCTGTTTGCGGGCCCTGCTCTAACCAAGTAAGTAGGGAAGTTAATGCTGCCTTATCCCCCTCTGCGTGGACTTCAACGCGACCATCATCAAGATTTTTGGCGTAACCAGCAATATTGAGAGCCTGTGCTTGGCGGGCAGTGTTAGCACGGAAATACACGCCCTGAACTTTGCCACTTACCCAAGCTCGAAATGCGTATGTCATCATCTCTCCTCAAAAAAGGCGGCTACGCCGCCTAACGAATCATTAATGAACTTTCTTAAGGTAGTCTAGAATTTGTCCCTCATTAGCGCCAATCACATCTTTAGCGAGGGTTTTATCTATCAGTTCGGTGGTGTGTTTATTGAGCTCACCGCGTAGCTTGCCTAAAAAGCCCGACTCAGCAATCAGTTCGATACGATACACTTTGTCGTTTTTACGTTTGTCGTCAAGCCACTTGGCAATATCTGCGGCAAAGCGTTGCGCTTCTATATCAACCGCATCTTTTCGACTCATGGCATCGACACCTTGCACTTGCTTTGCCGGGGCGCTTTGACGGCCCGCACGGTCAGTATAAATATCTTGCTCGTCTGAGCGTGCGAAGGGGTTTGACCAATGGGCTTGCAGCTCCAGCTCGGTGGAATGATTACGTAAGGCAAAAATTTGTGCTTCACTGTGGTTGGCAACCACCACATAAGAACGACCAATCATATCAATCTCCTTTTTTGCGAGCCAAAAACTTGGCCCTTACTATAGAGCTTGGAATGGATGGGGAGTTTTTCAACCCTAAGAAGTAAAGATTGTTGTTTTTCTCCGGCTGTGTTCAACTTAAACTGATTTATGAATAACTTAGCCCTTTAATGAGATGTGGGTGCCGATACATGGCATACACTTAGGAGAGACAATGACAGGGAAACGAGGTACAGGGGGTTGGCTTTTTGGGGCCGCGCTCATCATAGCTATGCCGGTTGCGGCAGAGCCAAGCTTCAGTGAGCAATTAGTTAGTGCCGCTAACGAGCGGACTCAAGCGGACGTGACCTATGATGGTCGCTATATTGCTATTGATTACCCAGGGGGGGATGTACCTGCTGGGATTGGTGTATGTACGGATGTCGTGATACGCAGTTATCGTGCCTTAGGCATCGATCTGCAGCAGTTGGTGCATGAGGATATGGAGCGTAACTTTGATGCCTATCCATCCCAGAGAATTTGGGGGTTAACTCGCCCGGACAGCAATATTGACCATCGTCGCGTGCCAAATTTACGTGCTTTTCTTACTCGTCACGGAGAGAGTCTGAGAGTGAGTGATGACGGTAACAATTATAAACCCGGTGATATTGTTTCATGGATGCTACCAGGAAACTTGCCGCATATTGGTATTGTCAGCGAGCAACGCAATGAGCTGGGACAGCCTTTAATTATCCATAATATTGGTGCTGGCCCGCAAGTGACAGATATTCTTTTTCAGTATCCTATTACCGGTCATTATCGCTATGGTGGTGACGGCCTAGGCGAATAACGAGCACAAAAAAAGCCGCTTTTAAGCGGCTTTTCTTTATTATTGAAAGCTTACACTACGCCGCGAGGCAGGCGACAGTCGTGATCTTTCTCTGCCAGTTGCTTAATCCAAAGCTCTTCTGCGGTGTAACCTTCTTCATTAGGTTTAGCCACAGTGAATGCTGCTTTCTTCTCAGCTGGTTTTGCCTTAGGAGCGGCTTTCTTAGTCGTTGTTTTCTTGCTCGCTTTGGCCGGTGCTTTGGTCTCTGCTTTGGCGACTTCTTCTGTTTTACCAGAAGTGAGTTCTTCAGTTAGCGCAGCTACATCGGCAAGGCGCATGTTCTTTCCGCCGTCAATGCTATACCAGCCAGGCTTAGTGGTGATTTCTGGCTTTTTGCCATGGGCTGCTTCATAGGCAGCTTCAAAAGCAGCTAACACTTCTGTTTTGTCTAGTTTACTCATCAAAAGGTCCTAGTCGTTAACGCAGGTTAATTTTATTACAAGTTTATAGTTATACCCATTTGCGCTGAGTTTTTCAATTTTTTGTGCCTAAACACCGAATTTTCTTTATTTTTACCGGTGTTCACGGGACAATTTGGGAATATTTGTGGTTAACAGGGGGTAATATGCACCGTAAAGAGCTCGCACAGATCCTTGAACAAACATTAATGGCACAGCCAATCAAAGATTTTTGCCCCAATGGGCTGCAGGTTGAAGGGCGTGCGCACATCAATAAGGTGGTCACGGGTGTGACTGCGAGTCAGGCACTGGTTGATAAAGCCGTGGCCCTCGAAGCTGATGCATTAATTGTTCATCATGGCTATTTTTGGAAGGGTGAATCACAAGCTATTACCGGTATGAAAAAGCGCCGTATTGAGGCGCTGCTCAGCGCCGGTATCAATCTGTTTGCGTATCATTTGCCTTTGGATATCCATCCCCAGCTAGGCAACAATGCGCAGCTAGCACAGTTGTTGGATATTGAGATTCAAGGGCCCATGGAAAGTGGCCCAAGTAGTGTGCCGGTGTGGGGGCGTTTGCGCACGCCGCTGTCTGGGCAGGCTTTTGCTGATAAAATTGCCAAGGCCTTATCCCGAACGCCGCTGGCTTCAGTGGTACGCGATGAGGTAATTGAAACTGTTGGATTATGCACCGGCGGCGGGCAAGGCTATATAGATTTGGCTGCGAGTTTGGGGCTGGATGCGTATTTAACCGGAGAAGCTTCGGAGCAAACTATTCACAGCTCCCGAGAGCAAGGAGTGGATTTCTTCGCAGCCGGGCACCATGCCACTGAGCGCTATGGCGCCAAAGCCCTAGGTGAATTTTTAGCGCGTGAGCATCATCTGGATGTCACCTTTATCGATATTGATAATCCAGTATAGCCACGGTTATTGCTGCGCCAACATGTTGTGCAACAATTGCTGCAAGAGATAGCGGCGGTCGGTGGCGCTGTAGCGTGCCTGCAGATATAAAAACATGGTTTGGGTGTCTGTGTGCTCTCCTAATGTTTGCCAGATACTATCAAGATAGTGAGTTGTTAAGGTCTCGGGAATGGGCAGCGGCTGCTTAGCAAACCCCAAGGCAAGCAGCTGCGCGAGTTTATCGTTGGCCTCACTAAAGTGTTGCTCAATGCGTTGCAGCTCCTCATTGAGTTGCTGCTCTGCTTTACTCAAGGTGGCGGCAACGAAAGCCCGTTTGCCTTTACGTTTACTGCGACTATGGCTTTGTACGGATGGATCTTGATAGCCATCGTCGCAGGCTTCAATCAGCCCGCGTAATGAACTCAGTGTACTGACTAAAGGGCTGCGCAAAGGTGCTAGCTTGACTTCCGTGTTTTTCAACCATTGCGCAGCATCAACAACATAGCTGGACTCCTGCGCCAGGTATTTGTCACTGAGTGCGGGTAACAACATTAATTGTGTGATAATGGTTTCTTTGAGAACGGATTGCATGGCCGTTACTCCGGCATCAGTTTGTTCTTGGTCTGGCCGTTCTCAAGGCCTGTGGCCCATTCTAAGCCTTCTTCACGAATGGTAATGTTAAGACGAATGCTGTTCTGAGGTGTGGCGGTTTCTTTTACTTCGGAGCTGACCACGCTGGTTTTTATCGCAGGCGGAGTGGAACGCGATTTTAAGGCGATAGCGGAGACATTGTGACGCACCTGCTTATTCACCGCACTGAGACGCTCAAATGGTACTTCTTTATCGGAGCCGCTTTTTTTCAGGGCTTTTTGAAAGGCTTCGTCAACGGCTCTGACCATACTCTCTTTGCTGATCCGCACATCTCCGTTACGTTGGCGCTCTGTTACTTTATCCAATGCGGCACGGGCTTCTCTGTCGAAATTGTGTTGAAAGCTTTTCGTACGACTGAGAATATCTTCGTCATCGAGTGCTTGGTTAAAGTGGTTCATCAAGGCTTTGTGAACATTGGCGGGGCTGTCTAATTCGGCATTTTTAGCCGGAATGTGCTGATTAATGGTCAGTGGCATATCTATGGTCAGCTCAGGGACGCGCACCCGGGGTAGACTCATGCCCTCAAGTAAGGGGTGATCTTTGTAATATTCGGCTACGGCAGCTGTTTCTTCGTCTGCAAGGCGGCGTGCGTGCACTAAGCTTATCATCAGCGATCCTAGCACCTCACTTAATTCACTCATGGCGTTTCCCTCTTGGTGAGTTGGATAAGGGGGCGCAGCCTAAGGCTTTGCCCCATAAGTTAGTTAATGTGGCGTTATGCCGCCGATTCCACTTCAGTGATGGAGTTTTCTAAAATGCCTAACAGTTTCTCCGTTCCCGCTGGAAGCTCGTCTTGAACGGCACGAACATTAACAGACAGGCTGTAGGTACGCTCAATTTTCGATGAGCTTGAGCTCGACTTCTTGTACGAGTAGCTGGCGCTGAGTTTAGCTGATACTGGCCCCCAGCCTGCTTTCACCGAGAGCTTACTATTGAGCTCATGAGAGGAGGAAGTACTGGACTCCTGCACTGAGTTTATCTTTGCGTTAAAAGCAATAGTGGTCTCTTCAACGCGAATAAATGGAATAGGTAACATGGTTAAGATGGGTACGGTAAGGTCGAATTTCTTCGGCTCTGTGCCGGTCACATTACCATCTCCATCTCGGGTTTCTACGGCCTTCATATAACTGAAGGTGATCATGGTGGGTTCATTGCTGTCAGCGTCAAAGCCGACAGATTTTATAAAATCTACCGAGGTCTGAGCCGATTGCGCTTGAGCGCGTACCACAGCATCAAGGGGGCCGCCAATCATAGATTTAAAATCAATACTCGATAGTTCGTCGCCAATAGCCATACAAATTCTCCTTTTTTTACGGCGCGGTTGAGGCTCGAGTTACACTGCCTACTCGAGATAGGTGTGTATAAAAAACACACAAGATTTATAGTGTATAAAAGGCAAGAGTGACAGTTGGTTTGTTAACTTTATTTTTACCTTTGTCCCTGTTAATTTCTAAGTTGTTCTTTTTAAGGGACTAAAGTGAAGGAGCAGTTGAAATGGTCAGAGCAGTGCGTCTGTGTGCAATGGGGCCAATTGATCAATCAGCCCCAGCTTTTGCTATTTACGCGTGTTATTTTGTTTACAGGTATTCAAGAAGTGGCGATAGACAGGGTTATCTTTCATTTCTTTTTTCATGGCCAAGTACATGGGGCGATTGAGACCTAATGCACCAAGGGGAATAGATTTTATTAACCCTTGCGCTTCATAGGGGGTAACAAGCCAATCAGGTAGCGCAGCAACACCCATGCCGGCGCTCACTAATTGGAAAATAAGCAAGCCTTGATCCACGCTTTTCAAGGTGCCATCAAAACGCGCATTTTGGATAAAGTGTTTGAAAATATCTTGGCGCTCGCGAGGAATAGGGTAGGAGATGATGGTTTCGTCTTTTAAATCCAGCGCCGTGACATAAGCTTTATTAGCCAGCTCATGGTCGGGGGCAACGATCAGCTTGAGCTTAAAATCGAATAAATGCACGTACTCTAGGCGCTCTGGGTCACGTATATCCGAGGTTAATACCAGATCTAAATCGCCCTCAAGCAGCTCAGGGATAGCGTCGTAACTAAAACCACGTTCGTAGTCCACGTGAATGTCGGGCCAAAAGTTATTAAATTCTTTAATTGTCGGTAATAACCAGTGAAAACAGGCGTGGCACTCGACGCTCAAGCGTAATTGCGAAATTGGCTGATTTAAGCTCTCTTTCAAGCGGCATTTCGCCGCTTCAACTTTTGGTAGTACATCATGTGCAAGTTCTAATAGCAGCATGCCTTGTGGAGTAAATCGCACCGGATGGGTTTTCCGCTCAAACAATTGGCAGTCGAGTTTGTTTTCTAAGTCTTTGATTTGATGAGAAAGTGCAGATTGAGTTAAAAACAGCTCACGTGCGGTATTCACTAAAGAGCCGGTCTCTTTCAAGGTGGAAATAGTCTTGAGGTGTTTTATATCTATCATCTTTAGTAAATCTCATAAAAATTGTGAGCGGTGCTCAACGTGAATACAGTTTACTGCATCGTAATAGACATTTCAAAGTCTAGACGTCTATAATTGATGTATAAAATGTAAACGCAAAGCTAACCATAGATAAATTCCACTATAGCAATAAAAATGACAGCGGTGTCATCTAATTTGGCATTTCCTTATAATTTTTAGCTATGAATAAAATTCACATTAATGCTGAGAAAGCTGCGGTTGCACAGTGAGGGTGAGGAATCTAATGTTTAGCCATCTATATAGCTAAATGGAGTTTTGTTATGGCATTAATACATAATCTTGGTTTCCCTCGAATCGGCAAGCAGCGGGCGCTTAAATTTGCCCTTGAGGCATACTGGGCAGGCACCATCGATCAGTCCACATTGCGAGCAAAAGGGGCTGAGATACGCAAGCAAAATTGGGCTTTGCAAGCACAGGCCGGTGTTGAGTTGCTCCCCGTTGGTGATTTTGCATGGTATGACCATGTGCTCGCTACCACGGTGATGGTCGGAGCCGTGCCAGCGCGACATCACAGCGCAGATAGCAACCCCCTCGATACCTTATTTCGTATTGCTCGTGGGCGAGCGCCCTCAGGGTGTGCCTGTGCCGCCAGTGAAATGACCAAATGGTTCGATACCAACTATCATTATATTGTGCCGGAGCTCAGCGCCGAGCAGCGCTTTTCGCTGACTGATTCAGAGTTATTTACCCATGTCAGTGAAGCACAGCAACTAGGCCATACACCAAAGCCCGTGCTTATCGGCCCGATGACCTATTTATATTTAGCCAAATGCGCCGATGAACCTTTTGACAAACTTGCGCTATTGCCTCAGTTACTTGAGGTGTATCAGCAGATATTAGACAAACTTGCGGCGCAACAGGTTCAGTGGGTGCAAATTGATGAGCCCATTCTCGCCCTAGAATTGGATGATGCTTATCGCCAAGCCTTGAAAGACAGTTTTACGAGTTTATCTGGCCACGGGGTGAAGCTGCTATTGGCCACTTACTTTGATGATGTCAGCCATCATCTTGATGATATTCAAGATTACGCCATCGACGGAGTACATTTTGATTGGCTGGCGAGCACGGTGGATATACAGGCTTTAGATAAGGCCGTAGGCAATGAGCGAGTGTTGTCCTTAGGGGTTGTTAATGGACGTAACGTTTGGCGTGCGGATTTATCCTCGTTGCATGCACAATTACATCCTATTGCTGAGCAGCGGGGCGAGATGTTGTGGATAGCCCCTTCATGTTCATTGCTTCACACTCCGGTAGATTTAGAGCAGGAGCAGCAGCTCGACAGTGAACTAAAAAGCTGGTTGGCTTTTGCAACACAAAAGTGTCAAGAGCTGCAACTGTTACGTCATGCACTGCATAGCAGCGACACCACTGCTATTGATCGCTACAGTGCTGCGGTTAAGGCCAGGCAAAGCTCAACGCGAGTGAATAACAAGAGGGTGCAACAAAGCGTTGCGGCGCTCAGTGCGCAAGACGCACAGCGACAAAGTGCGTTTTCTAAGCGGGCGAAGACCCAGCGCCAAGCCTTGCAACTGCCACTATTACCGACCACCACTATCGGCTCTTTTCCGCAGACCCAAGCTATTCGCCAAGCGCGGCGGGATTTTAAAAATGGTACTTTAGACTCCCAGGCGTATCACACGCAAATGGAAGCTGAAATTCGCTACGTCATTGAAGAGCAACAAGCGCTTGGCTTGGACGTGCTGGTGCATGGCGAAGCTGAGCGTAACGATATGGTCGAGTATTTTGGTGAACTGCTCGAGGGTGTATCCTTTACTCACTTTGGCTGGGTGCAAAGCTACGGCTCGCGCTGTGTGAAGCCACCGATCATTTGGGGTGATGTGGCCCGTTCGCAACCAATGACTGTGCATTGGAGCCGCTATGCGCAGTCACTTACACAAAAACCGGTGAAGGGCATGTTAACTGGGCCGGTGACGATTCTATCTTGGTCTTTTGTGCGTGATGACTTAGACAACCCCACTATCGCCAAACAAATCGCGGTAGCGCTGCGTGACGAGGTTGTAGATTTGCAAAATGCGGGCATTGGCATTATTCAAATAGATGAGCCTGCTTTTCGTGAGCGCATGCCGTTAAAAACAAGTCATTGGCAAGATTACTTGGATTGGGCGACTTATGCATTTCGCGTCGCTGCCAGCGGTGCCGAGGATAAAACTCAGATTCATACCCACATGTGTTACAGCGAATTCAATGACATTATTGGCGCTATTGCTGATATGGATGCCGATGTCATCACCATTGAAACGTCCCGTTCTCATATGGAGTTACTGAATGCCTTTGAACACTTTGATTACCCCAATGAAATAGGGCCGGGTGTGTATGATATTCACACTCCTAATGTGCCCGATGTAGCGTCGATAAAGACCTTAATTCACAAAGCTGCACAGAAAATACCTGTTGAGCGATTATGGGTTAACCCTGATTGCGGTTTGAAAACGCGACAATGGCAAGAAACCCGAGCCGCGCTTTATAACATGGTAGAGGCCGCAAAGGAGTTACGACAAGAGCTGAACTAAATTAAGCTCACTGTAGCGGGGTTGGCCCAGGCACCCCCCGCTCAGCCTAGGTATTACCCCGCAGATTGCTTTACTTTCCCTTGTATCCCCCCTAAGATCACACAAATTTTTCAGTGGATAAGAGCAATGACAAGTACCCCGCAACGTATTACCCTCACTCGTCCTGACGATTGGCACATTCACCTACGCGATGGTGAACAGCTAAAAGATACCGTGCGTGATGCGAGCCGCTATATTGGCCGCGCGATTATTATGCCTAACCTAGTGCCACCTGCGACCTGTACCGAGACGGCATTAGCCTATCGTGAACGGATCATGGCGGCAGGTCCTAGCGCGCAATTTGAACCATTAATGGTACTTTATCTCACTGATAACACCACGCCTGAAGAAATTCGCAAAGCGAAAGCCAGCGGTAAAATTGTCGCGGCTAAGTTGTATCCTGCTGGCGCGACGACTAACTCGGCTTCAGGGGTGACGGATGTTGAAAACATCTATCCTGTGCTTGAGGCAATGCAAGAAGTCGGCATGCTGCTTTTGGTTCATGGTGAGGTGACCGACTCCAGCATCGATATTTTTGACCGTGAAAAAGTGTTTATCGAAACCAAACTGAAAAAAGTGGTCTCTGATTTCCCTGAGTTGAAAGTGGTGCTCGAGCACATTACCACCCGCGATGCCGTGGAGTTTGTACGCTCAGCATCAACCAATGTGGCAGCTACGATTACGGCTCACCATCTACTATATAACCGCAATCATATGTTGGCTGGTGGAATTCGCCCGCATTACTATTGTTTACCGATTCTTAAGCGTAATACCCATCAACAAGCCTTGATTGAAGCGGCTACCAGTGGCAGCGCGAAATTCTTTATGGGCACCGATTCGGCACCGCATTTAAAAGATAAAAAAGAAGCATCCTGTGGCTGCGCCGGCGCCTATACCGCCCATGCTTCATTAGAGCTATATGCAGAAGCGTTTGAGCAAGCCGATGCGATGGAAAAACTAGAAGGCTTTGCCAGTCATTTTGGTCCTGACTTTTACGGCCTTGCGCGTAACAGCGATACTATTACGTTGGTACGTGAACCCTGGCAAGTGCCCGAAAGTTACCCACTTGCCGATGATAAAGTGATCCCTATCTGCGCCGGTGAAACACTTAACTGGCAGGTTAAGGACTAAGAGTTTAGAGCTCGGTTTGATACCGGGCTTTTTATTGGCTACCCGGCCAAGCAATGTCAGCTGCGCTGTTACTTTGATCTGCGTCAATAGCCGCTTCGCTGAGAGGGCTCTGCGGACAATTGTCCTTATGAATTATGGTGGCTTTGACTAAGCTCTGGCGCTAAAATTAAGCATGTTTTCGTGCTTAGCGCTACAACGAACAGGTGAAATTTACCATGCACTTACCTACAGTGGACTATCAGTCGCCCAACGCTCCTGCTGAATTTGTCGAGTCTCTTCGCAATACCGGCTTTGGGGTATTGACGAACCATCCGATCCCGCAGTCTTTAGTGGAATCAATTTATGAAAATTGGCAGGCTTTTTTCAACTCTGAGCAAAAGCACGAGTTTTTATATGATAAGACTACACAAGACGGATATTTTCCACCGGAAGTAAGTGAAGTAGCCAAAGGCTTTAATGTTAAAGACATTAAAGAGTATTACCACGTTTACCCTAAAGGTCGCGTCCCGGCACAACTAGAAGAGCAAATTCGTGAGTATTACCGACTTGCTAATGAGTTTGCTAGCGAGCTACTAAGCTGGGTGCAGGCGCACGCACCAGAAGAAGTACAAAAACGTTTTTCCATTGATCTTAAAGACATGATCAAGGACTCAGAGCAAACCTTACTGCGTATACTTCATTATCCGCCAATGACCGGTGACGAAGAGCCGGGTGCTATTCGCGCGGCGGCGCATGGCGATATTAACCTATTAACGGTTTTACCTGCAGCGAACGAGCCTGGCTTACAGGTGCAAACTAAAGAGGGTGGTTGGTTAGATGTGCCAAGTGACTTCGGTAATCTGATCATCAACATTGGTGATATGCTGCAAGAAGCATCAGGTGATTACTTCCCGTCGACCATTCACCGCGTTATTAACCCGACGGGGAAAGCGTCAACGAAATCACGTATTTCACTGCCACTGTTTTTGCATCCGCGCCCGGATGTGGTGCTTTCAGAGCGCTATACAGCAGATAGCTACTTACAAGAGCGTTTACGAGAGCTTGGTGTAAAGTAATGAAAAAAGCCCGCATTAGCGGGCTTTTTCGTTATAGGGTGTTTAACAAAGCGCGGGTAGCGAGGCCGATGGCCAATGTTAAGGTGACACTTAATAAGGTGCCCAGCATCACGTATTCGGTTAGGTGCTTTTCTTTGCTATTGGTCAAATCGCCAAAGCGAAACACCGATTTAGCCGCTAACACAAAACCGACACCAGCGAGTTCATCAATCAGTACAAAGGTGAGCATCAGCACGCGCTCAAGTACGCCAATACTATGACCCGCCTGTGGCAGCTGTTGCTCATTATGGCTACAAGGTAGCTGCCAGCGCTCCAATAACATGCGAATAGCCACGGAGCAGGGGTTTAAAACCAAGGCATAGGCAAGCAGCGTAACCCATAATGATTGTGTACTCAGCCCCTGACTCGCCCATTGAGTGAGGGTATCTGCATCACTGAGCCACAGGCACAGCGAAATGATCACCATTATGTGTGCGAGCTGATCAACCACAAAGGGTATAATACCGCCTCGAGTATAGGACTTTCCTACATCAATGAGCCAATGGCTGAGCATAATACTCAACGTAGCCAGCAACACCCCCGGCCACTCACCCAAGCCGTAAATGTGCTCCCACGCAATAAGCACGGTGGCCGATAGCACGCCGTGAACCAACACATGCAGTGCTAATTTGCTTGATTTATAGTGGTAAGTGTTGCGATTGTGCACCCAGTGCATTGGTTGCAAATAAAAATCGGCAATAAAGTGCGCTAATAATAGCGCCAATAGAAGTGCTATTTGCTCATCCATAAGCATGTTCCTTTGCGGCTACGGCTATAAATTCATCAACGAGGTGGTAGTTGCCAGCGTTAAGTAGCTTGGTGGCGTTTTCTCTTGAAGTTTCAAGCTCTTTGGCTATGGTTGCATGATCATTATTACGTAACCAATGGTACAAATACAAGGCTTGTGCTTGTTTGGCACTGGTGTGACTGATCAGGTTATCTATAAAGCGAATATTCAATACAAAACTTGGGCTCATGTCTATTTGGTGTAGACTAAGACGTAGACGCATATTTTTTATATTATCTAAGCCCGTCCCCGAGAGGAGTAGCGCTGGACCGGTGGCGGTTTTTATGTCTTTGCGGTAGTTATCTATCGGGCCCCATGCCTCACTAATGCGTGCGTCCAGAGCTCGGGCACGTAAAAACAACCGCAGCATAATGCTGGCTAGCAAAGGGGTGGGGCTTTGGCTAAGAATACATTGGAAGGCATCACCGCGATAAATGCTAAAGTCGCCATCGAAGCGTTCACAGATAGCGCGTAGCCCTTGCTCTAGGCTATATAATGCATTGTCATAGTCGTCACTGCTTAGCTTACGAGAGTCGACGAGATCACCGCTTAACACAGTGTAATAAGAAGGTGTTTGGGGCATAAAGGAACTCTCAATGGTTACATTCTGTTAAGTAACTAATTAAAGTTACATGTACTTAGGTAACTCAATATAGTTACATAAACCCGTTGATGCAAGGAAACACACGCAAGTCGAGCGGTAAGTCAGATGGCAGGAATTATTTATTCTATTATTCTCGATTGATGGAACTAATGAATTCATATATGCTGATGTCTTAGCTATCCTGCTAGAATTAAGAAAAGACCAATAAAAACAAAGTAGTAACCTAGTGAATAGAATTAATTAGGGAAAATTTAAAAAAATTAATGACAACGCTGTCATTAATTGTGTAACATAATTTCAACATGGGTTGAGGAAGAGCATACGCGCTACAAAAACGATAAAGCGTATTTGCGAATACATTAACAAGGTTAGAGGTCGTACAATGATGGCGAAGAGTGCGAGTCAAGAGCAATTATTTATAGGCATAGATGGTGGGGGAACCAAATGCCGGGCGACCATTTACTCCGCCCAACGGGGAGTACTGGGTACCGGTTTGGGCGGCCCTGCAAATCCATTACATGGTCTTGAACGCACTTTAGAGTCGATTATGGTGTCTACTCAGCAAGCGATGCGTGATGCAGGCCTACGCCTAGAGAGCGTGCATCAATTAGTGGCTGGTTTAGGCTTGGCAGGGGTTAACCTACCCAGTCTATTTGAGAAAATCAGTGAGTGGGAACACCCATTTCAAAAAATGTATTTGACCACCGACCTGCATACTGCCTGTATCGGCGCACATGAGGGCGGTGACGGGGCAGTGATTATTACTGGTACTGGCTCTTGTGGCTTTGCCTGTGTTAAAGGTCATAGTGTGAATTATGGCGGCCATGGATTTGCTCAAGGCGACAAAGGCAGCGGTGCATGGCTGGGTCTTGAAGCACTCAAGGCGGTGTTATTAGATTTGGATGGATTAGGTCCGCAAACTCGCCTGAGTGAGATGTTTAAATTGCATTTTAATGCCAGCTCAGCAATGGGAGTTGCAGAGCAAATGGCGGGTCAACCCTCAAGCAGCTACGCCAAACTCGCGCGTATGGTCATAGAGGCGGCTCATGATGGTGATATGGTCGCGCTCACCATAGTCAAAGACGGTGCGCGCTACATCAGTAATTTGGCTAAACGATTATTAGAAATTAACCCTCCACGTTTATCTATGATTGGCGGCTTGTCTGAACCCATGCAAAAATGGTTAGATCCTGATATAGCTAAACGTGTTGAAGTGCCTCGTCAGCCACCCGAGATGGGCGCTGTTTATTTTGCCCAAAATGCGCTGTTAGAAGAAGAACAAAAGGTCGCAATTAAATGAGTCAAAGTTTCCATGCTGAACGCCTATTTGACGGGCAGCGTTTTCATAACGATGTTTATTTTCAAAGTGTTAACGGTAAAGTGCAATTTATTGATGCACCCACCAGCGACCCTGTCACCGCACTTTCTGGGCTCGTAGTCCCCGGCTTTATTGATGTACAAGTAAACGGTGGTGGCGGTGCATTTTTTAATGCTGAACAAAGTGTTGACTGCTTAGCGCAAATAGCGAGAGCACATGGTCAATTTGGCTCAACGGCCAATATGCCGACCTTAATCACAGACGACATCGCGATTATGCGTCGTGCCGCTGACGCAGTGGCTGAAGCGGTGGCAAAAAATACTCCAGGTATTTTAGGAGTCCATTTTGAAGGACCGCACCTCAGTTTGCCAAAAAAAGGCACGCACAGCGAGCAGTTTATTCGTCCCATTAGCGATGAAGAGTTTGCGATTTACGAGCGCGATGACCTTGGTATTAAAATGGTTACCTTGGCGCCAGAAAATGTTAGCGCAGCGGATATTAAGCGTTTAGTTGCCATGGGTGTAAAGGTCTCTTTGGGCCACACCAATGCCGACTATGAAACCACGATGTCAGCGCTAGACGCCGGCGCTGATGGCTTCACCCACCTATTTAATGCTATGTCTGCCTTTACCTCACGTGAACCTGGGGTTGTCGGTGCGGCGTTATGGCATGACAGTAGTTGGTGCGGGTTAATTGTCGACGGTCATCACTTACACCCGGATTCGGCGAAGTTGGCAATTCGTACCAAGCAGCGCGGCAAGATAATGCTTGTTACCGATGCAATGCCTCCAGTGGGCACCGATGCCGAAGAGTTTGATTTTTTCGATGGCCGTAAAGTCTATCGCACCGGCGACCGGTTGAATTCCAGTACGGGCGAATTAGCTGGCAGTGTGTTGGATATGGCCAGTGCTGTGCGCAACACCGTAAATACATTGGATATCAGCTTAGCTGAGAGTCTGCGTATGGCATCGCTCTATCCGGCGCAATACTTGGGCTTAGCACAGTGCAAAGGTCGTCTCCTAAATGGTTTCGATGCTGATTTTGTGGCGCTGGATGAGCACCAACATGTGCAGGCCACCTACATAGGCGGCATACGCCTTAGCCGCTAAGCACAGTGAACCCCTTATAAAACAGGCCGTCATGGAAGAGGTACGCATGGATACAGTGATGTAACAGTGCGCAGAAACTAACAGCGAGAAACTATGACAACACCTGATACCGGCAAAAAAAAACAACGCTTAGCCTCGTTAGATGCGCTGCGCGGTATGGACATGTTTTGGATTTTAGGCGGGCAATCTATTTTTGCCGCATTGTTCGTATTAACAGGTTGGCAAGGGTGGAAGGCGTTTGAAGCGCATACAGTGCATTCGCAATGGCACGGTTTCACCTTTTACGACCTTATTTTCCCGCTATTTATCTTTCTCTCTGGTGTGGCCATGGGGCTTTCCCCGAAGCGGATTGATCATCTGCCGCTGGCCGAACGCAAACCTTTTTATCACAAAGCAGTAAAACGCCTGTTACTACTTAGTGCCTTAGGAGTTCTCTATAATCACGGCTGGGGCACAGGAATGCCAATGGCATTAGACGAAATTCGCTATGCCAGTGTACTTGGGCGTATAGCTATAGCCTGGTTTATCGCGGCGATGCTGGTATGGCATACCTCGTTGCGCACTCAAGCGATTGTCGCTGTCGTAATTTTGTTAGGCTACTGGCTCTGGTTGACGGTGTTGCCGGTACCCGGCGGCCACGGCTCGCCGCTGAGCCCTGAGGGAAGTTGGAATGCCTGGGTTGATCAACACCTATTACCTGGTATTACCTACCAAAACCGGCCTCTTGACCCAGAAGGCTTACTGTCAAATATTCCTGCAGCCGCCAACGCTATTTTAGGTGTCTTTGCCGGGCAATTAATTGCTCGCGGTGCCACTCAAGGCCAATGGCGAGTAGCGGCGCAGCTGCTTGCTGCGGGGTTAGTCAGCTTAGCGCTAGGTTGGGGATGGGACAGTGTCTTTCCAGTGAATAAAGAATTGTGGACCAGCTCGTTTGTACTCGTTACTGTCGGCTGGAGTGCAATTTTATTGGCGGTGTTCTATGGCGTGGTTGATATTCTTGGCCAACGTAAAGCCGCTTATCCGTTTGTAATTATCGGCGCTAATTCAATTATTATTTACCTCGCTTCAAGCTTAGTGAACTGGGGGTACATCGCCAATAGTGTGTTTGGTGGGGTCGTGCGCTCTGTCAGTGAGCCATGGCAACCTCTATTTGCTGTCGTCGCCTTGTTAACAGTACAGCTGCTTGTCTTACACTGGATGTATAAACGTAAAATCTTTGTCAGTGTTTAACCCTGTTGATGTTTAATAAATAACTAAAAAAGTGACATTTTTTGCTCACTTTTACTTTACAAATTAGGTTTTATAACCAATAATGACAGCGTTGTCATAATGGTGTAAACCTAATTACAGTATCCCGATTAGGTTCTGACCTATGACCAAGTTCAGATTGCACGGAACGCTTGGTCATAGGTCCCATTTTTATCAACTATAACAACGAGCTAAACATGCAAATCGTGATTCTTAAAGATGCTACAGAGGTGGCCCGTTACGGCGCTGACCTATTTGTAGCCCAGCTAAAAAAGCAACCCGCTTCCACGCTCGGCCTGGCGACAGGCTCAACGCCAGTGGCGCTGTATCAAAATTTGATCGAAAAAAATCAACAGGGTGATATCAGCTTTTCACAAGTCACTAGCTTTAATCTAGATGAATACTTAGGCTTAGACGGCTCTCATCCGCAGAGCTACCGCTTCTTTATGAATGAGCAGTTGTTCGACCACATTGATATTGCCAAAGAGCGTACCCATGTACCGCCGGGCGATGCTCAAGATCCTATTGCTGCATGTCAGGAATATGAAGCGCGCATTCTCGCAGCCGGTGGCATCGATATTCAGTTACTTGGAATAGGGCGCAATGGCCATATAGGCTTTAATGAACCCTCGTCAGGCTTAACATCGCGAACCCGTGTTAAGACCCTAACGAAGGCAACGATCGATGATAATGCTCGCTTTTTCAGCGAGGATGAATATCAGCCGCACTTATCCATTACCATGGGCATTGGTACCATACTTGATGCCAAAAAAGTGGTGTTATTGGCAACTGGTGAAAATAAAGCGGCAGCCATCAAAGCCACGGTAGAAGGGCCGCTAACTGCCTCTTGCCCAGCTTCGGCACTGCAGATGCATCGCGATGCCGTTATCGTTATTGATGAAGCCGCAGCCAGTGAGCTTGCCGACGTTGATTTCTACAAGCATATAGAGGCCGAAAATCAGAAGTTATTGGCGCGCCTAGCGGCTAAGTAACATCACGCTAAATACCATTAAAGCCCAGCTCGGGCTTTTTTTTGTATCTGTGTTAGCGGCGTTTATTAATGAGAACAGGCACAACCCCTTGATGGGTAATGTAACGATAAAAGAAGCGATGTCACTATCACCCGCATTACTGTGATTTTACTGAACTGTGATAATGTAGAACCATGTTGTCCTGAATTACCGCAAAACCATGCTGCAATACACCCAGTTGCCATTGGATAGGCACTCAAGCGAGCGTAAAGACCCTAACTGGCTGTTAAATAAACGCCCGCTGGGGCGTTATGTATTAATAAATACAGATCGAAATCTGTTCAGTATTGATAATCAAACCCCACTGTTTTTGAGCTATGAGCAAGTAAAAGACTTCGCCCCCGATAACGCGATTTATTTAGGTGAGCATCAATGCCAGCATTACTTTGCTCTTGATGTGAGTGAAACATTGGCTAACGACTGTGCTTATGCCGAAGGTGAATTTGTCGATATCCGCCGTTATGGCTCGATAGTTGAGCCTGGCGCTGCTGCAATACTGGTACTTGCGCGAGGGCTGTGCCATTGGCATAAGACCCACCGCTTTTGTGGCCGTTGCGGCAATGAAAATATTCAAGCGGAGGCCGGTCATGCCCGAAAATGCATCAACCGCGACTGTCGTCACCTTACTTTTCCACGTACCGATCCGGCCGTTATTATGTTGGTGCATCATAAGTTCAATGATGGTATTGAACGCTGTTTATTAGGTCGTCAAGCAAGCTGGCCTGAGGGCGTCTATTCCACCTTAGCTGGATTTGTCGACCCAGGGGAAACACTCGAAGCTGCTGTTGCCAGAGAAGTGATGGAAGAGGCGGGAATAGCCGTGCAATCGCCACGCTATATTGCCTCACAGCCATGGCCTTTTCCAAGCTCGCTGATGTTAGGCTATATGGCACAGGCAAGCTCAACAGATATCTTTATTGACCAAGACGAGCTCAGCGACGCACGTTGGTTCTCTAGAGACGAGCTAAAGCATTTTGGCACCTGGGGAGATGCGGGCACTGACTACAAACTTCCCCGCTGCGATTCTATTTCACGGTATCTTATTGATACTTGGGTTGCACAGAATGAGGAAAACAAATGAAAAAACAAACACAGTTGATAAGCTCTGGGCGAGATAAAAAGTTCACTCAAGGGGTTGTTAACCCTGTGGTACAGCGCGCCTCTACCGTGGTTTTTGATTCCGTTGCTGAGTTTAAAGACGCAGCTAAAAATCGCGGAAACCATGCATTATTTTACGGTCGTCGCGGCACCACAACACACTTTGCGCTACAACAAGCAATTGCTCAGCTAGAAGGCGGAGCCGGCTGTGCCCTTTATCCGTCGGGCGCTGCTGCCATCAGTAATAGCCTGCTATCTTTTGTCAAAGCCGGCGATCACATTCTGATGATGGATAATGCCTATGAACCTACCCGGGATTTTTGCGACAAAGTGCTGGCAGGGTTAGGGGTGACAACCACCTATTATGACCCGCAAATTGGCGCCGATATTAGTACGCTTTTCCAGGAAAATACCAAGGTGCTATTTATGGAATCCCCCGGCTCAATCACCATGGAGGTCCAAGATGTGCCCGCCATGGTGGCCGAGGCTAAGGCTCACAATATTATGACCATGCTGGATAACACCTACGGCAATGGTATGCATTTTCGACCCTTAGAGCATGGTGTTGATATTAGTATTCAGGCGGCCACCAAATACATAGTAGGTCACAGTGATGTGATGATGGGAGTCAGTGTTGCCAATGAGCAGCATTGGCCGGTGCTGCGCGAGCAGTCATACCTTTTGGGGCAATGTTGCAGTGCCGACGATGCATATTTGGCTTTGCGAGGGCTACGCACCATGGCTGTGAGGTTACAGCAACATGAGCGCAGTGCATTGCAAGTAGCAAAGTGGCTACAGTCGCACCCATTAGTGGATCATGTTCGTCACCCTGCGCTGGAAAGTTGTCCTGGCCATGTGTTTTTCAAACGCGATTTTGATGGCAGTAATGGGTTATTCTCCATTGTAATGAAAGAGGGCACACAACAGGCCCTTGATGCCTTGGTTGAATCATTACACCATTTTAAAATGGGCTTCTCTTGGGGTGGCTTTGAGAGTCTAATTACCACCAACCTGAGCATGAAGGCTTTGCGCAGTGAAACGTCATGGCAGTATGGCCCGGTAGTGCGTTTGCATATCGGTTTAGAAGACGTCGATGACTTAATTGCCGACCTCAGC
Organism: Pseudoalteromonas sp. CNAT2-18.1; assembly: GCF_022347865.1. NCBI lineage: Bacteria > Pseudomonadati > Pseudomonadota > Gammaproteobacteria > Alteromonadales > Pseudoalteromonadaceae > Pseudoalteromonas > Pseudoalteromonas sp. CNAT2-18.1. The sequence goes on along the minus strand of NZ_JAKRFR010000006.1, from coordinate 19,870 downwards.
CAAGGGCTTGATGTGTACGCCAATGCTTTAGCCAATAAATAGCGTCAGACACATCTTTTTACAAGCGCTCATACTTTTGAGCGCTTTTTTCATTTATAGTAGCTACAAATAACTACAAATCAGGATATCAGGATGGATCCAAGGCGTATCTTCGAGCTGGTTAAATTTGAACTGGCGCGACACTTTCTTACCAAAAAGGCGTGGTTGGCGTTGCTTGCTTTTGCCTTAGTGTGGTTGATGATTTATCGCTACGGTATTTCTCAAGCTGTATCGGTGCTTTCAGACCCTAACTTTGAACAGTTTATGCTTGCTGCTTTTGGCAACCTCGGGTTACAGAGTTTATTGCACTGGCCTGATGCGGAAATGGCCGTATATTGGCTGATTGCCTTAGTCACCTTTCCTCTTTTCATTATTTATTTAACCAGTGATCAATTTGTTAGCGATAAAGAACGCGGCACGCTGCGGTTCATCGCTTTACGCGCTACTCGTGCTGAAATTCTATTAGGGCGCTATTTCGGTCACTGCTTAAGCGCCGCTGCGTTGCTGGCGATTAGCATTATCGGCACGCTGATCCTCATTGCCTTTCGCGATACCAGTGCACTGGTCCCGGCTTTGGCACGCGCGCTGCAGTTTGAACTCCTCCTGTTGGTTAATCTGATGCCATTTATTGCCTTGATGACGTTATTGAATACCATAGCGCGCTCATCACGTATGGCGCTTATTTACGTTATTTTATTGTACACCATAGGGTTAATGGTACTGGCTATTCTACAAGGCCAGTTAGGGCTGCCGATGTGGTTGGATTACCTTATTCCCGGTGAGCCGCTAGATAATATCGCCACCGTTCGGCCCAGCCCTGTCACCGACATAGCTTGGCCATTGTTGCAAAGTGGCCTGTTGTTAGCGCTAAGTTTTTATAAGTTGCAGCGGAGTAGTCTATGAGCCAGTTAATTTTAGCACGCGGCGTTAGCCACTATTTCGGCAGCAAAAAAGCGCTCGATAATGTTGATATTGAATTACAAACCGGAAAGCCCATTGCGTTAGTCGGCCCCAATGGCGCAGGTAAAACCACGCTGTTTAGCCTTATCTGCGGCTATTTGCAACCCAGTGAGGGCGAAATTAAGGTATTGGGACATCGTCCCGGCAGCGCCGCGTTGTTCGGTCAGTTAAGTGCCTTACCACAAGACGCGCTACTGGACCCCAACTTTAGTGTTGCCCAGCAATTGGCTTTATATGCACGCCTGCAAGGTTTTAGCCAGCGCCAAGCAAAAATAGAAACACAGCGGGTGTTGGAACTGGTCAATCTCAAAGACACCGCAGACAGTCGCGCTAAAGAGCTTTCTCATGGCATGAAAAAGCGCATTTGTATCGCCCAAGCGCTGCTTGGTTCGCCGAAGTTGGTGATGCTTGATGAAGCAACGGCTGGTTTAGACCCCGCCAATGCCAGGGCTATTCGAGAGTTGGTCAGTGCGCTCAGTACCGAGACGACCTTTGTATTGAGCTCGCACGACTTATCGGAGCTGGAGCGGCTCTGCGACCGTGTTTTATACTTGCAGCAAGGGCGCTTGGCGACCCATCAATTGGACTCGCAAACCGAGCAGTTGGCGTATCTAACTCTGCAACTACGAGAGCAAAACGATCATGTTGCAGCGGCGTTACAGGCGCTTCCTCACGTAGTGAGCGTTGATAATAGTCAGCGTAATGAATTTGTTATTGGTTACAGCAGCGAGGGTCTCAGTGAGGCAATGGATATCGCCTTGCTAACGCTGTGCCATAAACAACAGTGGCGTTATCGCGCCTTGATAAACGGTCACACCCTAGAAAATCAATTATTCGCAACAGGAGCGTAGTAATGGGATTACTTAGTGGATTAATTGGCAATGCCAGTGAAGTAGATGAAGGGGAGTTAGACTCTTTACTTGAAGAGATACTTGCTCCAGGTGAGAACCTAGAAAAAGCGTATAAAGTGATCCGCGACTTATTCTTGTTCACTAACAAACGTCTGATCTTAGTAGACAAACAAGGTGTAACAGGGTCGAAGATGGAGGTGCTCAGTATTCCATTTAGTAAAATCACTAAGTTCAGTAAGGAAAGTGCTGGCCACTTTGATATGGATGCTGAACTAAAAATTTGGATAGGCTCTGATCCGAGTCCGTTGTGTAAGAACTTTAAAGCGGGTGACAACATTAACGAAGTGTATCGGATCCTATCTCGCTACGTTTTGTAAAAAACTGTACCTATATCTAACAAAAACTAACATTTATTTAAAACAATCAAGTGCTTAGTTAAGTTATAATTCATTTCAACAGCGCTAGAGTGGCGCTGTTTTAAAAAACTAGATATAGGGAAATCTATTTATGAAAAAACTATCCGTCGCCATCGCGTCTGTACTTTTCTCCGGTGCTGCCTTCGCACAGTCTTATCAATCAATCAGCAACCTTGAATACCTCAATGTAGAAAGTGAGGACAATGTTGCCGTAGATTCGATTTACTACTTCGCACCAAAGCAGGTGTTGGGCCCGCTTGATCAGTTTGAGTATATTAACAAAGAGTCAAACATCTTTGGTCGTATCTCAGACAATGATTATGCGACTGGCTACAACGTAGGCGGTGAATACTTCGCGGATCAATTCCTAGTAGGCGCGTCTTACAGCGTTGTTGACCCAGATGACTTCGACAGTGCTGATCAATACACACTAAGCCTTGGTTACCTAGTTAGCGACAACTTCTTGTTGAAAGCTGAGCGCGTAGACCCAGAGCACGGTGATGAAACTTACTTCTTCTCTGGCCGTTACGATCACGCTTTAAACAGCACTGATTACATCGGTTTTGAAGTGCGTATTGATGACGAGTTCGACCACCGTGAGCTTAACGGTAAGTACTTCAAAGACCTTAAGCAAGGTAACTACTTAACTGTTGAAGCACAGTACATTAACCGTGACGATGCGGACAACTACTGGCAGCTAGGTTCTAACTACTACTTCAACAAAATGACGTCAGTATTCGTTAATTTCGACGATGAAGACTTCTATAATTTTGGTGCGAAATACTTCATCGACACCAACTTCGCAGTATCTGCTGGTTACGGCAGCAACTGGGATGAGTCAAGCTATGATCAGTGGTTCCTAAAAGCAACTGCACAGTTCTAAGCGTTGAACTAATTAATTAAAAAAGCCCAGCATATGCTGGGCTTTTTTGTCGCTAATGGTTAATAACGCTTACCAACCACATTGACGACCCATGTTTTGCTCATCTAGGTAAGCTTGTAATGGTGCAAAATAATCAAGAATAGCGGTTGCATCCATTTGCTCTTTACCTGTTACTTTTGCGAGCGCTTGTTGCCATGGCTGCGAAGAGCCCATTTCTAACATCTCGTTAAGTCGCTGCCCAGCTTCTTTTGAGTTATAGATGGAGCAACGGTGAATGGCGGCGTCATTGCCGGCAATCTCACACAGGCTACGATGGAAGTCGAACTGTAAAATATGGGCTAGGAAATAGCGAGTATAAGGCGTGTTTCCAGGCACGTGGTACTTGGCCCCCGGATCAAAGTCTGACTCAGAACGAGCGATGGGAGCGCTGATCCCTTGATACTTCTTGCGCAACTGCCACCAAGCTTGGTTGTACTGCTCAGGGGTAATTTCTCCAGAAAACACCTGCCAACGCCACTGATCAACTAACAAACCAAATGGGATAAAGGCCACTTTATCTAGTGCCATGCGCATGAGTAAGCCAATGTCTTTAGATTCATCAGGGACTTCATCTAATAGGCCAATCTCTTTTAAATACTCAGGAGTGACCGACAGCGCAATCGTATCGCCAATGGCTTCATGGAATCCATCGTTGGCACTTTCTTGATAGTACAGAGGTTGCTGGTTGTAAGCACGTTGGTAGAAGTTGTGCCCTAATTCATGGTGAATGGTGGCAAACTCTTCGCCGGTGCGCTGAATACACATCTTAATGCGTAAATCATCTTTACTATCGAGGTTCCACGCCGATGCATGACATTGCACATCGCGATCCTGAGGTTTGGTAAATAAAGAGCGCTCATAGAAAGTATCAGGTAGCGGTGCAAAGCCCATGGAGGTGAAAAACTTTTCCGCACCGCGCACCATCTCTAGCTCATCATAGTCATGCTGCGCTAGTAGTTCGGTTACATCATAGCCAGGATCGGCATTTTCAGGCGCAACCAAGTCGTAGATATTACCCCATTGTTGTGCCCACATATTACCGAGTAAGTGCGCTGGAATGGTGCCATCTTCAGGTAATTTATCTTCGCCATACTGCTCACCCAGCTTGGCGCGCACATGACAGTGCAGGGAGTCATATAAAGGCTTAACTTGGCCCCATAGGCGGTCAAGTTCAGTGGCAAATTCATCGGCAGGCACGTCGTACTTACTGCGCCACATTGCGCCTGTATCGGCATAGCCAAGCTCTTGCGCGCCTTCATTCGTTAACGTGACTTGCTGTTCGTATAAAGGGCGCATAGGCTTAGAAATTTGTCGCCACCCTTGCCATAGATCTAATAACTCATTGTAGTCGCGACTCGATGCCATGGTTGCGGTCATCTCACCGAGACTTAGACATTGGCCATCATCTTTACAATACTCGCCTTTGCCATACAGACCATCAAGCTCAGCGACAATATTGGCCAGCTTTTCGGTTTTTGCTGCATCTTGTGGTGCCGGTAGCGTCAGTGCCAGTTTCAGTTTATCGAGTTTGCGACGGCTATCAGCGTCTAACTCCAGATCATCAAAACGGGCAGCCTCATTGGCTAAACGTACGATGGTTTCGGTCACTTCTTGGTTCGCGGCCGCTGCGAGCTGTGCCGTATCATGAGTAATAAAATTGGCGTAAATCCACGCGGCACGGCTACTTTTCTCATACAGCTTGGCTAACTGCTGTTCAGTGTTTGCTAAAAACGCTTTGGCATCAGTTGCTGTGAGTTTGTTGCTGCTCATTTTTGTTTCTGCAGCGCTCTCAGTGGGCTTAGTTGTGGTTGTGTCATTGCAGCCACTTAACCCTAAGGTTACCGAGACTAAAACCGCACTCAGGCTCAGTTTAAATGGAAGACGTGTCATTATTTTTCCTCTAATTGTTATCGGCGATGGTGGGCATCGCTAACGCCGGCTAAATATAGCAGCGTACGCAGAGGGGGTAAATTATTATAGATAGTCAGAGCACTCGGCTAGTACATTGAAGGGATTGTAAATATTTGCCGTTCGTCCATACTGAAAAACACCCTTTACGGTATCAAGGAACACAAGATGATGTGGTTAGTTTTATTAATCATCGTAGCTGTGATCGTTATTTTCGCAGTACGAGATATTCGCATGAGCATTGTTACTCGACCAGTTTTCAAGTGGTTTAAACAAGCATTACCGCCGCTGTCTGCGACAGAGCGAGATGCCATGGAAGCGGGCGATATCTGGTGGGATGGGGAGCTCTTTCGCGGCAACCCCGATTGGCACCAATTGCACCAGTATGCAACCTCACAGTTAAGTGCTGAAGAACGTGAGTTTATTGATAACCAAGTCGTTGAGCTGTGCGCCATGCTTGATGATGAAACCATTACCGCACAACAGGACATGCCAGAGTCCGTGTGGCAGTACCTAAAGGATGAGGGGTTTTTCGCCCTAATTATTCCCAAAGAGCACGGTGGCCATGACTTCTCGGCATTGGCCAACTCAACTATTGTTGCCAAAATTGCCAGTAAAAGCCTAAGTGCTGCGGTGACTGTCATGGTGCCCAATAGCTTAGGGCCCGCTGAGCTTCTGCTTCATTATGGCACCTTGTCACAACAACAACAGTGGTTACCAAAGCTTGCCAAAGGCGAAGCACTGCCATGTTTTGCCTTAACCGGTCCAGAAGCAGGTTCGGATGCCGGTGCCATTCCAGATACTGGGGTTGTATGCAAAGGCGAATTTGCCGGTAAGGAAGTGCTGGGTTTACGCCTAAACTGGTCAAAGCGCTATATCACCTTGGCACCGCGCGCGACAGTATTGGGCTTGGCCTTTAAAATGTTCGACCCCGACGGATTATTAGGAACAACAAAAAATATCGGTATTACCTGTGCATTGATCCCCACCGACCACCCCGGAGTACGCACTGGCGACAGGCATAAACCCATGAATATGGGCTTTTTAAATGGCACCACAGAAGGGAAAGATGTCTTCATTCCACTTGAGTGGATTATCGGTGGTGAAGTGCAAGCAGGCAACGGTTGGCGCATGCTAGTGGAATGTTTAAGTGCAGGGCGTGGTATTTCATTGCCAGCGCTGAGCACGGCAACCGGGCACTTGAGTGCGCGCACCAGTGGCGCTTACGCAGCGCTAAGGCAACAATTTGGTGTCGCAATTGGCGAGTTTGAGGGAATACAAGAAGCCCTCGCTCGCATCGGCGGATTAACCTATCAATTAGAAGCTACGCGGGTCTTGACCGCAACGGCGATAGACCAAAAATTAAGCCCCTCGGTGATCACCGCCATCGCTAAGTATCATATGACCGAGATGGGCCGCCAAGTGATCAACGATGCCTTGGATATACACGCCGGCAAGGGCATTCAAATGGGCCCCAATAATTATCTCGCCCATTGTTATATGGGCACACCGGTATCGATCACCGTAGAAGGAGCCAATATTCTTACCCGGAACCTAATGATTTTTGGGCAAGGCGCGATCCGCTGCCACCCCTATGTGATTGATGAAATGGTTGCTGCAGGGCTTGATGATGAAGAGAAAGGGGTGCGTGAGTTTGATCCGCTGCTTTGCCAGCATATGTTATACAGTGCTGGCAATGGCGTTATGTCGTTTGTGCATGCGCTCACTGGTAGTTATTTTGCCAAGGCGCCCGTCGGTGGAGCGACAGCCAAATACTACCGCTATCTAGGGCGCTTCTCCAGAGCACTGGCATTTTGTGCCGATATTGCCATGCTCCGTTTCGGGGGCGACTTAAAGCGCCGGGAAATGCTGTCGGCTCGTTTGGGTGATGTGCTCAGCCACTTGTACCTCGCCTCTGCAGTACTTAAGCGCTACCAAGATGAGGGCCATCAACACGCCGATTTGCCATTTGTACAATACAGTGTTGAGCGTAGCCTTTACCTGTGCGCCAAAGCCTTTGATGAATTTATCTACAACCTAGGAAGCTGGCCCCTGTCGTTGGCTGTTCGTGCCGTGGTACTACCACTGGGCAATCATTTTAAAATGCCTAAAGATGAGGTCGCTAAGCAAGTTGCGCAGCATATGACTCGCAGTGGCGTCGTACGTGAGCGCCTCACGCATTTATGTGTGGTTGATGACAGCAATGGTACAGCGGTGCTGGATAAAGCTTTAGAAGCGCAACAACATGCAGCTCAAGGATATCGTGAGGTTCATAAGTTGCGTAAAAAAGGAGAGATTCAAGGGCTGACGATGATGCAGCTAATTGAAGATGCACGGGCTAAGAATAAGCTTAGTGCTGAGCAGAGCGAGCAACTGATTGCGGCTGAGTCACTAAGGCAAGAGGTCATCGCTGTGGATGTCTTTGCCGCGCAAGAGTTTGAGTGATTAGAGACAATAAAAGGCCGCAAAAGCGGCCTTTTTTACTAACGACCGTAAGGGTCGGGGACAATCTCACTCACCAGCCAATCACCGCGTTCACGGATCATCTTCACACTGCGCATATCATCGACTTGGTTGCCATGAAAGTGCCCGGTGAATACTAAATTGATAGTAGCGCGGTCACCGTATTGTTGGCGAACACTCATCTCGGTACGGTCTAACTCAATGGTGACCTGATCATATTGTAAATTAACTAGGTTACGAGTGAATTGTGATGCCGTACCGTAGGAGCGCATAATACGCGCTAATTTTGGGGTCGCATATTGTGTGGCGCGCTCAAGGTTATCGTGGTTGTACAACGCATAGAAGTACTGAGTTGCCACGTAACCCGGAGAGTTAGGATCGCCTGTAATATCATCGTCGTTTTGGCCGCAGGCAGTCAATAAAAGTATCAGAGCAAGAAGTAAAGTACGTTTCATTCCACTGTATTTAATAAAGGCTATAAACTGGAATAAAGTGTGAGGGGCAATCGAAAATATGTAAAGAAAAAGGCGCTAAAGCGCCTTTTTTTCAGAATAAAGAATGGCTCTTGGCTTTACTGCTCAAGTTCCTGATCACTGAACTCACCAGCAAACAACGGACTTGAAAGGTAGCGCTCGGCAGAGCTTGGCAGAATAACCACGAAGTTTTTATCAGCATTCTCTGGCTTTTCAGCAAGACGCTTAGCAGCGACCACAGCAGCACCAGATGAAATACCAGCTAAGATCCCTTCGTTTTTCATCAGTTCATGTGCCATAGCGATGGCGTCATCATTACTGACTTGTTCAACCCCATCTAACAACTCTAAATCTAGGTTACCAGGAATAAAACCAGCACCAATACCTTGAATCTTATGGGGGCCCGGCTTGACCTCTTGACCTGCCATTGTTTGGCTGATCACTGGAGAATCCGTTGGCTCAACAGCAATAGATTGCACATTTAAGCCTTTCTCTTGCTTAAGATAGCGGCTTACGCCGGTGATAGTACCGCCAGTGCCGACACCAGCAATGAAGAAGTCGACTTCACCATCGAGTGCATCAAAGATCTCTGGACCCGTTGTCTCGAAGTGAATTTTCGGGTTAGCTGGGTTTTCAAACTGCTGTAACAGAATGTATTTATCAGGATCGCTGTCATGAATTTCTTTGGCTTTCTCAATCGCACCTTTCATGCCTTTAGGGCCTTCGGTGAGCACTAAATTAGCACCTAGCGCTTTGAGTAGCTTACGACGCTCCAAACTCATGCTGTTGGGCATGGTCAACGTCAACTTGTAACCTCGAGAGGCCGCAACGAAAGCGAGGGCAATTCCGGTATTTCCTGATGTTGGCTCGATAAGCTCTTTATCTTTAGTCAGTTGTCCTGATTTTTCCGCTTCCCAAATCATTGAAGCACCAATACGGCACTTGACGCTGAAGCTTGGGTTGCGAGCTTCTACTTTGGCATAAACATTACCACCGGTAACACGGTTAAGTTTTACTAACGGGGTGTTACCAATGGATAGGGAGTTATCTTCGTAAATCTTTGACATATTCAATACCTAACGGGTTTGTCGCTGTATACCCTCACTTTACTCACTGTTTATGAAAACTAAAGGAAAGATTGGCTATATGATATAGCCAATCAGTTATAACGAAGAGGTATATAAATGTAGTTTCTTATATCACAAAATCCAAGCGTAACTGAATTTTGCAAACAGTGTACGATTATCTTTTTCCAGCCGTGATAAGTCATCGTCCTGGTAGCCACTGTCTGAGTAACCTACAAACACCACAGACTGTGGATTGAGTTTATAAGAGTAGAGTAGCTGGGTGCTCAATGCTCGATAGCGCACATCCACTTCTTTAACGTAGCTACTGGGCTCGCGCTCGATGTCGGTATAAATCATGGTTAAACGCAAAAAGCTACGTAAATTAAATTGATAGGTTAAGCGCAAGTCACTTAAATTAGCGCTGAAGATGTCCTCACCTGAGCGACGTTGCAAATCCTCGTAGGTGTGGCGCAAGCGCAGCGCTAGATGCGAATTGATATTGTAATTCACAGTGGGGCGAATACGCACAAACTCACCCAAACGGTTATTGGCCAAATCAACCTTATTACCTTGCGTCACATCGATATCAGCAACAACACCGGCGCTGGGTTTGATGGACGCAAAGAGGTTTATTTCGTTTTCGTTGAAGCGCGCACTATTACCGTCGATTGCTAGGGATGATGGATCGGCTCGTAACCCACGCCGCTCTCGACTAATGGTGCCAAGCTCTAGATAACTTTGCCAGGGGCCGTCAAGTGAAACAAAGCTTTGCGCCTCTTTTTCTATTAACTCGCCTGCTTGGTTGTGGGTGATATCCCAATTTGCATACCATCGGGCGCGATTCCACCATGCGTCTTGCTCGGCGTACCAACGGTATTCACCACCGGTGGTAAACTTGTTGAAGTCAGTTTCACTAAGAAAGCCTAAATCCGCACGCAGTCCACGGCTGCGCATATGATAATTACCAAACAGGCTGTAGTATTTGGTGTCTCTATCCAAGCTTAAATAATACCCATAGCCATCATAGCGCTGCTCGTTCACACGTAGCAAAGCTTCCGAATAACTGCAGTCATAGCGGCTATCACAAGGTTGTGCGGGTGGCGCTTGGCAAGGTTCATCGGCATCACATAATTGCTCAATGAAGTCCTCACTATAGTCACTTTGCGATGCCAGAGCTTGCACCACCAAGGTGGTGAAGTCGTCAAACCGATATTTACTATCGATGCTCAGCATTTCGTTGTGGTAATCGTCACTGCGTCTGAACGTCGAACTGGCACCCAGGGAAAACGCACTACTGATATCGTAACGATAGCGCAGCGCCCCGGCTTGTGAATGTTGCTCTAAACTCACAACTCGAGAACCTAAATTACCCGGTATAAGCACATTGGTTTGCTCATCGTTACTGATAAATGCGGCCACGGTGTGGCCATTCTTGCTTCCGGTTAGTTTCGCTCCTGCGCCAGGCGCGGCGATATTTCGGGTATAAATTAAGTTTAAATTCGAAGCAAAATAGTCGGCATTATCTAAAAAGAAGCTGCGCTTTTCTGGGAAGAATAAGCTAAAGCTTTCATTGACGTTGAGCTGTGCAACATCGGCCTCTACTTGTGAGAAGTCGGGATTAACAGTGGCATTGAGCGTTAAATCTGGGGTGATCCCCCATTTCAGGTCTAAGCTTGGCTCAATGTTATCGTCTTTTTGCCAAGGCTTTAGGACCGCGCCATTGATGTCGCGTTGTTGCTGTTGGTTAAGCACCAAGGAGGGGACAACGGTGAGATTACTGCTTTGTTCGGCATTAGCAAAACCGTTCACTTGCGGCATTTGGCATATCCAGCAGTGATTACCATGGTCCAATTGCATACTTGAAAGGCGAAGGCGCTCATTTCGTGGATAAAAGCGCACTAACTCCATGGTCATGGCTTGGCTGCGTGGTGCGTCATCGAAGTTAAACATACGCATAGGTAAGGCTATTTCCACCTGGTATCCTTGAGCGGTGATATGGCCTGCGCTATCCCAAATGCCATCCCAGGCACTGTTTTCAGTTTTACTCAACTCATTTTCGATAGAGTCTTGTTGAACTCCAAGCGGATTGACAAAAAACTGATAGGCCAGCTTGGCACTGCCATAGGTGTCCAGTTTTATCCCTACTAAGTCATCATCCCAAGCGCTATCACGATCGCGATAAAAGGCACGAATTTCCTCTGGGTGGGGGTCCTCGGCGATAAACCCTAAATAGAGGGTATCGTCATTTTCATAAATCAGCGCGGTGGTACTCACCGGTGATGGTTTATTTTCATAGGGCCAAGTGATGTTATTTACACTGATGCGCTTAGCCTGTTGCCATTGCGGCTCATCCAAGCGACCATCAATAGTCGCTGCATCAGCGAGGTAGGGGATATTGAGTGCCGGCTGTGCCGTTTTAGCCAATACAATAAAGGGAGTAACGGCCATGGCTAAAACAGCAAGGCGACCTGCGAGAAAACGAGACAAAAGCACAACATGTCCAAGTGATGATTATTGATGGCGCTGTTGTAACAAGTTAGCAGGGTGTAAACAAAATATATTCGTTCAGTTGCGATTCAGTGCGAAAAACCGCACAGGTGCTCAATGATTAGACACTTAGCTTTATGCTCAGCGGTTTTTCCATACATTGATGGCAAAAAATGTTAAAACAGGTGGCATTATTCATTACTGCTAAACCATCATGAAACTAATACTTAAATTGGTTGCTGGCATTGTCCTTGGAATGCTAATCGGCGCCTTTGCACCGGAGGCTGTAGCACGGGCTTTGTATACTGCCAAAGTGCTTATCGGCGAGCTGATAGGCTTTACCATTCCACTTATTATTTTATTTTTTATTTGTTCAGGCATCGCTGGGCTGCCCAAAGGGGCGAATCATTTACTTGGCCGCACAGTAGGGTTTGCTTATGGTTCGACAGTGGTAGCAGGGACCTTGGCAATCATTGTTATGACTTGGGCCGCCCCTTATATAAGTGGTTCAATCAATTTTCATGGCGGTGAAGAATCGGCTCTGAGTAGCTTTATTGATATAGAGATACCGCCGTTGATGGGGGTGATGAGTGCATTAGTGGCGGCATTCGCCTTTGGCATAGGTATCAGTCAGCGTCAGCTGACACAGTTACAACAAGTGGTTGATCAAGGGAAAGAAGTGATTGACGGGTTACTCTCTAAAGTCATCATCCCAGCGTTACCATTTTATATTGCCGGGGTGTTCGCTGACATGACCGTTGCCGGCACCGTAGCCTCAACGTTACAAACTTTTGCCGTTGTCCTTGCCATCGCTCTGGTTATGCACTGGGTATGGCTAAGTGTGCTGTACATTGGCACTGGATTATTGTTAGGGCGCTCACCTTGGATGTTATTAAAGAATATGCTGCCCGCTTATTTAACCGCGCTTGGTACGATGTCCAGTGCCGCGACCATCCCGGTATCGCTCAAAGCCAGTAAAGATAATGGCGTAAAAGAACACATTGCTAATTTCAGTGTACCGCTATGTGCGACCATCCACCTCTCTGGCTCGACCATTACCATCGTCACCTGTGCCATGGCGGTGATGGCACTATCACCGACAATGGCGATAGGAAGCTTGACGGAAATGCTGCCATTTGTACTAATGTTAGGTATAGTGATGATCGCAGCCCCTGGGGCACCAGGCGGTGCGGTTATGTCGGCACTGGGGCTATTAACCAGTATGCTTGGGTTCACTGATGCAGCAATTGCATTAATGATCGCATTATATTTGGCTCAAGATAGCTTTGGCACGGCCTGTAATGTGACCGGTGATGGTATCATAGCATTGTGGGTTGACCGTTTTTCTGATAAAACAAGTGCTTGATTTAGGGTGTAAGAATAATACGTGTAGTTATTGTACAAAACAGCTGTAACTACACGTGTATAAAGAGGGTTTTCCTGTTGATTAATGTACTGCTAGTAGATGACCATGAACTGGTGCGTACCGGGATAAAGCGCATCCTTGATGATGTTCGCGGTTTTAAGGTTATCGGTGAAGCAAAAACTGGTGAAGAGGCGGTGCAGTTCTGCCGTCAAAATGAGCCAGACATCGTACTAATGGACATGAATATGCCGGGCATTGGCGGTCTCGAGGCCACGAAGAAGATCTGCCGTTACTGTCCTGATGTTAAAGTGATTGTGCTCACTGTTCATTGCGAAGACCCTTTCCCTAGTAAAGTCATGCAAATTGGCGCTCACGGTTACCTCACCAAAGGGGCAGGCCCTGAAGAAGTGGTTAATGCGATTCGCGCAGTGAACTCCGGTCAACGCTATATTGCGCCACAAATTGCTCAGCAAATTGCGTTGGCGCAGTTCAGTGGTCGTACCGACGAAAACCCATTTCAAACTCTCTCAGATCGCGAACTGCAAATTATGCTGATGATTACGCGAGGCGAAAAGGTGCAAAGCATCGCCGACCGATTAAATCTGAGCTCAAAAACGGTCAACAGCTATCGCTATCGTATATTCGAAAAACTGGCTGTGAACGGCGACGTGGAACTCACGCACTTAGCCATTCGCCATAAAATGATAGATATTGATAGCGACCACTGATCCTGGCTATGAGTTTTGCTGCCGACCAGTTTTTAAAAACGGTCTCTGAAGAACCCGGCGTATATCGCATGCTAGATAGTGAGCAGCAAGTGATATACGTAGGTAAAGCGAAAAACCTTAAAAAGCGCCTTTCAAGCTATTTTCGTAAAACGGGCCTCGATGCTAAAACGCAAGTATTGGTGCGTAATATTGATGATATCAATGTAACGCTGACCAATACTGAAACCGAGGCCTTGCTACTAGAAAATAATCTGATCAAGAAGTATCAACCTCGCTACAATATTTTACTTCGCGATGATAAGTCCTATCCGTACATTTTATTGACTAAGCATCAACACCCTAGATTAGCTTTCCATCGCGGTGCGCGTAAAATCAAAGGTGAATACTTTGGTCCCTTTCCAAGTGCTGGCGCCGTTTCTGAAAGTCTGCGTTTGATGCAAAAGTTGTTTCCCGTACGTCAATGTGAAGACAGCTACTACAAAGCACGCAGTCGTCCTTGTTTGCAGTACCAACTTAAACGCTGCAGTGCGCCTTGTGTTGGCAAAGTCAGTGATGAAGAGTACAGCGCCCAAGTAGACTACGTACGTAAGTTTCTCGGTGGCAAATCCCATGAGGTAATAAGTTCATTGGTGGCTAAAATGGAACACGCCAGTGAGCAACTCGCCTTTGAAAAAGCCGCCAAGTACCGTGACCAAATCCAGCTGTTACGTAAAGTACAAGAGCAGCAGTCAGTGTCCGGAAAGCACGCTGAGCTAGATGCCCTTGGTTATTGTCGCCGTAATGGCATGGTTGCGGTGCATATTCTCATGGTGCGCGATCACAAAGTGATGGGCAGCAAAACGTTGTACCCCAAAGTGCCAAAAGACTCCAGCGATGACGAAATTTTAACGTCTTTTATTGCCCAGTATTATTGTGCGCCAGGAGCGACTGGACGTATCGCGAAAGAATTGGTGCTGCCTTTTGCAATTGATGAGCAGCAACCGTTGAGCAATGCTATGAGTGAGCTTAAAAGCGCACAAGTAAAGCTCAATACAGTGCATCGTGGTGAACGTGCTCAGTATCTGCAGTTAGCGAACAAAAATGCCGACTCTAGCTTAGAGGTGCAGCAAAGCACGCAAGATGCTATCAATAAGCGCTACGCACTACTTAAAGAGGCGCTACACCTTGATGATATCGCTCGTATGGAGTGTTTTGATATCAGCCACACCATGGGTGAAAACACGGTGGCATCATGCGTGGTGTTTGACCGTCAAGGGCCCAATAAGAGTGAATATAGGCGTTTTAATGTCACCGGCATTACCCCTGGTGATGATTATGCCGCGATGGCCTTTGCGCTCAATAAACGGTATGGCAAGCTGACTGACGAGAGCAAGATCCCGGATGTCATTTTTATTGACGGTGGTAAGGGACAATTGAACCAAGCCGTGGCGTTTTTTAGTGATTGGTCGTTTGCAAAAATGCCCTTGCTTGTCGGCGTCGCTAAAGGCACTAGCCGAAAGCCAGGTTTAGAAACGTTATTGATTGATGCCGGGCGAAAAACCGTATCTCTTGGCAGTGATTCACCGGCGTTGCATCTTATTCAACATATTCGTGATGAGTCACACCGTTTTGCCATTGCTGGACACCGCAACAAGCGCCAGAAGCAGCGTAATCAATCAGTGCTTGAGGAAATCGGTGGCGTAGGGCAAAAGCGTCGCCAAGCTCTGCTAAAATACCTCGGTGGTATGCAAGGCGTGAAAAGCGCGACAATTGAGCAGCTCAGCCAAGCGCCAGGGATCAGTCCCGCGATGGCGGAAAAGATATTTAACCATTTGCATGACAAGGCATAGCCCTTCGTGCGAATATTACTGAAAAGAAAACGCTAAGAACGCCTAGTAGTTATGTGGAACATTCCCAATACCCTAACAGCCTTTAGGTTGTGTTTAATCCCAATTTTTTTATTTATCTTCTATCTACCAAGTCAATGGGCGTTTTTCGCAGCAGCATTTGTATTTTGGCTAGCGTCGATCACCGATATCCTTGATGGCTATCTAGCTCGGCGTTTAAATCAGTCGACGCCGTTCGGTGCGTTTTTAGACCCTGTTGCCGATAAAGTAATGGTCAGTGCAGCCCTGGTGGTGTTAGTTGGCCACTATCAAAGTGCGTGGATGACCGTACCGGCGTTGATTATTATCGGCCGCGAAATAGTGATCTCGGCTTTAAGAGAGTGGATGGCGGAGCAGGGTAAGCGTGGTGAGGTAGCGGTATCCCAACTTGGTAAGGTGAAAACAGCGGCGCAAATGCTCGCCATTATTGGCCTGATTTGGCAATTTCAGCCTTGGATGGTGACCTTGAGTTATATTCTATTATACATAGCGACTATTCTGACCTTTGGCTCTATGGTGCAGTATCTCATGGCTGCGCGCCATAGCTTCTTCGCTAAAGAAGGCTAAATGTATAATAACACGCCGTTTTAGATAAAAATTAAGCAAACGATTCAAAACCCATATTTTTTGTATTGACGCGTTTAATAATCTCTGTAGAATGCGTCGGTGTTGAGAGGGCGCTAGCCCAGCACTGCTTTAACTAAACGTTATAAACAGTGTTCAATGATGCGAGTATAGCTCAGCTGGTAGAGCGCAACCTTGCCAAGGTTGAGGTCACGAGTTCGAACCTCGTTACTCGCTCCAATCATTGATGGCGGAATGGCAGAGTGGCCATGCAGCGGATTGCAAATCCGTCTACCTCGGTTCGACTCCGGGTTCCGCCTCCATATCTCAACGTTTCCACACGCGTATAGCAACCCGAGCCCGGGTGGTGGAATTGGTAGACACAAGGGATTTAAAATCCCTCGCTGGTAACAGCGTGCCGGTTCAAGTCCGGCCCCGGGCACCATTTGCTAACATTGCTTCGGCAATGAGTATAAGTTAGCTCTTATACAGTTAGGATTGCGAGTATAGCTCAGCTGGTAGAGCGCAACCTTGCCAAGGTTGAGGTCACGAGTTCGAACCTCGTTACTCGCTCCAATCTACTTAACGTGTGTATGACAGCATGTCAGCCATCCGCCCGGGTGGTGGAATTGGTAGACACAAGGGATTTAAAATCCCTCGCTGGTAACAGCGTGCCGGTTCAAGTCCGGCCCCGGGCACCATTTTCTCGCATTGCTTCGGCAATGAGTATAAGGTGGCACTTATATATTTAGAATTGCGAGTATAGCTCAGCTGGTAGAGCGCAACCTTGCCAAGGTTGAGGTCACGAGTTCGAACCTCGTTACTCGCTCCAATTCTTAATAACATGCTAAAATCATATCTCTACGGCGGAATGGCAGAGTGGCTATGCAGCGGATTGCAAATCCGTCTACCTCGGTTCGACTCCGGGTTCCGCCTCCATAATAAATCCCTTTTTACTTACAGTTATTTTGTATATTGGCATTCAGTTTAATGTCGTGGCCGTTATACAAGTGAAACGGATATTCCTACTTTTTCCTAGTATTGTCTTGTTGTGCTCGTGCACCGCAGTTAAATTTAACCCACGTTATGAGCAGCAGCAGTGGCATACTGTGATCGTTGCGCCATTTAGCGGAGACAGTAGCGAGCGCACAGTAAACAAGCGTGTAGATTAGCAATTGAGCACGCTCGCTGGGATCACTGTTATCCATAGTTACAACGTCGATATGCTGCTTAAACAGCATGATTTGCAAAGAGCAATATGAGCAACACTCGCGAGAAGTGCTTTTTGAACTGGCTAAAAAGGTGAACGCGGACGGTGTGATAGAGGGGGAAGTGATTAGCAATCATGCCAATCGCTCTCAAGCTTTCCATCAAGTTGAGATCACTTCGCGCATCGTTGATACCAATAACTTAGCAATAGTAGCAACCAGCTATGAGCAAAACAGTGCACTGATCGGCTCGCTGAATGAGCTTTCTATGCAAAGCACTGACGAAATAGTTGCTGAGCTAAAAATAGCACTAGCAAAACTAGGGGCACAGCTGCCTTAAATACAAAAAAGGAGCGTGAAGCTCCTTTTTTGTTACCAAGCGTTTTTACCAAGAGTCGGGGTCGACTTCTTGTGCTAACTTGGGGTGTTTGTTTTTATCAAAGGTGGGTACGACACCTTGTTTTCGTTGTTGTTGGTAATCCTTACTCAGCCAAATCACGACGCCCGAAAGCATAAACAATGCAATGACATTAATAATGGCCATCATTCCCATTGAGATATCGGCGAGGGTCCATACGAGCTTTATCTCACCTAAAGAACCAAACATCACCATAGCCAATACCAAGGCGCGGAAAATCAGCATACCTTTCTCGTGATTATGTTCTAAAAATAACAGGTTAGTTTCTGCGTAAGAGTAATTTGCAACAATGGAAGTAAAGGCAAAAAATAAGATGGCAACGGCTACAAAAATAGCGCCCCATTCACCAACGTGTGTAACTAAAGCATTTTGTGTAAGAGCGATCCCAGTCAAGCCAGAGCCTGGGGCCAGCTGCCCTGAGAGCAATATAAGCGCGGCGGTGGCGGAGCAGATCACTATAGTATCGATAAACACCCCTAACATTTGTACGTAACCTTGGGATGCAGGATGCGGTGGGTTGGGGGTAGCTGTTGCCGCTGCATTAGCCGCACTACCCATACCAGCTTCGTTAGAGAATAAGCCGCGTTTTATGCCTTGGATCATCGCCTGCATGACTCCATAGCCAATGGCACCCGCTCCGGCTTGCTCAATACCAAACGCATGGTTGATAACGACCATAAAAACCTGAGGAAGCTGCTCAAGATTAACCGCGCACACATATAGTGCTAGCACTAAATAAGCCAGTGCCATAAAGGGCACAACCAATTCTGCAAAGCGAGCAATGGTTTTTAAGCCACCGAATATGACAAAGCCAGAACCGATAACTAAGGCGATGCCGACAACGTAATTGGGGATAGCAAAGGCCTCATTAAAAGCCGCCGCAATAGAGTTTGCTTGTACGGCATTGAACACCAGACCAAACGCAAGAATTAAGCATAATGAAAAAGCAACGCCCATCCAGCGTTTACCCAAGCCTTTTTCCATGTAGTAGGCCGGACCACCACGAAAATTGCCGTGTTCATCCTTCACTTTATACGCTTGGGCTAATGTGCTTTCGGCAAAACTTGTGGCCATACCAATTAAAGCAATAAGCCACATCCAAAATATCGCACCGGGACCACCTAAATACAGAGCAACACCCACCCCGGCCATATTGCCGGTGCCAACGCGTGCAGCAAGTGACGTACAAAATGCTTGGAATGAGGATATCCCACCTTGCGCGCCTTGACGGCTGTTAAACATAACCTTAAAAGTATGGCCAAAGTCTCTAAATTGAATAAAGCCCAATCGCACAGTAAAGAATAGGCCAGCAGCGATTAGCAAATATACCAGCACATGCCCCCAAATAAGGCCGCTAATAGTATTAGCGATTTCGGTCATAACACGTGTACCTTTAGTTAGTATGAGAATAGCGCGGCAATCTAGCACATAGGTCGCGAGATTTTTAGTGAATTAGGGTATATAGATAAAAGAGCCACATAATCGGTTAGTTTATGTTCGAAAAGCAGGGTTATCCACAGAGTTTTGTGGGTAAGTGGTGGTTAAGTTGTGGGGAGTGTCTTGAGGTAATATTTTTTGCTGTTTTATTTAAAAAAGGGGTTGCGTTGATTTTGTTTCTCCCTATAATGCGCTCCCACTGACACGGCAGACAGCAACGGATAACGAGCTAAACGCGGTGTTAGGCAGTCAAATAAAACTTAGTTTAAAGCGAATTAAAAAACTTAAAATTAAGTGTTGACACAAAATCAGGAAAGCGTAGAATGCGCAGCCCTGAACGGGAGTAAAGCTTCCGAGGCGAAAGCCTAAAACGTTCTTTAAAAATATGAAGCAATCATCTGTGTGGGCACTCGTACAGATTGAGTTCTAACAGCCGATTTCAGTTTCACTGAATGACGCAAACAAATTTAGAGTCTCAATTGAGCTGAGTGACCAACGGAATAAATTTAATTTATTCAGCACAGTCAATTCGATATCGACAGATATCAAAATCAGTATTCATTGAGCTGAATCTTCGCCTTTCATTAGGTAGAGAATAAAAAACTTTTAATTGAAGAGTTTGATCATGGCTCAGATTGAACGCTGGCGGCAGGCCTAACACATGCAAGTCGAGCGGAAACGAAGAGGTGCTTGCACCT
>NZ_JAKRFR010000005.1:0-446121 GCF_022347865.1 Pseudoalteromonas sp. CNAT2-18.1 | reverse complement strand
TTGAGATGTTCCGTAAGCTTCTAGACGAAGGCCGTGCAGGTGAGAACATTGGTGCCCTACTACGTGGTACTAAGCGTGACGAAGTAGAGCGTGGTCAAGTACTAGCAGCTCCAGGCACAATCACTCCACACACCAAGTTCGAAGCAGAAGTATACGTACTGTCTAAAGATGAAGGTGGTCGTCACACGCCATTCTTCAAAGGCTACCGTCCACAGTTCTACTTCCGTACAACTGACGTAACTGGTGACATCCAGCTACCAGAAGGCGTAGAAATGGTAATGCCAGGTGACAACATCAAGATGGTAGTAGAGCTAATCTGCCCAATCGCGATGGATGAAGGTCTACGCTTCGCAATCCGTGAAGGTGGCCGTACAGTTGGTGCTGGTGTTGTAGCATCAATCGTAGAATAAGCTTTTACGCTTAAGAAAGAGGCGCCTTAGGGCGCCTTTTTTTATGCGTGAAAACCTAATCGGCTACCTTCACGGCCGTGAAGGGCGACGAGCGACCGAAGCACAGCTTTGCAGCGCTCGGAGGTGAAGGCATGGATGCCGACAGGAACCAAGCTTGATGGATGAATTCCTTGCAGGGTAGTGATACAGGTCGTTCTACCCTTACTCTCCACCGCCAATATAAACACCAAAGGCCACTTCAGCGGCCTTTTAAACACTCTTCTTTTATTATCTGTCACTATACTCACTTCTGAGTTTAAAACGCCCCATAGCTCTCTGTAGTGCGATCTTGTCGCGTTGGCGACGACAACCAAAGAGGGAGTGATTCGACTCCCTCTTTGGAAACTCCGCGAACCCGTAATTCGCCATTGCTTCCGAACTCAGGTTTTTGCTAACCGCTCCACTTAGGCTGCGACACGATTTAACGGCACTTCCCTGTGCCGGTAAATCTAGCTCGGCGTCGTGCCTCGCTGTCTTAGCCACGCTCCACAGCAAACGCCGATTTCTCCAGCGCGAATTTAAACGGGAAAGTCGATACCTGTAGGTCAGGTTTCAACCTGACAATTTTTGTCGGGTCGCCGACTACGACCAAAAGGAAATGTTTGTCCATTTCCTCTTGGGACACCTAGGACACCCCAACATTGCATCATTTCCTCAACGCTCTACGAGAAATGAACGTAACCAACAGGCACAGAACGTCCCTGCTCTGAGCCTGTTTTCGCCCGCTATCCATGTGGACGATCACTCTTCTCGTATCTCGTTTCGGATGCAATGTAAGGGGGATTTGGCTGATAGATAGGTGGTAAAATCACACAGTAGTACTGAATGGAAAAATGGCTGTAAGCTTCAATTCTTATTACTTCATTCGGTAAATTTAGTAGCTGTAATTGGAGATATTCGTTTTTTACTACGTTGATAGTATCTTAAAAAGTTGTTTTCATCTTCGTCTACTATTAATATTAGGGTTACTAAGTAACGCCACTATAGTTTTGAGTGTTCTTTACTTGTAAAATTAAGCTTATGTTTTTTAGGGAAGAAATGAGTACATTAGCCAAAGATTTAAAAGCTGCTGCAACAGCCAGCGATAGTTCAATGCTTCCATACTTTATATGCGTTGGCATCATTTCTTCAATTGTTACTCTTACAATTGCAATATTACGATTCATGAATCGGCGTCTTGAGATTAAAGTCCAACATAAAAAGAATTTGATGGATTACAGGGCGCAAATACATAAACAATGCTTAGAAGAAAAAGCTAAACGCTTTAAAGCTGTGCGACAGGAGGCTGAAGATGCAAAGTGATTTAATTACGATTATCTTGGTTACGTCTGCTATATG
This sequence comes from Pseudoalteromonas sp. CNAT2-18.1, assembly GCF_022347865.1. Classification (NCBI taxonomy): domain Bacteria; kingdom Pseudomonadati; phylum Pseudomonadota; class Gammaproteobacteria; order Alteromonadales; family Pseudoalteromonadaceae; genus Pseudoalteromonas; species Pseudoalteromonas sp. CNAT2-18.1. The sequence continues at coordinate 444,334 of NZ_JAKRFR010000005.1, read as the reverse complement.
TGTATATGTGTTGCTTTTTGCTTGGTTGGCTTTGAATGCTAAAGAAAAGCTTGTGGAAAAGGTCGATAACTACCTAGGTTCAGATGCTCCAGACTGCATGAAAGAACAAGCGTTTTTTGTATTTGAATCGTGTAGTGATGCGTTTATGTTGCATCGTGTAGTGTTATCGATTCTGTTCAACGGAAAAGAGCGCCTTGATTCTGAAGAAGATCAATCAAGACGGAGAGAGTTTCTTAGGGAGTCAAGCATGCTTACTTCCGAAAATCGTAAATACCACAAAACTCTTATGGAAGAACTATTTAGAGTAATGGTAATTCGTTCCCCTATATTTTCTCTGATTTTAGCGTTAGTTACTGCGCTGCTAGCAGTTTTAGGTTTCATTCTGTTTAAGAGCTTTGATAAAACGACAGATAATTTGAGAGACGGAATTCGAAAGTCTTTTTACCCTCACTAAGATATATATTCAATGGAAGCCTCCCGATGGAGGCTTCTATCTATGAGAATTTTGGTTGGCTCTTTTTGCCAACAAACATTCTAAATAACGCTTTCGTGCTATGAAGCCTAAAGCCTTTACTCCACGACTGCCGTCATCCTTGAAATGCAACGCAAATCACCGATACTGTTGTAAACCTTTGCTTCCCACTTAGGTGAGCGGCTGCCCAATCGCGATGGACGAAGGTCTACGCTTCGCAATCCGTGAAGGTGGCCGTACAGTTGGTGCTGGTGTTGTAGCATCAATCGTAGAGTAATAGCTACTCTCGAGAAAAAGGTCGCTTAGGCGACCTTTTTTTATGCCTGAAATTCGGGTGTTGTTGTAGGTTAGGCTAAAGCCCAACCCACAGAAACAGATGTTGTAGGCAAAGCTTTAGCCTTGCAACCGGCAAAGGCGGTCATATTCCAGAGGCCAGAGCCTAGCCAAAACCGTGTTCCTTACCTGTCTATCTTACATGGTTAGGCTGAAGCCCAACCTACAGGGGGTGTTGTTGTAGGCAAGGCTTTAGCCTTGCAACTGCCAAAGGCGGTCAGATCCGAGAGGCCGGGGTTTAGCAGACAACCGTGCTGCTTAACTATTTCTCACACATGGTTAGGCTAAAGCCCAACCCACAGGGCCTGATGTTGTAGGCAAGGCTTCAGCCTTGCCACCGCCAAAGACGGTCACATTCCAGAGGCCAGTACCTAGCCACAACCGTGTTTTTTATATGTTTCTCACACATGGTTAGGCTAAAGCCCAACCTACAGGTCCTGATGTTGTAGGCAAGGCTTTAGCCTTGCAACTGGCAAAGGAGGCCACATTCCAAAGGTCAGTGCCTAGTCACAACCAATTATTCACAGCGTAGTGAGATTCAACTGTATCTGCGAATCTATACTCACTCATTCCTCTTGATATCATTGCGTCGCAATGAGAGCGTCTACCAGCTCAATGCTACCTCACCTATGATGTTGTCTACCGGAACGAAGCCCCAATAGCGGCTATCTAAGCTATTATCACGGTTATCTCCGAGCACAAAGTAGTGATTATCCGGCACTTTCCACTTTGATTTTCCTTGATAATATCGCTCAGTTCGTGGGGAGGCATGTTTGTTTAGCCAGATATTATAAGTGTGTTCCTCTATCGACTCTGAATAACCCTGATACGGCGGCTCGCTTATAGCGCCTTGCTCAATTTGATGCAGAGCTTGCAAAGGTGCACATTGAGCATCAAGCGTATCGCACGCGGGTTGAATGAATACTTGCTTGCCCTTCAGCGCTATCGTATCCCCGGGCAGGCCAACAACGCGACTTATGTAGTTGATACTGAGCTGCTCTGGGAACTGAAAGACAATAAGGTTACCTCGCTGAGGCCTTTTGGAAGGGGATTCTTTTTTTAGTTGAATGCCCGCTAAGCGGTGATTTTCATAACCGAGCTTATTTACCACCACTACGCTATTAGGCGTTAACGTAGGGCTCATCGAAGAGGATGGTGCAGCAAACAATTCAAAGGCATTGATTCGCGTAAACAATATAAGTACCAGAAATAGGATGAAACCTAACAGCGATATCCACCAGTTAGCATACCAACTACGGGGTTGGTTGCTGTCATAGTTTTTTGCGAGCCAAAGAGTGTGGATGAACATCAATATAAGTAATAAAAATGCGAGATCGATGTAGCTAGGTAAAAAAGGTGTCAGCTTGGGGCCTAATAGAGCGACCAGTGCAAAAAGGCCCAAATATGCGAAAAATAACCGTCCTCTATTAACATAAAGGAACGCGAAAGGTTGCATAAAAATACCTAAAATGACTGAAACCCAAGTATTTGGTTTCCATAGCTGTTTTTGAGTTGTCATACTTATCCTTGTATATCTTGTTCTCCATGGTGGGAGTCATGACTCTACAACAATTCCCATTAAAGGCCAAAGGTATGGTGTTTTTCCTGTTAGGTTGAAGCCCGGTGTTTCTATTCGCTATTTACTGAATACCTTAAACCTTATTTTCCGTGTATCCATGTCGATGCAGAGGGATTGGGCTGATACATTGATGCTTATAAAAAGAAATGAGCATATGGTTGTAGGTCAGGCTTTTAGCCTGACAGCGTTGATTTTTCTTTTGCTACCTTTAAAGCTCATGATTGCCTTTTTTATTAAACCTACCTACAACGCTAAATAGTGTTATCTTGTAGGGGAGTGAGGTAGTAACCTAAAGGGGAGCGATAACCCTCTTCTTTAGGAAGTTTCCTCCCCCGAGAAGCATTTATTTTCGCTCTTTATTCATGAGTAACATAAGTGTTATTGAGAAGTTAACGGCTTTGGTATGGCTAAAGCCTTGCCTATTTATTTTCAGACTGAAGTCTGACCTACAGGTGATCATCCCGCTTTAAAGCCCTGTGCCTTTTGAACGCTTCTCCACCACCGCAGCCGTCATCCTTGAAATACAGCACAAATCGCCAGCGCTGTTGTAAATTTTTATCTCCCACACTGATGAGCGGCCGCCTAGATGCACGGGCTTGGTCACGGCTTTAAGTGTGCCGGTGCGTGAGGCTTTAAGGTGGTTGGCGTTGATCTCCTGGCCGACGCAGTAGTATTTGCGGGTATCGACCACAAAATTGGCGGCGTAGCTGGCCACAGTTTCGGCTAATGCCACGTAAACGCCGCCATGAACAATGCCCATGGGGTTATATAATTCGTTGCTCACAGGGAGGCAGGCGACCAGGTAATCGTCGCCTATCTCTGTAATCTCAATGCCGAGTTTAGTCATTAAGGTGCCTTTTTCACCTACACCTAAATCAAGCTTTTTACATAAGGCTAAATCAATCTCTTGGGCCCAAATACTCATCTGTAATCCTTAAATAGCAACGCGGGTAAAGGTTTTAATTCGGTGTTCAGTGGCTAATGTATCGACATAGTTGAGTACATGCTCTGGAAAGGTTAAGCCTTTGACCACAGTGAGGTTGCGCAGAAAAGGAAACAACGCCACATCGGCCCAAGTAATATGTTCTGGGGTTTGCAGCCATGTTAACTCACTCAATGCGTGCTCCATCGTGGCGATGTCAGCGTCGCTATTGGCTAACACGCTATCGAAAGATTCGCCCAGGCGCTGCTCTTTCTTCTCGCGAAAATAGCTGATAGCGGTATCAATAGCGTATTCCGGCAGGGCCAGTTGCGGCCAACGCACAAAGGTCAGCCGTAAAAAGGTTTCAAGATGCTTTTCAACCCACTGCTGGGCTTGACTAAAGTGCTCTCCCTGTGACAGCTCCTTGTTGGCAAGAGTACAGAAATACTCGGCAATATCTAAGCTTTCGGCCATCGCGGTATCATCATCTTTGACCAAAATAGGCACTATTTTTTTACCCACTAACTGGTTGGGCGTGGCCTCGTCATCGTTGAGTAGGAAGCGCACATCCACCTCTAGCCCCAAGGCGCGTGCAACCAGTAATGACTTTATACAATAGGGGCAATGTTCAAATATAAACAGCTTCATAAAAAATACCTCAGAGCTTGCGAATTACTACCTTTTGGCCTTAGCTGTAACTAAACAATAGTTGCCGGACGAAAGCAAACTTTCGCCATTAGATCATCATGCAATATGAATCCGTTTACGAATTTTGGTTTACTCACAGCAGTCCACAGGATTGGTTTAAAAAAAGCGCCGACTTTGACGCCACAGTAAAAAAGCAATTTTTACCTACTTACGAGGCAGCGCGCCAAGGCGAGCTTTATTCTTGGCGAAAATCTGCTCGAGGCGCGTTATGTGAAATTATAGTGCTGGATCAGTTTCCTCGTAATATGTTCCGCGATACGGCCCAAGCGTTTGCAACCGATGCACTGGCTTTATGTTTGGCGCAGAATGCGGTGGAGAAAAAGTTTGCTTTAGAACTTGATGATACCGAGCGTAGTTTCTTATACATGCCCTATATGCACAGTGAGAGCCAGGCGATTCATGTGGTGGCAGAGCAGCTTTTTCGGCCCTTAAGTAACTATAAATATGAACTGGCTCACAAAGAAATCATTGACCGTTTTGGGCGTTATCCACATCGTAATGATATTCTCGGTCGGCAATCGAGCGACGCTGAGCAGGCGTTTTTGAATCAGCCTGGTAGCCGCTTTTAGTTAAGGGCTTTGTGCCCAGCGCTTCGCTTGTTCACGTTGTTCATAACGAAAGGATTTAACCTCTGCATGAATAAAGTGTGCGCCAAGGTGCTTGGCAAAGTCACCAAGCAACGAATTGGTGGCAATGGCTACTTTATTCACCTTTTGATGATGGTCGCGCACAAATTGCAGATGAGAGAGTAACGCGGCAAATGAGTCCCACCCCGGAAAGTGTTCAGTAGCAATAATGAGAGCATGTAGCTTTGCATGCTGTTCAATATAAGGGTCGATAATACGCACGGCTGCTGCAAAGTCTTCTGCTGTCAGCTGGCCTTGTGGTTCGAGTAGGGCGGTATTGTGTGTTTCGTTTATAGTGATATTGAGCATATATCCTCGCCAACGAGTTCATTGGATGCTCTATCAATATAGAATATTTACTTACAAGCGGTTGGTTATTGGTGCAAGGTTGTAGGTAGTGCGCTGAGGTTTAAAGTTTCACCTACGCAGCTTTGCAGCAAACTCTGAACTTGGTCTTTTTCGTTTTGCGAGTAGCGAAGGTCATATTTGCTCATGATGTAATTAAAGCGCTGAATGTACTGACAGCGGTAATCTTGATGCGGCGGCAACCATTGCCAAGGGCCTTTTGCGCCTTTGCTACGATTTAGGCCATCATCAACAGCAAGCAAATTCTCCATATCGTTGGCAAATTGTGCCTTTTGCGAACGACTCCAAGTGGCAGCACCGTGTTCATAGGCAAATTTAAGCGGCACAATATGGTCTATATCTAAGTCATCGTCATTGCGTAGTATCTGCCCCGAATAAGGGTCATGCCACTGGCCGCTGGTGACGGTGCAGCGCGCTTGAGTGGTGTAGCTTACATCACTGTGTGATTGGGCAATCAGCACTTCAGCACGGGCGTCTTGGCAGTCGTGATCGGTGTCTAACCAATGTGGCCAGTTATCCCGATGATAACTATTTTCTGATGTTTGTTTAGTGTAGTTCTTTGGTAAACGTCCACCGTCTGCTAGACAGCTTTCTAAGTTCGCATAGGGGGTAAAAGATTGAGTGCGTTGATAATGAGCCGAATCTTCAGGGTGACAAAGGCCGCTGCGCGACATCTTGACCGTATCGGCTTTGCACGCACCTATCGTCAGTGCCGAAATAAGTAAAAGGAACGCTGAAAATACACCTTGGCGAGTCATCTAACTGCTTAATAACATGACTAAAACAGCGCTACTTTAAAGCATTGTCGCGCATTCGTCACCTATCACTTTATGAGTATGAGGTGAGGTTGCATATGAACAAAAGCGAAGTTGCATTAATTAAGGTTGCAACGGTCAGCAAATTCCCTGATTTTATTTGCGATTTTCATTTAACTGTATATACTCACAGTTAAATGTACTGTATGGAAACCCAGTTGTATGCGCCCATTAACTAAACGCCAATCGCAAATTCTTGAGCTGATTAAAGTCTTTATTAAAGATACCGGCATGCCGCCGACGCGTGCAGAAATTGCACAAACACTGGGGTTTCGCAGTGCTAACGCCGCAGAAGAACATCTTAAGGCGTTGGCTAAGAAAGGCGTAATCAAAATGAAGCCTGGCGCGAGTCGAGGTATTCAATTGGTCGAGGAAGAAGAACCCGAACAATTGGGCCTGCCTTTAATTGGCCGCGTTGCTGCGGGCGAGCCCATTCTTGCCCAACAGCATATAGAGAGTCACTGCCAGATAGACCCACTGTTGTTCAAGCCTGCTGCAGATTATTTGCTGCGCGTAAATGGCATGAGTATGAAAGATATCGGCATTATGGATGGTGACTTATTAGCGGTACATCGCACTCAAGTGGCTGAAAACGGCCAAGTGGTGGTCGCGCGGGTTGATGAAGATGTCACCGTGAAGCGCTTAGAAAAAGCTGGGCGTAAGGTTCTGCTGCATGCAGAGAATGAAGAATTCACACCTATTGAAGTCGATTTAGAGAACGAATCCTTTAATATTGAAGGCTTAGCTGTAGGTGTGATCCGAAACGCCGACTGGATGTAATTAAATTTACTTATTTTGCCTCTAATAGGTCTGTTATTAGGGGCTTTCCCCATGTTCCCTCCTTAGCCACAGTGCTTTCTAACAGCTTGAATCTACCTGTTAATTTATTAATAAAACGTAAACAAAAATAGTGTATTAACTTGCTATTAGCTCAATCTTTGACTAATTGGTTATATTACAGGCTTTGCTGGTCGGTTTTTCAACAGTTTATTTAGGGTCAAAGTTGTCGACTGGTAAAAGCATAATAATAACGAAGATTGGGTATTAAGCTGTAACCGCCTCTTCCTTGCATTGCGCAACAATAAGGAGATGGTACACATGAAGAAGCTGAGCTCCCTCATGTTGCTATGTCTGTTATTCCCTCAATTGGTGTCCGCGAATAGCAAGTACAACTTGCGCCAAGGGGTAACTGACATTAGCGAAAATGTTTACCAACTACACATGACCATATTTATTATATGCTGTGTGATTGGTGTGGTTGTTTTCGCGGTGATGTTTTGGGCGCTGCTCAAACACCGCAAGTCAAAAGGGGTCACCCCCGCTACCTTTCATGAAAGCACCAAAGTAGAAATACTTTGGACAGCGATTCCATTTGTTATTCTTATAGCTATGGCTGTTCCGGCCACCAAAACCCTGATTGCTATGGAGGATACAACAAAGGCCGATATCACCATTAAGGTGACTGGTTCACAATGGAAATGGCACTACGAGTATATGGGTCACGATGTGGGCTTCTACTCACTGCTGTCAACGCCTCAAGAGCAAATCAAAAATGCGCAAAATAAGGGCGACAATTACCTCCTCGAAGTAGATAAACCCTTGGTTATTCCCACTAATCAAAAAGTACGTTTTTTAATGACCTCAGATGACGTCATTCACTCTTGGTGGGTGCCCGATTTTGCAGTAAAGAAAGACGCTAACCCTGGGTTTATCAACGAAGCTTGGACACGCGTAAACGAACCGGGTACGTATCGCGGCCAGTGCGCCGAGTTATGCGGTAAAGACCACGGCTTTATGCCGGTGGTCGTAGAAGCAAAACCCCCTGAAGAGTTTGACGCTTGGCTGGCAGAGCAGAAACAAGCGAAGCAAGCTCAGGCGCAGGCCGATGCTGAGCTGCTAGAACAAATCCTCTCTGAAGATGAGCTAATGGCATCGGGCGAGCAAGTGTACATCACGCGCTGTGCAGCTTGTCATCAGCCTACGGGGCTCGGTTTACCTGGAGTCTTCCCCGCCATTAAAGGCAGTCCAATAGCCACCGGCGATATTAACGACCATATCGATATTGTGGTGCACGGTAAGCCAGGGACTGCGATGCAGGCATTTGTCGGTCAACTTACGCTTAAAGAGTTGGCTGCGGTGGTTACTTACCAACGCAATGCCTTTGGTAATGAAACCGGTGACATCGTTCAACCAAGCGTGATTCAGGCCTATATTGATGGGGAGGAACAATGAGTACAGCAGCTGCAACACATGAACATCACGGGCCTGCAACCGGAATAAAACGCTGGCTTTTTACTACTAACCACAAAGACATCGGCACCTTGTACTTATTATTTTCGTTGTTGATGTTTTTAACCGGTGGCGCCATGGCAATGGTGATCCGAGCCGAGCTATTCCAACCAGGACTTCAGCTGGTTGACCCTCATTTTTTCAACCAAATGACCACAGTACATGGTTTGATTATGGTCTTCGGCGCCGTGATGCCTGCCTTTACGGGCTTAGCTAACTGGATGATCCCCATGATGATTGGCGCGCCAGATATGGCTTTGCCGCGAATGAATAACTGGAGCTTTTGGATTCTGCCATTCGCTTTTGCCATCCTATTGCTGTCGCTGTTTATGGAAGGCGGCGGTCCGGCCTTTGGGTGGACCTTCTATGCGCCCTTATCGACCACCTACAGCAACGACAATACTGCCCTGTTTGTATTTGCCATTCACATTATGGGGATAAGCTCCATCATGGGGGCCATTAATGTCATTGTCACCATCGTTAATATGCGTGCTCCAGGGATGAAGTGGATGAAATTACCGCTATTTGTGTGGACCTGGTTGATCACTGCGTTTTTATTAATTGCAGTGATGCCGGTGTTGGCGGGTGCGGTGACCATGGTGCTCACTGATAAGTATTTTGGCACTGATTTCTTCAATGCCGCCGGTGGTGGCGACCCTGTGATGTTCCAGCATATCTTTTGGTTCTTTGGTCACCCGGAAGTGTACATTATGATTTTGCCAGCGTTTGGCATTATCTCCACCATAGTTCCTACCTTTTCACGCAAAAAACTGTTCGGCTATTCGTCCATGGTATATGCCACGGCCTCCATCGCCTTGCTGTCTTTTGTGGTGTGGGCCCACCATATGTTTACCACTGGTATGCCATTGGCCGGGGAATTGTTCTTTATGTACTCGACCATGTTGATATCGGTGCCAACGGGAGTAAAAGTATTTAACTGGGTAGCCACTATGTGGCGCGGTGCCATCAGCTTTGAAATACCAATGATGTTTGCTATAGCCTTTATTGTGTTGTTTACCCTCGGGGGCTTCTCAGGATTGATGTTGGCAATTACCCCAGTGGATTTCCAGTACCATGACACCTACTTCGTGGTGGCGCACTTCCATTATGTTTTAGTGACCGGGGCGGTGTTCTCGATTATGGCCGCTGCTTATTACTGGCTGCCAAAATGGACTGGGCACATGTATAGCACCACGTTAGCGAAATGGCATTTCTGGCTGTCGTTAGTCAGCGTTAATGTGCTGTTCTTCCCCATGCATTTTGTAGGTTTGGCGGGTATGCCACGACGTATTCCAGACTATGCGCTGCAGTTTGCTGATTTTAACGCCATTATCAGTATTGGTGGTTTCGCCTTTGGACTCTCTCAACTGCTGTTCGTTGCCGTGGTGTTCAAGTGCATCAAGGCTGGAGAGCAAGCACCAGCGAAAGTGTGGGATAGCGCAGAAGGCTTGGAGTGGGAGGTAGCATCTCCGGCACCCTACCACACCTTTGAAACGCCACCTAAGGTGCAGTAATGAACCACGCACCGTTATTAAAGAAACTAGTCATCAGCGTCATCGGCATGTTTGCGTTCGCCTTTGCCTTGGTGCCGCTTTACGACGTGTTCTGCGAAGTAACAGGGCTTAATGGTAAGCCCTCACTCGAACAGGCGCAGCAAAGCGAGCATGTGGATGACTCTCGCGAAGTGACGGTGAGCTTTACAACCCATGCGCAAAGTGGTGCCCCCTTTGAAGTGTTAGCGCAAAAGCAAGAAGTGGTGGTGAAACCCGGGGCGATGACAGTGGTGACATTCGCCGCAGCGAATACCAGTGGTGAGCCGCGAGTCATGCAGGCTATTCCATCTGTTTCTCCAGGGCTCGCAGCCAAGTATTTACACAAATTGGCGTGTTTTTGCTTTGACCAGCAGCCGCTACAAGCCAATGAACGGCTTGAATACCAATTGCGCTTTTATGTCGACCCTGCGTTGCCGCAGGAGTATGAGGAATTAACGCTGTCTTACACCCTCTTTGATATCAGCGCTAAGCGACAAGACTTACTCGCAGCGCAAGCGCGATAAACCGAGCGAGGTTAACGAAATGAGTAATCAATACGAAAAATATTATGTTCCGGAGCAAAGCCCCTGGCCGATAGTGGGGGCTGTTGCGTTGTTTTTTATCGCTGTGGGCGCGGGTCTTAGCGTTATGCAGTTAGAGCAAGGCGGTGGCTCTGGTACCTATTGGCTTATTGCTGGTATTGCAGTGCTGGTGTACATGCTGGTGGGATGGTTTCGCAATGTGATTAATGAATCACAAAGTGGCTTGTATTCGGCGCAAATGGATCGTTCTTTTAAACAAGGAATGAGCTGGTTCATTTTCTCAGAAGTCATGTTCTTTGGCGCTTTTTTTGGGGCACTATTTTATGCCCGTATGTTGGCTGTACCTTGGCTTGGTGGTGAGGGTAATAACTTGATGACCAACGAAGTGTTATGGCCTGAATTTAGCGCCTCATGGCCGCTAGAGTTAACACCAGGCGGTGATACAACTCAGGCGATGGGATGGCAAGGTTTGCCGCTAATTAATACCATTATTTTGCTAGTTTCTTCGGTGACTTTACAGTTTGCGCATACTGCAATTGAGAAAGACAACCGTAAACAGCTTACGGTGTTTCTTGCCCTGACGGTGATACTCGGCGCGGTATTTCTGTTTCTTCAAGGTGAAGAATACATTCACGCATATCAGGATCTAGGCCTTAAGTTAGACTCGGGTATTTATGGCAATACCTTCTTCTTGCTCACAGGCTTCCACGGTATGCATGTCACCTTAGGGGCGATCATGCTTACCGTGGTACTCATTCGCGTAATCAAAGGGCACTTTAGCAGTGAAAAGCACTTCGCATTTCAGGCTGCGGCTTGGTATTGGCACTTTGTTGATGTGGTGTGGTTGTGTCTATTCGTATTTGTGTATGTGTTGTGATCGGAGAAGGGTTAAAGCGCAGCAAGCCAGCTTGCTGTGCGAGCAGAATAATAATCAGGACGATGGCGCACAAGGCAACACGTTTGCCTAAGTAGTGCGACATCGGCACCTTGGAGTCAGACTTCAGCATAGCCAACATGGCACGGAATAAGGTGTATATGACAAAAAGTAGCAGCGCAACAATAATAATTTTTATAAGCACAGTGCAGTTTTCCTCTAATTGGTGTGCGAGTGAATACTCATAAGCTTAGCGCATTTTTGTGGAGTAGCATTGTCGTGTTAGTAGTAAGTACTTGTGTAGGCTTGGGTTTCTGGCAGTTAGATCGTGCCGAGCAAAAGCAAGAGCGCGAGCAGCTATTACAGCAATGGGCCAGTAAAGGGCGCATTCCTTTTACCCAAGCTCAGCGCCTGATCAATTCAGATGTTGATGCTACAGGTATGCAAACCGCAGTGTCTGGTCGTGTGCTACAGCACTACTGGTTGCTTGATAACCAGGTTTATCAAGGCCGGGTTGGCTACGACGTATTGGTGCTGGTTATGCCTCAAGGAGCTAGTCGGTGGCTACTGGTCAACCTTGGCTTCATTGTTGCGCCAACAACACGTGAGCAACTGCCTCAGTTGCAGCTACCGACACAGATAACGCTTGATGATGTGCTCATTAAAGAAGGCCCGTTAGGGTCAATTACCTTGGCGCAAAGCTCACCATCAATGGGTTGGCCTAAGCGTGTACAGCAAATCGACATAACACAAATCGCGAATCAAGCGAGAGTCCCCGTTTATAATTTTATGGCGTATGCGCAAACGCCTTCGCCGTTAGTTGCTACCGAGCCACATTACCAGCCTGTGACCATGCCTGCAGAAAAGCATATAGCCTATGCATGGCAGTGGTTTCTCATCGCCTTAGCGGCGTTATTGATTGCGCTTACCGCCTTTTGGCGTGCAAGGAGAGGGTATGACAAATCGTAAACCATTAGTGATTTTTATTGCTTGTTTCATTATTCCCGTTGTTGCGGCTATTGCCGTTCTTAAAAGTGGCTGGCTACCAGCAAGTACCAGTAATAACGGCACTTTAATGAGTGAGCAGGTGGAACTTGAACAGTGGGGCCAATACCCCGTGTCGCCCTGGACTATCGCGCTAGTGAACCAAGCTGATTGTGGCCCTTGCCAAGCTCAGTGGCAAGACATGCAGTCGCTCTATGTAGCGCTCGGGAAAAACCAAAGTAAGGTGCGCATGGCAGTACTAGGGGAGAGGCCACGCAGCGCCGAGGTACCCGAGGTGTTGCATGTGGATTCAGTGCCCAGTGCATTAAAAGCAGGTCATCTGTACTTGATAGATCGCCATGGTTTGGTGGTATTGGAATATGACTACGCTGAGCAGGAGCAGCAAAATCGACTTATCCATAAAGGATTACTAAAAGACATTAAAAAACTACTTAACTATTCTCGCAGCAGCTAACGAGGCCAGTATGACAAAAAATTATAAAACTCTGGTGTTATGCACTGCCATTCTCGCAGTGTTGGTGGTGGGCTTGGGCGCTTATACACGTTTAAGTGATGCAGGGCTTGGGTGCCCGGATTGGCCCGGTTGTTATGGCTTTCTCACCGTACCCGATCAAGCCCATGAAATACAAAAAGTGCAGCAGCACTTTCCTGGTGCGCAGGTAGATCAAGGTAAAGCCCTCAAAGAGATGGTGCATCGCTATTTTGCCGGCGGCCTAGGCTTATTGATCCTAGCTTTAGCAGTGTATGCATTACGCCATGCAAAGTTGCCCCATGTCCCGTTGCGTCTACCAATGGTGTTGTTGTTACTGGTTATTTTCCAAGCCTTACTGGGCATGTGGACGGTGACCATGAATTTACAACCTTTGGTGGTGATGGGGCATCTTCTTGGTGGCTTTTCCATTGCTAGCTTACTGTGGTTACTTTACCTACGAACCCATTCTCAGCCCGTATTTGGTGGCGACCCCGGAGCGCGAGCAAGTCTAGGTTGGAGCCTGTCCGCGTTAGTTGTGGTGGTGATACAGATTGCCTTAGGGGGATGGCTCGCGGCAAATTATGCAGCCACACATTGTATTGGTTTCCCGATGTGTGCGGGCAGTGAGGCGTTCTCACTCAGTAGTGTTTTCCAGCTACCTACCGAGCACAGTAATTATGAGTTTGGGGTGTTGTCGTTCGAATCGCGTATGTCTATTCATCTATTGCATCGCTTTGGCGCACTCATTACCGCCGTGGTGTTGCTCAGTGCCATGTGGCAGGTATTTCGCAGTGCGCAATCACAGATGATTAAACAGGCGTGTGGCTGGGTTGTGGCGGCCTTAGTGGCGCAAATAAGTTTAGGTATCGCGTTAGTACAGATGAGTATTCCGTTAAATGTGGCACTTGCCCATAACTTGATGGCGCTATTGCTATTACTGACCTTAGTGCGGTTGTGTTATCTACAAAAATCAAAAAGTTAATAAGGGAGCAGGCTATGAGCAAAGCGATTTATTGGCAGTACGGAGATAGTAAAGACACCACATGGCGTGATTATTTAGCCATGTGCAAAGCGAAGGTTGTGCTGATGTTGGTATTAACCGCTTGGGTTGGCGTAGCTTTAGCTCCCGACATGGGGCGCAGTTGGCTATTACAAGCTGTGAGCTTACTGGGTATTGGCTTATTATCAGCAGCCGCAGCGGTGATTAACCATATTGTGGACCGAGAAATTGATATGAAAATGGCTCGCACTCGCCATCGCCCGGTGGCCCGTGGCAGAGTGAGTGAGCGCAATGGCTTTATGTTTGCAGCACTGATTGGTGGGCTTGGGTTTGCTGCTTTGGTTAGCGCTGCTAACTGGCTGTGTGCCATTTTGACGCTGATGGCACTGGTGGGTTACGCAGTTGTATATACATTATTTCTAAAGCGGGCAACGCCTCAAAATATTGTTATCGGGGGGCTTGCAGGGGCGATGCCTCCTTTGCTTGGTTGGGTTAGTGAAACGGGTCAACTTGCTGCAGCACCATGGCTCTTGGTGATGATCATTTTTACTTGGACCCCTCCGCATTTTTGGGCTTTAGCTATTGCTAGAGAGGCAGATTATCGTCGAGCGAATGTGCCTATGCTACCTGTGACGCACGGTATCGATTTTTGTAAGACATGTGTATTGGCGTATACCGTGATTCTCGCCTTAGTGTGCATCTTGCCCTATTTAATTGGTATGTCAGGGCTATTTTACTTGTTATCAGCAGTTATTCTTAATGGTGTGTTTATTGCCTACGCTTGGCGTTTAAAGCGCGAACAGGACCATCGCAGTGCAATGGCCGTTTTTAAGTTTTCAATTGTGCATTTAATGGTACTCTTTGTCGCATTGTTCATAGATAAGTGGATGTTTTATGTGGCGTAAATTAGGCGCGGCCGCGCTATTTTCTGTTCTGCTACAAGGGTGTTCAAAGCCGACATTAGAGGTTGATGCGCTGGTGTATGAGCCAGCCAAAGTCGTGAAGCCATTTAAGCTGAAAAATCAACACGGCAACGATGTCGGCGTTGATGATTTAAAATCGCAGTGGGATTTGCTGTTTTTAGGTTACACCAGTTGCCCTGATGTGTGTCCCATGACCTTGGCAAAGCTCCGGCAGGTAGAAAAAAAGCTTGCCATGGAAGATATAAACGTTTGGTTTATATCAGTAGATCCTAATCGCGATACTGCACAAAAGCGTCTACAGTATATTAATTACTTTAATCCTAATTATCAGGCCGTGTCGGGACCGCACAAGGCGCTTTACCCCTTTGTCCAGAATTTAGGGCTAATTTATGCAGTGACTGAAGAGCAAACAGGAGACTATTTAGTGGACCACAGTGCCTCGGTGGCACTGGTCGATCCGCATGGGAAAATACGGGCTATCTTCAAACCTGAATTTAAAGCTGGCAGTGTACCAACCATTAATACAGACACCATGATCAAGGACCTTAAATCTATACTCAGCTACTACGGTGGCTGAGCCAGTACCAGCGTGTCCCCCTTCGGTTGTCTATACATAGGCAACCAATTCACCTAACTCTCTATTTATTTAAAGATTTTTTTACAAAATTCGCTGGCAATCTAACTAACTAGGTCTAAGCTTTTGATATGAGAAATGTTAAATGCTCAAGCATAATTTATGTTTAGGTTGCCTAACGAATTAACCATTTCACAAGTTGAAAATTTACAGGCAGAGCTACTGAAGCAGCTCCAGCAGGGCAGTGATCTATGTTTGGATATGAGCGATGTAACTCGCGCCGATACTGCCTGTATTCAGCTTTTGTGTGCGTTACAAAAAGCATTACAACTTGGCGATCACAGCATTACATGGGAAGGCTCGAGTGAAGCGCTCATAAACGCTTGTCAAAGCTTGGGTGTAGCCAATTATTTAGCGCTAAATGGAAACTAAATTAGGGGTGGGTATGACGAAGATTCTAGCCGTGGATGACTCAGCTTCAATGCGTCAAATGGTGAGCTTTACCTTGAAAAAGGCAGGTTATGAAGTCACTGAAGCGAAAGATGGCAGTGAAGCGTTAGCGATCGCCAAAAAGGATAAGTTCGATGCCGTGATTTCAGACGTCAATATGCCGGTTATGGATGGCATCACCTTGATTCGAGAGCTAAGAACCTTAGGTGACTACAAATTTACCCCTTTGCTTATGCTTACTACCGAATCCGGGCTAGATAAAAAGTCTGAGGGCAAGGCTGCGGGGGCCACCGGCTGGATAGTTAAACCCTTTAATCCAGACCAACTACTTGCAGTAATGAAAAAAGTAATTCGCTAAGGCTGCGCGGCTATGAGTATCGATCTCAGCCAATTTTTCGAAGTTTTCTTTGAGGAGAGTTTCGAGGGCCTTGATGCCATGGAGAGTGAGCTGTTAAATCTTACTCCAGGCGAAGCCGATAGCGAAACGCTCAATACCATCTTCCGCGCAGCCCACTCAATCAAAGGCGGCAGTGGTACTTTTGGGTTCACTTCAGTGTCCGATTTTACCCACGTTTTAGAAACCTTGCTGGACCAAATACGCCAAGGTCAGCGTCAACTTGAAGCACAGCACGTAAACCTGCTATTGCGTTCGGTCGACTGCTTGCGAGAGATGTTGCAGGCACTGCAAAGCGAACAAGAGCCAGAGCTAGACACTGCCAAGGAGCTACAGCAACAATTTGAGGAAATTCTCGGTCTAAGTGAAGGGGAAGTGGCGGCCAACGAAAACGAAGCGAGCGCTTCACCGTCGCAGCAAGCAGAAACTAACACCTATCAAATTTTATTTAAACCGCACCATCATTTATTCAAAACAGGCAATGAACCCCTATTTATGCTCAGTGACTTGGGTGATCTCGGATCCATTGAAGTTGAAGCTGATTTATCCGCCATCCCTGAAATTCAGAATCTACAGGGTGATGAATGCTTCATGTCTTGGAAAGTATTTTTGCAAACTGAAGCAACACAAGAGCAAATTAAGGAAGTGTTTGAGTGGGTAGAAGATGATGCTGATATCGATATTAGTCTGTGCGGAGGTTTGTTCTCAGAGCAGGAATCATCCGCGCCGACTGAACCACTGGAGCACGATGATGCTGCACAGCAATCAAGTGAAAACGAACCGGTGGCCCAAGCGACTCAAGCACCGGCAAGTAAAGGCAAAGCAAATAAAGCTAAATCTAATGAGTCGACTTCCATCCGTGTTGGCATAGATAAAATTGACTCGTTAATCAATATGG
This sequence comes from Pseudoalteromonas sp. CNAT2-18.1, assembly GCF_022347865.1. NCBI lineage: Bacteria > Pseudomonadati > Pseudomonadota > Gammaproteobacteria > Alteromonadales > Pseudoalteromonadaceae > Pseudoalteromonas > Pseudoalteromonas sp. CNAT2-18.1. Next base: position 427,560 of record NZ_JAKRFR010000005.1, on the reverse strand, counting down.
TGGGTGAACTGGTTATTACGCAATCCATGCTCAGCCAACTGGGTGAGCAGGAAGTGACCGAAAATACCCTGGCTGCGCTGCAGGAAGGGCTTGCACAGTTAGCGCATAATACCCGCGATTTACAAGAAAATGTCATGCGTATTCGCATGCTGCCAATTAGCTTTGTATTCAGCCGATTCCCACGTTTAGTGCGAGATATTTCGCAAAAACTCGGTAAGCAGGTGGAGTTAAAAATTCTTGGCGAGGGTACCGAGCTTGATAAAACAGTGATGGAGAAGATCTCTGACCCCATGGTGCATTTAGTGCGCAATTCGTTAGATCACGGCCTAGAGACGCCAGAACAGCGTAAACAAAGTGGTAAACCTGAAATTGGCACGGTGACACTCAACGCCTTTCACCAAGGCGGCAATATTGTGATTGAAATAATGGACGATGGCCGAGGCCTAAATACCGAAAAAATCAGAGAAAAAGCCATCGCTAATGGCCTAATCGATGGCAATGAAGAGCTCAGTGACGACGACATTAACGAGCTCATTTTCGAACCTGGGTTCTCCACAGCCGACGAAGTGAGTGACATCTCCGGGCGCGGTGTCGGGATGGATGTGGTGCGCCAGAACATTAGCTCCTTAAGCGGTTCTATCGAAGTGGTGTCGACACCCGGTACGGGGTCAACTTTTACCATCCGTTTGCCACTAACGCTCGCTATTTTAGATGGTCAACTGGTCCGCATTGCCGAACATACCTATATTGTGCCGCTCATTACCATCGTTGAGTCATTACAAATTGATACGAATAAGGTCAGCCGGGTCGGCAAAAGCTTGGAGGTACTGCGGCTGCGTGATGAATATATTCCCATTTTACGGTTATACCAATTGTTCAATCATCATGATGCCATTACCGAACTTGATAAAGCTCTTCTGGTCGTGGTCGAGTGTGATAACCAAAAAGTGGGCCTGCTGGTGGACGACTTACTGGCGCAACAGCAAGTGGTAATAAAAAGTTTAGAGGCGAACTATCAGAAGGTTGATGGTGTTTCCGGTGCAACTATTCTCGGAGATGGGCGGGTATCGCTGATCGTTGATATTGCCGGGTTAACCAAAATGGCCGGTTTGAAAAAGCCAGGTGCACAAGAGGCACTCATTGATGCTGCAGCCCTGCATGAGGAGCAGGTATGAAAGTAGAAGGCATTAACGAACATATTATCTTGCAGAATAATCAGGGTCACATTCAGCAATACCTGACATTCATGATGGCTGACGAAGAGTACGGCATGGATATCCTGAGTGTACAAGAAATACGTGGTTGGGAGGAAATAACCGCGATTCCTAATGCCCCAGATTATATCAAAGGGGTCATTAACCTCAGAGGAACTATCGTACCGATCATTGACTTGCGTTTGCGCTTTGGGATTGAGCCACAGCCTTACGGGCCACTGACGGTCGTCATCGTGGTTAAAGAGCAAGTAAGAGAGAAAACTAAGGTAATGGGCTTGGTGGTTGACGCTGTGTCCGATGTTTACGCAATTAATCAACAGGATGCGAAAGGGATCCCGGAATTTAACGATTCAAGCGACAACGAACTGGTGGAGCGACTCGTTAATGTAGGGGAAACCATGGTCATTCTTCTGGATTTGCCAAAAATACTCGATTGTTAATGGCGAACAAGTACTAACAGGGTGGAAAAGCATGGGCTGGTTTACTAAGGAATCAAACACTTCAAATGAAGACACAATGCTATTAAAGGCATTAAACAGGTCTCAAGCAGTGATCGAATTCACCCCATCGGGGAATATCTTAACCGCTAATGATAACTTCCTGCGCGTGATGGGTTATAACCTTGAAGAAATCCAAGGCCAACATCACCGATTATTTGTCGACGCCAAGGAGGCTTCAAGCCCCGAATATAAACGTTTTTGGCAGCGTTTAAGCGCCGGCGAATATATTAGCGATGAGTTTCGGCGTGTAGACAAATCTGGAGAAGATATCTGGATCCAAGCATCGTATAACCCCGTTATGAATCAGCAGGGTGAGGTCGTTAAGGTGGTCAAGTTTGCCACCGATATTACCGAATCTAAGCTCAAGCGAGCCGAGCTAGAAGGACGAGCAAAAGCGATATCACGGGCGCAGGCGGTGATAGAGTTTGAGTTAGATGGCACCATTATCACTGCCAATGATAACTTCTTATCAACCTTGGGCTACCGCTTGGAAGAGATTAAAGGCCAGCATCATCGCATGTTTGTCGCCCCTGAGGAGGCGGCAAGCCCTGAGTATACTGTTTTTTGGCAGCGCTTAAGCCAAGGTGAGTATAATTCAGGACAATACAAACGTATCGGTAAGAATGGCGCAGAAATATGGATCCAAGCATCCTACAACCCTATTTTTGATATGAATGGTGACCCTGTAAAGGTAGTGAAATATGCCATTGATATCACCGAGCAGCGCCAACAAGAACGACAAGCACGGGAGTCAGCGCGCCTAGCAAGTGCATTAAAGGTTTGCCAAGCCAATGTCATGATGGCTGACAACGACCTTAATATTGTGTTTGTTAACGAACAAGTCAAAGCCATGCTGCGCAATCGCGAGAAACAAATTCAATCAGCATTGCCTAACTTTAAAGTGGATGACTTGATAGGAACGTGCGTGGATGACTTCCATGCTAAACCGTCGCACCAGCGGGCAATGCTGGCAAAACTTGATGAACCCTACAACACTAACCTTAAACTTGCCGGGCTGACTTTCAACCTAATAGCAACGCCTTGGGTTGACGAAGATGGCAAGCGTCTAGGGACCATTGTTGAATGGCAGGATATGACCGAAGAGCTTGCTCGAGAGGAGAAACAAAAACAGGCAGCACGAGAGAACCTACGTGTACGCCGTGCCTTAGATAATGTCTCGACCAATACCATGATTGCCGACAATGACCATAATATCGTGTATTTGAACGAGGCGGTGGTCAACATGATGCGCAATGCTGAGCGAGACTTACGCAAAGACTTACCCAACTTCGACAGTAACAACTTACTTGGTCAAAACATTGATGTATTTCATAAAAACCCAGCGCATCAACGCTCAATGTTAGAGAAACTCTCTACCACCTACAGTACAGAGATTGTCGTCGGTGGGCGGACCTTCGGATTAGTTGCCAATCCAATATTAACCGAGGAAGGTGAGCGTGCGGGGACCGTAGTCGAGTGGGACGATCGCACCGCCGAGGTCTCTATTGAAAAAGAAATTAATGACTTAGTAGGCGCTGCTCGCCGAGGGGAGTTGAATGCTCGCGTGAGTTTAGATGGCAAAGATGACTTCTTCCTGCGTTTATCTAAAGGCCTCAACCAACTGGTAGAGGTAGTGGATGAAGCAGTGGATGAAACGGCCACTATGCTGGATTCATTAGCTCATGGTGATTTAACTAAGCGTATTGATAGTGACTTCCAGGGAGCCTTCGAAAAGCTCAAGCGTGATGCCAACAGTACCGCTGATAAGCTCACCGAGATGATTGAGAAGATCACCAGCTCAGCCAACTTGGTGGCAACGGGAGCGGAGGAAATCTCACAAGGTAACACCGACTTAAGCCAGCGTACCGAGGAACAAGCTTCATCGTTGGAAGAAACCGCATCGAGTATGGAAGAGATGACCAGCACGGTGAAGCAAAATGCCGATAATGCCAAGGTTGCCAGTGAGCTTGCAGAGAAAACATGCGACAAAGCCAAGCAAGGTGGCGACGTGGTTAATCGTGCTGTCTCAGGCATGGCAGAGATTAACGAAGCGAGTAAGAAAATTGCCGACATTATTGGTGTTATTGATGAGATTGCTTTTCAAACCAACCTGCTTGCACTTAATGCCGCCGTGGAAGCGGCGCGAGCTGGTGAGCAAGGTCGCGGCTTTGCGGTGGTTGCCGGTGAAGTGCGTAACTTAGCACAACGCTCAGCGGGTGCGGCCAAAGAAATTAAGGAGCTTATCCGTGACAGTGTCGGCAAGGTTGAGGATGGCACCGTATTAGTGAATGAATCAGGTGCAACGTTGCAGGACATTGTTGAGTCGGTGCAAAAAGTAACGCAAATGATCTCTGATATTTCAGAAGCCTCAATTGAGCAAAGTTCAGGTATTGAACAAGTAAATAAAGCCGTGGCGCAAATGGATGAGATGACTCAACAAAATGCAGCCTTGGTTGAACAAGCCTCTGCTGCTAGCGAATCGATGGCGGAGCAGGCCAATAGTATGCGCCAGCTACTGAGTTTTTTCTCCATCAATATGCAAGCAGCTCTTCCGGATATGAGTACCAGCCCGAGTAATGCTGTGAAACGTTTGAACGGAGCTAAAACGCAAGCAAATAAATCACCTGCCCCCTCAGGGAATAACTTTGTTGATGATGGAGACGAGTGGGAAGAATTTTAATAGCGTAGTGGCTACATGATGTGCCCAACTAAAGTGCGTATTGGCGAGGAGGCCCAGCAATGTCGGAGTTTATTTTTACAGATAAAGACTTTAAAAGTATTGCTGGGCAAGTTTATCAAGCGTGCGGCATCGTGCTCGGACCGCATAAACGAGAAATGGTGTATTCGCGGCTGGCAAAACGGTTGCGCCAATACGGGTTTACCAAATTCAAGCAATACCTAGCGTTTTTGGAGCAGCATCCCGAGCAGGAGCTGAGCCACTTTATTAACGCATTGACCACCAATCTAACGTCATTTTACCGTGAGAAGCACCACTTCGATTACCTAGAAAAGGAGCTGCTCCCGCGAGCGTTAAAAGAAAATACTCGCGATCATAAAATTCGTATCTGGTCGGCAGGGTGTTCCACAGGCGAGGAACCATACTCCATTGCGATGTCGGTTGCCAAAGTTTGTCCGCGTGTTGGCTGGGATATCAAGATTCTCGCGACCGATTTAGACTCCAATGTGCTGCACAGCGCACAACAGGGAGTGTACAACCAGCGACAGGTCACAGGGATCCCGGAGCCACTGTTGAAAACATGGTTTTTAAAAAGCCGCAGTGGCGAACAAATGAAAGTGAAGCAGGCACTACAGAAGTACATTACTTTTAAGCGCTTAAACTTACTCGAGCCTTGGCCTATGAAGGGCCAATTCGACGTTATTTTTTGCCGAAATGTAGTGATTTACTTCGACAAAGTGACCAAAGAGCACCTCTACAATTTATTTGCACAGCGGCTCAAACCCGGAGGACACTTATTTTTAGGCCACTCCGAAACCATGGGTAAAGAGCAAACTCAGTTCAATAACCTAGGTCGTACTATGTATTCTAAGGTAGGTTCATGAACCCAGCATTCAAGCCAACCTTACGCGGGTTTGAGCAAATAAAACGGTTTTGGGACTCAGGCCGCAATAAAGTGATGGCTAAGGTGTTGCCCGGTGAGTTTTATGTCACCAAGCAAGATGAGTTGGTGTCAACGGTACTGGGATCATGTATTGCTGCGTGTATCTACGACCCGGTAATGGGGATCGGTGGTATGAATCATTTTATGTTACCCAGCTCTTTGCAGCTGGAGCAAATAGATCCCGATAGCACCGACTGCCGCTATGGGAACTGGGCAATGGAATTTTTGATTAATGAAATTGTTAAAAATGGTGGATTGCGCAAGAACCTACAAGTGAAACTATTTGGTGGCGGCAAGATTATTCGCTCTATGACCGATGTCGGTATGGGCAATATCCGCTTTGCCAATGCATATCTAAAGGAGGAAGGGCTCAACTTGGTTGCACATGATGTAGGTGGCCCTTGGCCGAGAAAAGTGCTCTTTCACCCAGAATCAGGCGCAGTGAAGGTGAAAAAGCTGCGCACAATGCACAACGACACTATTCAGAAACGAGAACTGAAATACCTTCGCGATCTTGAGCAGACAGACAGCAATACCGATATTGAGCTGTTTTAGGAGTGACCATGATCCGTGTATTAATTATCGATGACTCAGCGCTAATCCAGTCACTATTAAAGGAAATTATTACTGACGCCCATGATATGGAGGTGGTGGGCTGTGCCAGCGATCCCTACCAGGCAAGGGAGATGATAAAACAGCTCAACCCTGATGTGCTCACTCTCGATATTGAAATGCCAAAAATGGATGGCATCAGCTTTTTAAAAAACCTCATGCGCTTGCGACCAATGCCGGTGGTGATGATTTCGACACTGACCCAGCAGGGCGCACCCATTACACTCGAAGCGTTGGAGTTGGGAGCTGTAGACTTTGTTGCTAAGCCCACCAATAATGTTCGCGCCCAAATGCAAGCTTATGCAGGTTCAGTACAGCAAAAAGTGCGCACTGCGGCTAAGGCCAACATTCGTCGTCACTCCAGCAAAACACTTGCGCCGGTAACCGTTCAAAAAGACCAACAGTTTAAACTCAACCACCTCGTAGCCATAGGTGCATCTACCGGTGGTACCGAAGCTATTAAAGAAGTGATTACTCGCTTACCTGAAAACTTCCCTGCGGTGGTTATCACCCAACACATACCACCGGTATTCAGCCAGTCTTTTGCCATACGTATGAATAATGTTTGTGCGATGCAGGTGCATGAGGCAAGTGATGAGCAAGTCATTAAGGCGGGCAATATCTATATCGCGCCAGGTGGCGAGCACCTGATGGTGCAGCGTAAAGGCGGTAAACTGGAGTGTCGGTTGTCATCAAGCGAACCGGTTAATCGTCATCGTCCAGCGGTGGATGTGATGTTTTCGTCCATTGTTGAGCAACAACTAGCTAAGCACACCTGTGCACTATTACTAACGGGCATGGGGGCTGATGGTGCCAAGGGGCTGTTACAGTTAAAACAGGCAGGAGCAGTAACAGCGGCCCAGGATCAGGCAAGTTCAGTGGTTTGGGGCATGCCCAAGGCCGCCATTGACCTTGGGGCCGCACAGGTAACCTTGAGTTTAGCTAAATCTCCGCAATGGCTTATTGAGCAGGCGAAGAAGTGATCACCCAAGGTTGTGAAAACCAAAAGTAGCGCCCGCTCGCTTGTTGTGAAGGCGCAGTGCAGTTGTAACGGGCACGCCCGTCTCCCAACTCTTGTTTAGCGGTGATTTTAACCTGCTTAGCAGAGAGCCAGTTGAGTTCGGCCCGACCTTGACCAGACACATAGCAAGCGAATTGATTTTGATGAAAGCCTTTTTCTTTGAACGAGATCGTCAGTTCAGGTTGGCGTTTTGTCGTGACCGTATCGTCATAGGTTAAGGTATCGATATGAAACGGCAGGGATGCCAGTTTAGTAGACAGGGTATCCAAGTCTGCATAAAAACCAGATGCGGGAAAACGTGGTAAACGCGTAAAGTCGTTGTCTGGGCCTACGGCCCCTGAATGTTGTCCTATGCCAACATAACCCATGTCTTGCACCAGTTTTTGTAAGGCTCGGTCAAATTCGCCATAAGGGTAGGCTAAATACTTTAAGCTGTAACCCAACTCTTCCTCTATACGTTTTTCTGAATACTGTAAATCCGCGCGGATACGCTCTTGCCATTGGGCGTCACTCTCGCCATCTAAGCGGTGGTGCAGATAGTCATGCTGAGCGCTATGATTAGCGATAAGGGCACCTTGCTGACTGAGTGTCTTGAGCTGCTCCCAGGTCATGACATAGCTGCGCTGCTCATCAATAAGTTTGGGGTTAACAAATATGGTATAGGGGTAGCCGAACTCGTTAAGAATAGGCGCTGCTTGCTCAATGTTGTTGTCGTAACCATCATCAAAGGTAATGGCCACGGTTTTATCATTATAGTTTTCGCCCTGTTTGAGTCCTTCAATCAGAGTGTCTAACGCAATGACTTTAAAATCATTTTTTTTAAGGTACTGCATATGAGCACGAAATGTACTGGCATCAACACTGGTGACCTTAGGCAAGGTTTTACTTACGTGATGATACTGTAGAATAACGGCAGCTTGAGCCGATGCGCACGCCAGTGCAAAGAAAGAGAAAATTACTACATGGGACACTTTTTTAAACATAATACCCACCATAAAAGCTTATTGATGCTTGCTGGGCCTATGATTCTATCGAATATCACCGTGCCATTACTAGGCTTGGTTGATACGGCGGTCATAGGTCACCTCGGGAGTGCCCATTATTTAGCAGGTATAGCCCTAGGTGCAACGGTTATTTCCATGTTGTTTTGGCTGGCGGGCTTTTTGCGCATGAGTACCACCGGGCTTATTGCCACGGCCTATGGCGAACAAAACAAGCGCCAGCTTGTGGCCTCGCTACAGAAAAGTATCATGTTAGCGCTGCTGGTGGCGCTACTACTTATTGTTTGCCAGCATCCTTTAGCCTGGTTAATGGCACAACTCTCCGATGCCTCGGCGCAAACAATTGAGCAAGCCAATCATTACTTTTATATTCGTATTTACAGTGCCCCCGCAGCACTGAGTAACTTGGTGTTGTTGGGTTGGATGCTCGGTGTACAGTATGGTCGTGGCCCTTTTCTGCTGGTGTTATTAACCAATGTGGTCAATATAGCACTCGATCTTTACTTCGTATTGGGCCTAGAAATGGGAGTCAAAGGTGCGGCCTTAGCATCCGTGATGGCTGATTACTGCGCTCTCGTGTTTGCACTGTGGTTAGTGAGCCGTTTATTTAAACGCCATCAATTACAATGGCACTGGTATTTATCCCCTAAACTACTGCAGTTAGGCGCCTTGTTGCGTCTCAATGGCGATATTTTCTTTCGTTCGCTGATGCTGCAGCTGTGCTTTAGCTTTATGACTTTTTACGGGGCGCGTCTTGGTGATGTGGTGTTGGCGGCGAACGCGGTGTTAATGAATTTCTTACTGCTAATCAGTTTTGCTATGGATGGTATTGCTTATGCAGCGGAGGCCAAAGTGGGGCAGGCTAAAGGGGCCAAAGATGAGCAACGTGTGCGTATGTGGGTGCGTATCAGTATGCAATGGGGCTTAGTTTTTGCGTTGCTATATGCACTTATCTTCCTACTCGGTGGTGGGCAAATTATTCGTCTGCTGACCGATGTGCCCGCAGTTAACGCCATGGCGATTACTTATTTACCTTGGCTTATCGCCATGCCACTTATCGCTATGGGCTGTTTTCTATTCGATGGTGTTTTTGTGGGGCTAATGCGGGCCAAGGATATGCGCAATACCATGATCTTCTCAGCAGCTGTGGGCTTCTTTGGTGTTTTTGCCCTGACTCAAGGTTTAGGTAATCACGCGCTGTGGGCGGCGATGGCGGCCTTTATGGGCTTGCGCGGGATTACTTTGGCGCTGCGTTATCATCGTCTGGCCAAGTCACATCAGTTGCTGATATAACCTGCGAAAAGCGATTAGCAAAAATTCCCAGATAGCCCCAAAAGGCAAAAAATAGGGCAACGGCGAGTAGAATAAGGCCAGGGACTTGTAACAGTGGTACATAAAAGTAGCCTGCCGCAATCAGGCCCATGGCGATGGCAAATAAGCCTAAACCGATAAAAAATCGCCTGAGGCTTAGCTTGGGCTCGCTGCCCAAGCTATATACTAGGCGTTTAAACTTAGTAGTATGAGTGTTCGCCACGGCTATGCTCGGTGATATCACGCACGCCAGAGATTTCGCTAAATTTAGCGACCATTTCCTTCTCGATACCCTCTTTGAGGGTCACATCAATCATTGAACAACCATTACAGCCGCCGCCGAATTGTAAAATGGCAATGCCATCAGCGGTAATTTCTACTAGCTGTACTTGACCGCCGTGATTCGCAAGCTGTGGGTTCACATCAGTTTGCAACATGTGCTCTACACGCTCCTCTAATGAGGCATCGTCAGACAACTTACGTGCTTTAGCATTAGGTGCTTTGAGAGTGAGTTGTGTGCCCATTTGGTCGGTAACAAAGTCGATTTCGGCATCTTCCAAAAAGGGTGCACTCTCACTGTCGACAACAGCATCGAAGCCATTGAAGTTCAGACGAATGTCACCTTCCTCAACGGCATCGGCAGGGCAGTAAGACACCCCGCACTCAGCTTGTGATGTGCCAGGATTGACAACAAATACACGGATGTTGGTGCCTTCGGCTTGCTCACTAAGCAATTTGGCAAAGTGGCTTTGAGCAGATTCTGAAATTGTGATCATAGTAACAACGCTATACTTGACTATTTTACTCGGTTACTGCGTATCATACTCTGCTCATCGCGTTGTCGCCAGTGTTGACCGTAAAAAGTTGGCTTAATTTTAATCGGGTGGTAGCGTGAGGACTATGGTCCTCTAACAGCAATAAATTCCATGCGTCGAATACTTTTTCTAGTGGTGCTTTTATTTGCATCTTCACTGAGTGCTAAGCCGCTCGACTACTACTTTAACAATGATATTCAGTTCGATCCTAATGTCCCTACACCTCAGTCGGTGCTCGGGTATGAAGTCGGTGAATGGCATGTACGCCACGATCAACTGGTTTACTATATGCGTGCTTTGGCCGATGCCAGCGAACGTGTCAATATTGAAACCATTGGTTACACCCATGAGCAGCGACCATTGCTGATGTTAACGTTTGCTGCACCACAACGCCTAGCCGATATCGAACAAGTTCGCGCACAACACTTAGCGCGCTTAGAGGGTGAGCCAAGCACGAACGATGACCCAGCTGTGGTTTACATGGGTTATAGTGTTCATGGTAATGAATCTTCAGGCAGTAATGCGGCGTTATTAGTGGCGTATTACTTGGCCGCAGCACAAGATCAGCGTGTTGAGAAGCTACTCAATGACACTGTGGTGCTGTTGGACCCGTCGCTGAACCCAGATGGCTTGGCACGTTTTGCAAACTGGGCAAACTCAAACCGAGCCATGACACCCAGTGCCGACCCTCACACACGCGAACACGATGAAAACTGGCCGAGCAGTCGCACTAACCATTATTGGTTTGACTTAAATCGCGACTGGTTACTACTGCAACACCCTGAGTCTCGGGCACGTATTGCTCAGTTCCATAAGTGGCAGCCCAATGTGCTGACCGACTTTCATGAGATGGGGCCAAACAGCACTTATTTCTTTCAGCCAGGCATACCATCACGGAAAAACCCGCTAACACCCAATGGTAATGTTGATCTAACCAAAGCCATCGCGAAACATCATGCTCGCATCCTTGATAGTGAAGAGCGCTTATATTTTACCGAAGAAGCATTTGATGATTTTTATGTTGGTAAAGGTTCCACTTACCCAGATGTGAATGGCAGCATCGGTATTCTCTTTGAGCAGGCGAGTAGCCGAGGCCATGTTCAAGATACTGTTAATGGTCAAATGGACTTTGCTTTCACCATAAAAAACCAGCTCCTCACTAGCTTCTCTACTTTTGACGCGGTGCTTGAAAACCGTCAGCAGCTACTTGATTATCAGCAGGACTTTTACCAACAAGTAGGTAAGCTCGCAGATAAAGACAAGTTGAAAGGTTATGTGGTGAGCGCACCTAAGGATGCTACCCGTTTAGATTATTTCTTAGAGTTACTCGCGCAGCATCAAATTAAGGCTTATGCACTCGAAGAACAAACCACTGTTGATAAGCACACGTTTGCTGCGGCTAATAGCTACTTTGTGCCACTGGCGCAACGCCAATACCGACTGATTAAGTCAATTTTCTCTGAGCAGCAAAGTTTTAACGACAATACCTTTTATGACGTATCTGCTTGGACACTTGCCCATGCCTTTAACCTTGAGTTTGCGCCATTAAGCAGTACTTGGGGGCTGGAGCTTGCAGAGCAGCCATGGCAACAGGGTGCGCAGCCATCAGCGCAAGAACTAACAAGACACTACGCGTATGCCTTTGAGTGGTTCGACTATGATGCACCTAAATTATTGAGCTACTTGCTGCGTGAGGGAGTCAACGCTCGCGTTGCCTTAGCACCACTGAGTGCAAAAAGTGGTAACGCGACAAAAGAGTTTGCGGCGGGATCTATTGTTATTCCAGCAGGCATACAACAACACGAACATTGGCTAGATATTTTAAATGAGGCGCAACAACGCTTTGCTATACCTATCGTTGCCTTGGATTCAGGATTAACCAGTAAAGGCGTTGATTTAGGTTCGCGGCAGCTTGCTCCTGTGCACTTACCAAAAGTCTTGCTGGTGGGCGGTAAGCAAACCAGCCAGTACGAGGTGGGCGAGCTGTGGTATTACTTAGATCGCCATGTGGGTATCACGCCAAGCATTATTGAGTTGGACAACCTAAGTGGTGTGAATCTAGATAATTACACCCACATCGTGCTCGCCAATGGCCGCTACTCGGCAATGAGTAAAGCGCAAAAAGTGGCACTACAAAAATGGGTTAAACGCGGTGGTGTTATCTGGGGCCAAAAAGGTGGAGCTAAGTTCTTGGTTGACCAACAAATACTAAAAGCCAGTTATGTATCGCGTAAAGATATGGCCGCAGTATTCGCAACCGAAGGTCTCAAATATGGTGACCAAGATATGCTTGCCGGTAAGCAGCGTATCGCCGGGGCTATTTTTAATACGGAAGTCGATTTAACGCACCCGCTGAGCTACTCGTTAACTCGTAAGCAGCTGCCAGTATTCAAAAACAGCACCTTTTTGCTTGAGCAATCCAGTGCTCCATTTGTTAACGTAGCGAAATACACCGAGAAGCCGTTATTAGCTGGGTTTACCCATGATAATAACGTAACGCAAATCGCTAATGCAGGAGCCATTGTTGCGCACTCATATGGGCAAGGTACGGTGGTCGCGATGACAGACAATCCGGTTTTCCGAGGTTTCTGGTATGGCACTAGCCGTATCTTTAGTAATGCCTTATTCTTCGGTGAGCATATTCACGCTCGCGGTGAATAATCCAAAGAGCCGGCTTTAGCCGGCTCTTTTTACTTTGCGGTTAGGCACACAACCCAGGCCGATACCTCTTTTGCCCCAGCGTCTTTTAACTTACGAGCAGCATTGTCTACGGTAGCGCCTGTGGTCATGACATCATCAACGATGGCAATGTGCATACCCTGAACACGCATTCTAACGGTAAAGGCGTTAGCTAAGTTTTTGCGTCGCGAACGCGCTCCCAGCTTAGCTTGTTGCTTTGTGCTCAATGGTCTGGCAAGAGCATTGGCGACAAATAAACCTTGTGGCACCGCCTGCTGCCAAAGCAGCACACATTGATTGAAGCCGCGCCAAACAAGCCGGGGATGAGCTAAAGGGATAGGCACGATACTATCAGGCCATTGCCAATTATCAGCACGGCTAAGAGTATATAAATGCTGCTGTAAAAGCTGTGACACGGCGACCTGGTAGTGCAGCTGATGGGCGTACTTGTATTGCTTTAGCCAAGTACTCACGGGTGGCCGATACCACTGCAAAGCCACTAAGTGATCAACATAGCGCAATGGAAACAGTCGTTGAATATCGGCACGAACTAATAAGTCGGGCTCAGTGAAGGTGCTAAATGTCGCGCAACAGTGTTGACATAACTGTGCACCTATCGGCAGAGACTGTGAACAAAGCTTGCAGTACTGCGGAAATAGCCAACTGCGCAGGTGTGATAGAGCGTCCATTGCATAACCTTTAAATCCCGTTATTATTGCTACATTGCGTGCTTGGGCTCTTAGCCCAGGCGATCCGTTTTAATAGTGGGTGTGGTCGTTAGAAAATGCAAAAACAATTGGTGTTACTGCACGGTTGGGGAATGAATAATAAGGTATGGGAGCTTATTCGCCCAGAACTCAACTTTTTATTTGATGGCGAGGTACGTGCGTTGGACTTGCCAGGATATGGTGAGAGTCAGCAGTTACACACTTATGATTTACCGACTATGAGTGCGGTGCTTGCAGATCAACTGCAGGACAACAGCGTTATCGTGGGGTGGTCTTTAGGTGGGTTGGTGGCGCTTTACCTTGCCTATTTTCACCCGCATAAGGTCAGCAAAGTTATCCTTGTGGCATCCACTCCATTTTTTGCCCAACAAGCCGACTGGCCGGGTATAAAAGCACAGGTTCTAGAAGATTTTAGCTCGCAACTGCTGAACAACAGCGCAAAAACCATCGAACGCTTTTTGGCTATTCAAGCAATGGGTAGTGATACCGCCCGTGCCGATACAAAGCAATTAAAAGCGTTACTTAAGCAAGCACCACCGCCTCAGGCTGAGGCATTGCGCCAAGGCCTGGATATTTTACAACACCATGACTTACGCCACGAGTTTGCCCATATTAAGCAACCAGTGGGTGCTATTTTTGGTCGTTTGGATGCCTTGGTTCCCTACAAAGCTATTGCACAAATGCAGGCGTTGCGTAGCGATTTAGATATCGCCGTGCTTGATAAGGCCTCTCATGCGCCTTTCATATCTCATAAAGATGAATTTTTAGCTACTTTAAAATCAATGCTTTGACCTAAAACCAGCGAGACATAGCCGAAACACCTTTATTTCGTCTACTTTTTGCGCAATAATAACTATAAGTGTAATTGTAATGTAGGTGGGAAAGTTATGCCTGTAGGAGCTATTTTTAATGCTGGTGTAGAAGGCTTTAATCGCGCTCAACAAGATGTTGAGCAAGCGACCGCTAACATTAATCGCGCCACTATTGAGCGCCAAGACCAACAGCAAACTCAACAGGGTCGTCAACTTCAAGGTGCCAATGCTGATGAAGCGGTAACGGCTCCGGTGTCACAGGCTCCGCGCGTGGATGAGGAGCTGGTGAATCTTAAAGTAGCTGAGTTCAACGCTAAAGCTAACACTGAGTCAATTCGTACTGCCGATGAAGTGTTAGGAACAATTATTGATATTCGTGCATAGACATGAACATAGTCACGCCAACGCCAACTATTAATTTTAATACCGCAAACGTTTACACCGAGAGTGTAAGGCGTGACAACCAGCTGCGCGAAGTGATCCCCGAGCCTAAGCAGCCAGCACAGAGCGCAACCGATAATAAAGCTGCATCAGACGCAGACAAGGCACGTAATCCCGGTCAGAGTAAAGACGCGCAAAGCAGCGAAAAAGAAACAGTTGCCCAGCAGAAAACGATTAACGAGCGCGACAGTGAGGGGTCTGAGGAGCAATCTAGCGAGCAGCAGCAACAGCAGCGCGAGCAGGAACAGCAACAAATCCAAGAGCTTGCAGAACGTGACCGTGAAGTTCGAACCCACGAACAAGCCCATGCATCGATAGGGGGTCAATATGCCGGCTCACCGAGCTACGACTATCAACGTGGTCCAGATGGCAAAAATTACGCGGTGGGTGGGGAAGTACAAATAGATGTGGGTGAAGTACCGGGCGACCCACAAGCAACCATCGAGAAGATGCAGCAGGTACGCTCAGCGGCGTTGGCGCCAGCAGAGCCCTCCGGTGCTGATCGAGCCATAGCGAATGAAGCAACGCAAAAGCTGGCCCGGGCTCAGGCTGAGTTGGCTGGGCAACAGCTCAACATCTCTGAAGAGGACGAAACGCCAACACCGCCAGCATTCGCAACCAATGAGCCTACTCGTCGTTTTGAGCGTGACCAAGAGGTTGAATCAAGAGCCCTGCGTATTGCCGATTTTTATCAGCAAGTCAGTGCGCCGCAAGAGCGCAAGCAATCGGCTTTTATGGCGCAGGTTTAGCGCTACTTTCCCCTTACTCGTCACCCCTATACTCGACACATTTCCTATTTCTGCCTGAAATGATTTATTTAAAAGCAACGGCACCATCATAGCGACTGCTGATGCGTTAGTGAGGGCAAAAAAAACGCAGCGGTTGCTGCGTTTTCTATCTTAAAAAAGCTTACTTCTTAAGTTTGGCAAAGGCCTCAGCGAATGCATTACCCATAGCGGCGTTATTCGCTTCTTTAGGCTTGCGCGGTGCGCCTTTACCTTTGTTTGTAGCGCCTTGAGGCTTTCTCGTTTGTTTGCGCTCCGCTTTCGCCGCACCAGCAGCCGGTAGCTCATCGTTTAAGCGCATGGTGAAGCTGATGCGCTTACGCGACACATCCACTTCCATTACTTTTACTTTAACAATATCACCGGCTTTGACCACTTCGCGTGGATCGCTAATAAACTTGTCGGTTAACGCAGAAATATGAACTAAACCATCTTGATGGACGCCAACATCAACAAAGGCGCCAAAGTTGGCGACATTGGAAACGACTCCCTCAAGCACCATGCCCGGCTTTAAATCGGCTATGGTATCAACACCGGCTTTAAAGGCCGCAGTCTTAAACTCAGGGCGTGGGTCGCGGCCCGGTTTGTGTAGTTCTGCAATAATATCGGTGACCGTAGGCAGGCCAAACTTATCATCGATATATTCTTGTGGATTGACGTCTTTCAATGCTTCTGCATTGGCTATCAGGGCATCAATGGGCTTACCCGTTTTTGCGCAAATGGCCTTTACGACAGGGTAGGCTTCTGGGTGCACAGCTGAAGCGTCCAGAGCATCTTTACCACCGACAATACGCAAGAATCCGGCACTTTGTTCAAAGGCTTTAGGACCTAGGCGCTCTACTTTTTTCAGCTCAGAGCGACTTGCAAAGGCACCATGCTGATCACGGTATTGAACGATGTTCTGCGCCAAGGTTTTATTCAGTCCGGAAACTCTAGTTAATAGGGGCGCAGATGCGGTATTTACGTCAACACCCACGGCATTTACACAGTCTTCTACAACTGAAGTCAGGGTTTGCCCAAGCTGACTTTGTGATACATCGTGCTGGTATTGGCCAACACCGATAGATTTTGGTTCAATTTTTACCAGCTCTGCTAGCGGGTCTTGCAAGCGGCGGGCAATAGAAACCGCGCCACGTAATGAGACATCTAAATCCGGAAACTCTTGAGCTGCAAACTCAGACGCAGAATACACCGAGGCGCCCGCTTCACTGACCATCACTTTATTCAGTTTGAGCTCCGGTTGTGCCTTGATCAGTTCAGCGATGAGTTTATCGCTCTCGCGGCTGGCGGTGCCATTACCAATAGCAATTAACTCGACTTTATGCTGACGACACAGTTGCTCAATCGTACGTAGCGATTTATCCCATTGATTTTGTGGAGCATGTGGGAAGATGGTGGCGGTTGCTAAGACTTTGCCGGTGCTATCGACAACGGCCATTTTACACCCGGTACGCAAGCCAGGATCAAGGCCTAAAGTGACTTTTGCACCTGCTGGCGCAGCCATTAATAAATCTTTTAGGTTCTTGGCAAACACATCTATGGCACCGGTTTCTGCATGCTCACGCATCGCCGCTAAAAACTCATTCTCTAGATGCAGTGATAGCTTCACTTTCCATGTCCACTGCGCCACTTGTGCGAGCCAGGTACTGGCTGCTTTGCCTTCTAGCGGCAAATTGAAATGCTCGGCTATCATCGACACACATAAAGCATTGCCATCAGCACTCTCGGCGTCTGGGTTAATACTCAGTGCCAGTACGCCCTCGTTGCGCGCACGAAGCATGGCTAAAGCGCGATGAGAGGGAACACTCGCCACACCTTCACTGTGTTCAAAGTAATCTTGGTATTTAGTTCCTGACTGCTCTTGGCCAGCAATGACCTTACTTTCAATATGACCATGTTGCTTAATATGTGCACGTAACTTGGCGAGCAGCTTGGCATCTTCGGCAAAGCGCTCCATCAGAATAGCGCGGGCACCATCTAATGCTGCCTTATTATCTGCGATTCCTTTATCGGCATCGACATATTCTGAAGCTTGGCTTTGTGGGTCAAGATCAGGGTTCTCGAATAAGGCATCGGCCAAGGGCGCTAGACCCGCTTCGATAGCAATTTGCCCTTTTGTGCGGCGCTTGGGCTTGTAGGGAAGGTAGAGGTCTTCAAGCTCTGTTTTAGTCGTTGCTGCGGCGATGTCAGCTTGCAGTTCGCCAGTGAGCTTATCTTGCTCTGCAATGGTTTTAGTAATGAATTGACGGCGCTCCTCGAGCTCACGCAGGTAACCTAATCGCTGCTCTAGGGTGCGTAATTGAGTATCGTCTAATCCACCAGTAACTTCTTTTCGGTAACGCGCGATAAACGGTACTGTTGCCCCTTCATCAAGCAACTTGGTTGCTGCGATCACCTGTTGCTCTTGCGCTTGCAACTCTTGCGCAAGCAAAGTTGTGAGATTGCCCATTGAAAACCTTTACACTTGTCGCCCTAATACGGGCACATTAATCATAATTGCATTGGATAATATCACAGCCAACAGTGAACAGAAGGGCAAATTTCGCCGTCCCTGGCGAGGTGTTTCACTTTGCAAAACTTTGTTAATGCGGATGCTCGACGCTGGCTACAACCTCTTGAAAAGATTGTGCGACAGGAGTGATATCTAATGCGATACCTAACTTTCTGGCAATAGCACGGGCGCAGAAAACTCCAGTTACTTGCTCTTTGTCAGTCACTAATAAATAGAAACTGCCACGGTGTTCCATAGTGCTGAGTACATTACCCAAGGTGGTATTACGTGCAGCAAGCATACTGATACAGGGCAGGGTATGCAGCGAACGCATCATGTCATGAACCAGTAGCTCACTAGGGTTGATGCCCATTTGTGCGGCTTGGGTCGTGACTCGCGCGCTCTGTAATTCGACGCTAGAAGTAACGCCTAGCACGTTATTCTGTTCATCGACCACTAACAATGCGTTGGTGGGAGTAGCGCTGGCAAGTTTTCGTGCAGCGTTCAAAGGGGTGTTAGCCAAAATGCGAACAGGCGCTTGGGCTGTAAAATCTTGCAGTAATGTCATGGCATTACTGTTGGTGTTTAACGCCTCAGGTACAACTTGGGGAGCAGTAAATTGGCTCGCACTTGTTACATAATGAGTACGTAAGGTTTTAAAATCAGTCATGATCTTCTCCAAATAATTGTTAATAAAAAACAGCTTATTTAAAGAAAATGGGAGGCGCTCGTTGTTGTGGGCGTAAGTTACATAGTGCACCCTTACCTAGCTCGGTGTGAGTCGCTCTAAGTGCTAAGGATTGGTATGTATTTGCTGAAAGTGAAGCAGCGGTAAAGTCAAAATCTTTCTCGCTGTCTTTATCTTGAGCTGGGCTTGAGGTAGCTTCTAACTCGAGGGCGACACTCGGCTGATCAGTAACGCTACAAAATTGCGTGTGAGCATTGGCAACTCCCCAGCTGTTAAGCACAAGTAGGCTGAGTACCAATAATATTATGTGTTTTACACTGTATTTGTGCATCACTATACTCGCCTAAAAATACCGCTACATTTAACTATGTAATGCAGACTGTGAATTAAAACTGAACAAAAAGCAATGAAAACGAAATTAATTACACGCCGTGGATACCAGCAGTTGCAACGAGAGTTAGACCACTTATGGCGCACCGAGCGCCCAGAAGTAACGAAGAAAGTCGCTTGGGCGGCGAGCTTAGGTGATCGCTCGGAAAATGCCGATTATCAGTATAATAAAAAGCGTCTGAGGGAAATAGACAGGCGCGTGCGTTATTTGCGTAAGCGCTTAGAAGACCTTCAAGTTGTTGATTACAGCCCTCAGCAAGAAGGAAAAGTATTTTTTGGCGCCTATGTCGAAGTGGAAGATGAACAAGGCGAAGTGTTACGCTTTCAAATTGTCGGTCCAGATGAAATTTATGATAGCAAAACTGTCATCTCAATTGATGCACCAATGGCGCGAGCGTTGTTAAAAAAGCAGGTTGATGATGAGGCCTGGGTATCTACCCCGACAGGGCGCAAACTTTGGTACATCAATGACATTCACTATCGCAGTGACGATAGTTAGGCCGACAACAAATGTAACAATCTAATTGGTGTTGTACATTTCCCCTGCCCGCTATTTCGAATATAGTTAATGGAGGAAAAACAACGAAAAGAAAAATAATGGGACAGGAAACAACAAAAATCCTCGTTGTCGATGATGACATGCGCTTACGCAGCCTTTTGGAGCGCTATCTAGTTGAGCAAGGATTTATCGTACGCAGCGCCGCCAATGCCGAACAAATGGATAAGCTATTAGAACGAGAAAACTTTCATTTGATGGTTTTAGACTTAATGTTGCCCGGCGAAGATGGCCTTTCAATTTGTCGTCGTTTGCGACAAAAAGAAAATGAAATCCCTATCGTGATGTTGACCGCTAAGGGTGACGAGGTTGACCGCATTATTGGCCTCGAGTTAGGTGCTGACGATTACATTCCTAAACCGTTTAACCCACGCGAACTATTGGCTCGAGTGAAGGCCATTTTGCGTCGTCGCGCTAAAGAAGTGCCGGGTGCGCCTTCATCAGAAGAAAACTTAGTTAAGTTCGGTGATTTTGCGCTAAATCTGGCAACGCGAGAAATGACTCAAGGGGATGAGGTTATTTCACTGACCAGTGGTGAGTTCGCGGTGCTGAAAGCCCTCGTTTCACACCCACGTGAACCACTGAGCCGCGATAAGCTTATGAACTTGGCCAGGGGCCGTGATTATAGCGCTTTGGAGCGCAGTATCGATGTGCAAGTATCACGTCTAAGACGGATGATTGAAGCCGATGCCGCGAACCCTCGTTATATCCAAACAGTATGGGGACTGGGCTATGTATTTGTGCCCGACGGCAACAAGTAAATGAGCTTATTTCCCAAAAGCGCATTTGGGCAAACGGTATTTTTAGTTGGTGCTTTGCTACTTATAAACCAAGTGGTGTCCTATGTTGCGGTGAGCTTCTATGTGGTCAAGCCGACCATCGAGCAAGTGAATATCATGCTCGCAAAGCAGGTGAAAACGGTATTCATTGGTGTCGATGATGGCGTAGAAGTCAGTGATGAAGTGTCGAAACGCTTCTTAGAAGAAACAGGAATCGAGTTACTCACCCAGCGCGAGGCTTACATTAACGGGCTAGGGCAAGCTCGTGAATATTCAATGCTCTCCAACATTATGTCGGAACAGCTTAATGGCTCGGCCCGTGTGCGTATTAGTCAAACGAATCCATTGGTATATTGGATAGAACCGCCGCAGGCTCCAGGATACTGGGTGCGGGTGCCATTATCTGGCTTCACCGAAGCCAATATTGAGTTTTTAACCTTTTACCTAACCAGTATTGGCTTTCTCAGTGTGCTGGGAGGGTGGTTATTTGCGCGGCACCTAAACCGCCCACTCAAAGCACTCCAAGAAGCGGCGATGAAGGTGAGTAAAGGCGACTTTAGCACCGTTGTTGATGAGCAAGGTTCGACTGAAATGGTTGAGGTAACGCGAGCCTTCAATCAGATGTCGCGTAGCATTGCTGCGCTAGAGCAAGATCGGCGCTTGTTAATGGCTGGGGTATCACATGACTTGCGAACGCCGTTGACCCGTATTCGCCTAGCCACTGAAATGATGTCTGATGATGAGGACTATCTGCGCGAAGGTATTATTCACGATATAGAAGATATGAACGCAATCATTGATCAGTTCATTGAATATCTACGCCACCATGACAAAGGGGATAACCAACCTGAAGATCTCAACGCTTTGGTTGAAGAGGTGGTCCATGCTGAGCAACAGCATGGCCGAGATATCACACTCACTTTGAACCCCAGCCTTCCCAATGTGCCGATAAGTTGTGTGGCAATCAAGCGTGTACTCACCAATATGATAGAGAATGCCTTGCGCTATTCTGATGACAGCATAGAGGTGAATACTCACTTTTGTGCGCGCAAGAAATACGTCTGTGTCAGTGTGTTAGACAAAGGGCCTGGCATCCCTGAATCTGAGCTGGAGAAGGTGTTCGCGCCTTTTACCCAAGGTGATCAGGCACGAGGCAGTGAAGGCAGCGGTTTAGGGCTGGCGATTATTAAGCGCATCGTTACTATGCACAATGGCAAGGTTGAGCTCAAGAACCGTGAACAGGGCGGCTTGTGTGCAACTATATACTTACCAATAAAAACGCCAGCGTAATGCTGGCGTGGGATTGAATTCTCAGCGCAATGGCTAAGTATAAACAGCAGCCCTTAGCTTTGCGGGCCGGCTTGTTTAATCGCATCAGAAACATCGTATTTAGCGAAGTTCTGATTAAAGTCGTCTGCGAGTTTCTTCGCGTATTCGTTGTATTTGTCTTTATCAGCCCAAGTGTTGATAGGGTTCAGTACCTCAGTGTCGACACCAGGTACAGCCACCGGCACGTCTAGGTTTAATACATCGATATGTTGGGTCTCTACATCGGCTAAGTTGCCTGACACAATCGCATCAACTACAGCACGCGTGGTTGGGATATCAAAACGCTTACCAATACCGTAAGGACCGCCTGTCCAACCAGTGTTAACCAAGTATACTTTAGCGCCGAACTCACGCACGCGCTTCATTAATAGTTCCGCATAAACACCCGCTGGGCGAGGGAAGAATGGCGCGCCGAAACAGGTTGAGAAAGTAGATTCAATATCAGACGTTGAGCCAATTTCTGTTGAGCCCACTTTAGCGGTGTAGCCGCTTAAAAAGTGGTATGCTGCAGCTTCTTCACTTAATACTGATACTGGTGGTAACACACCGCTCACATCACAGGTTAGAAACACTACGGCTTTTGGTTCGCCGGCGCGATTTTCTTCTTTGCGCTTGGCAATGTGCTCTAGTGGGTAAGCTGCACGGGTATTTTGCGTCAAGCTAGCATCGCTGTAATCAGGCGTACGGGTGTCGTCTAGTACCACGTTCTCTAAAATAGTACCAAAGCGAATAGCATCCCAAATAACCGGTTCGTTCTTTTGCGATAAGTCGATACATTTGGCGTAACAACCGCCTTCAATATTGAAGACGCTACCAGGAGCCCAACCGTGCTCATCATCGCCAATCAAGAAACGACTAGGGTCGGCAGACAGGGTGGTTTTACCCGTGCCTGAAAGGCCAAAGAACAAGGCGGTATCGCCATTCTCACCCACGTTTGCAGAGCAGTGCATAGGTAAAACACCTTTCCCTGGCAATAAGAAGTTCTGCACTGAGAACATCGACTTCTTCATTTCACCAGCATAGTGCATACCAGCAAGTAACACTTTTCGCTCGGCAAAGTTAATGATCACAGTGCCATCACTATTAGTGCCATCGCGCTCTGGGTCGCATACGAATGAAGGTACATTCAAAATCTGCCATTGCGGTAAATTCGCGGCATTGAACTGCTTTGGCTCAATGAACATATTTTTCGCGAACACGTGGTGCCATGCAGTTTCTGTAGTAACAACAATAGGTAAATAATGCTCTGGATCGGCGCCTACTTCTAAGTGAGAGACAAAGTGATCGTTTTCAGCAACGTGGTTTTCCACACGTTCCCACAACGCATTAAATTTATCGGCATCGAATGGGCGGTTAACATTGCCCCACTGAATATCATTTTCAGTGCTTGCTTCTTTTACGATAAAGCGATCTTGAGGAGAGCGACCAGTGCGACGGCCTGTTTTAGCAACAAATGCACCGTTAGCGGCTAGAGTACCTTCGCCGCGACGAACTGCCTGCTCGATCAGTTCTGCGGTTGTAAGATCAACAAAACGAGTAGCGCTTGAAGTCATTTTTTTACCTAAAATTGTGAGAGGTTGAACGGGTTAATCTAAAGCTGTGTGAGAGTGCTTTATGGATTTTATAGTAACAGAAGGTTTGCCTGTATACGAGCGGTGAAAGCCCTAAAAATGGCGGTTTTATATGAAAAAACATGAATAATTTCAGTGATACCGGTGTCATAAAAAAGCAAAATTTCATGATACCGGTGTCATTATTTTAAACAAAAAAGCTCGAGTTTTTCGTACTCGAGCTTTTTAAATGAATGAACGCTTAATTAATTGAAGATTGCTTTAATTTGCTCTTCGTTAAAGCGGTATTCACTGAGGCAATAATGGCAGTTAATAACAATTTCGCCATTCGCCTGTACGTCGGCAAGTAATTCATCTTTGCCGACATTAACGAGTGCATCAATGGTTTTCTCG
Source organism: Pseudoalteromonas sp. CNAT2-18.1 (assembly GCF_022347865.1). Taxonomy (NCBI): domain Bacteria; kingdom Pseudomonadati; phylum Pseudomonadota; class Gammaproteobacteria; order Alteromonadales; family Pseudoalteromonadaceae; genus Pseudoalteromonas; species Pseudoalteromonas sp. CNAT2-18.1. The sequence continues at coordinate 403,824 of NZ_JAKRFR010000005.1, read as the reverse complement.
CGACTACAGGTACATTTAAACTGCACTGGCTGTGGCTCGAACAGTTTAGGGTTGTCTTCATGGTACAAGCGAGTCAATACGGTGTGTGCATCTAAATTTAATAACTCGTCTTCGGTTACCGTATCGCTGAGCGTCTCTAAATGACTAAAATCAGCAGTCGCTTTGTCTTGGTTGACGGGAAGGACTTGCAGGAAAAGGCCCGCTGCACGTTCTTGACCAGGGCTTATATCCGTGGCGAACCACATCCGTGTTTTTAGTTGCTCAGATTGGGCAAAATATTGTTCCACGCATTTAGCTAAGCTGTCATGCTCTAGCGGCACAATCCCTTGATAGCGTTCGCCTTTGACTGGGGTGATAGTAATAATCATATGACCCTTACCCATCAGCGCCAGTAACCCATCTCCTTTTACTTCACCTTGCATGCGAGCGACACCGCGTAGGTTTTGCTCATGATCGCCGTTGATGGCTGCAAACTTTACTGGTCCATCACCTTGGATTTGCACATTAATATGGCCTTGAAACTTGAGTGTCGCAGTCAACAACGAAGTGGTTACGAATAGCTCGCCCAAGAGCTTTTTTACGGCGTCAGGGTAGTCGCGGTCTTTGATCACTTGCGCGAAAGCATCGCTTACTTGAACGAGCTCACCACGAACATCGTGTTGCTCAAAAATATAACGGTGTAATAAATCGTTTTGCATGAGTTTCTCTATTTGGCTTTCATCTTAATCAGTTCACGGCGCTGCTTTTTGTCCGGTTTCTGATTAGGGTGTGGCGCAAAGAAGGCATTGTTTTTACGCGCAATGGCATTTTCTTCGCGTTTTAACTTACTTTGCTCGGTTTCTTCGTAGCAGGTCAGAGCAATGGGGGCACCCACACGCTTTTCAAGTAGTTTAAGCACTTTAATATGTTTTTCATCGAAGCCTTGAGCAAGGCGGATACTCGCTCCCACTTCGACCTGACGACTAGGCTTGCAACGTTGACCGTTATAGTGGACCTTGCCCCCTTGCACCATTTCTCGTGCTATGGCGCGAGTTTTGTAGAGGCGCACGGCCCATAACCATTTGTCTAAGCGCACAGATTCGCTGTGTTCGTTCGCTGCTGACTTGCTCACTTTACCTCGGTACTATTTTCTCTAAGTTAAGGGCGAAATTTAGCACAACACAACGACCAAAAAAAGCACAGAACGCTGTCATATTGCTGTCTTGCGCGGAGGTTATACTAGGCTACATGTTTTTACATTAATGCTACATGGTGTGCTTGTTGTCACTCAGTGATAGATGTACTATGTGACGTTAACGACTACAATAATAATAGTATAGAGTTTTGGATTCAGCCCAACTACAACAATGGCTTAAGCAGCTCCCACAGAAAAAAATCGTGGCCACTATCGTGCTGGTTGCGGTGTTGTATTGTGGTTATCTAGCCGCTGGGTTGCTTTGGCTGGTATGGCCACAACCGCAAGCAAGCACGGTGATGCCACCTGTGAGCCAAGCAAACAAAGGTGCAGAGCGAGCAAATATTGCCGCCATCCGTTCAGTTAATTTGTTCGGTGATGCCGCCGCTGTCGAGCAAGCTGAACCTAAACAGGAAGTTATCAGCGACGCCCCTGAAACACGTCTAAGCATAAACCTAACCGGCGTGGTAGCAGCTACCAACGACAAAACCGCCGGGCTCGCCATTATTGAATCCCAAGGGCGCCAAGAGACCTACGGTATTGATGATGTTATCAAAGGAACACGCGCTAAACTGGCAAAAGTACTTCCTGACCGAGCTATTTTGGATGTCGGTGGGCGCTTTGAAACACTGATGCTTGACGGCTTGAGCTTCACTAAAACCGTATCTATGCCTGTGCCAGCAAGTCGGCCACAAGCTGATAATGCTCCCAAAGCGAGTGCCGGTAAGGCGAAAACCATCAATGCCACAGCCAGTGCCGAGGCCAAGCAAGCTCTACAGCAAACACGCAAACAAATTCTTTCCGACCCGGGAAAGTTATCGGAGTATCTACGCATCACTCCGGCACGTAACCAAGGTCGTCTACAAGGGTATAAATTAAGCCCTGGAAAAGACCCGGCTCTATTTAAACAAATGGGCCTTGAAAATAATGACATCGCCATTGCTATAAATGGTTATCAGCTAACCGATATGAAACAAGCCATGGCAGCATTGCAAGAGCTGCGCAATAGCACCGACGCATCTATTACCGTGAACCGCAACGGGCAACTGTTCGATGTGCAATTTAGCCTGCAATAATCACACGTTTGGAGTAAGAACAATGGGCGCGAAATTTCGCACAAAAATAATAAAAGGGCTTGCCAAGTATGGCGCGCTACTTTTCGCCGCTGGGGTAAGTTTAAATCTATACGCAGTCGAATATGCGGCAAACTTTAAGGGCACAGACATCAACGAGTTTATCAATATCGTTGGTAAAAACCTTAACAAGACGGTGATCATTGACCCCAATGTACGTGGCAAAATTAATGTGCGTAGCTACGAGCTCATGGATGAACAGCTGTACTATCAATTCTTCCTCAACGTTCTCGAAGTACATGGCTATGCTGCTGTCGAAATGCCAAGTGGTATTATTAAAGTAGAGAAAAGCTCAGACGCGAAAAAGTCTAATGTGCCAGTCATCGGTGAAGATGACGGCATGGGCGGTGATATGCTGGTAACTCGGGTTGTGCGAGTGAAAAATGTAACCGTCCAAGAGTTGGGTCCACTGATCCGTCAGTTTAGTGACCAAAAAGATGGCGGCCATGTTACCAACTTTAACCCTTCTAACGTCATGATGCTGACCGGTCATGCCGAGTCGGTAAACCGCCTAGTGGAAATTATTCGCTTGGTTGACCAAGCCGGTGATAAACGTGTTGATATTGTGCGTCTGAAACATGCCACGGCCTCTGATGTGGTGTCTGTTGTCGATAATATTTTTAAAGACAATGGCAAAGGCAGCGTCCCCGACTTTTTGATCCCTCGGGTCGTTGCAGATGAGCGTACCAACAGTGTGATTGTCAGTGGTGAAGGGCAGGCTCGCACGCGCGCCATTGAATTAGTCAAGCGCTTAGATAACGAGCTAGAGACAACCGGGAATACCAAAGTATTTTACCTTAATTACGCTAAATCAGATGAGCTGGTTAAGGTATTACAGGGGGTTAGTAAGTCTTTAAAAGAAGAGCAGCAAGGCAATGGTAATGCTGCGCGCACCACACGTCGCGGCAGTGATGACATCAGCATTGAAGCGCACGAAGCGTCGAACTCATTGGTGATTACCGCCCAGCCCGACATGATGCGCTCACTTGAAAAAGTGATTGAACGATTAGATATTCGCCGTGCGCAAGTCTTGGTAGAAGCCATTATTGTTGAGGTTTCTGAAGGCGATGGTGTTAACTTTGGTTTGCAGTGGATCTCCGAACAAGGTGGCATGTTGCAGTTTAACAACGGCACCACCGTGCCCGTTGGCTCACTGGCAGTGGCAGCAGAGCAAGCTCGTGATAAAACCATTACCGACAATGTTGTTGGCTCAGAAAGTGGTGTGGTAACACCGATTAGCCGTACCGAAGAAGGCGACCTTGGTCCTCTCGCTAGTTTACTAGGTGGAATCAATGGCTTAGCCATGGGTATCGTTAAGAATGACTGGGGCGCGATAGTCCAAGCCGTTTCTAATGACACGAATTCGAATATTTTGGCGACCCCTTCGATTACTACGATGGATAATGAAGAAGCGTCGATGATTGTCGGTCAAGAAGTACCCATTATTACCGGCTCGTCGACCGGCAGTAACAATGAAAATCCATTCCAGACTGTTGATCGTCAAGAAGTGGGTGTGAAGCTTAAAGTAACACCGCAAATAAACGATGGCTCGGCAGTGCAGCTAACCATTGAACAAGAAGTATCGAATGTCGCGGGTTCAACGGCGGTGGATATTTCCATTAACAAACGTGCCATTACCACCACAGTGCTAGCCGACGATGGTGGTATGGTTGTGCTCGGCGGTCTTATCGATGAAGATGTCCAAGAAAGTGTCTCTAAAGTACCGTTACTTGGTGATATTCCTGTGCTCGGCCACTTATTTAAATCCACCAGTACGTCAAAGCGTAAACGCAATCTTATCGTCTTTATTCGCCCCACAATTTTACGCGATATTGAGAGCATGAACCGTTTGAGCCACAGTAAATATAAATTTATCCGTGGTGAGCAGCTCAAACAAAGCGATGACGGTATCGACTTGATGCCAACCGAGCAAGTGCCATTACTCCCTGAGTGGAATGACGCGCTTGTATTGCCACCTACCTATGAAGAGTATTTGAAAGAGCAAAATAAGGCTGAGCGAGACAATGACTGAGCAAATCGCCGCCCAAAGCAGCGCCGAGGTGCCCGTCACTGACGAAGCGCTGATGGAGGTATCAGAAACCGTTGCCACAGCGCCACTGCGACTGCCATTTGCCTTTGCGCGCCGCTTTCAAGTGCTATTGGTAGAGCATGATGAGACGTTACTGCTTTACCATAGCCATGATTTAGAGCCTCAGGTTATGTTGGAGGTGCGCCGCTTCGCAGGCCGAGGGTTTAGCGTAGAGCGGTTGCCGGAAGACAAATTCGAACTCGTCCTTGAAGCGGCCTATCAACGCGATAGTTCGGAAACCCAGCAGCTAATGGAAGATATCGGCAATGAGGCCGATTTATTCTCTCTCGCCGAGGAGCTGCCGCAAACCGAAGACTTGCTCGCTGCTGACGATGATGCGCCGATTATCAAGCTGATTAACGCCATGTTGGGCGAGGCTATCAAAGAGGGTGCATCGGATATCCATATCGAAACCTTCGAGCAAGAGCTTGTGATTCGTTTTCGCGTCGATGGCGTGCTCAAAGAGGTGCTCAAGCCTAATCGCAAGCTAGCTTCGCTGCTCGTATCGCGTATTAAAGTTATGGCTAAACTGGATATTGCTGAAAAGCGTGTTCCTCAAGATGGTCGTATCAGCCTACGCATTGCTGGGCGCGCGGTTGACGTGCGGGTGTCAACGATGCCATCAAGCTTTGGTGAGCGGGTGGTGCTGCGTCTACTTGATAAAAACAATGCCCGCCTTGATTTACAAGACCTGGGAATGACGCGACGCAACCAAGAACTGTTTGCGGAGCTCATTCGTAAACCCCATGGCATTATTCTCGTAACCGGCCCAACAGGTTCGGGTAAAAGTACCACCTTGTATGCCGGAATGACGGCTATTAATAGCCGAGACCGCAATATCCTCACTGTTGAAGACCCTGTTGAGTACGAGATCCCAGGTATCGGCCAAACTCAGGTCAATCCGAAAGTGGATATGACGTTTGCGCGCGGTCTGCGAGCTATTTTGCGTCAAGATCCAGATGTGGTGATGGTAGGTGAAATCCGTGATTTAGAAACCGCGCAAATTGGTGTTCAGGCGTCACTGACCGGTCACTTAGTACTGTCAACTTTGCACACTAACACCGCAGCCGGGGCGATCACCCGTATGGAAGATATGGGGGTAGAACCTTTCTTATTGTCCTCGTCGCTGTTAGGAGTCTTGTCTCAACGTTTAGTGCGCACCTTGTGTAATAATTGTAAGCAGGCCCATGAAGCTGATGAAAGTGAATGCCAGCTATTGGGTGTGCCCGCTGAAAACCCACCCACTATCTATCGCGCCCAAGGCTGTGAAGAATGTAACTATAACGGTTATAAAGGGCGTACCGGTATTCATGAGTTATTAGTGGTGGACGATCATATTCGTGAGCTGATTCATAACGGCCATGGCGAGCAAATGGTTGAGAAATATGTGCGTCAGCACAGCCCAAGTATTCGCCAAGATGGCTGCTCTAGAGTTCTTGCTGGAAAAACGACTTTGGAAGAAGTGTTACGGGTTACCCGTGAGGAGCAATAGTGGCGGCATTTGAATATCGCGCGTTAGATGGGCGAGGCAAAGAAAAAAAAGGCCTTTTAGAGGCCGATACGGCAAAGCAAATACGTCAGCAATTGCGTGACAAAGGACTGATGCCTGTTGCCGTGGAACTAGCTGCTTCTCAAGAAAAGGCCAGTGCTGCCAATAAAGGCTTATTAGGCAACGTATTTAAAGCGAAAATATCGACGTCAGATCTTGCCCTTATTACCCGTCAGCTTGCCACCCTTATTCAATCCGCTTTGCCAGTTGAAGCTGCGGTCATGGCCGTGGCTGAGCAATGCGAGAAGCCGCGCTTGAAGAAAATGCTGATGGCGGTACGCTCGAAAGTGGTTGAGGGTTACACCCTAGCCGATGGCCTCGCGGAGTTTCCTCACGTGTTTGATAATCTGTATCGGGCGATGGTCTCAGCAGGTGAAAAATCAGGGCATCTAGACCAGGTTTTAAACCGCTTAGCTGATTACACTGAGCAACGTCAACACATGCGCTCACAGATTACCCAGGCCATGGTATATCCTATCATTTTGGTGATTTTTGCCGTGGCCATTGTTTCTATTCTTCTTGGAACTGTGGTGCCCAAGATATTAAAAACCTTTGAAAAGTCAAAGCAAGCATTACCTTGGACCACCGAGTGGGTGATGGCTGCCAGCCACTTTGTGCAAAACTATTGGTTTGTGTGCATCGCAGTATTTGTGTTGCTCACAGTCGGTATTAAGCAAGCGCTGAAAAAGCCCAATATTCGTTTTTGGTATGACAGCAAGCTGCTGACCTTACCCGGTATCGGCAAAGTGAGTCGGGGCTTAAATACTGCGCGTTTTGCTCGTACTTTAAGCATCCTTTCTTCCAGTGCTGTGCCGCTGCTTGAGGGTATGAAAATTTCAGGTCATGTGCTTGCCAACGAGAAGATTAAAGCGGCCGTTGCCGAGGCGGCTACTCGAGTCAGTGAAGGGGCTAGCCTTCGAGCGGCGCTTGAGCAAACTAAGCTTTTCCCGCCCATGATGCTACATATGATAGCCAGTGGTGAGAAGTCAGGCGAGTTAGAGCAAATGTTAGAGCGCGCCGCCGACAACCAAGATCGTGAGTTTGAGACCATGGTCAATGTGTCACTTAAACTTTTGGAACCCGCGATGATAGCAACCATGGCTATTATCGTGTTATTTATCGTAATGGCCATATTGCAACCGATTATGGCGATGAACAAGGCCATTGGCTTATAAGCTAAGGCGCAGATGGATTTTAGCAATTAGAGGTAATGACAGTGAGAAAGCAATCTGGTTTTTCATTATTAGAAGTGATGGTAGTTCTGGTCATTATTGGCATGATCATGTCAATTGTGGCACCCAACATTATGGGGCAGCAGGAAGAGGCCGCATTAGACAAAGCAAAGCTAGATATTCAACAGCTTGAAGATGCATTGAGCCTGTATAAATTAAAAAATAAGACCTACCCAACCACGGAGCAAGGTCTTGAAGCTTTGGTGACCAAAACAAGTATTGAACCGGTGCCAAAACGTTTCCCTGATGGTGGTTTCATAGAGAACTTACCGGAAGATCCATGGGGTAATCCGTATCAGCTTATTTACCCAGGAGAAGTCGGTAAGATTGACGTATTTTCAATGGGTCCGGACGGTGAAGCGGGTACTGAGGACGATATCGGTAACTGGGACGAAGAAGAGCGTTAATTTGTATGGCAGTTGCTCGTCATCGTGGCTTTAGTTTAATCGAGATTTTAGTGGTTTTAGCGATCATCGCTTTTACCGCTAACCTCGTGGTATACAGCATCGATGACTCACATGAGGATGAGCTCGAGCAACACGCCCTCGCGCTGCAAACCAGTATTAATTATGCCTCTGAGTACGCCATTTTAAATCAGCGTCAATTAGGGTTGTATGTTGCCGATAATGGCTATGAGTTTTTAACCTATGCTGAGCAGGAATGGCGGCCATTGGAAGATGCCGAAGGGATACTGAAAGGCAAGCAATTCGAACCGCCTTTTGAGTTGACCTTGAATCAAGAAGATTTGCCATGGGCGCAAGATAGCCTGCTCAATGCCGTCGACTGGCAGCAGCTTTTAGGGGTCGATGAAGAGGACTTCCTTGAGCTGGAAAAAATGAAAATCCCGCAAGTGATGATCCTTTCCTCTGGAGAGGTCAGCCCGTTTGAGCTGGCGTTGGCCGTGGATAGCCGTGAAGAAGAGCTTATGCCCTACACCATTACCGGTGAGTTTATGGCTCCTGTTGCACTTGATAGAGAGCAGTGGCCATGAATCGAGGCAGAGGTTGGCGGTATCAGGGCTTTACGTTGTTGGAAGTTATGGTGGCCTTAAGTATATGCGCCATGGCTGGCATTGCGGCGATGCAAATCAGCGGCGAGCATATTAATCACTTAAGTACCATCGAAGAGCAAACCTATGCGTCTTGGGTGGCAGAAAACCAGTTAGTTGAAATTCGTGCTCAAGGTGACAAGTGGGCTGCTAAAAATAACCATAAAGGCAAAGTCGAGTTGGCTGGACAAACCTGGTATTGGCAGCAAAAAGTCACGCGCACGGCGGACAGTAGCTTTGTAAAAGTGGATATCGAGGTGTACACCGATGAGCAATACGAGCAGTTTGCTTACACCCTGTCCACCTATATCGATAAAGAGGCCAAAAGCAATGGCCGGCGCTAATGGCTGTCACAATGCGAGCGAAGGCGGTTTTACCTTAGTCGAGGTGTTGGTCGCGTTGGCTGTGATGGTGTTTATTATCGGCGCAACCCATCAGATTTTGGATGTAACCACACGCACCAAGGAAGCGTCAGAGCAAACCTTGGATGAGCTCTCACGGCTACAAAACGTATTTCGTATGCTAGAGCAAGACTTTAGCCAGATCACTAAACGCAAAGTGCGCAACGAGGCGGGTGATACGCAAGAGCAATTCCTGATGCACGAACGCTATTTATTCGATAGCGAGTTTGATGGTATCGGCTTTGTACGCAGCGGCTGGACGAACCCCGGCTACCTATTGCCGCGCAGTGAATTGCAAGCTGTGGCATACCGGGTACAAGAGGAGCGGCTAGAGCGGCTATATCGACTCTATGTCGATCAGTTAGATAGTACAGAGCCTCGTGTGCAAGTGCTGTTAGAGGGGGTGCAAGAGCTCACTTTTGAATTTTATGACAGTAAAGGAGAGCAGCCATGGCAGCCACAGTGGCAACAAGAGGGATTACCCAAAGCGGTATCTATTGAGCTGACGCTAAAAGACCGGGAGCCAATTAAACGTTTGTTTTTACTTGCAGGGCAAGGCAAGGAGGCAAAAAGTGGCGAAAAGTAAACAGTCAGCTCGTGGTGCAGCGCTGGTTATCGTGTTGTTTATTGTCGCCTTGGCGACGACTATAGCGGCGCAAATGAGCATCAATTTAATGGTGCAAGTGCAAAAGTCTACGAATTTAGACGATTTCCGTCAGGCGAAATGGTATGCCTATGCAGCGGAAGCGCTGGCACAAAAAGTGTTGCGGGAAAGTATTGAAAAAGAGCCCGATAAAATGCATTTACAACAACCTTGGGCACTCGCCGCTGACACCCCTTATCCGGTGGAAAACGGCACCATTAGTGGTGTGATAAGGGACTTACAAACGTGCTTAAACTTAAATGCCTTGCGCGCTGAGCCCAGTGCTGCTGAAGGCGGCTTTGTTAAATCAAATCCTGCGCATAAGGCGCTGCTAGCCTTGCTCAAAGAAGTTGAGGAGTTGCCTGCGCAAGAGTCGGAAGAGGCCATGGCTGACAGTGTCTTTGATTGGCTTGATGAAGACAGTATTACCATGCGTTCAGGCGCTGAAGAAGATGAGTACTTGTCACGTGATGTGCCTTACTTAACCGCCAATAACTTCTTCGCCGATATTTCAGAGCTGCGTTTAGTGAAGGGCTTTAACCCCTTAGTCATGCAGAAAATAGCCCCCTATGTGTGCGTTATTCCTGATGACGAGCTGTTTTCTATTAACGTCAATACCATTACTGAAGATCAGGCGCTGTTACTGGCAGCAATGGTCAATGGTCTCAGTGAGTCAGGTGCGCAGGCGGTGATTGCCGCTCGTCCCGACGAAGGATTCGATGAGCTCAATGAGTTCACCACAGAAGTAAAAAAACAAGGCGGACAGGATGTGAAGGCAGATGATGAGCGTTTTGTGTTGAAAAGTGAGTACTTTCAATTACAGACCACCGCTACCTTCGTTGATTTCGAGTTTACTATGACGTCATTACTACAAGCAGATAAAAACAACGTAACTATTTTGGCGCGAAAATTTGGAGGCGTGCAGTGAGAGAGTCCTTACTGATCCACGTGGGCGAGCGCCCCGATCAGCCCATACATTGGCTGGTCTATAACCGCAGTGAAAATGAAATTATTGGCAGTGGTCAACTACATGATGCCAATGAATTAGAGCAGTTAGCAACGAAAGCACATAACCGTGAGTGCACCTTAGTGTTACCCAGCGCTCAGGTGCAATGTCACCGCGTGCAATTGCCGACTAAGTGGAGCCGCAAGCTAGAGCAAGCGCTTCCTTATATGATTGAGGAGCAGGTTGCCGTTGATGTCGACAGCTTGTTTATCGCTCACGGCCAGGCGCACAGTGATGGCGAGCAGCACTTCATTCAGGTTGCTTTGGTGAACCGTCAATGGTTGCAAAATTGGCTATCAGTATTGAGCGATGCGCAATTGCTTGTCGAGCATATTCACAGTGATGCTCTGTTATTACCGGAGCCTCAGCCACAGCGAGCTACAGCGATGGCTGTCAATGAGCATAGCTTTTTGGTGCGCTATGGAGCGTGGCATGGTGCACAGCTAGAGCCACAGTGGGCCGAAGCCTTTTTAAGTGCCGTTGGCGTACAAACCTTAGACTTGTATAGCCCGCTGCCTGGTTATCACAGTGAGCAGATAGCCACCGAAGTACATGAAGAGAAGTTTGAGTTACCTTTGGCGATGTTCGCCACCGCCTCGTCGCCAATCGATCTTCGCCAAGGCGAATTTGCTTATAAAAAGCAAAGCTATGGCTGGTTAAAAACTTGGCGCCCGGCGATGGTGGCAGCAGCGGTGACCTTGGTCTTTATGCTTGGGGTTAAAGGCGCGCAGCTTTATCACTATAGCAGCCAAGCTGAAGCAACCAAGGCTCAGGTGATCAGCACTTATGAACGTGCTTTCCCAGGCACTAAAGTGCGTCCTCATTTATTACGGAGCCAGATTAACGGTGCTTTGAAAGAAAGTGGCCAAGGGCCGAGCGCCCAATTTTTATTATTACTACAAGATTTTGCCGATGTGGTGCAACAAAGCAAACAGTTTGTGCCGCAAACATTACGCTTTGACCAACGTCGCAATGAACTGCGCGTAGGGGCCCGAGGACAAGATTTCCAAAGTTTTGGGCAGGTAAAAGCCAAACTTGAGCAGCGCGGTTTAGATGTTGAGCAAGGCTCACTCAATAACGATGGTGAAAGCGTCATCGGCGAGTTAAGAATAAGGGGAGCACAATGAGCGCACTCACTAATTATTGGCAGTCCTTAAAGCCGCAAGAGCAGCGTTTACTCTTAATTGCTGGTGCGGTATTTGTGGTGTTCTTCTTTGTCATGGTGGTGTATCGGCCGTTGAATAATGCCATTGAAGACGCCAAGCAAGACCAGCTAAAACAACAAGAGTTGCTGCAATTTGTGCAGCAAAGTGTGGCCAAGCTCAAAGCAAAAGGCGCCGTTGCCAACACCGGTGGCAAAAATGTGACGCAAATCGTCAACCGCACCCGGGGCCGATATCAAATTGCGATCAGCCGTATGCAGCCAAGCGGTGATGGCTTACGGGTAAACATTGATAGTGTGCCGTTCAACCAGTTGTTAGCTTGGCTTGACGAGTTGGTGAACAATCACGGCGTTAGCATCGCCAATATTGAACTGTCGCAAGACCAAAAGCCTGGGCATGTGCGCGTTAGCCGCATTGTATTGGAGTAACTATGTCTGTGAAGAAAGCATTCGCTCTGGGAAGCTTATTTTTACTATCTTTTATTATCTTTGCTGTGGCTTTATTTCCCGCCTCTATCGCGCTTAATTTGGCGGCTAAGCAATTGCCGCCAGGATTACAGCTAGGGCCAGCAAGCGGTACCATCTGGCAAGGACAAATAAATGGTGTGCGCTATCAAGGTCAATACCTGAGCAAAGCGCAGTGGCAAGTGAATGCCTGGGCATTACTAACAGGTAAAGCGCAAGTGGATGTCACCTTAGGGAATAAACGTAACCCTGAAGAGCTCTCTGCGGGTGGGGTGATTAACTATGGGCTGTTTGAGAAGGACTTAACGGTTACTGACGCTAATGCCCGTATTCGTATAGAGCAGGCATTGGCACAAGTACAACTGCCTATTCCCACCCAAGCGCGAGGGCGGATTTTTGTTGATATTGCTCACTATCAATTGGGTCAGCCGCACTGCCAAGTTCTCGCTGGCGAAATTAGCTCACCAGATATCACCGTGAAAGGGCGCAATGGCTGGTTCAGTATTGGTGAATTAGAAGGGCAGTTAGCCTGTAAAAACGGCGGCATTAGCGTGAAAGTTGATAAAGAGAATCGCCTTGGGCTGCAAGTTGATGCAGGCCTTAACGAGCGTAGTCAACTTACAGCAAGTGGTTTTGTAAAGCCGGATGCGAGTCTACCTAAGGATGTGCATGATGCTGTACAGTTCCTCGGCAACCAAACCAGTGATGGGCGTTATAGGATCAACTTCTAATGAGCGACAGTGTGCAGCAACAACTGCAAAAATACTTGGATGAACATGACCACGCAATGGACTTTGTGCAGCTGCAAGGCTACTTGTTTGCCCTTGTGTGCGCCCCTCAGCCTATCGAGCCAGAGCAATGGTTGGTCGATGTGTTGGGCGAGCAAGCCGCGAAGAGCGATGAGAGCATATTATTTGCGTTAATGAATGCGCAGCAACAGGTGAGCGATCAGGTCTACAGTGAGGGGTTCAACCTGCGTAAGGTTGTGCAATTGCGTCAGCCTTGGCAGCATAACTTTGCCAATGATGCACCTATACTTTTGTGGAGCCAAGGGTTTGCGATTGGTGTTAGCTATTATATTGAGCCGTTGCTAACGGCGCAGGCGGTGGATGATGACAGTCGCGAGATGTTGCTACAAGCGGTGACCGTACTGAGTTTGTTCAGTGAGCAACAAGCATTTTGCGCACAAGCCGCACAAAGTGGGCAGAGCGAGCAACAGTTTGCCGAAGTCTTGTTCGATATGATGGCCGACTTTAGCCTCGGCTTTGCTGAGCTGATTGAGCTTGTCGCAGTGCAAAGTGGCTTATTTGATGATGAGCAAGAATGGGACGGCTAGGATAGCTGTAATAGCACGTCGGTACAGCCCTTTTCGCACCGTGCGCTCGCATAGCCCGGCTCACCCAGAGCTAGGATGACTTTTCCATGGCAGTGCTCGCAGCGCACCTCTTGACCTTTAGACAGTCGCTGTAGCAATTTTTTTTGCTGCACAAACGACTGGGTTTGCTTTTTGGTCAGTGACGAGAAATCCATAACTTAGTGGGTGCTGGCGATGACCGAGCAGCTTTGGCGCAAAGCATCACCAAACAGATACTCATTAAGCTCGCGGTTTAAACAGTATTTATGCTCCCATGCGTACATGCTCTTAACGGTACGCAAAGCAGACGCTAGGTGTTGATCCTGTTTGTCTGTCAAGCGTACCTGTTGGCGAATTTGCTCTAGGGCTCGTTTGGCTTTGACTTCTTTGTTCACTTTACTGGCCGCGCTCAAATCGGACATGGTCTGATTAAACAGCTTGTCGCGGGGGCCTTTTACTATTGGGTGGTCTATGGTGAAAAAAGCCAACACCAAAAAAATAATAACCAATAACTTCTTCATAACTAAACCTTGATCTAGGTAACTGCGAGCGCAGCCCTAGTTTAGTAAACTCTGTGTTTTAAAAGCAAGCAAAAGCCATGATATATGCCTGCAAAGGCATCATTTTTGTCGCTAAATTGATATACTTGCACTCTAAGCAGTTAAACTAACTGTCCCCTTCCTAAAAACGTGGCGTTGAGGAAAGACAATGGATAAAGAGCAGCGGATCAAGGTAAAAAATATCCCTACTGACGTGAAGATCGAAAAGCCCAGTGCGGCGCAAAGCGATCGATTTAATCCCCGTAACCGCATTTACGTTCGCGCCGTAACAGGCCTCCATCAATTGTTACGTCAACGTATTGGTCTGGTAGGAATGTTGGCCTTTATGTTACTTCCTTGGATTAATTACAATGGCCAGCAAGCAGTGTTATTCGATTTAATGAACCAGCACTTCACCATTTTTGGGCTGACGTTTTTACCGCAAGACCTCACCATTCTCGCGTTTATTTTTATGATTGCTGCCTTTGCGCTGTTTTTGGTGACCACCTTTTATGGCCGAGTATGGTGTGGTTATACCTGCCCGCAAACCGTGTGGACGTTTATTTTTATTTGGTTCGAAGAGAAGATAGAGGGCACTGCAAACCAGCGTAAAAAGTTGGATCAGCGCCCCATGGATTTTGATAAGTTTTGGCGTAAAACAGCCAAACATGGTAGCTGGCTGCTTTTCTCTCTCTATACTGCTATTACCTTCGTTGGCTACTTCACTCCGATTCGTGAGTTGTTGCCCGACTTTTTTACCTTTTCAGCCGGTGGTTATGCGGTATTAAGTATTGCTGTCTTTACACTATGCACCTACGGTAATGCTGGGTGGATGCGCGAAATCATGTGTTTGCATATTTGTCCTTACTCACGTTTCCAATCAGCCATGTTTGATAAAGATACCTTCACAGTCAGTTACGATGCTAAGCGCGGTGAGAAACGTGGTCCACGTGGGCGCAAACAAGATCCAAAGGAACTGGGTTTGGGCGATTGCATCGACTGTAACTTGTGTGTGCAAGTGTGCCCGACCGGCATCGACATTCGTAACGGCCTACAGTATGAGTGTATAAACTGTGGTGCCTGTATTGATGCCTGCGATGGCGTGATGGATAAAATGAACTATCCACGCGGGCTCATCTCCTACACCACCGAGCGCAATCTTGAAGCGTCGGCAGAGAAAACCAAACCCGTTCGTGGCAAGCTGATAGGCTATTCAGTCATTCTATTTATTCTTATTGGTGCGCTGGCGGCCAATATTATGATGCGCGTGCCGATGGACTTAGACATTATCCGCGATCGTAATCAGCTGTACCGGGTCAATATGGAAGGCTTGGTAGAGAATACCTATACCTTAAAAATTCTTAATAAAGCCCAGCAGGAACAACGCTTTAGAGTAGAGGTGCAGGGGTTGGAGCATTATCAAGTGATTGGTGAGCAGGAGTTCACCGTGCAGCCGGGGCGCTCCCACAATGCACCGTTGTCGGTGATCATTGACCCTTATGACTTACGTAAGCCAATGACCGAATTTGAGTTTGTACTTTACCCAGTGGATAGCCCTGACACTCAGCTTAAGCAATCTAGCAACTTCTTTAAAGGGCGCTAATGTGAGCGAGTTTAGTTTTGCATCTTTGACACCTGACACCATTTTAGATGCCCTTGATTCGGTTGAGGTATATGCCGAGTCGGGGTTATTAGCACTCAACAGCTATGAGAATCGGGTGTATCAATTTTTGGCGGAGGACAAGCGCCGCTATGTTGTAAAGTTCTATCGCCCAGAGCGTTGGAGCGATGCACAAATTTTGGAAGAGCACCGCTTCACTCAAGAATTAATGGATGCTGAGGTGCCAGTGGTGGCACCTTTAACAATCAACGGCAAAACCCTGTTTAAGCATCAAGGTTATCGTTTTACTCTGTTCCCAAGTGTGGGGGGGCGGCAGTTTGAAATGGACAATCTGGATCAGTTGGAGCAACTCGGGCGTTTAATCGGGCGGATGCATCAAACAGCTAAAGCGTCTGCTTTTGAGCAGCGACCAACGCTTGGGTGCGACGAGTATTTGCATCAAGCTAAGGTTCATTTACAGCAAAGTAACTTGGTGAGCACAGCCATGTCGCTGCCATTTTATACTGTACTGCAACAGGTTATTGATAAAACGGTACAACTTTATGATTGTTCGCAGAGTATTCGCTTGCATGGTGACTGTCACGCTGGCAACATTCTATGGTCTGCGGACAACACCCTGACATTCGTTGACCTTGATGACAGCCGACAAGGCCCTGCGATTCAAGATTTATGGATGATGCTCAGTGGTGACAGGCAAAATCAGTTATTGCAGCTTGATACCTTGGTTCTGGCATATGAAGAGTTTGCCGACTTCGACCATTCTCAGTTGCGATTGATTGAGCCATTGCGAGCCATGCGCATGGTGCATTATATGGGCTGGATAGCAAAACGTTGGTCAGATCCGGCGTTTGAACGGAACTTTTCTTGGTTTGCTGAAGACAAATACTGGGAACAGCAAACTCTGGCTTTAAAAGAGCAGTTGGCGGCGTTAGATGAGCCACCATTAAAACTTTTACCTTAAGCACCTGCTTTTGATGTTTAATGTATACATTGAGATGACTATGATAAAAACTTTAAAATATTCACTACTACTACTTTGCCTACCTGTTGCCGCTTGGGCAGCTGACTTTAAAGCGGGCGAGCACTATCAAGTACTTGAAGCTGAAGCGTCTGAAGCTGATAAAGTAACCGAATTTTTCTCTTTCTACTGCCCTCATTGCTTCAAGCTTGAGCCCATTGTTGGGGCGCTTGAAGAGTCACTGCCTGAAGGCGTGCCTTTAGTTAAGAGCCATGTAAACTTCTTACGTATTGATAAAGATGCGCAAAACCGCCTAACTCGGGCTTACCTCGTTGCCAAAGAAGAAGGTAAAGATGCCGAAGTAGCGCAGGCGATTTTCGATAGCATTCACCGTCAACGCGAGCCATTACAAACGCAAGAGTCTGTGGAAGCATTGCTCGCAGAGCAAGGCATTGATGCCCAACGTTTCGCTATGCTTGCTGCGAGCGAGCCTGTTGTAAATGGCGAGAAAGAAGCTGTGGATGACCAAACAACTTACTCAAAGCTAGGTGCTTTGACCGGTGTGCCAACACTTATCGTTAACGATAAGTACAAAGTGCATGTGCATAAAGTGGCATCGCAACAAGAGCTAAACGAGCTCGTAAACTATTTATTAGAAAAATAATCGGAGTACTCGATGAAGAAGTTCATTGCTTTAGCCATGATGGCATTGGCGCTGCCCATCAGTGCGATTGCGGCACAGTTTGAAGAAGGCACGCACTATGAAGTGGTTTCGGACAGAGCTAGCCGTAAGCCGGAAGTGAAAGAGTTTTTCTCTTTCTATTGCCCCGCATGTAACGCCTATGAAGGCTTGCTTATGGATGTAAAACCAAAGCTCAGCAAAGATGTTGATTTTAAGAAAAGCCACGTTAACTTCATGGGCGGCCGCAGCACCGAGAATCAAGATATGCTGTCACAAGCACTCGCAACTGCTGAAGTGCTGCCGCAAAAAGACAAGTTGATTGCAGCCATCTTCAGTCATATCCACACTAAGCGCGCTAAGTTTAACGAAGTCGCTGATGTGAAAGATATTTTTGTTGCCAACGGCGTAGATGGCGACAAGTTTGACAAGCTATTCAAAGGCTTTGCTATTCGCACCAAAGCCTCGAAGATGCAGCGCGATCAAGAATACTTTAAAGAAAAAGGGGCCCTACGCGGTGTTCCTACCTTTATTGTTAATGGTAAATATCGCCTACTACTAGGTCGTGAGTCAGGTGTTACCGACCCCGAAGATATTGCCGCACTGATTAACTTTCTTGCGAAAAAATAAGTTAAGAAAGACACAAAAAAACCGCATTTAATGATGCGGTTTTTTTATTCTGCAAATAATGTCAGCTACTTGCGAGTGAGAAATACACCGGATTCTATATGATGGGTGTAAGGGAACTGATCAAAAATCGCGAATCGCGTTACCTTGTGAGTACTTGCTAGCCTATCTAAGTCGCGCTCTAATGTGTCTGGGTTACAGGAGATGTAGACAATATTGTCATACTCACTCACCAACTTACAGGTTAACTCATCCATACCAGCACGCGGCGGATCAACCAAGATGGTCTGGCAGTTATACTCTTGTAAGTCGATGTCTTTTAAGCGGCTAAAGCTACGTTCTTGACGCATAGCTTGGGTAAACTCCTCGCTACTCATACGAATAATATCGAGGTTAGTCACCTTATTAGCAGCGATATTGTATTGTGCCGATTTAACCGATGACTTCGAAATTTCTGTGGCTAATACGCGATTGAAAGACCCTGCTAAGGCGACTGAGAAGTTACCATTACCGCAATAAAGCTCGAGCAAATCATTATTCAAAGGGGCGCACACATCTTGAGCCCAGCCCAGCATTAGCTCGTTCACCTTGGCATTGGGTTGGGTAAAGCTGTTTTCTACTTGCTGATAAACGTACTGCTGGCCATTTACCTGCAAGCGCTCGATAACATAGTCATTTCCTAACACTTCTTTTTGTTTGCGAGCACGACCAATGAGTTCAACATTAAAACGTTGTTGTAATCTTGCTTGTAATTCCTTGGCACCAGCTAGCCATTGCTCGTTGAGTGGCTTGTGGTAAAGCAGGCTCACCAACGCCTCACCGCTTAGCGTCGTGAGGTAATCGATTTGAAACAGTTTACGGCGCATCAACTCATCATCTTTGAGCTCGTTGATAAGCGCGCTCATAAGGTCATTGATTAACGGCGCACCCGGGTCAAAGTGATCAACGCGGATCTTCTCTTTGCTCACAGGGTCAAACATAATGTGGTAGAGCTCGTCCTGATCATGCCATACTCTAAACTCAGCACGTTGACGGTAATGCTTCGGCGGCGAAGCAAACACTTCAAGCTGTTGCACACCAAAGCGCGAAAACTGTGTCGTGATTCGTTGTTGTTTTTCTGTTAGCTGCGCGTCATAGGTGCTGGTATCGATATCAATTACTGGCATGCAAACCTCTCGTTATTAAGTGCGCCGCTATTGTAGGCAGTTGCCACGGTTTGTCCAGTATCGGCCATTATAAAGTGCACAAAATTTCTACAGTTTCTGTGCGTGCTGCCGATAACAGCGGTAGTAGTATATTAATTGACTCATGAATGTGTGCTGCCAAGGCTTGGCAACCACTGCAGAGGAGGGCCTTAGCTCATGAAAATTAGCGATTTAAATCATATCTTTAACCAAAGCAATCGTTCTGGTTTAAAAAATAAAGGTGATGCGCCGGCACAGCCCGCGATTAACTCTCCGAGGTTTGATAGTTACTCATCGGGTTATGGCCAAGTGGGTGCCAAGGTATTGAATGACAAATTGGCGCAAGCGTTGGGTCTCGAACAACCAAAACAGCAAAGCAAGCCGTTATTTGACTTCGAAGAGGTAGTGAAAAATGTGCTGCAGTTTGTCACTGGTGCGGTGAAAAAAGCGAAAGCCGATGGCGCCAATGACGACAAGTTACAAGAAATGCTGGCGCAAGCGCGCGAAGGCGTGCAAACCGGTATTGATGATGCCTACGGTGAGCTTGAAGATGCTGGGCTACTCAACGACGAAATTAAAACCGGCATTGAGCAGTCACAAAAAGGTATTGAGGAAGGGCTCAATGAGTTTGAGCAATCGCTTTTTGGTGAGCAAAGTATTGGTAATGGCGTAGCGGTAAGCCAAGCTCAGTATATGCAGCTACAAAATAATGCCGAGTATCGTTTTACTACCGCTGAAGGCGATGAAGTGGTCGTTAGTTTAGCGCAAAACTACCAAGCTGGTGCGGCAGCCAGTTTATTTGCCCCCGGCGAAAAGCAAGGGGCTGGCTATGCATCTGAACAGTTTGAGAAGCAGGAATTAAACTTCACGTTATCGGTTAATGGCGAATTAAATGAAGATGAGCAGCAAGCTGTAAATGATTTCATGGCACAACTGCAAGGCGTAAGTGAAGACTTCTTTAGCGGCCAATATGATGAGGCGTTCAATAAAGCCAGTGAGTTGCAGCTAGATAACCCAGAGCTAGTCGCTTTCTCTATGGATCTGACACAAACTAAAACTCGCGCTGCAATAAGAGAGTATGAGAGCACGGCTCCAGGTAAAGAAGTTGCCAAAGAGCTGCAACCTTTCAATGAGTCGCTGAAAGAGGCATACAAGCAGGCCGGTGACTTAGGGCTGCAAAATGAGTTATCGGGGTTGATGCTTTGGCTCAATCAAGATAAAGAGCAAGAGAAAGTGCAAGAGTTTATTGACTACAGCAAAGCGATGTTCTCGCAGCTGGAGCAGCTGTTAAAAGACTCACCATCGACCCCCAGCGATGACAGCGAGTAATAAACAAAAAGCACCATTTGGTGCTTTTTTAATGCCTTGGTTACATTCAGTTCATAGTACTTTAATATGATGCTCAGCAGCTATTCAGCAAACCTGTGTTTAAATTTGAAGTACAAAGTGGGGCTAAGCTTTTGTTTTTGCTTCACTGCGGTCTACACTTTGGGTGTGGAAATGAACTGTTGGCTTGGACCACGACGTAAACCACATTGATTAATGTGGCTACGATAAGAGCAAGAAATGCCAGCTAATAAAGTCAATAACAATCGAACGAGCTCAGATTTATTAAGCAGTATTAACCGCTTTTTTAATCTGGTGTGTGACGCACAAATGCTAAGCGCGTGCTCGATAATCGTTAACATGGGATGGATACAATGAAAATCAAATCACTCTCTGCAGCTATTGTACTGGCTTTCGCAACTCAAGGCGTTATGGCTGACGAACAAACAAACCCGCAAGAAGGCCTCCATATTGGTGTTTTTGGGGATTATTTCTGGGCCGATTGGGATCGCATCGATGGTGCGCCTGTAGGCACTGAAATTGGCGAATCTTTTGGCTCAGGTGTTGAAGTGGGTTATCGCTTTAACGAATATTGGACTGCACGCTTAGAGTTCGCTGCACTCGAGCTTGATATTGAAAATACCGACAATCATAAAACCGGCGAGCGTTATGGTGCGGACGTACTATACCACTTTAACGATACCGTTTATGGTGTGTTGGGTGCTAAGAAGTTTGATGTTTATAACGACTTCAATGCGGCAAATCTAGGTGTGGGTTTTCGCCATCACCTAACTTATAACTGGGCTGCCTATGGTGAAGCAAATTACTACGAAGGCTTGAACCAAAATCACTCAGACTTCGGCCTTAAACTCGGTCTTAGCTATCACTTTGGTGATAAGCCGCAGCCGAAAAAAGTAGAGCCGGCGCCAGAGCCTGTTGTTGCTCCAGTAGTGAAAGAAGAGCCGAAAGACAGCGATAAAGATGGTGTTATTGATGCGCGAGATAATTGCGCAAATACACCTATGACCGATGCGGTGGATGAGAACGGCTGTACTCGTTACATGGAAAAAGGCGATAAAGTGAGCTTGTTAGTGCGCTTCCCGCATGATAACTCAGACGTAAACCAGCGTTACTTTGATGATATTCAAGAAGTGGCTGACTTTATGAAAGAGTATCCAAAAACCACTGTGCTATTGGAAGGTCACGCCTCTGCAGTGGGTGATGCCGCTTACAACAAAACGCTCTCTAAAAAGCGTGCCGATCACGTAGCGAACCAGCTTATCGACGACGGCATTGCCGAGTCGCGCATCAATACGGTGGGCTTCGGTGAAGAGCGCTTGTTAAACGATGCAAACACTGCACAAGCACATGCGCAAAACCGTCGCGTTGAAGCACATATTTCTGTAACTGAACGCGTAAAAGTAAATCGCAACTAAGTATTATCTGATGAAAAAGCCCAGTGTGATGCTGGGCTTTTTTGTTGCAAATAGTTATTACTCAACATTCACCACTTTATATCTTCTCTTAATTGATATTCATCAAATTTATAGTGACTATTTCCTTACTGGGCAATGGCAGCAATTTTCTTCTATCTTTAAAGCCTTTATAATTGTATTCGTGTCAAAATTTTATAAATAGTACGTAAGCGCTTTGGCGATACGCGCTGTTTTCACGTCACCAAGAGGGCAAAATTGTGCTTCAAGAATATCGTAAACATGTTGAAGAGCGTGCAGCCCAAGGTATTGTGCCTGCACCACTAGATGCTCAGCAAACAGCTGACTTAATCGAACTTATTAAGAACCCACCAGCCGGTGAAGAAGAATTCATTTTAGACTTACTTGTAAACCGTGTACCACCTGGTGTGGATGACGCGGCTTACGTAAAAGCAGGTTTCCTTGCTGCAGTTGCTAAAGGCGAAACGCAAACGCCACTTATTGATAAAGAAAAAGCAGCAGAGCTACTAGGTACTATGCTTGGCGGTTACAATATTGCGCCAATGGTAGACCTTCTTGATGACGACGCTTTAGCACCGATTGCCGTAAAGGGCTTGTCACACACTTTACTTATGTTCGACGCGTTTTATGACGTGGAAGAAAAAGCTAAAGCAGGTAATAAGTACGCGCAGCAAGTTATTGAATCATGGGCAAATGCTGAGTGGTTTGAGAAAAAGCCAGCAGTACCAGAGAAAATTTCTGTTACCGTATTCAAGGTAACCGGTGAGACTAACACCGATGACCTTTCTCCAGCCCCTGATGCGTGGTCACGTCCTGATATTCCATTGCATGCTTTGGCAATGCTGAAAAATGAGCGTGATGGCATTAACCCTGATAAAAACGGTGAAGTAGGTCCTATTTCACAGCTAGAAGAGCTAAAAACAAAAGGCTTACCACTTGCCTATGTAGGTGATGTTGTCGGTACTGGTTCTTCACGTAAATCAGCGACTAACTCAGTACTTTGGTTTATGGGTGAAGACATTCCTCACGTACCGAATAAGCGTGTTGGTGGTGTTTGTCTTGGCGGTAAAATTGCCCCTATTTTCTTCAACACCATGGAAGATTCGGGCGCGCTACCAATCGAGTTAAATGTTGATGACATGAATATGGGCGATCAAATTGATATCTACCCATATGAAGGTGTGGTGAAGCGTCACGGCACCGATGACGTGATCAGCACTTTCGAACTTAAATCTGACGTGATTCTTGACGAAGTGCGTGCTGGCGGTCGTATCCCATTGATTGTGGGTCGTGGCCTTACTGATAAAGCGCGTGCCTCATTGGGTATGGAACCGGAAGATATTTTCCGTAAGCCGAAGATCATCACCGACTCAGGTAAGGGCTTTACCCTAGCGCAGAAGATGGTTGGTCGCGCTTGTAACATGCCAGGTGTTCGCCCAGGGCAATACTGCGAGCCGAAGATGACTACCGTGGGTTCACAAGACACCACCGGTCCAATGACGCGTGACGAGCTTAAAGACTTAGCTTGCCTTGGTTTCTCTGCTGACTTAACCATGCAGTCTTTCTGCCACACTTCTGCCTACCCGAAACCAATCGATGTGAAAACGCACCACACGCTGCCTGATTTCATCATGAACCGTGGCGGTGTATCACTGCGCCCAGGCGATGGTGTTATTCACTCTTGGCTTAACCGTATGCTACTTCCAGATACAGTCGGTACGGGTGGTGACTCACACACTCGTTTCCCTCTAGGTATTTCATTCCCAGCGGGTTCTGGTGCGGTTGCGTTTGCGGCGGCGACTGGGGTTATGCCACTGGATATGCCTGAGTCTGTATTGGTGCGCTTTAAAGGTGAAATGCAGCCAGGTATCACGCTACGTGATCTCGTCCATGCTATTCCTTATTACGGCATCAAAGAGGGTCTGCTTACCGTTGAGAAGAAAGGTAAGATCAACGAATTCTCTGGCCGCATTCTTGAAATTGAAGGTGTTGAGCACCTTACTGTTGAGCAAGCATTCGAGCTCTCTGATGCATCAGCGGAGCGTAGTGCCGCTGGTTGTACCGTGAAGCTTAGCCGTGAATCAATCGCTGAATACCTAGAGTCAAACATTGTCATGTTGAAGTGGATGATCTCTGAAGGTTACGGCGATGTACGTACTATTGAGCGTCGTATTAAAGCGATGGAAGAGTGGCTTGCCAACCCAGAGCTAATGGAAGCGGACAAAGACGCAGACTATAAGCACGTGATTGAAATTGATCTTGCAGAGATCAAAGAGCCAATCCTGTGTGCGCCAAACGATCCAGATGATGCGCGTTTACTTTCTGACGTAACCGGTGAGAAAATCGACGAAGTATTCATCGGTTCATGTATGACTAACATCGGTCACTTCCGTGCCGCCGGTAAGCTTCTTGATAACTACGGCGGTCGTTTGCCAACTCAACTTTGGGTTGCGCCACCAACGAAGATGGACCGTGACCAGCTAACAGATGAAGGTTACTACGGTATCTTTGGCCGTGTCGGCGCTCGTATTGAAACACCAGGGTGTTCATTGTGTATGGGTAACCAAGCTCGTGTTGCTGATAAAGCGACTGTGGTGTCTACCTCAACGCGTAACTTCCCGAACCGTTTAGGTACTGGTGCTAATGTATTCTTGGCTTCTGCTGAACTTGCAGCGGTAGCGGCGATTTTGGGTAAACTACCTACGCCTCAGGAATACCAAGAGTATGCCGAGAAGATCAATGCGACAGCGGCTGATACGTATCGCTACTTGAACTTCCATAAAATGCCTCAGTACACCAAAAAAGCGGATGAGGTCATCATCCAGCAAGCGGTGTAATGCAGCGTTAAATAAAAAAGCCCACGCAAGTGGGCTTTTTTATGCTCAAAACAAAGTTGATTAGGTGTTTATTTTTTCACTGTATAAAAATATTAGATTATTTACCTATTATATTCATATGTATGCATTTTTGATGCAAAAACACATAAACTAACTGGGTAAATAAAATCAAACCACCACCGAAAATAGCTTAAGATCCCCGCAAATTTGCATAAAAGGCAGGATCTTTATGACAACGTTAAATAATCAGAACCTTCTCCAGCTTCGTTTTATCGACCAAGCTCATATCGACGCAGTAAAGCCTTCGTTTGATAATCTTCCCGACAACCCGTATGCCGATGGTGCATTTCGTAAGCGACGTTACTCAGTGGTTAAAATGCAGCAAGGCGAGCTTACGCTACAGCCGACTAAAGCCTTTGTTCAGGACGACTCCATCAATAACTTCCAAGGCAATATTGAGCGTACCTACGAGAATCTAGAACAGTCGCTGTTGGCCAGTGCAGGCATGAAGCGCATTGTGGAAGAGTTTCGCACCATGACCGGCATCAGTGATGACCGTGATATTGAAATTCACCAGTTCCGCATGCTGGCAATTGAAAGTGACACGCCGCCGGCACCTGAAGGCGTGCATCAAGATGGCTTTGACCATGTCTGTGTATGTGGCGTATCGCACGAAAACCTAGAAGGCGGAGAGCTGCTGGTGTATGAGCATAAAGAAGCGAAACCGTGTTTTAAAATGGAGATTAAAGACGGCATGTTTGCCCTGATTGACGATCGCCAAGTTTGGCACAACGCCACGCCGATGAATAAAATTGATGATAGCAAGCCAGGTTACTTGGATTGCTTCGTGCTGACAGCTTAAGGGACAGCCATGAACTTAATCGAATTACGCCAGCAGTTTCCGGCGTTAATGCAGCAGGTGGATGGTCAATCTCCGATCTTTTTTGATGGTCCAGGTGGGGCGCAGGTTCCGCAGTCTGTTTTAGACGCGATGAGCAGCTACCTTGGCCACTACAATGCTAATTTGGGCGGCGCGTTTTTCTCCAGTGACAAAACCGTGGCGGTGATGAGCGCAGCGCGTCAAGCAGTGGCTGATTTACTTAATAGCCCAAGCCCTGAGCAAATTGTCTTTGGCGCCAACATGACCAGCCTGACATTCAGTTTCAGCCGCGCTTTGTCTAGAGACTGGCAAGCGAGCGATGAGATCATTGTCACCAATGCTGACCATTATTCAAATGTATCATCTTGGGTGCAGGCTGCTGAAGACAAGGGGGCGCGAGTGCATGCACTACGCGTCAACGAGCAGGATTGCACCTTGGATATGGCTTATTTCGAGCAGCTTCTTAATGACAATACTAAGCTGGTGGCAGTGACCTATGCTTCCAATACCACAGGCTCTATCAATGATATTAAGCGCATTATTGAGCTTGCTCACCAGCACGGTGCGTTAGTCTATGTGGATGCCGTGCACTACGCACCACATGAGCTTATCGATGTACAAGCCTTAGACTGTGACTTCCTTGCTTGCTCAGCTTATAAGTTCTTTGGTCCGCACGTGGGCATCGTTTACGGTAAGCGCGCTCATTTAGAGCACTTTACTCCTTACAAGGTCGCGCCGGCGAAAGATGTGGTTCCGGGACGTTGGGAAACGGGCACACAAAGCTTCGAGGGGTTGGCCGGTGTCACCGCCGCAATAGACTACATCGCCAGTTTAAGCGGTCTTGATGCCAGCACGCCACGTCGTCAGCGTTTGCAAGTCGCCTTTGCCAATAGCAAAGAGCATGAAATGGCGCTCAGTCGCCACTTCTTAACGCGTTTGGCAGAGTTTCCACAGATCACTCTGTATGGCATTAGCGATGTTGAACGAGTGCAACAGCGTACACCCACCTTTGCACTGACCATTGCTGGCTTCGAACCGCGCCAAATTTCGGAGTTTTTAGGCCAGCACCACCTCTGTGTATGGGATGGTAACTTTTATGCGCAAGGCCTGTGTGAGCAGCTCGGCGTGATGGATAAAGGCGGAGTCGTGCGTATCGGTTGCATGCACTATAACAGCATCGCCGAAATAGACCGCTTATTCGAGCTCTTGGCAACGCTCATTAACAACGCCTAATGATGTAGGTTAAAAGGCGGCGTAACAGCCGCCTTTTTTGTTAGCTACTAGGCTGTCCGTAAATTTGCTCGGCACGATTAAATAACACCCAGGAAGTGAGAATGTATTTGTCATTGGATATTGGCTTGTTGCCTCGGTGGGTGTGGGTGAAGTAACCCGGAGCAACCACCATGGTGCCACGTTTAGGTGCTATCTTACGGTTCTGATAATAAAACTCGGTTTCTCCCCCTTCGCTGACATCATTGAGATAAAACATAAACAGCAATACCCGATGCAGCGCTTCGTTGTGGCCTTGTTGGGGATATACTTCGCTGTGCCAATAGGGGTAACCGCCCTTATTCACTTCATACTTTTGCGCTTGGATATTCCCCAAACGAAACAGTTGCTGTAGTAAGGTGCCCATCTGCGGCTTTGCCACTTCATCAAAGTTATCCACGGTAACATCAACTGGCTGTCCGGTTTTGGGGTGATAAACTTTAAGGCCAAAGGCGCCAATCATCATAAAAAAGTGTTCTTGCACGTAGTCCATCACGTGTCGCGCTGTTACCTGCTGGATATGTTGTAGCGCTTGAGCATACTCGGGGTGGGCATTGAGGTATAAATCGCGGCTATCTTTTTTCGCTAAATCAATACCGCCTGAGGTGCGCCCTGGTTGGGTATGCGGGCTTTGCTCAAAAAGGTCGATAAACTGACTACAAAACTCGTCACTAAGCGCGTTATCATAAACGCCAATAAAGTCTGACATGACTCAACCTTACCTTTTGGAATTATTATGCTTATTGAGAAGGTTCAGCCCCGTTTTAGCGAAACTGATGTCCTTGGACACATTAACAATACCGTACTCCCTGTATGGTTTGAAGCCGCCCGTACCCCTATTTTTAAAATCTTTACCCCCGATCTCAATCCCCACCAATGGCGGTTAATCGTCGCTAAAGTGGAAGTGACTTTTATGGGGGAGTTATTTTACGGCCAAGAGGTCGAGGTAAAAACCATGATAGAGCGTATCGGGTCAAGCTCCTTCGTCATTAAACAACAAGCTTGGCAGCATGGTGAATGTTGCGCCGAGGGAAAAACGGTGATGGTGCGCTACAATTTCAGTGATAAAACCTCTCAGCCCCTGAGCGATGAAGAGCGCACGGCGCTCAGTGAGTATTTATCAGACTGACTACGCAGGCCTACTTAAGGGGCCGCAGAGGCGACGGCTGATACGATGGCAATGGCCTCTTGATGGTTTTAGTTAGCGTGCCATTGCTTATGCTCCAGCGTTCGCCCCTGCGGTCGCCCCAATATTTAGTCGATGGATTGTGGTTGCTGCTGAGGGGTGGTCGCGACCACGTAATTATAAGCATTGGCACTGTCCTGTTCGTGCCACCATGACAATTGCAACTGCTTACTATGGCGCTGTACCAACGCGCTACTCTCTCGCAATTGTTGCCAGTCAATACTGCTCAATTGTGCCAACGCCAAAGTGCCAAAGAGCAACAGGTAAGGAAGTGCTTGCTTGGTTGTTTTGGTCATCTTTCTTTTTGCTCCAATTGCTGCTCAATACGTGCTCTCAGCGCGCGTTCTAATGCTTTGTCATTAACCTCAATCACTAAGCCCTGCTCTAAGCGGCGCTGCATCTTGCGCTCAAGTGTAGCCAGCGAGCGCTGCTGTTGTGTATGCGCTGGGTTTTCAGTCACCGCCGTTGCTGTATTAAGGCTCATAAGTACTTGAGCTCCGCCGGCATGCGCCGAGCTCAACGTCAGCGCTAATAGGGGGACGGATAAACTGCTGGCTCTCATCACCGTGCTCCTTAGTTGCCTTGCTGCTCGATAATGCGTTTGGCGACATCTTGGTTAATACGGCCAATAGACTCATGTAACTGCATATCAAGTTGTTGTTCTAATTTATTGTTTAATTGCGTCAAACTGGTACTTGGCAGAGTCGCTTTGGGCTGTGTATTAACTTGCGGTTCGCCAGCCTGTGTTGCTGTCGCGAGAAGAGTGCTTATTAGTAATACTGCTTGTAGTGGCTTGTTCATAATTTAATCCTCGTTATGGGTGTTGTTTGCAAAGCCGCTTGGCTGTGCCGTTTTGTTGTTATCCATATTAGGTCGAGGTTTTCGCCGCGTCGCTTATCTACATCTTACGGATTTTTCATAACTTCATATTATTTAAAATAAATAATTAAAATCATAAAGATACCCTCAATTATTATATTTAAATATAACCTTTTATAAGGTTTTGATTCACTTTTTGTTCACCTGTGTTAGCATTGCGTTGGCTTTAATCAAGGGACTTTTTTCGAGTGCAGTACAGAGTTGGACCATGGACATTACTTGAGCAGCGAGGAGTGTTGCTTAGCGGGGATATTGAGCGAGAATTAGACCCGCTGCTGATTAAGCTGATCACTTTTTTTCTCCAACGGCCGCAGCAGATTGTTACCCGTGAACAATTAATTGAGCATGTTTGGCAGCAAGGCTATGTTGATAATAATGCCATAAATCGCGCCATTTCTGAGTTGCGGAAAAAGTTAAAACACCCTGACGATCCAGCCATTTTTATAAAAACCCACTACCGCCAAGGCTATAGTTTGGTCCGTGAAGTGGCGACATTGGATAACGCTGCCAGTGCAGCTGCGCCACAAACTGCGGCGCCAGAGCTGCTTGCGCACACTCAAGTTAACACCCACGAGGACAAGCAGCC
This sequence comes from Pseudoalteromonas sp. CNAT2-18.1, assembly GCF_022347865.1. Classification (NCBI taxonomy): domain Bacteria; kingdom Pseudomonadati; phylum Pseudomonadota; class Gammaproteobacteria; order Alteromonadales; family Pseudoalteromonadaceae; genus Pseudoalteromonas; species Pseudoalteromonas sp. CNAT2-18.1. Next base: position 374,543 of record NZ_JAKRFR010000005.1, on the reverse strand, counting down.
GATAACACCTACGCGCTCAAAGCCCAGTTATGCTTGGTGGAAGTATGTGGCTGCGGTGGTGTTTATCGCTGTGCTTGCTAGTGCCGCTTACACGCTGAACGGGTCTGAGTTCTTTGCATCGTCACAAACAACCGCTGTTATCGCTGAGCAAAAGCCAATGAGTCGCCACAAAGTGACCTGGAAAGTGGGCAGTGAATATGTGCCTCTTATCAACGATAGCGGACGCTTACTGGCTTACAGCAATGAAAAAGACGCATCAGGGAAAGAAGGCGCCTTTGTTCTCGATGTGATCACTCGGGACGAAGTCGCCATAACCTATAAAGATGCTGAAGTGGCCGCCCTGTCTTGGCAACATAATAGTGATACCTTGGTGATACGCGCCAGAAACGCGACTGATAGCAGTTGCCAATATTTAGCCATAGATTTCAAAAACTTCCCTGAATTAGGCGAACCTAAGCCGCTCATGGAGTGTGATCATCGTTTTGATTACAGTGGCCAATTAAGTAATGATGGTCGCTATTTTTATTTTATCCGTGGCGAGCTTTACTCGCATTATATTGGGTTATTTAGGTACGATGTATACTCGGGCACGACTTCTCAGCTGATTGCGCCTATGGCGGACAAGGTCGGTCCAGGGTCCTTGTCGTTATCTCCAGATGGAAAGCACATCGCCTATTTACAGCTGGATCTCGACTTTCAGGTAGAGGTTTATGTATACAGCTTGGACACCGGTGAAATAAAACGCATGAACTCACCGCCCGCTAGTTTTTACAGAAACTCGGCATTGGATTGGTATAACAGTGAGACCTTGCTCTATGGTGATGAAAAAGGGCGGCTATTATTTATAGACATTCACAGCGCTGAAATCGCCGAGGCCTATGCCTTACCTGATGATATCAAGATGTCAGATATCAGCTATTACGACAACTCGGTGTATTACTCACCGCTTAGTCGCATAACCTATCAAGTGGTCGCTTTGGAAAGTTTTACCGAGGCGGCTCAATATCAGCAGCTTTATGCCTCCGATAGCAGTGAATATGGGTTAGTCGCTCATAGCACCGGGCACTACTTTATTTCACTACGCTCTGGCCGTCCTCAGGTATGGCACGCCCGAGATGGACAGGTGAATCAGATATCATTTTTAGACCACCCAGACCATGCTCTTTTGGACAACTTAAGGGTATCGCCTAGTGGCGAAAACATCGTGCTGACAGAGCAGAAAAAACCTTTCTTACTCGATGTTGAAACCGCAAAGGCAACGGCTATTAGTGAGCTTGCACACATTCCGATAATGGATTGGGCGTGGCATGAAAGTGGCCAATCGTTGTATGTGTTAAGCAAATCATCGTCACCACGGACTCTTTATCAGTTTGATTTTATCACTCGGGAGCTTAACAAGGTGCGCGAGACGGATGCCTTACAGCTAGTCACCGGTGCTAACGGCGAGGTCTTTTTGTTCAAAGATAAGACCTTAATATCATTAACGGATAATGCCCAGTACAGTGTGCCCTGTGAGCTATCAATGTCTTCTCATGTGCCTATCCATGTGCGCGATGGCTACGCCTATTCCATGGACTATACATACAACGTGTATCGTTGGGCTTTGACTGGAGAGCGGTGTGAGCAGGTGCAGCTACCATTTGAGATACTAAGCGCGGTGCCCGATGCTGATGGGCGGATCATTATCACTCGCAAAATGAGTGAAGATAGCTCAATCAACCGCCTTATGTGGGAATAATAAGGCCTGAGTTTAAACGATTAAATTCAGGCCCGAGAGTGGGTGCTACTTGAGCATAGGTTTTAAGTATTTACCGGTATGCGAGCGCTGGCACTCGGCTACCTGTTCTGGCGTGCCAGCAACGAGAATTTCGCCCCCGCCGCTGCCTCCTTCAGGGCCTAAATCAACGATCCAGTCTGCGGTTTTGATGACATCCAGGTTATGCTCAATCACCACGATGGTATTACCATGGTCGCGCAAACGGTGTAATACCGCCAGCAGCTGCTGAATATCATGGAAGTGCAGACCAGTCGTTGGCTCATCAAGTATATATAAGGTTTTGCCGGTATCGCGCTTGGATAATTCACGGGCGAGTTTTACCCGTTGCGCCTCACCACCGGAGAGGGTGGTTGCGGCTTGGCCAAGTCGAATATACGACAAGCCGACATCCATCAGCGTTTGCAGCTTGCGTTTTATCGCGGGGATGGCATCAAAGAACTGTCGCGCATCTTCTACCGTCATCTCTAACACTTGGTGAATATTCATGCCCTTGTAAAGCACTTCCAGGGTTTCGCGGTTATAGCGTTTGCCTTGGCAGACGTCACACGGCACGTATACATCAGGTAAAAAGTGCATTTCTACTTTAATTACGCCATCGCCTTGGCATGCCTCACACCGGCCGCCTTTAACATTGAAGCTAAAGCGGCCCACCTTGTAACCCCGTGAACGCGCTTCTTGTGTGCCTGCAAACAGCTCGCGAATGGCGGTGAAAATACCGGTGTAAGTGGCGGGGTTGGAGCGTGGCGTGCGCCCGATAGGGCTTTGATCAATATCGATAACCTTGTCGAAATGATCTAAACCTTGAATATCCTTGTACGGCGCAGGTTCAACGGCGGTTGCGCCGTTCAGTTCGGTGTGCGCCACCTTAAACAAGGTATCGTTAATAAGGGTCGATTTTCCGGAACCGGAGACCCCGGTGATACAGGTCATCAAGCCAAAAGGAATACGTATATCGACGGCTTTAAGGTTGTTGCCGGTGGCACCGAATAGCTCCAGCCATTTATCAGAGGCTGCATGGCGCTCTTTGGGCACGGCGATTTCTTTGCTGCCACTGAGATACTGCCCGGTTAATGAATCAGGGTTAGCCATGATTTCATCTCGGGTGCCCTCAGCAACTACATAACCACCATGTACTCCAGCGCCGGGGCCGATATCAATAACATAGTCGGCGGCGCGAATAGCATCTTCATCGTGTTCCACCACGAGAACGGTGTTGCCTAAGTCGCGCAGACGAGTCAGCGTTTGTAGCAGGCGATCGTTATCGCGTTGATGCAGGCCAATCGAGGGCTCATCAAGCACATACATCACCCCCACCAGTCCCGCTCCTATTTGGCTGGCGAGACGAATACGCTGTGCTTCCCCCCCGGAAAGGGTATCGGCGCTGCGCTCAAGAGATAGATAATTTAGACCCACATTGACGAGAAAAGACAAGCGGTCGCGAATTTCTTTGAGGATCTTATCGGCAATTTGCGCTTTTTGGCCGCTAAAATCGAGCTGCTCAAAATAGTCATAGGCTTGACCGATACTCATCAGGGTGACGGCAGGTAAGTTGGTGTCACCGATAAATACATTACGGGCCTCTTGGCGCAGTCGTGAGCCATGACAGCTCGGACAGGCTTGCGAGGTTTGGTACTTAGCCAGCTCTTCACGTACCGAGTTTGACTCGGTCTCATGGTAGCGGCGCTGCATATTGTTAAGAACGCCTTCAAACTCATGGTTGCGGGTAATTAAATCGCCACGGTCATTACGGTAGCTAAAGGCTATTTTCTCCCCTCCTGAACCTTCTAGAACCACTTTTTGTGCTTGCTCATCAAGGTCTTGGAAGGGGGTGTTAAGATCAAATTGATAGTGCTCGGCGACCGATTGCAGCATTTGGAAATAGTAGAAGCTGCGTTTATCCCAGCCTTTGATAGCGCCGCCAGCAAGGCTGAGCTCACTGTTGTGAACAACGCGGTTGGGATCAAAGTACTGGCGTACCCCTAAGCCATCACAGCTTTGACAAGCACCTGCGGGGTTGTTGAAGGAAAATAACCGTGGCTCCAGCTCGCTCATGGCATAGCCACAGGTCGGGCAAGCAAAATTGGCGGAAAACACCATCTCTTCCTGTAAGGAGTCATCCATAGCGGCAACCTGAGCAACGCCCCCTGAAAGCTCAAGGGCGGTTTCAAAGGATTCGGCTAAGCGCTGTTGCTGACCCCCTTTCACCTTAAGGCGATCGACAACCACTTCAATGGTGTGTTTTTTATGTAATTCAAGCGGCGGTGGATCGGACAAGTCACAGACTTCGCCATCAATACGGGCGCGGATGTAGCCTTGGGCGGCGAGTTGCTCGAGCAGCTTTACATGCTCCCCTTTACGGTTTTTGACCACCGGGGCGAGCAGCATCAACTTGCTGCCCTCAGGTAACGCCAAGACTTGATCCACCATTTGGCTAATGGTTTGCGCCGCTAAGGGTAAATTGTGGGTTGGGCAACGTGGCTCACCAACACGGGCAAACAACAATCGCAGATAGTCGTATATTTCAGTGATGGTGCCCACCGTCGAGCGCGGGTTGTGTGATGTCGACTTTTGCTCGATGGAAATGGCGGGGGAGAGGCCCTCAATATGATCGACATCGGGCTTTTCCATAAGTGATAAAAACTGTCTGGCGTATGCGGAAAGCGACTCAACATAACGGCGCTGACCCTCGGCATATAACGTATCAAAAGCGAGGGAGGATTTGCCGGAGCCTGATAAGCCGGTGATGACAATCAGCTTATCGCGAGGGATTGTGAGGTTGATGTCTTTGAGGTTGTGGGTGCGTGCACCGCGAACTTCGATATTTTCCATTCTTCGCCTTTTACCCGTGCAATTTAATAGCCCGTAAGTATCGCATATTTGTACAGGATTTAGCGATGCCTTATTGACCTAAAGAGTGAATACTGTAACAACGAAAAACTCAGTACGAAGCACAGCAGGGAGGGCGATCAGTGTAAGATTAATGCCGCTGGGCATGTCATATTGGCGCGTGGATATGCTATCATCGCCGGCCAATAAATTTAATTTGCTTTATGGCTGCTTAGTACTTCGTCATGTCCGCATCTCAACTTAATACTGTCGAAAAACGTGCAGCGGTATCGCTAGCCAGTGTCTTTGCATTTCGAATGCTTGGGCTGTTTATGCTGATGCCGGTGTTGGCTGTCTACGGACAAAGCCTCAGTGGCTTTTCTCCGTTATGGATCGGCCTCGCGATTGGCGCTTATGGCCTTACCCAAGCGTTGTTGCAAATTCCTATGGGGTGGTTATCTGACCGCATTGGTCGCAAGCGGGTGATCATCGGTGGGTTGGTATTGTTTACCTTAGGCTCGATGGTCGCCGCGTGTGCCGAATCCATGTATACCCTGACATTAGGGCGGGCGCTACAAGGGATGGGGGCGATTGCCAGTGCACTGCTGGCGCTTGCAGCCGACCTCAGTCGTGATGAGCAGCGCCCTAAGGTGATGGCTGTGATCGGCATGTGCATCGGCATGAGCTTTGCCGTCGCCATGTTGCTAGGGCCCATGGTTGCCGCGAGCTTCGGTGTTTCCGGGATTTTCTGGCTGACTGCTGCGCTGGCGGTGTTAGGCATGGCCATTGTTACTTGGATGGTGCCTACGGCGGTTAATCGTGCGCCCAAGGGCGAAACCAGTGTTACCCTTGCTGATGTGGGTAAGTTAGTGCGTCACCCAGACTTAGCTCGCTTAGATTTAGGGGTGCTGTTTTTGCACCTGTCACTGACGACCGTATTCGTGTCACTACCGACGCAACTGATTGCCGATGGGCTTGAAGCCGCCAAACACTGGCAATTATATATCCCCGTATTTGTGCTTTCTTTTGTGCTTATGGTGCCGATGATGATCGTCGCCGTTGCCAAGCAAAAAGAAAAACCCTTGTTTTTAGTCGCTATCGTGATGCTCATTGTGAGTATGCTTGGGCTGGTTGCCGGGGCGCATTCAGTGTATGTCATCGCGGCATGTATGATGCTGTACTTCGTGGCTTTTAACTTTCTTGAAGCCACTATGCCGGCCTTGGTATCGCGACTGTCTCCGGCGAATCAAAAAGGCTCAGCGATGGGCGTTTTTTCCTCATCTCAATTCTTGGGCGCGTTTTTAGGGGGCATTTTAGGCGGTTATGTGGCCCAAACCGGCAGCCCTGAGATGGTGTTTGCGGCGGCTGCTGTGGTTGGGGTAATATGGCTTGTCATAGCCGCGAAAATGCGAGTGCCGCCGCGTAGCAAAATTATTAGTTTGCTTAGTGCTGTTGATTCAGAGCAGGATGCACAGCAGTTGGCGGGTCGTTTAGTGGCATTACCTGGGGTGTTAGAGGCCACGGTGGTGTGTGATGAAAATCGCAGCTATCTTAAAGTAGACGACAAAAAATTTGATTTAGAGGCGGCGCAAAGACTCGTCGCCGCAGTGTAATTTATAGGAGTAAAAATCCATGGCGCGCGGTGTTAATAAAGTAATTTTGGTGGGTAATCTGGGTCAAGATCCAGAAGTTCGCTATATGCCAAACGGCAATGGCGTAGCAAATATCAGCATTGCTACCACAGATAGCTGGAAAGACAAAAATACTGGGCAAATGCAAGAGCGCACAGAGTGGCATCGCGTGGTGCTATTTGGCAAGCTGGCAGAAGTCGCGGGTGAATACCTGCGTAAGGGCTCACAGGTTTATATCGAAGGTCGTTTACAGACCCGTAAATGGACCGACCAAAGTGGTCAAGATAAATACACCACTGAGATTGTTGTCGATATGGGCGGGCAAATGCAAATGCTTGGTGGTCGTGGCGATAACCAGGGTGCTGCCTCAGGCGGTTATCAAGGTGCTCAGCAACAAGGCGGTTTTGGTGGCAATAACCAAGCACAAAGTAACCCACAGCAGGGAGCTCCTCAACAGGGTGCTGCGCAGCAAGGTGGTTACGGGCAGCAACAAAGCAATAACTATGGCCAGCAACAAAGCAACCAAGGTATGCAGCAAGGCAACCAACAGCAAGGTGGCTTTGGCTCTCACCAGAATCATCAGAGCAATCAGCATGGTGGCGGCCAGCAAGGTGGTGGCTTTGCCCCTAAACCACAAAATGCTCCCCAGGGTGGTGCTTCAAACCCTATGGAACCCCCCATTGATTTTGACGACGATATCCCGTTCTAACAACTAAAAAGTTGTGCGAAAAGCTTATTGATATCTCGCTATTTTATTCCACAAGCCCCATTCTATGGGGCTTTTTTATGGATTCTTGCTTGAGCTTCCCCCTTTCATGGACAACACTTTAGGCATGAGAATGATTATTCGTCGGCCTGTATTTTGTCTTTGTTTCGTCCATACCGTACATGGATCACTGTTGGTTTAGCGGCTATTACACTCGCTATATTGTGTAATGCTGTACTTGCGTATGCCTTGCATATGCAGCGCCAAGCCGATATCCATCAGCTATCACATCAGCTAGATCGGGTTACTGATGTAGATGATGCGTTATTAACGACCTTACTCGAACCTTATGGCTTTTTCCTTGAGCCTCCTCAGCATGCTTATGTTGACCCTGTGTCTGTGGTTATCTCCACCGGGAATGAACATCAGGAGATATTTGGCTCGCCATTGTGGTTGTCGAAAAGTCACTGGTTTATCATCGGTAATGCGCTGCTGGCGTACATGTGTTGGCAGGTGGTCAACCTTCTTAGGCGAAAGCGTATATCGCAAAAGAGCAAAGTACCATCGTTAGAAAAAACAGAACAAGCACCGATGAGTGCGAGTATTTTAGGCTTAAATCACTTGTATCAGAGTGTGTTTGCAATCGCCCATTGCACTAAACTGAGTGTTGCTGCAAACGGGGTCGCGAGTTTGCTCGAGGCTTTGTTGCAAGAAAGCTTAAGCTACCAGCAACAGCTGTCGGTGAAGGTGCTTAACACCGGCAGCTTCGCTATTACCATCCATGATATTCATTACCAACACCTCGATAAGCAACTTGAGGCACTCAGTGACACCATCTTACAAAGCTGCCGAGCTTTACTCCCTGAATTGCGGGCTGCAGAGGTTAAAGTGGGCATTTGTAACTACCGAAGCGGTGCTGACCAAGCCATTGTGTATCAATTAACGCAATCGGCGTTGGCATTGGCAAAGCAAAGTAAAGACAAACATTGCTACCGTATCCCCTTTAGCCATAACCACTCTATGTTGTTGGCAGCGAAGTCATGCTCGCTGAGTGAAAGTGTGCAAAAAGATCATTTTATTTGCTTTTTCCAGCCCGTATTTGATTTGCATAGCGAGCAAATACTGCATCACGAAACCTTGCTACGTGTTCGCCACCAGCAGTTGGGCCTGATTTCACCAGAGTACCTCGAAGAGCCGCAAACACGTAAAGCAGAAAGCAGTGTGGATAGCGCCGTTTTAGCCCGATTGGATAAAATGCTTGCCACCGAGGTGCAACAAGGTGATGTCAGCATCAACTTGCAACAATCAAGCTGGTTCGATGGTGAATTTTGGCAACGTCTTAAGCTCTTTCTCGAGCAGCATCGCAATGTTCTTATCGAATGTAAGGCTGAACTTTTAGAGCAGCATCAATATATCGTGCGTAGGCGGGTGCGCCGAACTAAGGCATGCCAACGCGGAATTATTATTGACCAATTACGAACATGGCCGAATGTGGATCTCGATAAATTGGCGGTGCCTGTACAAGCGATAAAACTGGCACCCGAACTTATTGCCCACATTGAAGTGGATAAAAATGTGCAAAAGCGTGTGTTGGCTTACGTTGCAAAGGCCCAACAGCACAGTATTCCAATAATTGCTGTAGGCGTTGAAAGGCAACAACAAGTTTTGGTGTTACAGCAGCTCGGGGTTAGGGCTGCACAAGGTGCATACTTCTCTGGTGCACTGCAACTGTCAACCTTCAAGTCGCTTTGAGTAGGCCGCGATAACGCAAGCCATTGAGCCCTTGCAAGCCCCCGGTATGTACGGCAATGATGCAACTGCCGGCAGGAAAATACCCTTGTGCAATCAGTTGCCACAGGGCGTACATCATTTTCCCCGTGTAAATAGGCTCCAGTGGCACTTGATAGGTGGCTCTGAAATCTTGGCAAAAGCGCCATTGTTTGTCACTAAAGCGGCCATAACCGCCATCATGAAAGTGCTGCATTAATTGCCAGTCACAGTGGTGTGTAGAAGTTAGTTGGCTTATTTCATGATTCAGGTAATCTGCATTTTTGAGCACGGCAATACCAAGTACTTTTCGCTGCGTATGGCCTGCGCATAACCCTGCTAAGGTACCGCCACTTCCTGTAGCGCACACTAGATAATCGTGTTCTGGTAAGGTTTGGGCTAGCTCCGCTACACCGCGTAGCGCCGCGTGGTTGGTTCCGCCTTCAGGGAGAATGTAGACATTACCAAAGCGTTGCTTAAGCTCATTGAGGTAATCTTTTTGCTGGCGCAAGCGGTAGTCTTTACGCGTGACCGCCACTAACTTCATACCGCAGGCGTGGGCAAAGCGCAGTGTGGGGTTGTGCATATCAAGTTCAGGGCCGCGCACGATGCCAATGGTGCTTAGACCAAATAGTTTTCCAGCGGCGGCCGTTGCATATAAATGATTGGAGAAAGGACCGCCAAAAGTGAGCAACTGCCTACATTCAGAAGCCTGAAAAGCCGCTAAGTTGTACTTTAATTTTCGCCATTTATTACCTTGGATCAGAGGGTGATACAAATCGTCGCGTTTGATGCTTAGTTGCACGTTGTGATGCCGCAGCAGCGGATGGTGAATTTGCTGCATTGGCGACTCTTTGATGGATGTAATGATTGAGCTCATAGTTTTGCCCTAGTTTTCCCCTAATTAACTTGCTAAATTCCGCAAATTATTGATACTTTGTATATTCTTATAGGTGATACTGCAGACTATATGGCATCTAAACTCTTAGCCCGTGTTCCTTGGCTAAATACAAAGAAAAAGTCCGAAGCAATAGTGGGCGTTGCCTTGTACGCAGACGTGTTACGCGCGGTGCAGTTAAAGCAAAAAAAGCAACAATGGTTTGTCAGTGATACCGAAGAGCTGCCGCTCAACGACTCAGCTAACTATCCGAAAGCATTACTTAAATTGCTACGCAAGATCTCTTCTGACGCTTGCGACTTGTACGTGGTGTTACCACAATCCTATTATCAGATAGTACAGGCCGAGAAGCCAGAGCTGAGCGAGCAAGAAATCACTCAGTCACTGCCGTGGACATTAAAGGACTTGGTGAGCATAAGCGCCGAGAATATCATTGCTGATTATATCGATTACCCGATTCAAAGCACCGGTCAAAAGGCCAAGATTAATGTGTTTGCCACCGATAAGCAGCAATTGCGGCCGCTGGTCTCTGAGCTCGATAAGCTCAATGACTGCCACCTTCAGCAGCTATCGGTGAAAGAAACCACCCTCGCGGCGATGACCGCCAAAGATAACTATGCCCGCTTGGTGGTGTATCAGGAGCCTGGTGATGAACCCAGTGTGTTAATCATTCGCGATCAACAATTGCTGCTTAATCGCAGGCTACGAGGGTTCAGCGCGTTACAGCAACAGCCCGATGAAACCACTTTGTCGCACTTAAGTGATTCGTTAGGGCTTGAGATTCAGCGCTCCATGGACTTTTATGAGAGCCAGCTCAAGCAGCCACCAATAAAGGAAATTCTTATTCAAGGCATCGATGATGCTCAGGCGGTTATCTCGCGTTTGCAAGCGTTTCAAACCACCCCTATCGTGGAGTTTAAACCGGTTATGGATTTGGCAGATGTGATTGACCCTAAATTCCATATGGCTTTGGCAGGCGCCTATTTTCCGATGTTGGAGCAGGCATGAAAAGCAGCATAAATTTTTACCAAGAAAGCTTGCAGCCGCGTCATGATCCGTTGCCGCTGGCTCTAGTCGTAAAAATATTCATCGCTGCATTTGTCGTGTTGGCTGTGGTTATCGCACTGCAAGTATGGCGTAACAATCATCAGCAACAGCAGTTGCAGGAGCTTACACAGCAACATAGCCACCTAAAGGCTGAAGTGGCAGAGCTCAACAAGCAATTAGCGCAGCGGCGCGATACCAAGAACTTACAGCAGCAACTAGAACAGCAACAGCGCGCAGAGCAGCATCGCCTTAGTTTACTCGCATATTTACAAGGGAAGGGCAGCGGTGCGCCGCTTACTTACAGCGTCTTGATGAATGATTTGGCGCGCTATCACAACCCACAAGTGTGGCTGACAGAAATTAATATTAGTCAGCGTCATGTGCAGTTACAGGGCAAAACGGCGGTACCCAGTGAAATAGCTCCGTGGCTTAAACAATTAAGAAATTCCAACTACTTTTTAGGTAAAGAGTTTTCGGTTTTGGAGTTCGATCAAAGTGATGAGCTAAGACAGTTTAATGTGTCTACTCGCATTGATGGGGAGCAGCCATGAAGCGTTGGCAACATATAAGTAACCAGTTTAGCCAGTTGCAACAGCGGGAAAAGATGCTGGTGCTGACAGTGGGGCTGTTCTGTATTCTGTACTTAGGTGGGTGGTTTATAAGCATGCCATTGATGGAAAATCACGACCACGCAGCCACCCAAATTGCCGGTTACCAGAGTGAGAATGCATCACTGCGCACACAGCGACAGGCACTCACTCAAGCTTTGGCTATTGATTACAAAGCTAATCTCAAGTTGCAGCTTCAAGAGCTGCACCAGCGTAACCGCGATTTAGACCAACAATTACAACAGCTCAGTGATGGTTTTGTGTCCGGCGACCGTATGCCTGATGTTCTCGGCGATTTACTAGCTCAGCAACAAGGGGTGCGGTTACTGGGTTTTAAAGTGATGGGTGCGGAAGCGGTGCAAACAGGCGAGCAAAGTGAGTCATCGTCACCACAATTACAGTTTTATCAGCACAATATGCAGATGACCTTGCAAGGTAATTACTTTGCTTTGCGAGATTATATGGCACGAATTGAGCAAGCAGCCACTCGGGTACTCATTACAGGCTTTCATTATCAGGTGCAGGAGCATCCGAGAGCGCAACTCACCTTGAACTTAGCAACGGTAAGTAACAATGAAACATTTATTAGCCTGTAGCCTGTTCATGGTCGCAAGTGTGCCAATAGCGGCACAAGTTTTACAAGACCCAACACGCCCCGCCGTGCAGGCGCAGATCTCACGTAGTACTGAGTCGGTACAGCAGCAATGGGTATTGGAGTCGGTAGTGAGTAAAAAAGGTCAACATAAGGCCATTATTTCTGGGCAGTTATACGCTCAGGGGGATAAGTTAGCCGATTACACTGTCACCAATATTAGCGCCCATGCTGTGCTCCTTGTTCAAGGTGCAAAGCAATTGAAGTTAGAGTTATATAGCAATGAAATTAAACAATAAGTTATTAGTCCACTGGTTTATAGTTGGTACCTCTTCGTTGCTGGTTAGCGCCTGTGCGACTTTCGGCACCGGAGAACGAGTGCAACCTCATATTGCCAAGGAACTAGAACCCGCAAAACAGTCGCAGGTTAGTGAGGCGCCGCAACCCCCGAAAGATTTTGAGCAAGAATTGCTGAGCTCGGTATCAGCACACACTAAGGTGCAGCCGAGCACGGCTATTGAGCGCTTCGATGTGGTCGCCAATGAAGTTGCACTGCGGCCATTTTTCAACGCCCTGGTAGACGATACCCCTTTCAGTGTCGCTATTCATCCTGAGGTGTCCGGCGCTATTAGTTTGAACCTTAAGCAGGTCAGTATGGATGAAGTGCTTAAGATCATCACCCGCATGTATCCACTTGATGTGTTTCTTGAAGGCCAGGTGGTGCAAGTCTTACCAGCAAAAATGCGCACCGAGTCTATAGCGGTAAACTATCTGATGATGCGTCGCTTTGGTGTATCGAATGTCAGCGTCATCTCAGGCGGCGTGAGCGATTACGATCAGAATAACAACGGCAACAGTGGCAACGGAAATAACAACTTTAGTGGCAATAACGGCGGTAATAACAACGCCATTAATAACAATAATGGCAACAACAGTGGCTCTGGTAATATTCAACAGCTTAATGGCTCAAATATTCAAACCAGTAGCGAGAGTGATTTTTGGGCCGACTTGAAAGAGGCGTTGCAGTCACTCGTGGGCACACATGGTGGTCGTTATGTCATTGTTAGTCCACAAGCAAGCTTGGTAACAGTGCATGCACTACCGAGTGAAATCGCTGCCATGAAAGAGTTCTTGCGCCACAGTGAGGAAAGCTTGCAGCGGCAAGTGATTTTAGAGGCGCGCATCATCGAGGTGACACTCAAAGATGAATATCAGCAGGGAGTCAATTGGTCTGAAATAGCGGCAAATATTGGCAGTACATCACTGTCATTCTCCTCGACAGCAGCGCAGCTCGGTAATCAAATTTCTGCGGAATTAGGGGGGGCTGCTAGTTTGGTCTTCTCTAATCCTGATTTTGCTGGGGTGATCAATCTATTGCAAACCCAAGGTGATGTGCAAATGCTCTCGAATCCTAGAGTGACTGCAACTAACAACCAAAAAGCAGTGATTAAAGTAGGGGAAGATGAATACTTTGTAACCGATGTGTCTAGCAGCGAAGACATCGGCAATGTCACCCAACAAAATAACAATGACATTGAACTTACGCCGTTTTTCTCTGGCATAGCCTTGGATGTAACGCCTCAAATAGACAAATATGGCTCGGTTATTTTGCACGTACACCCGTCAGTGACGCAAACCGAGGAGCAAACCAAGTCAATTAAATTAGGGAGCGAAAGTATCGAGCTGCCTTTGGCCCAAAGCAATATTCGTGAGTCTGATACGGTAATCAGGGCATCGAGCGGTGAAATCGTGGTTATCGGAGGCCTAATGCAAACCATTACTTCCGACGAGGTTTCGAAAACGCCGGTGTTAGGCGATATTCCTCTCGTTGGTAATCTGTTTAAAAGTATTCGTAAGAAGCAGAATAAAAAAGAGTTGGTAATCTTACTGCGCCCAACCGTGGTTATGCCAGACACATGGAAGAAACAACAACAACGCTCACGTAAATTGTTAGAAACCTGGTACCGCAATTAATGTATCTCAGCTTTTTTAACCTAACGGAAATGCCGTTTTCGCTCACCCCGAACACGCAGTTCTACTGTGCTCTTGAGCCTCATAACGAAGCGCTGAAAGTGCTGCTCAGTGCACTGAGTATGTCCGAAGGGTTTATAAAAGTCACTGGGGAGGTAGGTACAGGCAAAACGCTGATTTGTAGAAAGTTGATAAACCACCTTGAGGATAATTATGTGGTTGTTTATTTGCCCAACCCTTATTTGACCCCAGATGAATTGCGATGGGCGGTGGCGGCTGAACTGGGGCTGGAACTTGCGCCCGAGCAAGATCAACAAACATTGAGCCAATCCATAGAGAAGCGCCTGTTAACCCTGAGTCAAGAAGGGAAAAAGGTAGTTATGATTGTTGATGAGGCACAATGTTTTAGTTGGGAAGCGCTGGAGGCGTTGCGGTTATTAACCAACCTAGAAACGGAGCAAAAAAAGCTGCTCCAAGTAGTCCTCTTTGGACAACCAGAACTAGATACTAAGCTGGCCAATCCGCAAGTAAGGCAATTGCGTCAACGTATCGGTTTTTCCTATCAGCTGAGGCCGATGACAGCAGCGGAAGTGGACTACTACATTAATCATCGCCTTCGCCGCGCAGGCGCGCAGTCACCCCTCTTTTCACCGCGTCTGAACCACCATATAGCACGGGCTTGTCGCGGTATTCCTCGGTTAGTAAATACGGTATGCCACAAAGCGCTGCTATTGGCTTATGGGGAAGGGCAAACAGCACTCAATAAGCGCTATATTCGTGCGGCAATTGCCGATACCGAAGATTGCTACGCACCAACATCTATGCGGCGCTGGTGGTTATTTGCAGTGCTCAGTGCGACAGTGTTAGGCGTGGCGGCTATTTGGTTGTGGAGACAAGTGTTGTGAGTCTACTAAACAAGGCCCTCAAAGACATTGAGCAGCGTGATGGCGAACATGAACTGGCGTTAGAGCCGACCGTAAAACTGCCGCAGGCGCGGCCTTGGCGAAATGTCATCACCATTGTTGCGATGTTAGTGAGCGCCATGGTCGTCATCGCCCTTGCTTATTTACTGATCCCCGTAGCTCCTAAAAGCACAAGTGACAGCGTTGAAGAAGCGACAGTCGCTGATCCCTCGCACCAGGCAAAAGCGCCAACGCTCGTTATCGAAGAGACAGCATCGCAGCCCAAGCAAACGACCAGTGTGGCTTTAACGGCACCTAAAGATGATAACAGTCAGCCTGTGTCAGCCATCAATGCCGAGCTCAATAGTCCACAGCATGCCGACGTGGTAGAGAACGAGCAAACTGAGCCCCCGACATCATCACAGCAGCTACCTAGCAGCACCAAACCGGTCGAGGCAGCGCAAGCAATGGTGGCCACTGAGGACGAGCCAAGTGATAAGCCAATAGCAACGCATTCAAAATCACCTCAAGTTGAGCCACCAACGAGAGCGGCTAACGCCTCGCAGCCAGTGGCGTCATCCAGTGATACCGCTGTGAAGGTCGTCAAGGCGCTAAGTGTTCAGCAGCGCGCGCAGCGCTGGTTTGAGCAAGGACAACAGTCACTGCGCTTTGCCATGACGAACGAGGCTATAAAGCAGTTTGAACAAGCCGTTATTCTTGTACCCGAACATGAACAAGCCCGGTCATCACTCGCTGCGACCTTATATGGACAACAGCGCTTAGAAGAAGCATACAGTGTGCTTATTAATGGCTTAAAAGTGGCGCCAGAAACCCTTTCATGGCGTGTCATGATTGCCAAAATGGCCATTGAACAACAGCAATATCAGCGCGTGCTTGAGGTGTTAGGGGATGGCCAGAATGCGCGCGCAACGCAACTGGGTAATAACGACTATTGGATCTTGAAAGGATCGGCAGCGCGCCAGCTAAAGCAGCACGATATTGCCAAGGTATGCTTTACTGAATTAGTAAGGCGTCAACCCAATGTAGCGAAATGGTGGTTGGCGTTGGCCACATCAGAAGACGCACTAGGCCAATACCATAGTGCCAGAGGGCATTATGCTACCGCTTTACAATTAGGTGGCTTATCAGGGCCGTCACAACAATACGCTCGGGCTCGCTATGATAGTTTACAGGACACGCCATGATTAGACCTCGCTTAAAAATGCGCTTAGGGGACCTCTTAGTCCACGAGCAAATAATTACCGAAGAACAGCTTGAGCAAGCGCTGGCGGCGCAAAAAAGCTCAGGGCGGAAACTTGGCGCGACCCTAGTTGATTTAGGCGTGATTGCCGAGCCACAGTTACTGCGCTTTTTGGCTCAGCAACTGAATGTTCCCTTTTTAGATATTTCGCAACGTCGCATCGCGCCAGAAACCGCCACCCTCTTACCTGAGGTTTATGCGCGCCGTTACCGTGCGCTAGTTATTGAGGATAACGGCGACAGCGTGTTATTGGGTATGAGTGACCCTGCTGATTTAAGTGGCCTCGACCAGTTAGGGCCTATTCTGGGTTCGAAGCGCATTGACCTTGCGGTGGTGCAAGAGTCACAAATGTTAGAGGCGTTCGATACCGTATACCGACGCACCCAAGATATTGCTAACTTTGCTGAACAACTTGATGAGGAATATCAAGAAGGGGAAGAGTTCGAACTCAACGCCCTTGATGACAGTACCTCAGATGCAACGGTTGTTAAGCTACTGCAATCCATTTTTGAGGATGCGGTACAGGTTCGAGCTTCAGATATCCATATTGAGCCCGATGAAAAGATGCTGCGCATTCGTCAGCGGGTGGATGGTGTGTTGCAAGAGAATATCTTAGATCACGTCAAGATTGCCTCAGCTTTAGTGCTACGCCTTAAGTTAATGTCTGGCTTGGATATATCAGAAAAGCGCATTCCCCAAGACGGGCGCTTTAATATCAAAGTAAAAGGCCACAGCATAGATGTGCGGCTCTCGACCATGCCGGTGCAAAATGGTGAATCGGTGGTGATGCGTCTGCTGGATCAATCCGCCGGGCTGCTCACCTTAGATCAAACCGGTATGCCAGCACCTTTGCTACGTAAGTTACGGGAAACGCTGAAGCGTCCGCACGGCATGATCCTTGTTACCGGCCCCACCGGCTCGGGTAAAACGACGACCCTGTATGGGGCCTTGAGCGAACTTAATCAGGCTCAGAATAAAATAATCACTGTGGAAGATCCTGTTGAATACCGTATTAGCCGTATAAATCAGGTCCAGGTGAACAGTAAAATAGGCTTGAGCTTTGCGAATGTGTTACGTACTACCTTGCGCCAAGACCCTGATATTATCATGGTCGGCGAGATGCGAGACCAAGAAACCGTGGAAATAGGGCTGCGAGGTGCACTAACCGGACACTTGGTATTGAGTACTTTGCACACCAATGACGCCATCACCAGCGCCATGCGTCTTATCGATATGGGCGCGCCACCTTATTTGGTTGCCAGCTCCTTGCGAGCGATTATCGCTCAGCGCTTAGTGCGCCGTATTTGTCAAAACTGTCAGCAACCCTATGAAGCCGACGAGCAAGAACGTGCCTGGGTACGTTATTTACAGCCTCACCTAGCGGATGCGCAATTCTACCAAGGGCGAGGCTGCAACAGCTGCAATCACACTGGTTATAAAGGCCGTATCGGGGTGTTTGAGCTACTAGAAATGAACGAAGATATGATGGATGCGCTGCGCCAAAGTGATACCCAAGCCTTTGCACAAGCAGCGAAGAATAACCCAGATTTCTCACCTTTATCACATATGGCAATGGACTACGCTCAGCAAGGGATCACCACCTTGGATGAAGTATTCAAAGTAGCTGAATATGTACCTGAGGTGGTAAACAGCTAGTGGCGCACTTTCGTTATCAGGCCAAAGATAGCCAGGGCAAACTAATTAAAGGCGTGGTTGAGGCTAATAGCGCACAAGCGGCTGCGGATCAGTTATTGGCGCGTCAAAGTGTGCCCATTAAGATAGATGAAACTCAGGTGGTAAAAAGCGCCGATAACAAACCGCTTATGGCTTGGCTTCAGCCCAAGGTCGGCCTTGATGAGATGATTATCTTTTCACGGCAAATGTATTCACTGCTCAAAGCGGGGATCCCGATTATCCGCGCTATTAACGGCCTGGCTGAAACCACCACAAATCCGCGTTTTCGCGAGGTATTAAAAGAAATTACCACTCAGCTTGAGCAGGGGCGCAATTTATCCGCTGCTATGGCGAGCCACAAGGAGGTTTTTCATCGTTTAATGATCTCTATCGTGGTGGTGGGTGAAAACACCGGTAAGCTTGAGGATGCCTTTTTACAGTTGGCTGAATATTTTGAACGCGAGCAAGAAACGCGAAAACGAATAAAAGCGGCGTTGCGCTACCCAACATTTGTGATCATCGCCCTCATCGCGGCCATGTTTATCTTAAATATTTTTGTGATCCCCGTGTTCGCGCAAATGTTCTCTAAATTCGATGCTGAGTTGCCGCTGATGACGCGTATTCTCATTGGCACTTCTAATTTCTTTGTTCATTACTGGTGGTTGTTGCTAGCACTGATGGCGGCAAGCTATTACGGGATACGGCGTTACTTAGGTACCGAGCTAGGACGATTGAAATGGGATCGCGTGAAATTACGTTTACCCATTATTGGCAGTATCATTGAACGCTCCTTGTTATCTCGATACAGCCGCAGTTTTGCCATGGTGTTACGTTCTGG
This sequence comes from Pseudoalteromonas sp. CNAT2-18.1, assembly GCF_022347865.1. Taxonomy (NCBI): domain Bacteria; kingdom Pseudomonadati; phylum Pseudomonadota; class Gammaproteobacteria; order Alteromonadales; family Pseudoalteromonadaceae; genus Pseudoalteromonas; species Pseudoalteromonas sp. CNAT2-18.1. Next base: position 356,045 of record NZ_JAKRFR010000005.1, on the reverse strand, counting down.
TGTACCAATGACCACCGGGTTATCCCTTACGGCTGATGCCGTTGATAATGCCCATATGCATCAGCGTATTGTCGAGATGCGACGCGGCATAGAAAAAGGCGACAGCCTGTTGCGGGTTTCACGACAGAGTGAGCTCTTCTCGCAATTGGTGTTACAAATGGTTGCAGTCGGAGAGGAAACCGGTCGCGTTGACGAACTGTTGCAAGAAAGTGCCGACTACTATGAACGCGAAGTGGATTTTGATTTAAAGAGCCTGACCGCGAAGATAGAGCCCATTTTAATTGCTTTGGTGGCGGTAATGGTGCTAATACTGGCATTGGGTATTTTTACTCCTATGTGGAACCTGATGTCTGCGATTAAAGGAGGCTAAAGTGCGTAATCAGCAGCAGGTGAGCCGGCGTTTGAGCCGGGTTTATCAACTGCTTATTAGTGGGCTGCTGATTTGTGTGTTTATCGGCTTTTTTATTTACTATATCAGCCAGTTATTTAATACTGTCAATGACGTGAATTTGCATAAAGCGGTGGCGGAGTTCCACCACAGTGCCGTTGCTATTCATGGTAAGTGGCTAGCCCATAAACAAGATATCATTACCTTAGAGCAGGTGAGCGCGCAAATGCAGGTGGTGGGTCAACAACAGTTTGTGGTTAATCGCTTTGGCTGGCCGACAGGTCTTGAGGGCGATGGGGCTCCCTGTCAGGGCTTATTTGCCCGCATGCAAGGGCAGGGCAACCTAGCTGGGGTCAGTGTTAAGCCGATATGGGCAGGGCAAGCCTTAGTCGGGTGTGAGTTTCTTTTTAATGAGCGAGCGTGGTTTCGCTTTGATGTACACACGGGTCAAGTGGCTGTTACACTCAAATAAACAAAATATAATGATTTTTGAGTAATTTAGCCTTTGGTCTAGAATGAATTTAGGTACTTAACTCTGTTGGAGTAGGCAATGAAACGCAAACAACAAAGTGGCTTTACACTCATAGAGCTTATTATAGTAATCATTATTTTAGGGCTTTTGGCTACAACCGCATTGCCGCGCTTTATCGGTGTTACCGATGATGCTCGCGAAGCATCGGTTGAAGGCGTGGCTGGTGGATTTGCAGCGGCGATAGGATTAGTGCGCTCACAATGGGAAGTTGACGGTCGCGTAGTCGATAATGGTGGCGCTGATATTACCACTGTGGTGTATGACCAAGTTACCTTAGGTGTTGATGGCGATATTGGCTACCCCACCAACGATGGCAGCTCCGATACCACTGTTGGCGCTATGGCGCGACAAGATTGCAAAGATGTGCTTGATCTTATTTTACAATCAGCCCCTATTAATACTATTGACCCAAATCAGGCCGCGCAAAGCCGTTATTACGTACAATTTAACGCAGCCAATTCGCAGTGTATTTACTATCTTTCAGATTCGCTCGATACCACCAATGTCGCGAATCTACCTGACGACTCTGTGCCGGATGGTACAGCCACTGATGGTTTTTCTTACTTTCCCGCAACGGGGCAGGTAACCGTATTTTAAGTTTGCTATAACGAGGTACAGACGATGAAAGCAACAAAACAACAAGGTTTCACCTTAATCGAATTGATTATTGTGATTGTTATTCTAGGGATTCTTGCAGTCACAGCGGCGCCACGCTTTTTAAACTTGCAGGGTGATGCCAATGCAGCAACGGTACAAGGTGTTAGAGGCGCGATGAACTCTGCCAAAGATATCGTTTACGGAAAGGCTATTATTGAAGGTATTCAGGGCGATGCAGGTGATGGCACCATAGGGGTTGACTTAGGCACTGATGGAACCGTTGATGTAACGACTTCCTTTGGCTACCCACAAGCCGCAGCTACTGGTATTGCCGCAGCGATGGATATTGATTTAACCAATGACTTTGCAAGCAATGTGATTGCCGCTGCAGGCGGGACACCCGCTATCTTTGTGGTAAGAGCTACAGGTAGTGCAGCACCGACTGCGGTAGTGGCAGGCAATGGCACCGGCGGTGAAGCTAATGATGGCTGCTATGTGGCCTACACCGAAGCAGCCGATGCTAATACACCGCCAGTGATCACCTTAAATCTTGACGATTGTCAGTAAACAATGAACAACCGTGGTTTTACGCTCGTTGAGCTCATAATCACGATTATCCTTATTGGGGTATTGGCGGTGACTGCCATACCCCGATTTCTCGGCTCTAATAATGAAGATGCCTACACTTTAAGAGACCGCACGCTGGCGATGATCCGCAGTATCCAGTTGCAGGCGATGCACAATCTTAATAGTGATACTTGCGTTAAAATTACCACCACGTTAATCGCGCCCCCCGCCAATCAAAATTGCGCAAATACCATTTCTACAGCCTATGACGACTACCTCGTTGTTGATAGCACCGGCACTGATATCACTTTTACCACCACCGATAACAACGGTGGCAGCTTTAGTTCCTTGTCTTTTAACCATCTAGGGCAACCAGATCTTAATTGCGCCAATACCTGCCGTGTACAGGTGGGGAATCAAGCCGTGTGCATTAGCGGCGAAGGGGCTGTGTATGGCTGTTAAGCGCCCGCGAGCGAGAGGCTTTACGCTAGTCGAATTGATTCTGGGCATTGTAATTTTTGCCATCGCGATGGTCATTGTATTCACCTTGATTGCTCCGCAAGCAAGGCAAAGCGCTGAACCGCTGGTGCAAGTAAAAGCAGCCAAGCTCGGGCAGTCATTGATGAATGAAATTCTGGGTAAAGCCTATGATGAAAACAGCGATCGTAGTCCGCCCTTTCAGCGCTGCGATGAAAAACCAGTTGGTTGTAGCACCACCATGGGCCCAGAGGAGGGCAGTCGTGATCTGTATGATGATGTTGACGACTACAATGGGTTAAGTATTACTGATGTCGGCGGCACTTATTCTGGGTTTGCGGCCTCAGTGTTGGTCGCGATTGACGGTGATTACGACCAATCCAGCAATGATAACATTGAACAGGCAAAGCGCATCGAGGTAACCATCACCGCCCCCAATGGTGAGCGCTACCGCTTTGATGCCTATCGAGGCAATTATTGATGCGTGGATTTAGTCGCAATCAGGGCTTTACCTTAATAGAGCTGATCATAGTGATTGTTATCCTAGGGATACTTGCAGTCGGGGTGACCCAGTTTATTCGCTTTGCTATGCAAATTTACAGTGAGGGTAATCAACGTTCAGGGCTGGTGGCGCAATCGCGATTTGTCATTTTGCGATTAGAAAAAGAGTTACGTAATAGTGTTCCTAACTCCATCGCGGTGGATGGCACAAACGGATGTTTAAGCTTTTACCCCATCAAGAGCAGTGGCTCTTATCTGGGGGAGGCAGACCAAGCTCCTTTGCCAGTGGTTGACTTTGACGGCAGTGCTGTTGAAAACGTTGATAAGATTGTTATTTTTCCCACCAGTGTGAATGATATTGAAAATAACGCGTTGACTATTACTGATATTGACGATCAGGGTAATAACGACAATATTTATGATTGGCAGCTTAGCGCCCAGCCACAGCGAAGTTCACCCGGTAAGCGCTTTTATGTGATTGGCTCCCAAGTTGAACTATGCGCCGAAGTGGTCGATGGCCGGGCATCTTTGGTACGCAAGCAAAATGCAGCGACCAACCTATTGGCTGTGGAAGTCAGTGATTGGCAACCACGCTATGAACCGGGCACATTGGAGCGTAATGCTTTGGTTACCCTTGATTTAACTTTTAGTTCTGAGCAAGGTGAACAGCTTAGGCTAACGCATGAGGTACATATTCCTAATGTTCCCTAGCAGCTCTTTTCGTCAGCAGCGTGGCTCAATGTTGGTTGTGGCGGTCGTGGTGGCGGTGCTGCTATTGGCGCTTGGCCTCGCGCTCTCTCGCGTGATTAACGCGGGTATCAACCAAAACGCCCTAGAATATTATGGGGCGCGCAGTTACATGGCTGCGCAAAGTGGCATAGAGCGCGGCCTGCAACGGTTGATTACTGACAGCACCCCCAGTTGTGCGCTTATAGCTGGGGCGAATTATAGTTTTGTTAGCCGCGCCTTGGAGAATTGCACCGTGGCAATAAGCTGTGCCAGTGAAGAAGGTGTTCCTGAGCCGACAGTGGTCAGTGGCGCAGTTAATTTTTATCAAATAACCAGTACTGCACAATGTAGTACAGGCAGTATCGATGTACAGCGCAGTATCGCTGTGGAAGTGAGGCTCGAAGGGTGAAGCAGTTATATCAGCAAAAACTCACAATGACAGTAAATGTGCTTCGAGTCGCTTGCGTGTGTATTTTCGCATTGTTGTTTGCACCTATCGCTTATAGCGCCCCAAATTGTGAGGACATATTTACAGGTGCCATCAATGACAACTTATTAACCTCGGGTAATGGCCTTGATCCTGGAGACTTAGCTAATGTGCCTTGGCAAAGTAACCCTTGGCCTGCTAGCGGCAGTACTTTAAGAGGTGGGAGTTATTATTTTGGTAGCCTTAATGTCAATAGTGGCCAAGGGTATCGTTTAAATATTGCTGCCAATGAACAGGTAACCATTTATGTAAATGACTCTATTAATGTGAACAACCGCTTAGAGCTTAACCCTCTTGGCGATGCTTCACAGCTTACGCTAGTCGTCCGTAGCAGTGTGATGATCAATAACCTCGCTACCATAAATGGGCTTATATTCGCAGCAGGTAGCATCTCTATTAATGCTAATAACGTTGTGGTCGGGGGGCTGGCAGCGAACGGTGCTATTGCCGTAGGGGGCAATACCAACGTCATATACGACCCTGAAGCAGCCGAAAATTTAGAGCTCCCAGGGTTGTGTATTTCTACACCAAGTACGCAGCTTTTAGCAAATTACCCGCTTGATCTGTGTACTGACTTAGACTCGGGCATATTGGAAGATTTAACCGGCAACTACCCAGCGAATGGGTATTTGCTTAGCGCTGAGCCGGGGCAGGTTAATAATGGTGCGGGTTTAAACCGCAGTGGCAATGATTATATTGCCTTACCAGCGGCCCTTCTCAACGGCCGAAATGACTTTTCTTTATCTTTGTGGGCGCAAGTTGATGATACTGGGCGCTTTAATGAGTTACTCTCTGCCAGTAACAATCAAACCAATACTGAGATTGAGTTATATGTGCGCCCAGGGGGCGAGGTACGAGTTGGCTTTAAAGGGCAATATTATGCCTTCTCTAATCCCACGCCTTTAATTACCAGCGGCACCTGGAATCACATTGCTTTGACCCGTTCGGGGCGTGATATCTGTTTATATATTAACGGGGTTAGCTTTGGTTGCCGTCAGGCTGCTTCGGGCAGTCTCAATGTGCTGCGTACGGCGTTGGGAGTATGGTGGCGAAGTAATGGCTCATTTGCCGATGAGCTCAATGGTGTGCTGGATGAAGTGCTTGTCTATGAAGGGGCGCTATCCACTGAGCAAATAACCACTATCTACACCAACCAGCTTGCAGGGCTGACCAAAGATGGCAATGTGCGTCCAGACACCTGCTTAAGTTGTATCAGCGATGACTTCAGTGGCGCATCGCTCAGTGAGCAATGGATCCCGTTTCGTAGTCGCGGTAACTTTACCCCACAACCGGTGAATGGTCGCCTACGCCTTACCGAAGCGCGTACCAACCAGGCCACTTCGGTGAATTTTCAGCGCTTGTTTCCGGCAGAGAATAACTTAGTTCAGGTTGAATTTGATTACTTTGCTTATGGTGGCAGTGGTGCCGATGGGGCTGCGTTGGTTTTTTCTGATGCCTCTGTCACTCCGCAGCCTGGCTCTTTCGGTGGTCCTCTTGGCTATGGTTATAAACCTGGGGTGCCTGGTTTTGCTGGCGGCTGGCTAGGGATTGGCTTGGATGAATACGGTAACTTTTCTAACGAAGGTGGACAGGGTTCCATCGGTCGGCGGCGACAATCAGTTGTGGTGCGCGGCTCTGGTGATGGTCAATCGGGATACCGCTATTTACGCGGCACCTGTAACAATGGCACCACAAACACCAACGGCGATTGTTTATCACCGGGAGTGGATGAGGCAACCTCCTCGCAACCCCATCGTTATCGCATTACTATCGACTCGAGAATCGCTAATCAGAGCATTGTAAAAGTAGAGCGTAATACCGGTAGCGGTTTTGAAGTGCTCATTGATAGCTTTAATGCGCTAGATAGCGGTTTTGGTCAGGCGCCGGTACCGGAAAACTTTTTATTATCTTTTACCGGCTCGACGGGCGGCTCTACTAATATCCATGAGCTCGATAACATCGAAATTTGTGCATTGCGCTCTGAGCCTGTTGGTGTCACCGTCGATCATTTTCGCTTATCGCATCCGCAGCAAACCGTGCGCTGTTATAGTGCCGACATACAGGTGCAGGCCTGTGCCGATGAAGACTGTACAGCGTTAGTTGAGCAAGATGTTGAAGTACAAATGAGTAGCACCGCTGGGACATTTGTCGGTGGTAACCCGTTTACATTGACGAATGGCGTTGGCACGACGAAGTTACAGCTACCACAAGGAGGCAGTGCGCAAATTGGTGTGGCAAGCTCCACACCGCCAGCTAAACCATTTAGCCAAGATCGCTGCTTTATTGGCGGTACATTATCGAATTGCACCATCGACTTCGTCGATGCAGGACTGGCATTTTTTGCCAGTGACGGCGTGTCTGCACCGCCAACCCTACGTGCAGGAGAATCTAATAACCTGGTATTAAAAGCAGTTGCCGCCAATGCCGTAACCGGAGCTTGTGAAGCACGGGTGGCAGGCGAACAGCAGGTGCAGTTAGGGCTTTCTTGTGAAAACCCGGGGGTATGCCAAAGTGGCCAGCAAGCTCAAATCAACGGCACAGCCATTGGCCTCAATAACCAAGGGCAACAAGCGAATAAACAGAGCGTCGCGCTAACCTTTAATAACCAGGGGGCGGCGCCGTTAGAGTTCAACTACAGCGATGTAGGTCAGCTGCAATTACATGGGGCAATGACTGTAGCGGCCACCCCCACCGAGCCAGAATTCACCCTGCAGGGTAGTAGCGCCGCTTTTGTGAGCCAACCTTACCAGCTGGAGATCATAGCGGTAGCTGCCAGTGATGGCCGCATAAATCCAGCAACTCAAGGCTCAGGGTCTGGGTTTGTGGCCGCAGGCGAGGCGTTTCAAGTGCAAGTGGCAAGCGTGAATAAGCAGGGGAATGTGACGCCCAACTTTGGTTTAGAGTCACCTTCGCAGCGCGCTCAAGTGACCTTATTCGACCGTGTCTATCCAAAGCCTGGATTTGGTGATGGCAACCTATTAAGCTCAGGGTCGTTCGCACTGACGAATACCTCAGGTGTACAACAAAGCCAACAAGTGGTGTGGGATGAAGCAGGAAGTATTCGCTTAGACGCAGCCCCGGTGAATGATCAGTATTTAGCGACCTCGTACTTAGGTGAGCAAGTGGCCAGTGCCGTGATTGGTCGTTTTTACCCCGAGCATTTTGCCATGAACTCCTCACAGCTACTTGATAGCTGCACTGACTTTACCTACATGGATCAGCCGCAGATTAGTCTGAGTTGGCAAGCACACGCTTTAAGCGCCACCGGCAGAGTATTGCAAAACTATGGTGAACATTACCAAGGCCGCGCCGAGTTTAATTACGTAGCTCGCAGTTTAGAGCCACAGCAGGCAAGTTTGGCGTCGCGCTTTAGTGCTGCTTTAGGCACATGGCAGCAAGGAGTCTACAGTGTAAATGTCAGCAATGGCATGTTTGCACGCTTGGCAAATGCGCAGCCTGATGGCCCCTTTAATCGATTGCAGCTAGGGGCTGAAATCTCGAGCGAAATTGACAATCGCCCATGGCGCAGCGCCGATATGGTAGGAGACTCGGTGGCCAGCTGCAGTAACTGTACCGCTAAAGCCTTTAGCGGTTTGCTGGATATGCGCTACGGTAGATTGCGCTTAGAAAACAACTTTGGCAGTGAGTTCGAACCACTGTTGGTGCCAATGCAAGCTCAGTACTGGCAAGGGCAGCGTTGGGCGGTGAATGGCAAAGATCATTGCAGTGCGTATACGCATAACGATTTAATCGACAGCAGTGGTGAGCTAAGTACAACGGGTAGTGGAGCGTTGGTCTCGGGGGATTACGTGGTTGACCAAGGGATTTTTGCCGACTCAGAGGAAAACCCTGGTACCTATCCGGTGAGCTACCCTGCGCCTGATTGGTTGCTCTGGGATTGGAGCGGCAATAACGCGGCTGATGAAAACCCCAGTGCGACACTCAAGTTTGGTACTTTCCGTGGTAATGACCGTATTATTTATTGGCGCGAGCAGCTCAACTAACTGACCTTTTTTAGGTAATGTGCTGGTTTTTATTCATTTTCTAGTAGAAATGGTTTTTTATACTACCCTTAACAAAACAAGATGATGCTTATTTGTTAGGAAGGAAACCATGCGACTAGCTCTGTCATCACTACTACTATGCGTCCTTGCAGTATTCAGTATGGCGACTAACGCACAAGATACCTCAAAAGTAGCGGAAATCGCCGCGCAGCTCAGTCAGAATCAACAGCAATTCGAGCGCGATCAGCTGCAAATAAAAGCACACCAAGATGAGCTTACTTTATTGCACACTCAGTTGCAGCGTATGCAAGCGCAGGTCAAGCAGGCTGAACGTCAACAACAGCTCGCCAAGCAGGCGTTAGATGAGGGGTATCAGGCTTTTCTGAAAGACCCAAACACGCCTTTGAATAGCTTACAAAAAGACTATCAACAGGCCACTCAAACTCTGCATGATAAGCAAGCGCAAATTCACGCTCAACAAGCGGCAATCAATGGTCAGCGTGAAAGTATTAGCGCACTGAATACTGCTGTGGCGCAAAACCGAAAAAGTAAACTGGCATTGCAGCAATCGCTTGACCAAGCTCGCGTTGAACGTTTACGCACCGAATTTGCCCGCAAAGGAACCTTGGAAGTGGTGCATACTATCAACTGCCAGCGTGATGAAACCTTAGGGCAATGCGAGCGCCGTGGGCAGCAACAAGGGCTTAGCAAAGCGACCTCTCGCTTTTTAGATCAAGTGTACAACAATTTATCCGAGTACCGTTTAGTCAGTGCCAAGCGTGATTTGGCCAACGCTCGGGTCAAAGTGGTATCCAGCCATGTAGTTGACAGCGCCTTTAGCGGCCAAGGTAATTTTAATGTCAATTTGAGTGTGGCCATGGCTGGCGAAATTGATTATTCGCAATTGTGTTCGTTGCTCGAAGTTGACCCAGGTTATTGCCAAAGTCGCACAATCACAGTGAACCGATTACAAAATCACAACATCAATAATAAGGTGAGTCAGGGGCAGTTAAGTGAGCAAAGCGATAATACCGGCTCGGCAATCGAGGTTGGTCGCATAGCCGCTTTAGGAGACTTCCAAGAATACCCTAAAGACGCTAATCCGGTAACGTTAACGGTACGCTCTAACGTTGTTGATGACACCGTATTTATCAATGGTGAACCATACGGGCAAACTAAATTGGATGTCACATTGCCACTGGGTGAGTATCAAGTGGAAGTGCGCAAACCGGGGTACAAAAGTTACCAAGTAAAGGTGGTGCTCGAAAAGCCCCAAGTGGTATATGCTCAACTCAGCAAAAGCGCCGTAAAATTAGCCAGTAAATAAGCGTTATTGTGGCCGTTTGTTAAACAGTTTTGCCCTTGGCGCTGTTTTTTCGTGCTAGCGCAAGCTTTATGTTGCCGCGAGGGGGATGCATTGGTAAAGTGTCTCAAGCTTTCAGATAATAAGAATTTTTCAAAGGTCAACCAGTTCCATGTTTAAGAAACTCCGTGGTCTCTTCTCCAACGATCTTTCGATCGATTTGGGTACTGCCAATACCCTAATTTATGTAAAAGAAGAAGGTATCGTGCTTAACGAGCCTTCGGTTGTAGCTATTCGACAAGAACGTGCTGGTGGACCAAAGAGTGTGGCCTCGGTAGGTACAGAAGCAAAGCAAATGCTGGGCCGTACGCCAGGCAATATAAAAGCGATTCGGCCGATGAAGGACGGCGTAATTGCTGATTTCTATGTTACCGAAAAAATGCTGCAGCACTTCATTAAGCAAGTCCATAACAACAATTTCTTACGCCCGAGTCCGCGCGTGTTGATTTGTGTTCCTTGTGGTGCAACTCAAGTTGAGAAGCGTGCTATTCGTGAGTCAGCAATGGGTGCGGGAGCTCGCGAAGTGTACCTTATTGAAGAGCCTATGGCGGCCGCAATTGGTGCCGGCTTACCCGTGTCTGAAGCAACGGGTTCAATGGTTGTTGATATTGGTGGCGGTACCACTGAAGTGGCCATCATTTCACTTAACGGAGTCGTATACTCTTCTTCTGTACGTATTGGTGGTGATAAGTTCGATGAAGCCATTATTAACTATGTACGCCGTAACTTCGGTAGCTTGATTGGTGAAGCCACGGCTGAGCAAATTAAACATGAAATCGGCTCGGCATTTAAAACCGATGATGCAAAAGAAATTGAGGTCCGTGGTCGTAACCTAGCTGAAGGGGTGCCGCGCTCGTTCACTCTAAACTCACATGAAATTTTAGAGGCGCTGCAAGAGCCGCTTATGGGTATTGTTAGTGCAGTCATGGTTGCTCTAGAGCAATCTCCTCCCGAGTTAGCCTCTGATATCTCTGCTCACGGCATGGTATTAACCGGTGGCGGAGCACTATTAAAAGATTTAGACCGCTTGTTAATGGAAGAAACGGGTATCCCCGTCGTGGTTGCTGATGACCCATTAACTTGTGTTGCTCGAGGCGGCGGTAAAGCCTTAGAAATGATAGACATGCACGGCGGTGATGTATTTAGCTACGACTAATGAAGCTATTATTTGGTCGTACTGTCTCAATGCAACTGCGGTTGACCATCGCAGTTGTTCTGAGTGTTATCTTGATTGTTGGCGATCGCTACACCAGCGGTGGCACTGCTGTTCGTACTTCGCTTAATACGCTAGTTAGCCCTTTACTTTATCTAGCAAACCTTCCTTATGAGCTGATTTCCACCAGTGCCAAAAACCTCACCTCTCGAGAGCAATTACTGCGAGAGAACCAAGCGCTGAAGACTAAGCAACTATTGCAAAGTGAACAGCTGCAGCAATTTGAATTCTTAGCTCGTGAGAATGACAAGTTACGAGCGTTATTGGGTTCGGACCCGAGGCAACAGAATAACAAGCTAGTTGCGCAAGTGCTGTCGGTGCACTCTAACCCCTATAGCCACCAAGTGGTTATCAATAAGGGCACCTCCGACGGTCTAAAAGAAGGCCTGGCGGTAATTGATGAGCTCGGCGTGGTGGGGCAAGTGGTGCAGGTGGGCGCGAATACCAGTCGTGTCTTGTTGATCACAGACACAACTCATGCCACCCCCGTGCGCGTATTACGCAACGATGTGCGAACTGTGGTTGAAGGCATTGGTAAAATTACCCGAGTTAAACTCTCGCATGTGCCCCACAGTTTAGATATTCGTATTGGCGATGTGCTGTTAAGTTCAGGTTTAGGGGAGCGCTTTCCAGAGGGTTACCCGGTAGCGGTAGTTACGGAAATTAACCGTGATGAAGGACGACCGTTCGCGCAGATTTATGCGGAGCCCGTAGCGCAACTTGATCGCATTCGTTTGTTAGTGGTCTTGAACAGTGCAGCGGCGACGCCTGAGGTAAATAATGATTAATCGTCAATTTTGGCTCATTATCGTTACCATCTTTTTTGCATTGGTGCTGGCGCTGATGCCATTGCCTATCTCTTTTGAACCCTTTCGCCCTGACTGGGTGTTACTGGTACTCATGTATTGGTCCCTTGCGGTCCCTCATCGTCTTAATATTGGCAGTGCATGGTTAACAGGGCTCGTAATAGACCTCGCAACGGGTTCACCTCTGGGGGTGCATTCGTTGACTTATGCCATTACTATTTACATTACTGCGAGTAATTACCAAAAGCTGCGTAATTTCTCTATTTGGCAACAAGGGTTGCTTGTGGCGGTGTTTTTGGCTCTGCATCATTTATTGCAATTCTGGCTGCACCACTTTTTGCTTGAAGTCTATTTTGCACCGCAATTTTTATGGCCGGCAGCGACCGGTGCTATTTGTTGGCCATGGCTATTTTTATTATTACGTAAATATCGCCGCCATTTTCGGATCCGTTAGTTATGTCTGCTATATATCTTGCTTCGCAATCGCCGCGTCGGCGTGAGCTATTGCAGCAATTGGGCATTGAATTTGAGCAATTTGCTGTTGATGCCGATGAAACTCCACTCGCACATGAAACACCAAGAGAGTTGGTAGAACGTCTCGCACGCTTAAAGGCTGAATCAGCCGTGGCTATGGGCTATACCGATCGCCCTGTTTTGGGTAGCGATACGGTGGTGGTATACGACCACCAAGCCTTAGGTAAACCTAAAGACTATGACGATTTTGTCGCTACTATGAACAAACTCAGTGGCCGCACGCATCAAGTGATGACAGCAGTCGCTTTGGCAAATGAGACTAAAACTAGCTCCTTAGTCGTCACCACTGACGTACAGTTTAAAACCTTGACCGCGTCAGAAATCGAGGCGTATTGGCTCACCGGTGAGCCACTCGATAAAGCCGGCGGCTACGGAATTCAAGGACGCGCTGGTGCCTTTGTCACCCACCTCAGCGGTAGCTATTTCGCCGTGATGGGGTTACCTTTGTATGAAACACAGAAACTAATAGCTGAATTTTAGCCATGAGCTCAGAATTACTTATTAATGTAACGCCCAGTGAAAGCCGTGTAGCACTGATTGAAAACGGCGTATTGCAAGAGGTGCAGGTTGAGCGCATAGGCAACCTAGGCATCGTCGGCAATATTTATTTAGGCAAAGTAAGCCGGGTATTACCGGGTATGCAGGCCGCTTTTGTTGATATTGGCCTAGAGAAGGCAGCGTTTCTACATGCCTCAGACATCGTCAATAGTGCGTCTTTTGAAGAAGGGGTGGACGACCAGCATATCAAAAAAGTGCAGGATATACGTGAATTGGTGCGCCAAGGTCAGCACATTATGGTGCAGGTGGTCAAAGATCCCATCGGCACCAAAGGAGCGCGCTTAACCACGGATATTACGATTCCATCACGTTATTTGGTGTTTATGCCAGATGCCACTCATGTAGGGGTTAGTCAGCGTATAGAAGGCGACGAAGAGCGTCAGCGCTTGAAGGATATTGTTGCCCAGTACAACGACGAAAACGGCGGCTTTATAGTTCGCACCGCAGCGGAAGGAGCCAGCGAGCATGAGCTTAAACATGATGCAGAATTTCTTAAAAAGCTGTGGTTGAAAATAGTCGACAGGCGGAAGAAAACCCGCAAAGAAAACATCCTCCACGAGGACTTAAAGCTTGCTTTTCGTACTTTGCGTGACTATGTAGGCGAAGACATGGAACGCATTCGCGTGGATTCAAAGCTTACCTATCAAGAGCTGACAACCTTTACAGAAGAGTTCGTACCACACCTTGCGAAGGTATTAGAGTATTACCCGGGCGAGCGCCCTATTTTTGATTTATTCGATGTCGAGAACGAAATACAAAAAGCACTGCATCGTAAAGTCGAGCTCAAATCCGGCGGCTATTTGATCATCGATCAAACCGAGGCCATGACCACGGTGGATGTTAATACCGGCGCCTTTGTTGGCCACCGTAATCTAGAAGAGACAATTTTTAATACCAATATTGAAGCCACCAGTGCCATCGCCCGGCAACTAAGACTGCGTAATTTAGGCGGTATTATCATTATCGACTTTATCGATATGGTGTCTGAAGAACATAAACGCCGAGTATTGCACTCTTTGGAACAAGCGTTGTCCAAAGACAGAGCGAAAGCGAATATTAACAGCCTTTCTGCACTCGGGCTTGTGGAAATGACGCGCAAGCGTACCCGGGAGAGTTTAGAGCATATTCTCTGTGGGGTGTGCCCGTCTTGTGCAGGTCGTGGCTCGTTGAAAACGGTCGAGACCGTGTGTTACGAGATTCTGCGAGAAATTGTTCGAGTTAATCGAGCTTATGATGCAGATAAATTTATGGTGTATGCTTCTGCAGCGGTTAGCGAAGCGCTAATTAATGATGAATATCATAACCTTGCAGAGCTAGAGCTCTTTATTGGTAAACAGGTCATGATTCAAACAGAAAACCTATATAGCCAAGAGCAGTTCGATGTGGTGATGATGTAGTGAACGCCAAGTCGGTTTGCTTTTTTTGTTTGCGGAAAATTTGGCAAATCAGCGCAGTTACCCTAGTGTTGCTTGCTGTGCTGGTGTCGCTGGTCAAATATAGCTTACCTTATGCCAATGATTATCGTGCTGAGGTCGAGCAGTTCCTTGGTGAGCAGTTAAATGCCGATATCTCCATTGGCTCATTAAGTGCGAGCTGGCAGGGCAATGGCCCAGCGCTTGTCATAAACCAAGTAGGGTTTGCCGACAATGCCAAGGCCCCTATTAGCGTCAGCATTGAACAAACCCGGTTGCATATTAATTTATGGCAATCATTACTGGATAGGCAGCTGCACTCCAATTACTTTGTGCTGCAAGGGTTTGACGCTGAAATCGACGCTCGCGCCCTACTTAGCAGTGAGTCAAAAACCAGCAGCTCGCAGCAGCAAGCCTTAATCGAAAGCCTGTTTTTGGGTGAGCAAGGGCATTTTGCTATCGAAGATAGCGAACTGAACATCATTAGCCTCGATAACCGCCATCACCGTATTTTTTTAGAAAACTTGGTGTGGCAAAACCGTGCTAAAGATCATTTTGCCGAAGGTCAGGTGAGCCTCCCGGGCATCGAGCAAAACACTCTTGAAGCTCGCCTTAAACTCTCCGGCGCGCGCTTAAATAATATTTATGGCGATTTATATCTGCAAGCACAGAGTTTGAACATCTCTGGTTGGTTACAAGAGTTTGTTCGCCCGGAATTAAGCCAATTACAATCCAACCTCAATTTTGAATCTTGGCTGCACTTTGCTGAAGGTCGCTTAACCGATGTGCAATTGGCGATGCAACCGAGCCAACTCAATTGGCAATACCAGCAACAACCTCAATACCTCGAGCTACAGCAGGGGATGGTGCGTATTCATCCTCAAGCAAAGGGCTGGCGAGTGCGTACATCTGGGCTGCAGTTTAGCGATGAACAATACCAGTGGGCACCGATTATTTTTGATGCACTCATCAGCGAACAGCAACAAGTGTGGGTGCAAGACTTAGATATTTCCATGTTCTCCACCTTTGCACGGTTAGGAAAATCGCAGTTATTACAAGAGCTGCTGACGGTGCAACCGCAAGGGTTTATCAACGAGGGCTATTTTCACTGGCAAGGCGATAAGCAGTGGCGAGTATGGTTTGAAGCCGAACACTTAGGGTGGTCGGGATTTCATGGTATTCCTGGTGCGCAAGACCTTAGTGCCAGCGCGCATATTAACAACCGTAAAGGTTTACTTAGTATTGCTGGTAGCGACAACCACCTATTGACCGGCAAGACGTTTAGCGAGCCGCTCGCTTATCAACAACTTGCCGCAGAAGTTGCATTTTTTAATGATGGCGAGC
This sequence comes from Pseudoalteromonas sp. CNAT2-18.1, assembly GCF_022347865.1. Classification (NCBI taxonomy): domain Bacteria; kingdom Pseudomonadati; phylum Pseudomonadota; class Gammaproteobacteria; order Alteromonadales; family Pseudoalteromonadaceae; genus Pseudoalteromonas; species Pseudoalteromonas sp. CNAT2-18.1. Next base: position 340,533 of record NZ_JAKRFR010000005.1, on the reverse strand, counting down.
ATTGGTCCATCGAAAGTGATGAAGTTACTTTAAGCAATGATGATTTAGACTTAGTTGCCGAATTTGCGCTGACTCTGGATTCGCAGCCAGATATGAACTTATACGCAGAAATCAGCGGCGGCAGTGCAGCCAATGCCGGGCGTTACTTCCCTGAACCTTATATGCATAAAAACCTGATTGACTACCTCAATGGGGCAATAAAAAGTGGCGATATGCATTTTGCTCAGGTGTTGTTACAGGGACCGCTCGATCAGTTTCCCTTTACCGAACAGCAGGGGCGGTTCGCGGTCAATGCCCAAATAGAAGACACCGAGTTCGCTTTTGCCCCTGACTGGCCGACGATAAAAAATGCCGCGGTTGACTTAGCGTTTAACAATCAGCGCATGGATATTTATAGCCGCAGTGGCGAGTTACTCAATTTAGCGCTGGGTGACAGTGTCCATGTGTATTTGCAGGACTTACTCAATGCTGACACTTTAGCCATTGATATTACAGCCAATATTGAAGCGCCTAAGCTACAGCCTTTTTTTGCGCAAACACCATTAGCTGAGCCGCTTGCCACCGTCTTTGATGTGATACAGGCACAAGACCGCCTAGATGGCGAGCTGCAGCTGCTTATCGACCTCAAAGACAGTGGAGTGCGTGCTTCAGGCGAGGTGTTATTCGCTGGCAATGCCGTTCACCTAGCGCAGCCCGGCATCGACTTAAGTGAACTGCGGGGCAGGTTGTCGTTTGTAAACGATCGTATTGAGATAAATGAAGCCCAGGCCTATTGGCAAGGGATGCCGCTCACTGTGAGCTTGCTGGGTGAAAACCAAGGCGAAAACTATCACGCTGACCTTAACATTGATTTGCAAGCTGATGTGGCGCAGTTACAAAAGCGGCTGAATGGCTTGTTAGATGCGCAGTTGAGTGGTACCACTGCGCTCAATGCGCAGTTGGCTCTAAACTTTGATAACCAAGGGTTTAGTTACGAGGCGCATGTGCAAAGTGATATGCTCGGGGTAACCAGCACTCTGCCGACGCCGTATAACAAAGCCGCAGACGATGCGTGGCCGCTTAATGCCTTAATTCAGGGGGATGACATTTCTAACCTGATCATGGTCGAGTTGGACGAGCAATTATACTTTAACGGCATTCTCAACAACGGCGAGCAGCAAATGAGTAATGCTCACCTTATTGTCGGCAAGCAAAATTTAGGTCTTAACAAGCAAGGGTTTGAGGTGAGCGTTAATCTCCCTGAAGCCGATATCCTCGCTTGGCAGCCTGTGCTTAATAACATTATTGATGTGGCTGCACGCAGCAGTGGCGAGCCTTCGGTAATGCCACCGTTAACCAAGGTGGTGGGGCAAGTACGCACAGCTTATGTTGATGTGGTGCCCTTTAATGAGCTGGAATTTACGTTAATTAATCAACCCGCAGCAATGGATTTAAAATTGCTAGCCAAAGAGCTGCGGGCCCGAGTAGACATTCCCACCGGTAGCCAAGCAGAGCGCCGCGATATTCGCGCCCATGCTGACTATCTACGCGTGAACATCCCCACTAATGATAGTGGCGGTGATGACGTTACACACAGCAGCGAAACGGATTTAAATTGGTTAACGCAGCTACCGAGTGTAGCGTTTACCTGCAGTGATTGTCGCATTAACCATTATCAACTTGATCAGGTCGAGCTTCATTTTGCGGGTGCTGGCGAGCAACTGACTATTAGTGAGTTGGTGGTCGATAAACGCGAACATGTGCTGCGTGCCGATGGCTATTGGCGCGATGGGCAAACTCATGTCAAAGGCCAATTTAATAGTGATGATATTGGTTCGCTGTTTGATGAGTTTGATATCACTTCAACGGTTCAAGACTCTGAAGCAAATATGGATTTTGCGCTGCATTGGCAGGCAGCCCCTTACGATATTGATATCGCCAGCTTGGGCGGTGAAATTAGTTGGCAACTCGGTGAAGGGCACTTAAGTGAAATTAGCGATGGCGGAGCGCGGGTCTTCTCGTTACTGAGCCTGGACTCTCTGGTGCGCAAGCTCAAGTTGGATTTTCGCGATGTGTTTGCGAAAGGCTTTTTCTACAACAGTATGCAAGGCAGTATGCAGTTGGCCCAAGGGATTGCTTACACTAAAGATACGAAAATGGATGGCGTGCCTGCGGATCTGAGCATTAAAGGTTATGCGGATTTAAATACGCAAACCATTAACTATGATTTAGCCGTAGCACCGCAAGTGACTTCAAGCTTGCCGGTGATTGTCGCCTGGATGGTCAACCCAGTAACAGGGTTAGCGGCACTGGCCTTGGATAAGGTCATCCACTCAGCACGGGTGATCTCGGAGATCAAGTTCAAGGTCAGTGGGGCAATGGATAACCCTGAGGTGGTTGAACTCGACCGTAGCAGTCGAGAAGTCACCTTGCCGCAAGCCGCGCAAAACCAGCCGCCCGCGTCGCAACCTGAGCAGCCACTGGAGAAACCATTACTATGATGCTGTATGCGTTACAGTTTTGTGCCCAGCAAGACAGTGAATATAACTTTCAGCGGCTGGAGCAATTTTTAGCTCAATTACAGCCGCAACGACCCTGCCTCGTGTGCTTACCAGAGAGCTGGCTATGCTTTGCAAAAAGCAGTGAGCAGGTATTGGCTGTGGCCGAAAAGCACTTATATTGGCGCCAGCGTTTAGCTGCGCTGTGCACGCGTTACGGTATATGGCTTGCGGCAGGGACTCTGCCGGTCGCCACCTCAGAAGGGCGTTACCTCGCGGCATCCTTGGTCTTTGATGACCAAGGCCAAGAGCGAGCGCAATACAATAAAATTCACCTGTTTGATGTGACCGTAGCGGATGGCACAGGCACTTATCACGAGTCCAAACATACCGAAGCCGGTGAGCAGGTGGTGGTACTCGACTCGCCCTTTGGGCGGCTAGGGTTAAGTGTGTGCTATGATATGCGCTTTAGCGAACTCTATCGTCAGCAAGTGCAACTGGGGGCTGATATACTGCTTGTTCCTAGTGCTTTTACAGTACCCACTGGTCGAGCGCACTGGCACACCTTGTTGCGTGCACGAGCGATAGAAAGTCAATGTTATGTGGTCGCTGCCGGGCTGTACGGTCGTAATAATAGTGACTGCGCTCACAACAATGGCCGTGAGACCTATGGCCATAGCCTAATTGTTTCGCCATGGGGTGAAGTGCAAGCTGAGCTGAGCCATGGCGAGGGCTGGATAGCCCAGCCAGTAAACAGCGAAGAATTAAATCAACGCCGTGAGTCCATGCCCATGCATGCTCACCGCCAAGCGAGAAAAGTAAGTTTATGAGTCAAGTTGAGCACAACCTTTTAACGCAAAGCCGATTGGATCGCGATGATCTTGCCAACGCCTTGCAATACATCCATCAGCATAAGGTGGACTATGCGGACTTATACTTCCAATCGAGCTACAACGAGTCGTGGGTGTTAGAGGACGGTTTAGTCAAAGAAGGGAGCTATAACATCGAGCGCGGCGTCGGTGTGCGCGCGATCAGTGGCGAGAAAACCGGTTTTTCCTATTCTGATGCTATTAATCTCGAAGCGATTAATAATGCTGCGATGGCTGCACGCAGTATCGCTGATGCTGATCAACATGGTCAGGTTAAAATATTCAGTGAGCAAGATGTGAAACGTCAATTTGCGCCGCTGCAACCGATTCAGAGCATGAGCGATGACGATAAGGTGGCGCTTCTGCGTGAAGTTGAAGAGTATATCCGTCAATTGGCGCCTGAAGCTGAGCAGGTAGTAAGCTCGATGTCCGCCGTCTATGAAGAAGTGCTCGTGGCGGCGAGTGATGGTACCTTTGCAACCGATATTCGCCCGCTAGTGCGATTGAACTGCTCAGTGCTGCTGAAAAAGGGTGATCGTCGTGAGCGTGGGGGTGCCGGTGGCGGAGCCAGACTCGATTTTAACTATTTCAAAGAATTAGTCGACGGAAAACCGCGTTGGATGCACTACGCTGAGGACGCTGTACGTATGGCTAAGGTCAACTTAGAAGCTATTGACGCTCCAGCAGGAACCATGCCTGTGGTGCTGGGTGCGGGTTGGCCTGGGGTGTTGCTGCATGAGGCCGTAGGTCATGGCCTTGAGGGCGACTTTAATCGCAAAGGCGCTTCAGCGTTTAGTGGCAAAATTGGTCAGCAGGTGGCGTCAGAGCTGTGTACTGTGGTTGATGATGGCACCATGGCGAACCGTCGTGGGTCATTAAATATAGATGATGAAGGCACACCGGGTGGTTATAACGTACTTATTGAGCAGGGTGTCCTAAAGGGCTATATGCAAGATAAGCACAACGCTAAATTGATGGGAGTAGCGCCTACTGGAAACGGCCGTCGCGAATCTTATGCACACTTGCCTATGCCACGTATGACTAATACCTATATGCTCGGTGGCGAGCATAGCCAAGAAGAGATCATCAGCTCAGTAGACAAAGGCATTTACGCGCCAAACTTTGGCGGTGGCCAAGTGGATATCACCTCTGGCAAATTTGTGTTCTCTGCCTCAGAAGCCTACTTAATTGAAAATGGCAAAATCACCACACCTATCAAAGGTGCCACGCTGATTGGTAATGGCCCAGAGGTAATGAAGCAAATATCTATGGTTGGCAATGATCTCGCGCTAGATAAAGGCGTGGGTATTTGTGGTAAGGATGGACAGAGTGTCCCGGTAGGAGTGGGGCAGCCCTCTTTGAAAATCGACCAACTCACCGTCGGTGGTACCGCTTAAACATCCCCAAAAGAAAAACAGCGCAAGAGCGCTGTTTTTTCTAACTTAAAGCTGGTAACCGAGACTCTGCTAGAGCATTAACTCTTTGAGGATTTGAAATAGCTCTTTGTGAGACTTTCCGGGTTTCTCTTGCTTTACCTCTTTGCCTGCTTGGCGAATAATTTGTCGCATGCGCTGGCGGTCAAGCTGCGGATATTGCTCAAGCAGAGGATTTAAGCGGCTATCACCTTCAGCGATTAGCTCATCTCGAATTTGCTCTATTTGGTTTATCACCACATCTTTTTGATTGTTCTTATTGGTGATAATGGCCATAGCTTGATGAATGTCTTCGACATTATCGGTGCCGCGCAAGGTTTTGGCGATGTAATTGAGATGGCGACGATAGGCGTCTTTTTTCTCTTTCAGGCGGTCGGCTAAGTTCATCGCCTCCACAAGCTCGTTACTCAATGGTAGTTTTTCACGTGCTTTTTTTGAGAGGTTGGCGATTTCTACACCCAGCTCATGAAACTCCATGGCATCGCGTTTTAGCTCGCTTTTGGAAACGTAAATAATCTCTTCTTCAGGTTGTTTGCTCTTAGCCATAACATGCTCGATTAATGCTCTTTGCAGCCATTATATCACTAAAATGCGCAGATGCTTTGTGGTACGCTTAGATCAATATTCACCAACTGTGAAAGCCATTATGCAAGAAAATGAATCGGCAGCGATTTATAGCCAAATCGATGAAGTCAAAGAGGCCGTAAGCGAGGTGCTTGCCCAAGCTAAGAAGCTCGGTGCAACGGCTGCGGAAGCCGCTATGTCACGTACTTCTGGACTCTCTGTAGGCACTCGTCTCGGTGAGGTAGAAACCATCGAGTTTAACCAAGACGGTGGTTTGGGTGTGAGCATTTATGTAGGTAATAAAAAAGGCTCAGCATCAACCACAGATTTAAGCCCCAGTGCGCTGCGTTCGGTGGTGGAAAAAGCCATTGAAATCGCCAAGTACACTTCAGAAGACCCATGTAATGGCCTTGCTGATGCTGAGTTATTAGAGCAAAGCCCGCCGGATTTAGACTTGTACCACCCGTGGCAGGTGACCCCAGAGCAGGGCATTGAAATTTGCCAAGAGGCGGAGCAGGCGGCGTTGAACCTTGATGAACGCATCGTCAACTCTGATGGTGCCAGCTTTAGTAGCCACCAAGGGCTGCGTGTGTACGGTAACAGTCACGGTATGTTGGCAGGCTACCCGCGCACTCGCCATAGCATCAGCACTATGGTTATTGGCCAACAAGGTGAGCAGATGCAGCGCGATGCCGCCTATACCGTATCGCGTGAGCAAGCAGGCTTAAAAGCGGCGAAAGACGTCGGCCTGGAAGCGGCGCAAGAAACGCTTGCACGGCTTAATAGCCAAAAACTAGGAACCATGAAGGTGCCGGTGATCTTTCGTGCCGATGTGGCTAATTCTCTGTTTGGGCATTTAGTGTCGGCCATTGGCGGCGGTGCGCTTTATCGTAAGTCGAGCTTTTTGCTCGATAGTCTTAATACCCAAGTTTTCAGTGATATTGTTAATATCAGTGAGCGTCCGCATCTAGCCAAAGGTTTTGCTTCTTCACCCTTTGATGCGGAGGGCGTTAAAACGCAAGATCGTGAGATTATTCACGGTGGCGAACTGCAGACCTATCTATTAGCCAGTTATGCGGCGCGCAAAATGGGTATGACCGCCACAGGCCACGCCGGCGGTATTCATAACTGGTTGGTACAGCAAACCCATGATGATTTGCACGCTTTGCTTAAACAAATGGGTAAAGGGCTGCTAGTGACCGAGTTGATGGGGCAAGGCGTCAATACTGTCACCGGCGATTACTCGCGCGGGGCGGCCGGATTTTGGGTTGAAAATGGTGAGATCCAATACCCAGTCAGTGAGATTACCATTGCTGGCAACCTTAGCTCGATGTTTAAAGGCGTTGCTGGCATTGGCGGTGATGTCGACCCTCGCGGCGGGGTGTTAACCGGTTCGGTGTTAATTGAACAAATGCAAGTTGCGGGGCAGTAGCTCAAGTAACACTCTAAAGCCTAGAGCCCCTCTCTAGGCTTTTTTAAATAAATTCTAAAAAAAGTGCTTTACCTCAACTTAAGTTGAGGAAATACCTTAGTCCCTGAAATAATAAATCATCTTCGGGAGAACGTTATGTATTTAGAGCATGTAAACCTAGTCGTGAATGACATCAACCAAGCCCTCAACTTTTATCGTGCCGCTTTTCCACATTGGCGGGTGCGCAGTCAAGGCGAGGGGTTATGGTCGGGGAAGCCGCGTACTTGGGTGCATTTTGGCGATGATTACCACTACCTTGCTTTTAGTGACAATGGCATTGGTGACAACCGTGATCTCAGCGGCCATCAAGTTGGTTTAGCACACTTTGCTTATGTCACAGAAGATCTTGATGGCGTCATTCAACGACTCCAAGACGCGGGCTTCGAAGTTGATAAAGTGGGCCCTGAAAATCCTTATCGTCGCAACGTGTACTTTAAAGACCCAGCTGGTTTTGAAGTGGAGTTTGTTGAATACGGATCGGATATTCCAGCACAGAGAAATAACGACCTATAGACTTAAATGCTGCTAAAAGTTGCAAAATAAACACTAAATAAACGTAAATCTCTTGATTGTTCTCTTTTCGGAAATTTTTTCACTGAGGTGTGTAACTTAGGTAAGGTTGTGCCTAAATGATTACTGAACAAGTGTCTTATATCATTGATTTTATTGATAAAATAAAGTTGGCAAGGGATTCGCAACACTTAAAGCGTCACAAGCAATAGTAAGGAGACGACATTATGAAAACGTTCACTAAGACAATCGTAGCTGCAGCTGTACTTGGTTCTACTGCCTTCACTGCCCAAGCAAATGATTGGCAGAACGAGAGTAAAGATGCATGGATTGATGGTAAAGCTGAAACTGTGCTGCTACTGAATGGCAACCTGAACAACTTTGATATCAACACTGATGTGAAAAATGGCAAGGTTATGCTCACAGGTAAAGTAGACAGCGAGGTCGATAAAGAGTTGGCCGAAGAGCTGGTAGTTAGCCTAGATGGTGTAAACGATGTAGAAAACCAGCTAACGGTTATGAACAACGAAGAAGGTATGAGCCACAATGATGATGCAGGAGATACTGGCAGCGATTTAACCGACGCTAAGATCTCGACGGTAATCACTACCCGTCTACTGTTTGATTCAGAAGTCGCTGGCACTGACATTGATGTTGATACCGACCAAGGTGTCGTTACGCTTAAAGGCAATGTTGATAGCGAAGCCGAGCGTGACCTTGCGATTAAAATCGCTGAAAACACAGAAGATGTTCGTGAAGTAAACGATGAACTGCGAGTAATGGCTGAATAATTAGTTGTAAGTTCTCGGTAGAAGGCCCAGCGTTGCTGGGCTTTCCTTTATCTACAAGCAGGCTTAATTAGCGGAGCAATCATGGACATTATTAGAATCATTTTCTCAATTCTTATTCCCCCACTAGGTGTATTTTTGCAGGTGGGTTTAGGGATGCACTTTTGGCTTAATATTTTACTAACCTTACTAGGCTACTTCCCTGGCCTTATTCACGCTATCTACATTATTGGACGGCGTTAAATAAGGAACCAAGTCGCGGTTCCAAGGAATGCGAAGATACCTACGATGTCGGTAACTGTGGTCAGCACTACATTACCGGCGAGCGCCGGGTCGATATTCATTCTCTTCAGAATTAAGGGAATAACCGCACCAGCAATACCCGCAGCGAGGAGATTCATAAACATCGCAAAGGCGATCACTAAACCAATTGTTAAATCCCATTTCCAAAGCGCGATGGCGCTACCGATAAGCAAAGCCCACAGCACCCCATTCAAGGCCCCGATGGCGAGCTCTTTGGTCAGTATAAATTTCTGGTTGGTGGCGTTAATATGGCCAAGTGCGAGGCCTCGAATAACCAAGGTCAGCGTTTGCGAGCCGGCCACGCCCCCCATTGATGGCACAATACCATTGAGCACGGCTAAAAATGGCAAGATACCCAAGGTGGTTTCGAAAAAGCTCGCCACAAATGCGGCCAGCATCGCGGTCAATAAATTTACTCCAAGCCAAACGGAGCGCCGCTGAGTACTTTTAAATACCGGTGCAAAGGTATCTTCTTCATCATCTAGACCGGCTAAGCTCAGTAAACTGTGTTCAGCGTCTTCACGGATAACATCGACGATATCATCAATGGTAATACGCCCAAGTAAGTGCGCCTGATCGTCGACCACAGGGGCCGAAATCCAGTTGTGGCGCTCGAACAGCTGCGCCACTTCAGACTCATCCATGGTGATTGGAATAGATTCACACTCTTCATCCATGATGTCGCGCACGATGGCATCTGGCATGGTGGTTAGCAAAGAGCTCAATGGCATTGAGCCTAAAAAGCAGTTATTTTTATCGACTACGTAGAGCTCATCGGTGCCTTCAGGTAACTCGCCTTTGAGGCGTAAGTAGCGCAGCACCACATCAACAGAGACATCGGGACGGATAGTCACTGTATCGGTATTCATCAGCGCCCCAGCTGAGCGCTCCTGGTAAGACAGAGCCGTAGTTGCACGGTCTCTATCTTGGATATCCATTGCCTCAATAACGTCTTTATAAACGGGCTCTGGTAAGCTTCGTAATACTTCCCCTAAGTCATCATCGTCCATGTCCTCTGTCGCTGCGGCGATATGCTCAGGCTCCATGCGTGAGATAATGCTCAGGCGTACATCTTCAGAGAGCTCTTCAAGTACATCGCCTTGGACATCAGGGTCGACGAGCGCCCATAGTTTAGAACGTGTCTTATGGGGCGATGATTCTAATAATAATGCGGTATCACAGGGCGCAGTTTTGGCGAGAAGCCTGCGTACATGAACAAACTGGCCGCTATTAAGAGCTTCGGTGACTTCTTGAAGTTGTTGCAGCGGGTAATCTTGTTCATAGGCTTCTGGCATAGGCATCCCTTAAATACAAAAAATGGGGTGGGAAATAGCGTGCAAGCAAGCGCTTACAAGCCGTTGATTAGTTTAACCTAACTAAATCAATGATAGCAAAAGTAAATGCCTAAGGGTTATTCTTGTTCGTGGAACTTTTCTGCAATGAGCGCCCCGATAGCTGCCAACGCGGCGTCGGCATCAGGGCCTTCACACTGCACGCGCACTTCCTTACCTTTGCCGCTCTCAAGGAGCAGTAAAGCCAAGACACTGTCGGCCTGTGCGCTCTTATCACCTTGATATAACATTATTTCGGCATCAAAATTCATCGCCAGTTGCGCCAATTGTGAGGCTGCACGAGCATGTAGGCCTAACTTGTTTTGAATAATAAAAGTACCTTCAACCATCACTATTTTTCCTGCTCTCGATGGCGAATTTTCACGTTCGGATAAGTATCTAAAAAGCGCTCTCCCAAAGTTTGGGCAAGGTACACTGAGCGGTGTTGACCCCCAGTGCAGCCAATAGCAATGGTTAAATAACTACGGTTATTACGCTCTAGGTGGGGTAACCAAGTTTGAACAAAAGTTTGGATCTGCCAAGTGAACTTTTGCACGATTGAGTGACTGGCTAGATAATCTTGAACGGGTTGGTCTAACCCTGTGAGCGCCTTTAGTTCAGGTTCCCAATGGGGATTGGGGAGAAACCGCACATCAAACACATAATCAGCATTTTTTGGAATGCCATGTTTAAACCCAAAAGACTCAAAAGTGATCAGTAATTGCTTGTCTTTTTTACCCAGCACTTTTTCACGGATCATCTCCGCCAACTGGTGAACACTGAGCTCAGTTGTATCAATAATAAAGTCGGCGTGGGAGATGAGTACATCAAGAAGCTGCTTCTCTTCACGAATAGCGACATCCAACGTCATATTTTGCATGGATAAGGGGTGTAGTCGACGAGTTTCAGAGAAACGCTTTATCAACGTTTGTTCGTCACTATCAAGGTAAAACAGCGAAGGCTTAGCAAACTCAGGCAGGTAAGCGAGAATGTCGTTAAATTCATGCTGTTCTTTGGGCAAATTGCGCACGTCGATACTGACGGCAATTTTGTCATAATTTGCTGAAACACTGCGCACCAAGGAGGGGAGTAAAATAACTGGGATGTTATCTACGCAATAGTATCCAAGGTCTTCGAGCACCCGTAACGCGACTGATTTTCCAGAACCCGAGCGACCACTGACAATGATAAGTTCCATCCGACAACTCCTTGTTTTACCCCAAGACGCACATTTAAACCACACCATGAACCAATACGGCGCGCATTAGTCGGCGATCAATTGATAAAGCTCTTGATCGCTGCTCGCCGAGCGCAGTTGTTTACACAGTTGTTTGTCTTTTAGTTTATCAGCAATTGTCGCTAAGGTCTTCAGGTGTTGTTCAGTCTCATTAGCCGGCACTAAAAGTGCGACAAAGATATCCACTGGACGGTTATCAATGGCATCAAAGTTAATGGCTTCGCGATTGGTTACAACAATGGCAATCGTACTGTCGATACCATCGAGACGGCCATGTGGAATAGCAACGCCTTTGCCGATGCCAGTACTGCCCAGCTTTTCGCGGGTTAGCAAAGCATCAAGTACCGATTGCTCGCTGAGGTGAGGACTGTGCTGATGAGCCACCTGAGAGAGGTACTCCAGCATTCTTTTTTTGCTATTAAAAAGGACCGCAGCTTTGCTGCAGTCCTTGGTAAAGAGTGAATCTAGGTTCATGTTAGTGACGAGATAATTTCTCTTTATGTTTAATCACTTGACGGTCGAGCTTATCAATTAAGCCGTCGATCGCCGCATACATATCCTGGTGCTCTGCGGTTGCGAACAGTTCACCACCGTTAACGTGAAGAGTAGCTTCTGCTTTTTGTGTTAGTTTTTCAATATCAAGAATGACATGCACATTATTTATATGGTCAAAGTGACGCTCTAATTTTGCAAATTTGCTATTCACATAGTTGCGAAGAGAATCAGTGATTTCTACGTGACGACCGGTAAGATTTAATTGCATAAGCATTTTCCTTCTTGTCTAACGTCTATATCAAACTTTTACGCTGATTTGACGGTGGAATGGCTAGCGATTCACGATATTTAGCAATCGTGCGCCGAGCCACTTTAATTCCTTGCTCGGCTAGTACGTCGGCAATCTTGCTATCACTCAACGGTTTAGCAGGATTCTCCGCAGCTACTAGCTTTTTGATCAATGCTCGAATCGCTGTGGACGAGCATTCACCTCCGTTTTCGGTTGTAACATGGCTGGAGAAAAAGTACTTCAGCTCAAAAATACCCCGTGGTGTATGCATATACTTTTGGGTGGTCACACGGGAAATCGTTGACTCATGCATTTCCACCATTTCGGCAACGTCATTAAGCACCATTGGCTTCATTGCCTCTTCACCATGTTCAAAGAATGCCTGTTGTTGTTGAACAATGCAATTAGTTACTTTAAGTAGCGTATCATTGCGTTGTTCCAAGCTCTTTATAAACCATTTCGCTTCTTGTAAATGCGAGCGAATAAATTGACTATCACTTTGCGACTTACAGCTTCGCGACATTGATGCATAGTGATCGTTAACGCGGATCTTAGGCATACTATCTGGGTTTAATTCAACCACCCAGCGGCCTTTAACTTTCTTCACCGATACGTCTGGAATCACATACTCTGACTGCTCTCGCACAATCGTGGCTGCAGGAGTCGGATTTAAACTGTGTATCAGTGTCATCACCTCTTTTAACTGCGCTTCTTTAAGCTTAGTCTTTTTCATCAAGGTGCGATAGTCGCGACTACCAAGCAAATCAATATAGTTACAAACTACCTCTTTGGTCTCTTCAAGCCAAGGGGTTTGTGGGTCAAATTGCTTGAGCTGGATCAACAAGCACTCTTGTAAAGAACGCGCACCAATTCCTACTGGATCAAAGAGTTGGATACGCTTAAGAACGGCTTCAATTTCATCGAGCTCGATACCATCGTCTTGTTCATCATGATTCAAGCTTTCCAGCAGATCTTCACAACTGACCGTTAAAATGCCGTTGTCATTGATGGCTTCAATGATAGCTGTGGCGATGGCCTCGTCGGTGGCACTAAAAGGTGTTAATTGCAGCTGCCACATTAAATAATCATGTAACGACTCGGTGGTTTCGCCTTGGTAGATAGACTCATCTTCTGGCATAGGCCCAGAGGAGGCAACGGGAGCCGCACTAATATACTCATCCCAAGACACATCCATGGGCAAGTCTTCACTGATGGACTCGTTGTTCATGGCATCAGCACTTTCAACTTCATCCTTACTGGCGCTGGCCGTCTCGGCGGTATCGTTATTTTGGTTGTCGGACGTCGACTCTTTTTGCTCTTGGTTGTCGTTATTGTCGGCGTAATTGTCTTCTTCAACTTCAAGTAATGGGTTGGCGTCCAACGCCTCTTGAATTTCTTGTTGGAGATCCAAAGTACTGAGCTGCAACAGGCGAATCGCTTGCTGCAATTGTGGGGTCATTGTTAATTGCTGGCCTAGGCGCAGCTGTAATGATTGCCTCATGTATCTCTAACAATCCTTTAATCGTTATAATCTAAACTGCTCACCCAAATAGACGTCGCGAACCGTTTGATCGGCAAGAACTTGCTCTGGAGTGCCAGAAGCAATGAGCTCGCCATGGGAAACAATGTATGCGGTTTCACATACGTCTAGGGTCTCTCGCACGTTGTGGTCGGTGATTAATACACCAATGCCACGATTGCGCAGATGCTCTATGATTTTCTTTATATCTAACACTGAAATAGGGTCGACACCAGCAAAAGGTTCATCCAACAAGATAAACTTGGGGTTTGCCGCCAATGCTCGCGCTATTTCTACCCGGCGACGTTCGCCACCAGATAACGCCATTCCTTGTGAGTCTCGAATGTGCTGTATATTAAACTCATCAAGTAGGCCCTCAAGCTCGCTTTCACGCTCTGCTTTGCTTAAGCCCTTGCGGGTTTCTAGAATGGCCATCAAATTTTGAAAAACTGTCAGCTTTCGAAAAATAGATGATTCTTGCGGTAAATAACCAATACCTAAGCGCGCACGAGAGTGCATCGGCATCAAAGTGATATCCTCATCATCAATACTGATGGTGCCTTTATCACTGGGTACCAAGCCAACTATCATGTAAAAAGTAGTTGTCTTACCGGCTCCATTAGGGCCGAGCAAGCCGACGATACTACCTGCTTGCACTTCTAAGCCCACACTTTTGACGACCTCCCGGCCTTTATAGCTTTTCGCTAATTTTTGTGCTTTAAGAGTCGCCATTATTGCTCTTTCTCCGGCGTATCGTCACTTTGTGGTGTTAATGTTGTGCGCACTCGTGTGCTGGAGTTTTCATCCTTTTCGGCGGTGATCAGCTGTTTGGCAATATCATAGCTTATAGTTTCGGCAACGATATGCTGGTCGGCCATGGCAATCTTAGCATCACCTTGAATTTTTAGGGTCTCAGAGGCGACGTCATAACGAATTTCCAGCGCCTGTGCAGAAATCTCAGTGCCATCTTCCATCACTTCGGTGTACACAGCTGGTGAGCCGGTGGCTACGAGCAATTGCTTGTTATCACCCAATTCTGGACGACGGTGAGCCTCAAGGCGGTCAGCTTTTATTTCCCGTTTGCCGTGAACAATATGCACGTTCTTATCAAAAATAGTGATATTTTCTTTGATCAGTGCTTGTTGTTTGTCGGCATCAATTAACACTTCCTTGGCGGTGATTTGCTCAGCAGTAGCGCTGGCAGAGCATAAGCCAATTGCGATGGATGTAATTAATGCACTGATTTTATTGGTCATAATATATTGTTCGCGTATGTTCTGTTAATTCAACTATCTCTGTATTGAGGTCTGCTTTCAAGCCTTGCCCGGTGATCTTCATATTCGGGCCACTTAATACTACAGCCTGCTCGGACTCCATGCGCTGGCTATCTATATCAACTTGAATGGCCTCAGCGCTGACCTTCTCAATCATCGCCCCTTCTTTTAAGTTGGTGGCGGTGACGTTATTTTCCAAGATCAAAATGTTGTTGTTGTATAAAGTCGCTTCATCGGCGTTTACCTGCCAATTTTCTGTTTCACCATATAAGGTAAATACCGGCTTGGTGAAATGCGTAAACCCGAGCTCTTGATACAGCTCCATTTCCTCAGCATAAACGGTGTGGCTTAACTCACCCTGATCGTTATAACTAGTCTGACTCAGCCCAGTTGCGATATAGTCGGGTGTGGCAATATGGTCTTGCTGAGCGACACCATCATCTGTCGACTTCATAAAATAAGGGTACCAAAGCCACGCCATCGCGACGATAAATAGCAGTGATATGAGCGCTCTCGCTGCGTTCATGTGCTACTTCCCTGTGTTCCCAGGCTGTGTCCTTGGGCCAGCATCAGCAAATCTGTGAGCTCACGCACAGCACCAAAACCCCCTGGTAGCAAGGTACTGTAATGGGCTATTCGCTTAACCAGTGGGTGAGCGTCGTTAACCGCTACGGCGAACCCGACTTGCTCCATCACCGGTAAATCAGGGCCATCATCACCAATGTAGGCTATTTGCTCATCGCTTAGGTTTAATGTGCGCTTTAACTGTGCATAGGCTTCGAGCTTATTCTCTTTACCTTGATAAATGTGGGGGACACCCAGGCTTTGCATTCGCGTTTGTACTATCTGTGATTGTCGCCCGGTGATAACAGCAACTTCAACACCCGCATTGAGCAACGCTTTAATGCCGAACCCGTCTTTGGTATTAAAGGCCTTTAATTCCTCGCCTTGATTGCCTAAATAAATACGGCCATCTGAAAACACGCCATCAATATCGCAAATTAACAATCGAGTGCGCTGTGCACGTTGCCATGCGTCTTCGTCTATGGCTTGGTATAATTCTGAAAACAACACTAAATCACCCCCGCGCGCAATAAGTCTTGCGTATTCAGCGCG
Organism: Pseudoalteromonas sp. CNAT2-18.1; assembly: GCF_022347865.1. NCBI lineage: Bacteria > Pseudomonadati > Pseudomonadota > Gammaproteobacteria > Alteromonadales > Pseudoalteromonadaceae > Pseudoalteromonas > Pseudoalteromonas sp. CNAT2-18.1. Next base: position 324,857 of record NZ_JAKRFR010000005.1, on the reverse strand, counting down.
CCAATGGGACGTTGCTCGTGATCGGTCACAATGAGTCCATTAATGCGTTTTTGCTCCATAATTTTCAGTGCTTCCGCCGCCAGCATATGAGCATCGGCTGTGGTGCAGTTTGGAGTCATTACCTCAATCAGCGCGGTGTTGTGAATATCCACTCGCTGCTCCAATACACGGCGTAAATCGCCATCGGTAAATAACCCTACCAGTCGCTCATTATCATCGACAACAGCGGTCATTCCTAAGCCTTTGCTTGAGATTTCTAACAAGGCTTCTTTAATGCTTTGTGATTGGTGACTGCGTGGCACGTCATCGCCGCTATGCATAACATCATTCAAGGTCAGTAATAAACGTTTACCTAAGCTACCGCCGGGGTGGGAGAGGGCAAAGTCATCGGCGGTAAAGCCTTTGGCTTCTAATAAAGCAACAGCGAGTGCATCGCCCATTGCCAAGGTTGCTGTCGTGCTTGCGGTGGGGGCTAAACCCAGTGGGCAGGCTTCTTGCGATACTTTAATGCAAATATGAGCATCAGCTAAGGTGGCCATACTTGATTGAGGATTGCCGGTCATGGCAATCATGGGCGCGCCAATACGTTTAATTACCGGAATAATGCTCACAATTTCGTGCGTTTCGCCAGAGTTAGAAATGAGCATAACGATGTCATTTTCAGTGATCATGCCTAAATCACCATGGCTGGCCTCACCTGGGTGTACGAAAAACGCTGGAGTGCCGGTACTTGCTAGGGTCGCGGCAATTTTATTACCAACATGTCCTGATTTACCCATGCCAATAACGATGACTCGGCCGCTACAAGCCATGATCATCTCGCACGCATGAATAAATTGTGCGTCTAAATACTGATGTAACTCCTGCAAAGCGGTTTGTTCTATTTCTAAAACCCGTTGTGCGGTGGCAATAAAGCTTTGGCTCATACTATTACTCTAGGCTAACTGACTAAAAATATATCCTTGGTAGGCAAAAAATGCGACTAGTAAAAAGCCGCCCTCGATTCTGTTGATACGCCGCGCGCCACGAAAGTTCAAACTCATGGCAATAAGTACCACCGTTGCCGCAATCATAATTAATGCATCACGGTTAGCGGCAGAGGGGTCGATAGCCGATGGATTTAAAATACCGGCGATGGATAGGACCGCGAGAATATTAAATAGATTCGAGCCGACAATGTTGCCCAGTGCTAAGTCGTCTTCATTTTTCAGCACCCCAGCCACACAAGCAGCAAGTTCCGGTAAACTAGTGCCAATGGCAATGATGGTAAGCCCAATGACTAAATCAGAAAGGCCAAAATACTGGGCTATATCCACTGCTGAGTCGACAATGAAATGCGAACTGATGGGTAGCATCGCCATCCCGATAATTAACCAAATCAGTGCGGACTTGGTGCTCACCCCACTGGGTATTTCATCACAGACTTCACTCACCAAGGGATCGTCATCATTACTTTTTTGATTGCGTGAAATAACAATCAAAAAAACGATAAAGGTGACAAAACCGCCCGCCAATAGCCATCCCTCAAGCTGAGAGAAATAATTATCGGTAAACATATACCATGCAATCAGTGACACCACGAGCACAATGGGCATTTCGCGCTTTAGTGTAATGGAGGACACTGAAAGTGGGCGTAGCAAAGCAGTAATACCTAACACCAAGAGAATATTGGTAATGTTTGAACCAACAGCGTTGCCGACAGCGGTATCGGTTTTATCTGCCAGTGCCGCAGAAGCTGATACCATCATCTCTGGTGCCGACGACCCCATTGCGACCACAGTCAAACCGATGATTAGGGCTGGCACCCCTAAGTTGCGTGCCAGCGCAGCTGCGCCATAAACAAAACGATCCGCACTCCATACTAGGGCGACAAAACCAGCGACTAGAATGGCGAAAGAGGTGAGCATGATTAGTGAGCCATTGATGTAAGTGAAACCTTGGCGCAGATAGTAACAAACTGGGCTGTGTTTGTGTAAGAAAACCGTGTGTTTAGGTGTTCCACTGAGCAGGAATTTGAACGGGCTTACAAAAATTTACAGAATCTTTTTTCCCTCAGCGTAAAAAAACTTTAAAATACGAGGTCTAATGATAGAAATGAGCGGGAGAGCGACTTGTCGCAACCAATAGTAGAAATCAAGGATGTTACCTTCTCGCGCGGAGAGCGTGTTATCTATCAAAATATGGACTTTACCATTCCGAAAGGGAAGATCACTGCTGTTATGGGCCCAAGTGGTATAGGTAAAACCACTTTGCTCAGGCTGATTGGTGGGCAATTAAAGCCCGATTCGGGCGATATTTTATTTCAAGGCAATAGCATTCCAAGCATGTCACGTTCGGCGCTTTATCAAGCGCGAACAAAAATGAGCATGTTGTTTCAAAGTGGTGCGCTGTTTACCGATATGTCGGTGTATGACAATATCGCCTTTCCTCTTAGAGAGCACACTGAACTCAGTGAGGAGTTAATTCGCTTGGTGGTGTTAATGAAACTACAAGCGGTTGGCTTACGTGGCGCAAAAGATTTAATGCCTGCTGAGTTGTCCGGGGGGATGGCACGCCGCGCTGCTTTGGCTCGCGCGATAGCCTTAGACCCTGAGTTTATCATGTATGATGAGCCTTTCGCCGGACAAGACCCTATCTCAATGGGCGTGTTAGTGCGGCTAATTAAATCACTCAACGAAGTGTTAGGGTTGTCTTCTTTGATTGTTACCCACGATGTGCAAGAGGTGTTGAGTATCGCCGACCACGTGATTATTCTCGCCGACAAAGGGGTGATTGGCAGTGGCAGCCCGGCACAAATGCGTGAACATGAATCGCCCTTAGTGCAGCAATTTTTGCAAGGGCTGTCTGATGGGCCAGTGCCTTTCCACTTTGATGCTGAGCCTTATGAACAGGAGTTGTTGTCATGATGCAGTCGCTGCTTAATTTGTGGCAACGCCTTGGACATAAAAGTCTAAGCCGTTTCGCGTCGATGGGGCGCGCTACACAGATGTTGCTGGGTGCCTTAATTAGTGTTCCTAATGTGCGCAAAGGCACGCCCTTATTAATTCGACAGCTGTATATGGTGGGTTTTCAGTCACTGATTATTATTTTGGTGTCAGGGCTGTTTATTGGCATGGTCTTAGCTCTGCAAGGTTATACCGTATTAGTTGATTACGGCGCTGAAGATAGCTTGGGACCCCTGGTTGCTTTGAGCCTATTACGCGAATTAGGGCCGGTAGTGACGGCGCTGTTATTTGCGGGTCGCGCTGGCAGCGCATTAACCGCCGAAATTGGTTTAATGAAAGCCACCGAGCAGTTAACGAGTTTAGAAATGATGGCTGTAGACCCGCTAAAGCGCGTCATTTCACCACGCTTTTGGGCCGGCATGATTAGTATGCCGCTGCTTGCGCTGATCTTCTCTGCTATTGCCATCATCGGCGCACATTTAGTAGGCGTAGATTGGCTTGGCGTAGACAGAGGCAGCTTCTGGTCTATTATGCAAGCGCAAGTGTCGTTCGAAAAAGACGTTCTCAACGGCTTGATTAAAAGCTTTGTCTTCGCCTTGTTGGTAACCTGGATAGCCCTATACAAAGGCTATGACTGTATCCCGACCTCTGAGGGGATCAGTAAAGCGACCACAGAAACCGTTGTGCATTCATCATTAGCCGTTCTTGGCTTCGATTTTATTTTGACCGCCGTAATGTTTGGCGGCTAAAGGATTAACACCATGAATTCGAGAAAAATTGAAATTTTAGTCGGCTTCTTTGTCACTCTTGGTGTGGCGGCGCTGGCAATTCTGGCTTTAAAGGTCGCTAATGCGGGATTAGCTGGTAGTAATGGCACTTATTCATTGCAGGCTAAGTTTGAAAATATAGGATCGTTGAAAACACGCGCTCCGATTAAAGTCGGTGGCGTTGTGGTTGGCCGTGTTGAGGGCATCCAAGTGCACCCCAGTGAATTTGTTCCTGTGGTTGAAATGGCCATCGACAACCAATATGAGTGTAAGTTTTCCGATGCCACATCGGTATCGATATTAACCTCGGGCATACTCGGCGAGCAGTATTTGGGTATTTCCCCGGTCATAGCGAGTGACTCGGCACAGCAAAGTTGTTTAGGCAATGAAGTGGCGCAGGCACAAAGCGAGGATGAGCTTTCGATAGATGCCGTATTTGGCGTACAAACGAAAGCGCTCAAGGATGGCGATATGATCACTGACACCAAATCAGCCTTGGTTTTAGAAGAGCTTATCGGCCAGTTTTTATTTAATCAAAGTAGCGAGTAATGATTATGCGTAAGCTGTTCATTGTTTTAACTGCCGTACTCTTGGCCGCCACTTCTAGCTTACAGGCACAAGAGGTGGATTTAAGTGAACCTTATAAAATGGTGCGTCAGGTTGCTGATAACACCTTTAAACGTGTTGAGCGCGATCAACAGAAAATTCAAGCCGATAAAGAATACCTAAAAGTCATTGTCGAAGAAGAGCTGTTGCCCTATATCGATTATAAGTATGCGTCTTATCGTATGCTCGCGAGCTATATTCAAAAAGCGCGCAGTATCGAAGACCCCGAAGAGAAGAAGCAGGCGATAGCCCATATAAAGCGCTTTATTGATGTCTTCAAAAACTACCTGGTAACTACCTATGCTGGGGTGTTTACGCAGTACACGAACCAAAAGGTTGAGTTTGCCGCGCCTCGCGATGTTGGTGATGCGAATGTGGTTGTGGTAAAGACAACCATTAAGGACCCAGGCAAACCAGACATTGATATTGGCTTCAAAGTGCGTAAGGATAACGACAACCAATGGCGTGCTTATGACATGATCGCCGAAGGCATCAGTTTGCTTGATGCCAAGCAAAGCGAAATACACGGTATTTTGCGCCAAGAAGGTATTGAGCACGTGATTGATTTACTAGATAAGAAAAGCCAGTTACCTGTGCAATTTCGAGGTGATGGTGTCGATGAGTAAGCTGTCGCTGCAACAAATAAAGCCACAGCACTTTGCCATTGCCGGTGAGCTAACTCGCTACAGCGTTGCCGATAAACGCTTAAGTGAGCAGCTTGTGCAAGGCCAAGAGCAAGTGGAAATCGATTTGAGCGAAGTGACGCGAGTCGATACTGCAGGCTTAGCGTGGCTTATTCAGGCATCGTCGCAACTGCAACGCCAAGGGCGCCAGTTACAACTAAACCATATACCTGAGCAGTTGCATAAACTTATGCAGTTGGGACAGGTCGAAAGTATTTTTGAGTGAGAGTGATGCAAAGCAGTCAAGTAGAAGCTTTATTAAAACAAGAGCTAGGTCTTGAAGAGATAATCGTAAAAGTAGAAGGGACCCATTACCAAGTAATTGCCGTGGGTGACTGCTTCGATGGGCTCACACCAGTGAAAAAGCAACAGCTTGTTTATAAACCACTGATGGAAAAAATCTCAGACGGCACCATTCATGCGGTTTCTATTCGCGCTTTTACGCCAGAGCAATGGCAACGCGAACGTAAGTTTATCCTTCCGCAGTAATTAGGAATCAGCATGGACCATTTTATTATTCAAGGCGGCACACCGCTCAGCGGTGAGCTCACCATTTCTGGTGCTAAAAATGCAGCATTGCCAATTTTATTCGCAGCGCTGCTGGCTGATTCACAAAGCACGTTTAGCAATGTTCCTAAGCTGCGGGATATCAATACCACCGAAGCGCTGTTGAAAGAATTAGGCGCAGGAGTTCGTTGGCAAGACGAGCAATTACTGATCGATGGTGGTTCTGTCGATAAGGTGCTTGCTCCTTACGACTTAGTAAAACAAATGCGCGCATCGGTGTTGGCCTTAGGCCCCTTACTTGCGCGCTTTGGTAAAGCTCAAGTTTCTCTGCCCGGTGGCTGTGCCATTGGGGCACGACCTGTGGATATTCATATTCAAGGTATGCGCCGTATGGGAGCAACCATTGAGGTTGAAAATGGGTACATTAACGCCCATGTCGAAGGTCGGCTGCAAGGTGCGGAAATTTTTATGGATACCGTCAGTGTGGGCGCAACTGAAAACCTGTTGATGGCGGCAACCTTAGCACAAGGTAAGACGGTACTCGAAAACGCGGCGCGTGAGCCGGAGATTAGCGATTTAGCCAAGTACTTGAATAACATGGGCGCTAAAATCAGCGGAGCAGGAACCAGTCGCATCGAAGTGCAAGGCGTAGAGCGCTTGCAAGGGTGTGAGCATGCGATTTTACCGGATCGTATAGAAACCGGAACATTCCTAGTTGCAGCGGCCATGGCAAAAGGTGATGTGTTATGCAAAAACACTGACTATCATAGCCTTGAGCCAGTTATTGAAAAACTGCGTGAGGCGAATGCGCTTGTTGAAGTGACTAACAACAGCATCTACTTAGATATGCGTGGTCGTGAGCTCAAAGCTGTGAATATTAAAACCGCACCTCACCCAGGGTTTCCTACGGATATGCAAGCGCAGTTTACGGCGCTAAATGTGGTTGCTAATGGCAGCGCCACAATTACCGAGACTATTTTTGAAAACCGGTTTATGCATGTACCTGAACTTCAGCGCATGGGAGCCAATATTCGCCTCGAAGGGAATACCGCAATCTGTGGCGACAGTCCTAAATTGACTGGCGCACGGGTTATGGCGACCGACTTGCGGGCCTCTGCAAGTTTGATCTTAACCGGAATCATTGCCAGTGGTGAAACCCGTGTTGACCGCATTTATCATGTTGATCGTGGTTATGAGCATATTGAAGACAAACTCAGCGCGCTTGGTGCCAATATTAAACGTGTGAGTGAGTAGTCTCGCTATTAACTTGGTAATAGAAAAAGGCCGCTGATAGCGGCCTTTTTAGATGGTAATGTGGGTGTGTTCGATTATAACCGGGTTTCTAGTTCAGCGACGGTGACCGTCAAGGTGTGTGGCTCACCATCACGATAGAGTTCCACCTCAAGTTCAGTCCCTGGTTCGGTATTGGCAATGCGCTCTAGAGTCTGTTGGATATTACTCACCGAATACCCGCCCATGCTGACGACAATATCGCCTTCTTTGATACCAGCTCGCCACGCCGGCCCGAGTGGATCCATTTTATTAATACGCATACCGGCGATGGCCATATGGTTATTAGTGACTTCTCGACCTTGCTGATCGACAGCGGTTACATCCATGCCCATGTAGCCACGCACAACCCGACCATAGCGAATAAGCTTATCCATAACATCCTTAGCGAGAGAGTAGGGAACAGCAAAGAAGATCCCTTGAATATCGAGGTTCGCTCGGGTTTTAAACTGTGCTGAGGTAATGCCAACCAAGTCGCCATGAGAATTCACTAAGGCACCGCCTGAGTTACCGACATTTATCGCGGCATCCATTTGTAGCAAGCTACTGTGGGAGCTGTCGGTTACTCGTTGCTTTCCTGTGGCACTAATAATCCCCTGAGTAATGGTTTGCCCTAAGTTAAGAGGGTTACCAATAGCTAGCACCACATCGCCAACCTGAGGTTTGAAATCATTATCAACCGGGATAGCTGGTAGATTCTCTCCCGCGACTTTCAATAATGCCAAATCAGTAACGGTATCGAACCCTACTAACTGCACCTCACTAAAACGGCGTCCGTCAGCAAGAATGACCTCGACTAAATCAGCATTATTAATGACGTGGTAGTTAGTCAAAATGTAGCCGTCTGGACTCATTAGTACGCCTGAGCCGAGTTCAGATACGGTGTTCTGTCTTTGCATGTAACGTGGCTGAGTCGAGATGCGCTCAGAATACACTGTGACCACTGCGGGCGCGGCGCGGCGTACCGCTTTGGCGTAGCTCATATGGGAGCCAGTAAAGCCATCGGCGGAGAGAATGGGGAGCAAAGCATCACGCAAAGACGGAGTGGCGAGCACAATAATAAAGGCGATACCCAGACCACTTAATAGCGGCAGCAAGGCGAACTTAATCTTTTTCAGCACGAGATAATAATTATTATTTATTTATAAGCTTAGGCAATGATGGCACATAAACGACAACAGCGGCAAGGGCGCCGCTGTTGAATGTTGTTAAAGCACAACAGGGGTTACTGTATAGGCGCGAAGAAGGTGCTATTGCCACGGCGTACTACCAGCACAATATTACCTTGAATATCTTTGATTAGATTAGCAAGTTCACGCACGGTTTCTACCCGCTCACGGTTGACCTGAGTAATAATGTCTCCCTCTTCCAAGCCTAGTCGGGCAGCAACGGAACGGGGGTCTACCGAATTGATAATAACCCCTTTGATACCGTTACGTTTGCCGGACTCAAGCTCAGCACCGGCTAAGGCGCGATGAATTTCGGCGGCTTCCTCTGTAACGTTGTCCGCTGCGGCTAAGGTCACGTCTAACTCGATTTCTTCATCATCACGGAAAATACCGATTTCCACTTCCTTGCCCTCACCTAGGGTAGCAATTTTGCCGGCTAATTCAGCAAAGCTCTTAATGTCGTCACCGTTGACGCTGATGATAACATCGCCAGCTTTGATGCCTGCTTTCTCGGCAGCCGAGTCTTCAACGACGCGCTCAACCATTGCACCTTGTTTAACATCGAGATCCAAGGCTTCGGCATAGCCTGCATCTAATGTGCGCCCGGCAACACCCAATGAACCACGGCGCACTTGTCCGTACTCAACAATCTGATCGACTAAGTTTTTCATCATATTAGAGGGGATGGCAAAGCCGATACCAACGTTACCACCTGAAGCACCTAAAATAGCAGTGTTAATACCGATTAGTTCACCTTTGAGGTTAACTAGCGCTCCCCCTGAGTTACCTTGGTTGATAGCCGCATCGGTTTGAATAAAGTCCTCATAGCCTTCGATATTAAGCCCACTACGCCCTAGGGCACTGACGATACCTGAGGTGACCGTGTGGCTTAAACCAAATGGGTTACCGATAGCGACAGAAAAGTCACCAACACGGAGCTTGTCAGAGTCAGCGAGTTTGACTTCAGTAAGGTCTTCGCCATCGACTTGTAACAGCGCGATATCTGATTCTTTATCAGCGCCGACGAGCGTCGCTTCGAATTCACGACCATCTTCTAAGGTCACCACCATTTCCTCGGCATCGGCGATAACATGGTTATTCGTCACTACATAACCTTCATCGGCGTCGATGATGACACCGGAGCCTAGGCCGCTAAATGGACGCTTTTGTGAACGAGGTTGAGGACGCCCAAAGAAGAAGTCAAACGGGTCGACACGGCGACGCACTTCTTTTGAGCCGGATACACGAATACTCACTACGCCAGGAGTGACGCGCTCGAGCATAGGTGCAAGCGTAGGTAACTGCTGTCCATCTACCGCGACGGGCAGCTTGGCATGAGAGATACTAGGTTGAGCAAGTAAAGTGGCCGATAAAATGGCGGCACTGATGATTGATAACTTCATTTTCATAGTCTGGGCAAACTCCACAATACAGGGGCTGCTATGCAGCCCGATACCTATAAAGCTATTTCCTATACAGACTATGGGGTCGTTAATTTAGTTCCTCAAGAGATAAATAACTGCCTATTTATCAGGCAGGTTGCTTATCGTTAGACTTTTGCTCACCAGTGAATAACCCTGATTCGCCGCTGGCATAATCGGTTGGCTGACTGTCGTGCACACTGCGAGTGGGTTGGCGCTCGGGACGCTGATTTAAAGACGCATGCAGTTGCTCAGTGGTTTCTTTTGAGAAAAAAGGCTGGCTTAAATCAACATCTTGCTTTGCAGTTAATAAGTGGTCGCTTTGCTGTACATGGTTAACTAACTGTTCGTAGTTTTCCTTGAGCTTAGCGATTAATTTATTGGTGTTATCTAAATGATCAGCGACATCTTGACGGTAACGCTCAAGGTCATTTTGCGCTTGTTGCGCTTGCTCTTCTAATTCGCCCTGTTTGAAGCGGCGTTTAGTCATCCAGCTGCCAACAAAAAAGCTGCATGCAGCAACAATAATTACGATACCTAGCCAAGTAGTGGTATACATAAATTTCCCCTTTTGAAAACTTTACTGAGTCAAATATACGCTTTGTTGTCAGCCGTGTTAAGATAGCGCGAAAATTAATCCCTAGTATTGCTCCTATCACCATGACACCTTGGCAAAAATATCAACAAGATTTACAGCGCGATGACTTCCTCCATGATGAAGCACAAGAAAACGCGGTGCGTCACCTGCAACGCCTGTATGATGACATTGTTGCTCAGCCTGAAAAGCCGCGCGGTTTTTTCTCTAAGCTGTTTGCCAAGGATAGCACGAAGGCCATTAAAGGGCTTTACTTTTGGGGAGGAGTAGGGCGTGGTAAGACCTATCTGGTCGATACCTTTTACGAGGCTCTGCCGACTGAGCGTAAAATGCGGGTGCATTTTCACCGCTTTATGCACCGTGTACATCAGGAACTAAAACAATTACAAGATGTTAAAAACCCGCTGTTGGTGGTGGCCGATAAACTCAAAGCCGAAACCGACATCATCTGCTTTGATGAGTTTTTTGTTCAGGATATCACTGACGCCATGCTATTAGGTGGCCTAATGGAAGCGCTGTTTGCGAGAGGGATTGTATTAGTTGCGACGTCTAATATTGTGCCTGATGAGCTGTATAAAAATGGCTTGCAGCGGGCACGTTTCCTGCCCGCAATTGAGCTGGTAAAGGCTAATACTGAGATAGTGAATGTCGATTCCGGCGTTGATTATCGCTTGCGCACCTTAGAGCAAGCGGAAATTTTTCACAGTCCGCTTGATGAGCAAGCGGATCAAAACCTATTTGCTTATTTCGAGCAACTATCCCCTGAGCCGGGTAGAGCAAACGAGGCCATTGAAATTGAAGGGCGGATGATTCAAACACGCATGGTCAGTGACTGCATTGTGATGTTTGATTTTGCCGAACTGTGTGAAAGTGCGCGCTCGCAAGTGGATTATATGGAAATCTCCCGCCTTTATAACACCGTACTACTCGCCAATGTGAAACAGATGGGGCAGCACAATGATGACGCTGCGCGCCGTTTTATTGCGTTAGTCGATGAATTTTATGAGCGTAATGTGACGCTGATTATCTCCGCACAAGCGCCCATTGAAGCGCTTTATACTCAAGGGAACTTAAACTTTGAGTTCAAACGCTGTGTCAGCCGACTGCAAGAGATGCAATCACGCGAATATCTAGAACGCCCTCATTTAGCTTAGCCGGTTCGTTTTTACAGCTCGTATCACTGCATAAAAAATCAGCGCGGCGGTAGCCAAGGGATTTTCAAACTGCTATACTCCCGCGCCTGCCACGTTGCGTTCTATCACTGTATTTAGCTTAGCCACTATTTACAGTATCAAGTCTTAAACTCGAAGGGGTTAAAGCATTAGTAGAGCGGCAGTTAATAAACTGCCTGTGGTTTTAAAATTGAAAACATTGGATTTTTAGAATGAAAACGTTTGTTGCTAAACCAGAATCAGTAAAACGTGACTGGTACGTAGTTGACGCCGAAGGTAAAACTTTAGGTCGCATCGCTACTGAAATCGCTCGTCGTCTTCGCGGTAAGCATAAAGCAGAGTACACTCCACACGTTGACACTGGTGACTACATCATCGTAATCAACGCTGACAAAGTTACTGTAACTGGTAACAAAGCTCAGAACAAAATGTACTATGCGCACACTGGTTACCCAGGTGGCCTGAAGTCTACTAACTTTGAGAAGCTTCAAGCTAGCAAGCCTGAGATGATCATTGAAAAAGCGGTTAAAGGCATGTTGCCACGTGGTCCTCTAGGCCGTGCAATGTTCCGTAAGCTTAAAGTTTACGCAGGTACTGAGCACAATCACGCTGCACAGCAGCCTCAGGTTCTAGACATTTAAGGAGCACAGTCATGGCAAATCAATACTACGGTACAGGTCGTCGTAAAAGTTCAAGTGCTCGCGTATTCCTACGCCCAGGCACTGGCAACATCGTAATTAATCAACGTTCTATCGAAGAATACTTCAGTCGTGAAACGTCTCGCATGGTTGTTCGTCAGCCATTAGAGCTTGTTGAAATGACTGAAAAGTTTGACCTATACATCACTGTTGAAGGTGGTGGTTCTACAGGTCAAGCTGGTGCAATCCGTCACGGTATTACCCGTGCGCTTATGGAGTTTGACGAGTCACTTCGTTCAGACCTTCGTAAAGCTGGCTTTGTTACTCGCGATGCTCGTAAAGTTGAGCGTAAGAAAGTGGGTCTTAAGAAAGCACGTAAGAACACTCAATTCTCGAAGCGTTAATTTTTTACGTATCCAGAATTTCAAAACCCGGCTTTGCTTTGGCAAACCGGGTTTTTTACTTTATGCAATGATAAAGTGTCATCTTCCCCGTTACTGCCTTAAAGTTTGATATTTTTCTATTATTTCCCTCATTTAATGCCCATCGCGCCACTATTTTTGATAAAATTTTGCTACAATTGCGTGGCAAATAAACCGATGAAGTGATTTTTAATACTTTGCTGAACCGATATTGATCTTTGTCACCGTCACCAGCAAGTAACCGCGATATGATCGTTCACGCTGATCTATGCCGTAAAAAGTTGCATGGCAATAATGGCGGTGTTTATTGGCGGTGAGACAATGAATAACCTTGTTTTAATCAAGGCTTTTATTTATGATCGCTTCTATTTTGTAACTTCAAAAATTAACCTGCTGTAACTGATGTTCTCAATATAGCAAGTGTTGAGAATCATAGTGGAGATAAGTGGATGAGCAATGCGCCTGTAGACAACAGCCGACGCCGCTTTTTAACCATAGCTACCTCTGTTGTAGGTGGTGTTGGTGCGGTTGGAGCTGCTGTTCCTTTTATCGCGTCTTGGAACCCAAGTGAGAGAGCTAAATCTGCGGGTGCTCCCGTAGAAGTTGATATCTCGAAGATTGAGCCAGGACAACTAATCCGTGTTGAGTGGCGAGGCAAACCTGTATGGGTTATCTCGCGTACGCCTGACATGTTAAAACAACTTAAAGAGCACGAAGATCAGCTGCGTGATCCTCAATCTGAGGAACCACAACAGCCTGAATTTGCTAAGAACCCAATGCGTTCTCGCAAAGACGATATCTTTGTCGCTGTGGGTATCTGTACTCACTTAGGTTGCTCTCCTAGCTTCTTACAAGGTGGCTTTGGCGAGAAAGTGGAAGGTACTGATGATGGTTTCTTCTGTCCATGTCACGGTTCTAAGTTTGATATGGCAGGTCGAGTATTCCAATCGGTTCCCGCTCCACTGAACCTTGAGATCCCTCCTTATTACTTCATTGATGACACCACGATTTTGGTCGGTGGTGAAAAAGGCGAAGGGGCAGCATAATGTTTGGTAATATTATCAATTGGATTGATGAACGTATTCCCATGACTCGCGTCTGGAATATGCACATCGCACAATATCCAGCACCGAAAAACTTTAACTTCTGGTACTTCTTTGGCTCATTGGCCATGCTCGTGCTAGTAAACCAAATCGTCACGGGCATTTGGTTGACCATGAACTTCGTGCCTTCTGCTGAAGGTGCTTTTGCTTCCGTTGAATATATCATGCGTGATGTTGAATACGGCTGGCTACTGCGTTATCTCCACTCTACAGGGGCTTCTGCCTTCTTCGTGGTGGTTTATTTGCACATGTTCCGTGGCATGATCTACGGTTCATATCAAAAACCGCGTGAGCTATTGTGGTTGTTTGGTATGTTCATCTTCCTAGCATTAATGGCTGAAGCCTTCATGGGTTACTTATTACCATGGGGTCAGATGTCATTCTGGGGTGCTCAGGTTATTATCTCACTGTTTGGTGCGATTCCGGTTATTGGTGATGATCTAACACTGTGGATCCGTGGTGACTATGTTATCTCTGGTGCCACTTTGAACCGTTTCTTTGCATTGCACGTTATCGCGCTGCCATTAGTGCTCGTTATTCTCGTGTTCTTACACATTGTTGCGTTGCACGAAGTGGGCTCTAACAACCCTGACGGTATCGATATTAAACGTAAAAAAGGCACTGTTGCGGAAGAAGACAAAGCGAAATTCAAATTCCACGAGTATTACACCGATAAGAAAGATATTGTCGATGCAATACCGTTCCACCCATACTACACAGTGAAAGACATTGTTGGTGTGGTTGGCTTCTTGATTATTTTCTCTTACATCGTGTTCTTTACGCCAGAGATGGGCGGCTTCTTCTTGGAAGCACCAAACTTTGAAGCAGCGAACCCGCTGAAAACGCCTGAGCATATTTTCCCGGTATGGTACTTCACACCGTTCTACGCAATCCTGCGTGCAATTCCAGATAAACTACTGGGTGTTGTGGCGATGGGTGCGTCTATTGTGGTGTTAGCTTTACTACCTTGGATTGACCGTGGTCGCGTACGCTCTATTCGCTATCGTTGTGGTTTCCACAAATTGAATATTGCGCAGTTCGTTGTGACCTTTGTTATTCTTGGTTGGGTTGGTGCAACACCGCAAACTGATTTCAAAACAATTCTGTCGCAGATTTGTACGGTGACCTATTTCATGTTCTTTGTGTTACTGTTCTTCTACAGTAAAAACGAGAAAACCAAGCCATTGCCAGAGAGGTTGACGAAATGATGAAGAAACTAGTTATCGGTTTATTCGCATTGCTGCCTACTTTGTCGATGGCAGCAGGTCCTTCGATGCCGCTGCAAGACGCGAACATTGACCTAAAGGACCAGGCATCATTACAGCGTGGTGCCAAGTTGTTCATGAATTACTGCTTAGGTTGTCACCAAATGCAGTATCAGCGCTACCAGCGTACTTTCCGCGATATCGGTATTCCTACTGAAATCGGCGAAGAGACGCTTATTTTTGATGGTTCAAAAGTAGGTAGCCATATTAAAAATGCGATGGGTGAAGAAGATGCAGCGAAATGGTTTGGTGCGGCTCCGCCGGATTTAACCTTAATCGCACGTGTTAAGTCACCTGACTACATCTATACGTACTTAAAGTCGTTTTATAAAGATGAGTCGCGTCCTTTTGGTGTGAACAATGTAGTGTTCCCATCAGTAGGTATGCCGCACGTGTTGCAAGAGTTGCAAGGTCTACCAACGCCAATTTACGAAGAAGTTGAGCAAAATGGTAAAACAGTACAAAAAGTAGTGGGTACTGAGACTGATGGGACCGGGGAAATGAGTGTCGATGAATACGACCAAGCTGCCCGCGACCTAGCAAACTTCATGGCGTATGTAGGTGAGCCTTCGCGCTTAGATTCAGAGGCGCTGGGTATTAAGGTCATCGGCTTTTTGGTGATTCTGTTTATCCTCGCTTTCTTTTTGAAGAAAGAATACTGGCGAGATGTTCATTAATTAGAATATTCAACCAGTTAACTCAATAGGGGCAACATGCCCCTATTGCCGTTTAAAGTCATTGCTCAAATTTTGGGCCATGACGCAAAAGTATTTTGTACTTTGTGATTTTTTGATGGAGGTAGGCATGGCCGTTGCTGCCAATAAACGCCCTGTAATGACGCTGTTTTCCGGTGCTAATTGTATGTACAGCCACCAAGTTCGTATTGTCTTGGCGGAAAAAGGAGTTAGCGTGGATATCCACTTGGCGGAGAAGGATAACTTGCCAGAAGCGTTACACGAGATTAACCCATATGGCACTGTACCCACTCTGATTGATCGTGAACTTGGTTTATACCAAGCGAACATCATTATGGAATATCTGGATGAGCGTTTTCCACATCCTCCATTAATGCCTGTTTACCCAGTCATGCGTGGTCGTAGTCGCTTGATGATGCACCGTATCGAAACAGACTGGTACTCACTGGCAGCGAAAATTTATGCCGGTGGCAGTGATGCTGAACAAGCGCGTAAAGAATTGACCGAAGCATTACTTGCTGTGGCTCCTATCTTTAACGAAGCGCCTTATTTTATGAGCGAAGAGTTTAGTCTTGTTGATTGTTACCTTGCGCCACTATTATGGCGTTTACCTGAACTAGGCATTAGCTTAGAAGGTGCTGGTAGCAAAGAGCTAAAAGAATACATGATTCGTTTGTTTGAGCGTGAGTCATTCCAAGCATCACTAACCGAAGCCGAACGTGAGATTCGTCTATAATGACGCCTAACAGACCTTATCTGCTACGCGCCTTTTACGATTGGATTGTTGACAACCAGTGCACACCGCACTTGGTTGTTAACGCCGATTTTCCCAACGTGCAAGTGCCTACTCAGTTTGTTCAAGATGGACAAATTGTGTTGAATATAAGCCCAAGCGCGGTTACTCAGTTCTCAATGGACAACGCTCTGCTGACATTTAATGCTCGATTCGGCGGTCAGCCGATGCAGGTCTATGTGCCAATGGGCGCTGTGTTAGCGATATATGCACGGGAAAACGGTGAAGGGACGGTGTTTACTCAGGATGAAACCTACGAAGAGCAAGAACGCTCAGGTGTAACGCCTTCACAGCCACAGTCTGAAGAGTTGCCTGAACCGCAGCCTGGACTGGAGGCCATTGACAATCCAAACCCACAAGCTAGCCGTGAAACCAGTCAGGAAGACAAGAGTAAGGGCAAAAAAGGCAGTCACTTAAAAGTGATCAAATAGCCTAGCTACACCTTTGGCTAAAACAGCTCACTCTCGGTGAAGGTCATCTACACTACTTCCCGAGGGCTGTTTCCGTGACCGACCGCCTACTGTAATTATTTACTGTATTATGCTTGAAAACAGGCATAAATTACTGAGATAATCTCCCCCTTGATTTTGGGGCCAGTCGCGAGGCGGGGTTTTTAATTCAAATTTTAGAGTTCGTTTGTACTAAAAAATATGGCTGAGAAACGTAATATATTTCTAGTAGGCCCAATGGGGGCCGGCAAGAGCACAATTGGTCGTCACATCGCAGATCAACTACACCTTGAGTTTTATGACTCAGATAACGAAATTGAGCGCCGCACTGGTGCAGATATTGCGTGGGTGTTCGATATTGAGGGCGAAGAAGGTTTTCGTCGTCGCGAAGAGACTGTGATCACTGATTTAACCGAGCTTCAAGGTATTGTACTTGCAACGGGTGGTGGCTCTGTAGTCAGTAAAGAAGTACGCAACAAACTGTCTGCACGTGGTATCGTAGTGTACCTAGAAACCCCAATCGAAAAGCAAGTAGCTCGCACCCAGCGCGACAAACGTCGTCCGCTATTGCAAACTAAAGAAGATCCACAAGACGTTTTGGAGCGTCTAGCTGAGGAGCGTAACCCGCTCTATCAAGAAGTGGCTGACTTCACGGTTCGCACCGACGAGCAAAGCGCCAAAGTGGTCGCTAACCAAATCATTGAGAAGCTTGATTTCTAAATAAACCAGGGAGAATTGCGCATGCTGGAACTTAATGTTGAACTAGGTGAGCGCAGTTATCCCATTTTCATTGGTGATAATTTACTGCGTGATTCTGAGCGCCTAGGGTCTTTCTTAGGTCAAAATCGGCCAGTTATTGTCACCAATGAAACCATCGCCCCGCTGTATCTAGATATCCTCATAAATACCTTGCATGAACACCAACCATTAGTGTTTGTGATGCCCGATGGTGAGCAATTTAAAACGCTGCAATGGTTCGAGCGCTTAAATGCGTTTTTGCTTGAGCATAATTGTGGACGTGACACTTGCCTGCTAGCGCTAGGCGGAGGTGTCATTGGCGACCTTACCGGCTTTGTTGCGGCGTGTTATCAGCGCGGCATCGACTTTATACAAATTCCAACGACTCTGTTATCGCAAGTTGACTCGTCTGTCGGCGGCAAAACAGCCGTCAATCATCCTCTTGGGAAAAATATGATTGGCGCTTTTTACCAGCCGCAAGCGGTATTTATTGATAATCGTGTGCTCAACACTTTGCCGAGCAAGGAATTTGCTGCAGGAATGGCGGAAGTGGTCAAATATGGGCTAATTTATGATGCCGATTTATTTGCACAGCTAGAACAGCACAGTGATGAAATCAAGGCACAGCACCCGCAGTTGTTACCGCAAGTTATCCATCGTTGCTGTGAAATTAAAGCACAAATTGTTGCCCAAGATGAGAAAGAAGCGGGCCTGCGTGCTCTGCTCAATCTCGGTCATACCTTCGGCCATGCTATCGAGGCACACATGGGCTATGGCCAGTGGTTACATGGTGAGGCCGTAGCCGCCGGGATGGTATTAGCCGCGAAGTTAGCCGTGATGCGTGGTTGGCTTAGTGAACAAGAATTAACGCGCATTGTGACTTTATTAGCGAATTATGATTTACCAACCAGCGCGCCAGAGCAAATGAGCTGCCAAGACTTTATCGCGCACATGAGAAAAGATAAAAAGAATAAGGCGGGCCGCATACGCTTTATCCTTCCTACGGCTTTTGGTCGCTGTGAACTTATCGATGATGTATCAGAGGCCGAGTTAGATACTTTGTTTTCACGCTAATGCAATCGCAAATACTTCCCTCGCGAGCAGCCTTAGCCAAGCGCATCGCGCTGCAATTTAGCTATGGGCAAAACCTTATTCATTTGGTTGCCGCTCCAGGATTCGGTAAGAGCTATCTTTTAGAGCACTTTGTAACCGACCACTACGAACCCTTTAGTAAGGCCTATATTGAAGTTGGCGCTAAGACGCGGGATGAAGATGTGGTGACTCACCTGTTGGAGCATAGCTTTTCTTATCCTTTGGTGGATGTAAACGAGACCCTCAGTGATAACTTCTACCGTTTAGTAAAAGAGCAGGGGGAGCGACAGTTACTTTGGGTTATAGATAACGCCAAACAGCTATCGCAGGAACTGATCATTGAGTTAGAAAAGCTTGCGAAAACAGCGCCAGGCGTTCTGTATATCCTCTGTGCATCTTCTCGCGCTGAACTATTTGAAAACGCCGTAGATATTCATCTTGAACCGCTGTCCGACTCGGAAAGCATACGTCTTATGCAAAGCTTTTATAAGACCTTACCACCGGCAGAAGACCCCATTTTTGCTGAATTCGTGCGTCAATGCCACGGCAATCCAGCATTGTTGTTACAGTGGCACCAAGAACAGCAGATGCCAAAACACACGGCAAAGCCAACCCGGCGATGGTGGCTCGTGCCGACCATGATTGTTGTTATTTTGATTGTTATTGGCTTGGTTTATCAACGTGATGAACTAACGGTCATGCTGCCACAAAGCGAGAATGCGCCGGTGGTTGCTAACGATGCGGTCTTTGCAAAGCAGCAACAACCCTCGCAGGGCGCACGTGAGGGCAACATGCCGCAGCCTGAGCAAGCGAGTGACGACAATCTCATCACTGAAAAGCTAGAAAATGATACTCAAGCTGTGGTTGCAGCACTGCAACAGCCAGCCACGCAGGCGGCTACAGAGCAGGCACAGCCAGTAGAGGAAGCAGAGCCTGAACAGCGACAGAGCGTACCGACCAATAGCCACATGCTGCCATATGATCATGACTGGTATAATCGCCAAGATGATAGTTTATGGTTATGGCAACTAACGGTGATGTCTAACGAGCAGCAGGTAAAGGCGTATATTGCCCGCCATAATCTCGAGAAAAAAGTACGTCATTATCAACGCGCTGATAAAGGATGGCATATTCTGACTTGGGCACAGCCCGCTAGTCGTAGCGCAATTGATGCACAGCTTATAGAAATTGCAGAGCTACTGCCTAGTTTAGAGCCCTACGCAAAGCAAATCAGTAAGATAAAAGCAGAGATAGACTCGCAACCTAACCCTGAGTTGCGGTAGAATCTTGCGTTAACATCGCCCGCCGCGATGCTGTGATATTTAATTCATAACCGATGAGCAAGTGATTTAATGCAAAAGAAAACCCGTGCTTTCCTGAAGTGGGCGGGCGGCAAATATAGCTTGGTAGATGATATTGCTAAGCGCTTAGATACCGCACAGGCGCTGACGGGCAATCGCGCTACGACACTGGTCGAGCCCTTTGTCGGCGCAGGTTCGGTGTTTCTTAATACGCACTTTGATCATTATGTGCTCAATGATATCAACGCTGATCTTATTAACCTTTACCGTGAGTTAACCCACGCCCCTGATGAGTTTATCAGTGACGCTCGTAAGTTATTCAGTGCGGTCAATAATGATGCTGATATTTACTATGGTTTGCGCAAACAGTTTAATGCCAGTCGCGATGCCTACGAGCGTGCCATATTATTTTTGTACATGAATCGTCATGGGTACAATGGCCTGTGTCGCTATAACCTAAAAGGCATTTTTAACGTTCCATTTGGCAAATACAAAAAGCCCTACTTTCCAGAGAAGGAAATGTACTTCTTTGCTGAAAAGGCGCAGCGAGCGACATTTACTTGTTTGAGCTATAAAGATGTTTTTGCCCAGTTGCCAAAAAATGCAGTGGTGTACTGCGATCCCCCTTATGTGCCATTAAGTAAAACCGCATCGTTCACCTCTTATGCTAAAGGTGGTTTTAATCTTGATGATCAGGCTAACCTCGCCAATTTAGCGGAGCAAGCAGCGGGAGTAAGTAACACTTCGGTGTTGATCTCTAACCATGATACCCTTTGGACCCGCAAAATATATGAGCAAGCGAGTATTGATGTGCTGAATGTAAAGCGCACAATTAGCCCCAAGGGACATGCTCGCAATAAGGTAAGTGAGTTGATGGCGATGTATTTATCTGGCCGGCAATACCAATTGAACCAAACCAAGCACGCCTAAAATAAACGCGATAAATAATACGATAGCGATAGCAATAAGCACTTTTGGATTATGGTGCTTAAAGTCATGCTCACGCTTGGCATTACTTTGAACCCCAAAAAATGCGGCGATAACGCTTTGCAGTTGCGACCACATAAGTAGAGTCGTGACTTAGTAAGATTTGCTTGAGAATTGGCGAGACTTGTTGTCGTCGCGGGTCAATAGTTCGAGTAAATCGAGGTAGTGAAATTGTGCGCTGCGGCTGTCGCCAGTTAACCATGCGAACCAAGACTGTTGGGCTTGGTGGTTACAGGCTTGCTTGATATCGATGTCATAGGTAGAGGCGGAGCCGTTACATTGGCATTGTTCTAACGCCACTTGTTGCGCTTGTACTGAGCTGTTTATGCTGAAGGCAGCGACTGTAACACCTAATGCAGCGGCTGCTACAAGCAGTGTACGAGTTTTAAGGCCAAACATATCCATCTCCAGTCCATTAGTATTAACCAGAGCTTACTCAATATTGATTAAAAAAACAACTGAATATTAACTGAAAAACAAAACTTTTTCTTTAAAAATAAGGATCTTATGTTTAATTAATGTTAATTTTTGTTTTTAAATTATTGTTTCTTTTCACTTATCTGTGCAGCAAAGTTCGCAAACTTAATTTACTAAGCTGACACGCTCGTCTGTTTTCCGTTAAAGTAACGGCTAAGTTCAAAGGAGCCGTAATATGAAAGATTACCTGATAGCGCCGTCTATTTTAGCAGCCGACTTTGCTCGCCTCGGTGATGAAGTAGAACGCGTATTGGCGGGTGGAGCCGATGTGATTCATTTCGATGTAATGGATAACCATTATGTTCCCAACCTTACTTTTGGCCCTATGGTGTGCAAAGCGATACGGGACTTTGGTATTAGTGCACCGATTGATGTGCACCTAATGGTTAAGCCTGTTGATAGTTTAATTCCGCAGTTTGCACAAGCCGGTGCCAGTATTATTACTTTCCACCCCGAAGCCAGTGAGCACATTGATAGAAGCTTAGCGCTAATCAAAGAACAGGGTTGTAAAGCCGGGCTGGTCCTCAATCCCGCAACACCTTTGCATATTTTAGAGCATGTGATGGATAAACTGGACGTTATTCTTCTGATGTCGGTGAATCCAGGTTTTGGTGGCCAAAGTTTTATTCCCCATACATTAGAAAAGCTGCGCCAGACCCGCGCATTGATTGATGCCAGTGGCCGTGATATTCGCTTGGAAGTGGATGGCGGCATAAAAGTAGATAACATTGCTGAAGTTGCAGCAGCCGGCGCCGATATGTTCGTGGCTGGTTCGGCGATTTTCAACCAACCCGATTATAAAGCGGTGATTACGCAAATGCGCGACCAATTGGCAAAGGTGCGGGCGTGAAGTATCAAGCGCTGCTATTTGACCTAGACGGCACCTTAGTGGATAGCGCTGAGGATATGTATATTGCTAGCAACTTGATGCTAACTGATTTAGCACGGCCCATCGTCTCGCAAACTATGGTGCGTCAGTTTGTAGGCAATGGTATTGAGATGCTAGTGAAACGACTCCTGAGCGGTGACATGGCGGTGAATCCCCACCTCAGCGCTGCAGATATAGAGCGAGCGACCTCGCTGTTTTTCAGCCATTATGAAGCGGTAGTTGCTGAGCATAGCGCGCTCTATCCCCATGTAGAAACGGTACTTGCAGCATTTGCACATATTCCCAAAGCTGTGGTGACTAATAAAGCGCGTCGCTTTACCTTGCCGCTGTTAGAGAAAATGGCCATTGCCCGCCATTTCGATGTTGTTGTATGTGGCGATGACGGCGACAAGAAACCGGCCGCGACACCGCTTTTGAGTGCGAGCGAACAATTAGCCGTTGCACCTAAAGACTGCCTTATGATCGGAGACTCCAAATCTGATCTATTGGCTGCGCAGGCAGCCGCAATGGATTGCCTTGCACTTACCTATGGCTATCATCAAGGCGAAGATTTAAGGCAATACAATCCACAGTACCTCTGTGACCAATTCTTAGATATAATCACGACCATTAATTGATCAGTAATAAAGGAACATCATGAGTAAACCCGTAGTGTTAAGTGGCATTCAGCCAACCGGTGGTATGACAATAGGCAATTACGTTGGCGCCATT
This sequence comes from Pseudoalteromonas sp. CNAT2-18.1, assembly GCF_022347865.1. Lineage (NCBI taxonomy): Bacteria > Pseudomonadati > Pseudomonadota > Gammaproteobacteria > Alteromonadales > Pseudoalteromonadaceae > Pseudoalteromonas > Pseudoalteromonas sp. CNAT2-18.1. The sequence continues at coordinate 302,142 of NZ_JAKRFR010000005.1, read as the reverse complement.
AACCAGTGGCTTAGCTTGCAAGAGCATCATGAAAGTTACTTTATGCTTGTTGATTTGCACGCCATCACCATTCGCCAAGAGCCTGAGGTGTTAAAATCGCGAGTATTAGATGGCATTGCTCTGTACACCGCATGCGGTATCGACCCACAGAAGTCAGCGTTATTCGTGCAATCACAAGTGCCAGAGCATGCCCAATTGGCATGGGTGCTAAATTGCTACGCACAAATGGGTGAGCTTAACCGCATGACCCAATTTAAAGATAAATCATCCAAGCATGCTAACAATGTCAATGTTGGTTTGTTTTCTTACCCGGTATTACAAGCGGCTGATATTCTTTTATATCAGGCTGACCAAGTGCCTGTTGGCGAAGACCAAAAGCAGCACTTAGAGTTAACCCGTGATATCGCGACCCGCTTTAACAACCTATATGGTGAGGTCTTTAAAATTCCTGAGCCATATATCCCAGAATTTGGGGCTCGGGTAATGAGCTTGCAAGATCCATTGAAAAAGATGTCAAAGTCGGATGATAACCCCAATGGTTACATCATGTTGCTGGATGAACCTAAGAAAATAGAGAAGAAGCTGAAAAAAGCGGTGACCGATTCCGATGAACAGGCGCGTATCTATTTCGATCGTGAAGAAAAGCCCGGGGTGTCTAACTTGTTGACCTTACTGTCAGTGGCGACCAAGCGTAGCATTGATGAGTTAGTCCCTGAATATGAAGATAAAATGTATGGGCATTTGAAGAAAGATACTGCTGAAGCGGTGGTTGGTATGATTGAGCCAATCCAGCAGCGCTTCAAGGAGATCCGTGAAGATCAGCCACTGCTTGAAAAGATCATGAAAGAGGGGGCCGAGAAGGCCAGTGCTAAAGCCGCCCCCACTTTGAAAGCGGTGTATGACGCATTAGGGTTTATCCCGCGCCCATAGATGGCTTGCCAGTGTAAATGACCACAAAAGCCAAGCGCGAGAGCTTGGCTTTTTAATGGAAGATTCCATGTTATTGATGATAGATAATTACGACTCCTTCACCTTTAACCTGGTGCAGTATTTCCAGCGCCTTGACCAAGAAGTGCTGGTAAAGCGCAATGATGAACTCACGTTAGCTGAGATCCGTGCGTTAAACCCAGCACATATCGTGCTTTCACCGGGCCCTTGTAGTCCCAATGAGGCGGGGGTATGTGTGGATGTGGTGCGTCGCTTTGCCGGACATATTCCTATTTTAGGAGTTTGCTTGGGGCATCAAAGTATCGCCCAAGCTATGGGGGCGCAGGTGGTGCGTGCCAAGCAAGTTATGCATGGAAAAACGTCAACCATCTATACTAAGGAGCAGGGCGTATTTGCGGGGTTGCCGCAGCATTTCGACGTATGTCGTTACCACTCTTTAGTGGTGGCCCCAGCGTCTCTGCCTGAATCCTTAGAAATTACAGCGTGGACACAAGATGAGCACGAAAACATGGATGAAATCATGGGTTTGGTTCATACTTCTAAGGCATTGGAGGGTATTCAATTTCATCCTGAGGCCATTCTAACTGAACATGGGCTCACGATGTTGCAGCACTTCATTCACAGGTACTAGGGCTTATAAGCGTTAGCAGCCTCAACGCAGCAAACATATAGAAGCGGTATAACTTAGTAATTATGGTGACTAAAACAGAGCAAATTCGCCAACGTGTGGATGCCCTAGAACAGCGTTTTAATGACTTGCTGTTAGGGCATAGCTTTGCGCAGCAACAAATAGGTTTTATTAAGACCTTTGATATTCAATATGGTAAACCTCTTAAGCAGCGGACCTTATTGGAGGTCGAGCAGGCGGCGCACAGTCAACGGCAAAAACAAAGCTCAGAAAAGCTGCAGTTCACCGCCAAAGTCAGTACCAAATTACACGCGATCATTGAGAATGCAATCAATGAGCAGCTCCACAATGCTGATAACCTATATTCCGAAGTGTTAGGTATCCAAGATGCGGTCCCCACTATTTTAGATATCCTAGGCGCAAAAGCGGCGAGCGTTGGCCGCTTAGAGCCGCTCGTGAATGATTTGAGTTGGCTCGGGCGAGAACTCGTTACCTTAGTGAACTTACCTCAGTATCGCCAAGAGCGAGCCAATCGTGGTGTGAAGATTGACACCCCCGCGTTGGCGATTCGCTATTTGGGTTTAGATAACCTCCGCCTAACAATTCCTACTTACGCTATGCGCCATTGGTTGCCACACAGCACTGAGCCTTTTAGTTTATTGAAGCGTAAGTTACGCGAATCAGCAATGAGTCGAGCGATAGCGGCGTATGAGCTGGCTCAACTTCAGGGTCTTAATCCATACAGTGCGTATATCGCTGCGTTGTTCTTGGATTTAGGCCGGGTCGCGCTAACAAGACTGTACTTACGTTTGTTCCAACAGATTTGGCAACGTAAGGTGACGTTGGCACGAGATGAAGGCAACAAACGCCTCCATGATGCGCTCATTGCTATCGAGCCTGATCCACTGTATTTACGTAACCTTTTCGTTGAGCGCTCGTTGGAGATCACCCGCTCATTGGTCGAGAAAATGGGCTTTCGCTATATTGGCCTTAACGCACTGCTGGATGATTTTGCTTTGGTCGAAGCCAGTGAGCAGTCTGGCTTGGCGCAGGTTTTGGTGCATGCTAGCTGCTACAGTCAATATTTGATGCTGCACGAGCATCAACTTATTGAAGATGACGAGCGCACCCTGTGGTTCAACTATGTGGGTCTGCAAAGTGACCATGTCCAACACCTAGAAAAGACCAATTTGCACAATTTAGCACTGCAAATTGACGGCTAACTGAAAATTTTTTGTAAATTTTTTTGCGTATATTCATTCATTATTCACTCCTTGGGCTCTTTCGGTGCTGCGCATAAGCTATAGTTCAATTTCCTAAAAGAATACCAAGATAGTTATTCACTGATTATGAAAAACTATCCTCAAAGCCTTTGTTTTCAAGGGCTGCATGAAAGCTTTGCATGAGACTTTAAGGTCTTTTTCTGAAATAATGGGATATCAACTAGTGTACTGCGCTACTTAAAAGTAGGCCGTATTTATCGCTTTTCGTGTCCCGCCTGTCGGCGTGCTTTAGATGCGACACAAAAGTAATACTCAGTGAGGAAATGAAATGACAGTTAATCGCGCTTTATTCGACGAGGTAATGGTACCTAATTACAACCCTTCTGCGGTTATCCCTGTACGCGGCGAAGGTTCGCGGGTGTGGGATCAGCAAGGCAAAGAGTTTATCGACTTCGCTGGTGGTATTGCGGTTAACTGTTTAGGCCATTGTCACCCAGCCTTAGTCAACGCCTTGAAAGAGCAAGGTGAAAAAATTTGGCACCTGTCGAACATCTGGACCAATGAACCAGCCTTGCGTTTAGCAAAGAAGATGACCGACAACACCTTTGCTGACAAAGTGTATTTTGCTAACTCTGGCGCTGAAGCCAATGAAGCTGCACTAAAGCTGGCACGTCGTTGGGCAATCGATGTGCACGGTGAGCACAAATCGAAAATTATCTCCTTCAACAAAGGTTTCCATGGGCGCACCTTCTTTACCGTGACCGTAGGCGGTCAGGCTGCGTATTCTGACGGCTTTGGCCCTAAACCGGGTGACGTCGTTCACTGCGACTATAACGACCTGGAAAGCTTCAAAGCGCTGATTGACGATAATACCTGTGCGGTGATGATGGAGCCGTTGCAAGGTGAAGGCGGTATTATCGCGCCGGAGCAAGCATTTGTTGAGGGTGTGCGTGAACTGTGTGACCAGCACAATGCTTTACTTATTTTTGATGAAGTACAAACAGGTGTAGGTCGTACCGGCGAGCTTTACGCTTACCAAGGTCTTGGCGTGACGCCAGACATTCTAAGCTCAGCAAAAGCGCTCGGTGGTGGTTTTCCTATCGGTGCAATGTTGACCACAGCAGAGATTGCACAGCACCTTAAGCCGGGTACACATGGCTCTACCTATGGTGGTAACCCACTTGCTTGTGCGGTAGCCGAAGCGGCATTTGACACCGTAAACGACGCCACGGTACTGGCCGGTGTTAAAGAAAAAGAAGCGTTATTCAAATCGCTACTTAACGACATCAATGCTAAATACGACGTATTTTCTGAAATTCGTGGTAAGGGCTTGCTGCTAGGTGCAGTTGTTAACGATAAATTCAAAGGTCGTGCACGCGAATTCTTAGTTGCGAGTATGGAGCAGGGGTTGATGTCGCTTGTTGCGGGTGCCGATGTAGTACGCTTCACTCCGTCTTTAGTGATCCCTGAAGCCGATATCCGTGAAGGCATGGCGCGCTTTGAAAAAGCGGTAGCAAGCCTAGTCTAACCTGCCTGGGGCTGCAAAGCCCCATCCTGTAGTAAGTAAATTGCTGGAGTTCCACCTTGCCTTCTCGGTGAGGTTACGGGCTCCTTTGGTATTTAACCTTTAGGGAGTAAGCGAGTCGATGATGATTCTTCGCCCAATCCAACAAGATGATTATCAGGATTTATTGATCATGGCCGAAGAGTCGGGCCATGGTTTTACATCCTTGCCGTTAAATGAAGAGTTGCTGCAGAATAAAATCGCACGCTCCGTACAGTCATTCGCGAAGCCGACTGAAAAGGCTGGAGACGAGGGCTATTTATTCGTATTGGAAGACAGTGAAACCGGTGAAATTGCGGGAACCTGTGGCATTGAAGCTGCAGTGGGCCTAGACGATGCATTTTACCACTACCATCTCAGCAAAGTGATTCATTCTTCACGCACTTTGGGAGTGTATAAAGCCGTTGATATTCTTACTTTATGTAATGACTATACCGGTGCAACAGAGCTGTGTACGCTGTTCTTGAAGGAAAAATACCGACAAAAATACAACGGCAAACTATTATCGAAGTCACGTATGCTGTTTATTAATCAGCACAGACAGCGCTTTGCCGATACCGTTATTGCAGAAATGCGCGGCGTGTCTGATGAAAATGGCGATAGCCCATTTTGGCAGTGGTTGGAAGAGCACTTTTTCTCAATGGATTTTCCGACGGCTGATTACCTCACCGGTATTGGCCAGAAAGTATTCATCGCTGAGTTGATGCCAAAATATCCGATTTACGTCAACTTATTGAGTAAAGAAGCACAACAGGTGGTAGGGGAAGTGCACAGCAATACTCGCCCTGCCATTGAGTTGTTAAAAAGTGAAGGTTTCACTTTTAACGGTTATGTCGATATTTTCGATGCCGGACCGACGGTTGAAGCGAAAGTTGATAACATTCGTACTATTGCAAACAGCTCGTTACGTGAAGTGGTTATTGCAGATAACCCAGGTGAGCAAGCGGTATTAGTAGCGAACCAAGGCCTGCAAGACTATCGTGCTGTGGTTATTGAATGCGAATACAACGACGGCGAACAACATATCACACTAAGCCAAGCAACGGCGGATGCTTTAAAGGTTAAAGCAGGCGAGCGCGTTAGCGTGGCAGCATTATAAGGAGCAAGCAATGTCTCATTTAGCTCAATTCATTAATGGTCAATGGACAGCAGGTGAAGGCCAGGCCTTCAATTCCATTAACCCAGCGAACAACGACGTGATTTGGCAAGCAAACAGTGCCACACCACAGCAAGTTGATGCAGCGGTAAAGGCAGCGCGAGAAGCGTTTATTCCTTGGACAGATAAAACCGTAGAGCAGCGCTTAGAGGTGGTTAAAGCCTTCGTTGAGCAACTTAAAGAAAACAGCGAAGAGCTGGCACTGATTATTGCTCAAGAAACCGGAAAACCATTATGGGAAACGCGCACAGAAGCAGCCGCGATGATTGGCAAAGCAGGCATCTCAGAGCGTGCTTATCATGAGCGCACTGGCACAGTAGAAAACCCAATGCCAGTAGGTAAGGCTGTTATTCGCCACCGTGCACATGGCGTGGTTGCTGTATTTGGCCCATATAACTTCCCGGGTCACCTACCAAATGGGCATATCATCCCAGCGCTGTTAGCGGGTAACACGGTGATCTTTAAACCGTCAGAGCTGACCCCAGCAGTGGCGGAATTCACCTTAAAGTTATGGCAGCAAGCTGGATTACCACAAGGGGTGATTAACCTCGTTCAGGGTGAAGTTGAAACGGGTAAAGCCTTAGCTTCTCACCCAGGTATCGATGGTCTATTCTTCACCGGTTCATCGCGCACAGGTCACGTGTTACATGAGCAGTTCGCAGGTCAGCCAGGTAAAATCTTAGCGTTGGAAATGGGTGGTAATAACCCTCTCATTGTTAAGGATGTAAGCGATGAAAAAGCAGCAGTACATGATATTTTGCAATCAGCCTATATCTCTGCTGGACAGCGTTGTACGTGTGCCCGTAAGTTATTCTTGCCTGCGGGTGAGCAAGGCGATGCGATTCTTGCTCAGTTAATTACGGCGACTAAGAACATTAAAGTGGACGTCTATGACGCACCAGAACAGCCGTTCATGGGATCCATGATTTCTGAAGCAGCGGCAAAGGGCCTGGTTGCGGCGCAGCAACAACTGGTTGAGCTCGGTGCAGAAGTGTTAGTAGAGCTTAAACATACAGCGGGCACGGGCTTTGTGACTCCTGGAATCTTGGAATGTAGCAATGTTAGTGATTTCCCTGATGACGAGCATTTCGGACCACTTTTGAAAGTATTCCGTTACACGGAGTTTGATGACGCCATTAACAAAGCCAATGATACAGCCTATGGCTTATCTGCTGGCCTGTTAAGTGACAGTGAGCAAGACTATGAATACTTCTTGCGTCGCATTCGTGCCGGTATTGTTAACTGGAACCGCCCAATTACGGGCGCATCGAGCGCAGCACCTTTCGGTGGTATTGGTGCCTCAGGCAATCACCGTGCAAGTGCTTACTATGCAGCAGATTACTGTGCCTACCCAGTTGCTTCTGTGGAACTTGAGAAAGTAACGCTTCCTGAAAAGTTGAGCCCAGGGCTGAGCCTCGACTAATAGCGAATTTATCTGGGTCATAAAAAAGCAGCTTCGGCTGCTTTTTTTAGTGCTAAGCAAGCACTTCAAAGTGGCTATAAAAGCATCGTAAGTCCTAGCTTTTCGGCTAAGTTTCTGCTTAAATCTAGAAAGATTTATAAGAAGTTGATGGTGTTTAATGGTTCTCGACAGACAAGGCTATGATGATCTCATCATGTACCTCACGCAAAACCTCTCGTTGTTTGAGAAGTCCGGTGAGGTCGCTCCTGATGCGCCGACGGTCATGGAGCTTATAGAAGATGTGATCGCCGAGCATGTAATGCTCATCTGTCAGCAGCACACCGAGCTCGATACCGAGCAGCGCAGTCAAATCGTACGTGAAGTCGATGGTATTGTGTACGACCTTCAAGAAGTTCTCAGTAGTGTCACTAATCAACCTGTAACCAAAGAGCAGCGCGAGTTTATTGACGAGTTTGCCGGGTTGATTAAAAACTTATTTGATAACGCCGTCGCTCGCGTATCGGCCTAAGCCGTCGCTCGCGTATCGGCCTAAGCCGTCGCTTTTGCGTACCAAGGGTAAGCATCGTTTAAACTTTGCATTGCCGGTAGCCTCATTTACAATCGCTGTAAACTTATTACCAATAAGAGGTTTACATGCAAGCGAAAGTAAAATGGGTAGAGGGTGATACCTTCATCGGCACATCTGACTCTGGCCACAATGTAGTATTCGATACTGGCAGTGATAGCCATGCCCCTTCACCAATGGAAATGGTTCTTATGTCAGCTGGAGCTTGCTCTTCGGTTGATGTGGTGAGCATCCTAAAGAAAGCTCGACAGCAAGTGAGTGACGTACAAGTTCAGCTCAGTGCCGAGCGCGCGCCATCAGCCCCAAAAGTGTTCACTAAGCTTAACCTGCATTTTGTTGTAAGTGGCAAAGAGGTCAGTGAGAAGCATGTTGAGCGCGCTGTTTCACTGTCTGCGGAAAAGTATTGCTCGGTGGCATTGATGCTGGAAAAATCAGTGCAAATCACGCATAGTTTTGAAGTACAAGAAATCGCTTAAAAAGTGCTTTTTCAAGGGGCCAAATTGGGCTAAAATCCGCGCTCTTTTATGGCCCCGATGCGGCTTTTAGCGACTAGGTTTTAAGGTTGGTTTATAGTGAACAAACCCTTCGATAAAATTAAACTTCATGGTTTCAATAACTTAACCAAAAGTTTAAGCTTCAGCATATACGATATCTGCTATGCCAAAACAGAGCAGCAGCGTAAAGAGTACATTGAGTACATTGACGAGCAATACAGTGCTGACCGCCTCACTGATATTTTAGGTGAAGTCGTAGACATAATCGGCGCCAATATTCTTAACGTGGCGCGTCAGGATTATGACCCACAGGGCGCGAGTGTGACTATCTTGGTTTCTGAAGAGCCAGTGCATGAACAAAGCTTTGATAGCGAGGAAACACCAGGCCCGTTACCGGACTCTGTCGTGGCGCACTTGGATAAAAGCCATATATGTGTACACACTTATCCGGAAGCTCACCCTCATGATGGGATTTGCACTTTTAGGGCCGATATTGAAGTATCGACCTGTGGCGTGATCTCGCCATTAAAAGCGCTCAACTTCTTGATCCATTCGTTAGAATCCGATGTTGTGACCATAGACTATCGCGTCCGAGGCTTTACTCGCGACGTTAATGGTGTGAAGCATTATATCGACCATGCCATTAATTCTATCCAAAATTACATGACAGAGGACACCAAAGAGCTCTATCAGATGATGGATGTGAATGTGTATCAAGAAAACTTGTTTCACACCAAAATGATGCTTAAAGAGACAGACCTGAATACCTATCTATTCGGCGTTACCACCGATGAGTTAGAGCAACAAGAGACTGAAGAGATCCGCACGCGTCTCAACCGTGAGATTCAAGAAATCTTTTACGGTCGTAACCTGCCTGACGCGTAGCGATCACTCAGATAGGCAAATCCACCGGCGCTAAATGTTCAAGGGCCCGCTTTTTCACTAGCAGGTCCTTGATCAGAGGCGTTAAAAGCAACTCCATGGCCAAGCCCATTTTGCCACCAGGAACGACCAGCGTGTTCATGCGTGACATAAAGCTTCCTTCAATCATTTGCAGAAAATAAGGAAAGTCGACATCGTCTATGCCGCGAAAACGGATCACCACAAAACTCTCATCTAAAGATGGAATATCTTTGGCGCTAAAGGGGTTAGAGGTATCTACCGTTGGTACTCGCTGAAAATTGATGTGGGTGCGGGAAAACTGCGGGGTGATGTGGTTAATGTAATCATCCATGCTGCGAATAATCGAGCCCATAACCGCTTCGCGAGAATGACCGCGCTCTGATGTGTCTCGGATCAGCTTTTGGATCCACTCTAAGTTAATGATTGGCACCATGCCAATGAGTAAATCCACATGCTTGGCAACGTCGTAGTCTTCATCAGCAACCCCACCGTGCAAGCCTTCGTAGAACATCAGATCTGTGCCTTGCTCAAGTTCTTGCCAAGGGGTGAATGTGCCTGGTAACTGATTATAGGGAACGGCTTCGTCAAAGGTGTGAAGGTAGCGACGGACCTTACCATTACCGGTCTCGCCGTAATTGGCAAACAGCGACTCTAGTGCCTCAAAGTCATTGGCCTCACGACCAAAGTAGCTAATATGGCGTCCTTGTTGCTCTGCTTCACGAGTCTTCTTGTCCATTTCTGGGCGGGTATAGCGATGAAAGCTATCACCCTCAATAAACGCGGCATTTATGTCTAGTGCACGGAAAATGTGCTTGATTGCATTGGTTGTTGTGGTTGTGCCTGCGCCTGAAGAGCCAGTAATTGCCACAATAGGGTGTTTCGCCGACATAAGATTAACCGTTTGTTAATTAGAATACCCTTTATAAAGGTGCAGTGCAGTGAAATCAAGCCTAGTTACTTGCGAGACGGTGAATTCACGTTAGTATAGGGAGATTGCCAATAACAATAAAAAATTATGCGTAAATTCAAAAATCTACTGCTTGGTAGTGCCGCTCTTATCGTCACTGCCTCGGCGCCAGCTTGGGCGTTAGATAGCCAAGTATTGCTTTTGCGGGAGCATTCACAAGGTATCGATGTTTCCGCCATCAGTGATAAAGCAGGGTACAGCAATCAACCTTGGCTTACCGCCAAGGGGGTGTATTACACCCAAGCGGTGACTCAAGCACAGCAATCACAAACAGACATCTTCTTTTACGACTTCGCTACCAACAACCGAGTGAACGTTACACAAAGCAAAAACAGTAGTGAGTATTCACCAACGATGATGCTTGATGGCGATGCAATCTCTGCCGTGGTAGTCGAACCGAATGCGGCACAAAAGTTATGGCGTTATCCGTTAGATGGCACGGCGCCGCAGCGAATCTTCGACAACGGCATGACCATAGGTTATCACGCTTGGGGGCCGCAAGGCGTGTTGGTCTTTGCCTTAGGCGAGCCACATAGCATTCATTATCTGCCTCTTCAAAACCCCAAAAAGGGCAAGCACATCGTTGATAACCCCGGTCGCACACTGAGCTATAACTCGGCACTGCGGGTTTACACTTACACCTTTGAGGAACAAGGGCAGAGTTGGTTCGCCACCTATGCAGTTGATGATGATGTATCGAGCAAAGCCTTTCGCCTGCCACAAGGTGTCCAAGATTACACCTGGTTTGACGCGCAGACGGTGATTTATGCAAATCAAAATCGATTATATAAGAAACAGTTGGGTAATGCTCAGCCAGCGCAGCTATGGCACGACTTAAGCGCCCATTGCCAAGGTACCATTACACGCGTGAGCTACCTAGCTACAGAGAAGACCTTGGCATGGGTATGTAATGCCAAAGCTAAAGAGAGCTAATGGCGATTGCAAAAGCGTTGCCAGTGGGTGTGGGCATTCACAACGCGCACCCCTCGGACTATCTTTTGCAATAAGCGCATATCGGCGAACTCTCGTTGTGGGTATTCCTTGAGGCCGAGCAGATAACAAAACCCAGCTTTACTGCCTAACTGCATGGCACTAATACGAACCTGCTGCTCGAAGTTTAGACGTAAACTACTCAAAGCGGTTTTGTGGCCGTGCTGATCCACGGTGGGCAGAGCACATTTTTGTAGGTAGCCAGCGCGCTCTCCCTCGCCGGAAAACCAAATTCGTGCCTTTTCACTGTAACGACCAGATTTTGCAGGTAAATCAAACAGTAAGCGTTGATGTCCATGATCTTTCAACCATTGCACATATTCATGTAACCCACAGGAGAATAAGTGTGGATGGATGGGGATTTTACGCGCTTTGATTTTGCCATGAGTATGCACATGCAAGTAAGCGGTGCCAGTGCCTAAATGCACATCTTCCAAAGTGAGGCTGCCAAGTTCATCACTAAAGCCGCCGGTATAATAGGCCAGTAGAGGCAGCCAGAAATGCCAATGCTTGGCTTGCTCGCGTGGTTGTTTTTCGTCGCCGTACACATACCCTGAAAACAGGGTGTGTAATTCCATAGCAGAAAATGGCCGCCGTCCTAGATGGGTTTTCACAGCTTAGTCGGTCAGTGCATTCACTAATGATTGGGCACTTAACTCACTGCAAGCACCTTCAGCCCAATTAACACCTACCCACACGCCATCATCATGCAAAGCGGGAGCTAATTCATCAAAATACTCACTAAGCGATATATCTATGGCTGTGTAGTCTTGCCACTCATTTACGCATTGTTGCTGCGCCAGCGCTTCGCTGTGCCACAGTAGCAGCACATCTTTGTTATCATCGTATGCCGAGGTCACACTGGCTACACCCCCGTCTGGGGCACTCAATAGCCATAATGTTTGCTGCTCACGGACCTGCTCACAAAAGCTATCAAGTTGCGATTCTATTTCTATATCGTTGCTATTATTCATTATTCGGCCTTTCTTGGATCGGTTTGTTGGGCCAGTTGTTCACGGCTGTACTGTTGCCAAAACGCATGTAATTGCGAATAAACGCTGAAATCGGTGAGTTGACGAAACGCCAACCAATCTAACAGGCAAAATAGGCTGGTTAGTACATAAGCATGCTTTATTTTACCACTGCTAAGTAATTCTTCTAACACCCCTAAACATTGGCTAATGCGCTGATGTTGGAGGTTAAAAAATAACGTATCTTGTGTGGTGTCAAACCCTGAACGCTGGCACAAAAGCAGCTCAACACCGGAATCATTCGCCGCGTTGATAGTTGTTAGTTGGTTACGCTCATCCCAATGCAATGGTTTGAGCTGATGGGCTTGGCTTAAGTATTCAAAAATTACAGTGGAGTCATATATACTCTGCTGCCCGTCGACCAGTACTGGAATTTTCGCTACCGGCGTGTGTTGTAATAGCAGTTTTCGCCCTGCGGGGGAGAAAATATCTATATGTTGGTAAGGAACATCAAGTGTGTGCTGGGCGCACCAAATACGCAGGCGGCGTACATAGGGGGAGGTATCAGAGCCATACAATTGCATTGTAAAACCTGCCTTGTGAGCAACAATCTCAATAACTGAGCTCCAAAATAGCAGGCTTTACAAGCAATGCAATAGAAATTTGGCGAGCTTAATCGCTACGGCTAGTCACTTCGAGTAAATGATAACCAAACTGTGTTTGTACTGGACCTTGTACTTGGTTTAACGGGGCTGAAAACACCACTTTATCAAACTCTGGTACCATCATGCCTGGGCCAAACTCTCCAAGCGCTCCGCCGTCTTGTGAGCTCGGACACATGGAGTGTTGTTTTGCCAGTTCTGCGAAATCTTCTCCCTGTTCAATCTTATCTTTTAAATCTAGGCACAGGGCCTCGTTATCCACCAATATATGACGCGCACTTGCCAAAGCCATAAGTTACTCCATTTGTTAATATCATGATTCTGTTAGGCCCTTCGCCGTGGGTGAGCCGGACCTTTTTTACTGCCATTAAGTTTAGACAAACATAATGATTTGTCATTATAGCGCTTGCTCAACAGCTTGGGTAAGCGTTTCTGACATTGGTTTTGTGCGGCTGTTAAAGCGTTGCACCTGTTGTCTATCCTTTGACACTAAGTACTTGTAAAAATTCCAATTTGGAGAGCTGGTTTGCTCGTTCAAAAATTGAAATACCGGATGAGCATCGTCGCCCCTCACCGGTGTCGGCGCGAGCATAGTGAAGGTCACACCATAATTGATGTAGCACACTTCAGCAGTGTCTTTTTCGTCATCTTCCTCTTGGAAAAAATCGTCAGATGGAAACCCTAACACCACCAAGCCTTGATCTTTGTACTTTTGATGCAGCTGCTCAAGCTCTTTGAACTGCGGTGTAAAACCACAGTTGCTGGCCGTATTAACAATAAGCAAAGGCTTATCTTTAAATTGGCAAAGATTAATGCTTTGCTCTGAGCGTAGCTTACGCACTTCAACATCGGTGAAATCGCCACATTCGCTGGCTTCGACTGTAGAGCTAAGCAGTAATAACGCAGCGCTTAGGGTGCTGAGAGTGAATCGGATCATGACCGTCGCCTTTTCATTGTTTGTCTCGCAGAGTACGATACTATCAATGTAAATGATCATTTTTAGCAACCATTATTTATGTTTGAAACCGCTGAATTAAGTGATTTGCCTCGTATCGTAGATATTTATAACCAGACTATCGCCAGTCGCATGGTGACCGCAGACACTGAGCCGGTCACTGTTGAAGAGCGTCGCTCGTGGTTTCTAGGTCATACGCCTGAGCGGCCCATTTTCGTTTACAAACAAGATGAGCGAGTTGTGGGTTGGTTGAGTTTCAAATCTTTTTATGGCCGCCCCGCTTACGACGGCACCGTAGAGGTTGCCATTTATTTATGTGAATCGGTAAGAGGACAGGGATTGGGGCGAAAAGCGCTTAACTTCGTTGAAGCTCATGCCCATACACTGGCAATTGAGAACCTCTTAGCTTTTATATTTAGTCATAATAAACCCAGTATCGGGCTTTTTACCTCGGCGGGGTTTTCGGTGTGGGGGCAACTGCCAGATGTAGCGAGAATGGATGGTCAATTATACAGCTTGACCATCCTTGGTAAGTCACTAGTCGCGTAGTTTTGCAAACGCTGTGCCCATGCGCGTGGTGGCCTCGGGAACTTGATCGTCAAGAAAGTCAGCCTGATTAGCTCCCCACGCTAGAATGACAGTGGAGCCAAGCTTGAAGCGCCCCATTTCCTCACCTTTTTTCAGCTTCACTGCGCGGTTTCCTTCGCTTGGGTAATCCCAGCTGAATACATCTTTACCTGCTGGTGGCGTGACTGTCCCAGCCCAAACAGTTTCGATGCTGGCAACAATGGTGGCGCCTACCAGTACCATCGCCAGCGGGCCAATGTCTGTATCAAATATCGCCACTACGCGCTCATTGCGAGCAAATAAGTTGGGCACGTTTTGCGCCGTTAAGGGATTTACAGAGAATAAATCGCCAGGTACATAGATCATCCGTTTTAACGTGCCGTCTACTGGCATGTGAATACGGTGGTAATCTTTCGGTGCAAGGTAAATGGTGGCGAACTTACCGCCTAAAAAGGGCTCGGCATCGGCTTGGTTGCCGCCAAGTAACGTCTGCACACTATAATGATGGCCTTTGGCTTGCAGTAATTGACCCTCATTAATATCGCCGAGTTGGCTAATGGCCCCATCAACTGGGTGAGCGATAATATTGTCGTCTTCGCAAAGCGGGCGGATACCGGCTTTGAGTGGGCGAGTGAAAAACTCGTTAAAGCTTTGGTAGTGGCTTGGGTCCTCATGCTGCGCTTCGCTCATATCAATTTTATATTGCTTAATAAAAAGCTTAATGAGCGAGGTGGTAAGCTTGCCCGCCTTTGCTGCGGCTAATTTTCCAACTAAGCGTGATACGCCGTGTTTTGGTAGCGCATATTGAAAAGCGATTTTTACTTTGTCTAAATTCACTGTGTAGATTCCACTGTAATTTGTTAAATGGTAACGAAACCAAAGAGTAAAGGCCAGTTACCGGCCTTTGGATGCTACACTCGTGGATTACGAGCGCCAGCACGGCCATCGGCCATTGATTCTATTATGCGGTGATAGTTTTCAAAGCGAAAATCGGCAATATCGCCTTGTTCAACAGCCTCTCGCAGTAGACAGCCCGGATCATCTAGATGTTTACAATCACGGAACTTACAGCCGCCTAAATATTGACGAAACTCTTTAAAGCACCAAGCGACGCGCTCGGGCTCTAAATGCCATAGGCCAAATTCGCGGATCCCTGGGGAGTCGATTAAGTTGCCGCCACTGGGGAGGTGATGTAAACGAGACACGGTTGTGGTGTGTTGACCTAAGCCGCTATTGCTCGATACGGTCTTGGTAAGGATATCGGCATCAGGCAACAAGGCATTGACTAAGCTTGATTTGCCAACCCCACTTTGGCCAACAAAGATGCTGTTGTTATCCGCCAACATTGCCTTTAGTGTATCCATGCCTTCACCGCTTTCGCTACTGACCATCATCACCTGATAGCCTAAATGAGCGTACTCAGCGAGGTAATCGGCAAATAGCTCACGGTCTTCATCGTCGAGTAAGTCCACTTTATTCAAAAGCAGCACAGGGGGAATCCCCATGTCCTCACACGCGACGATATAACGGTCGATTATTTGTGTGCTAAATTCCGGCACCACCGCAGAGACCATTAGAATTTGATCGACATTGGCAGCCACTACTTTGACACCATCGTAAAAATCAGGGCGGGTTAGTTGCGAATGTCGCTCTTCAACTAACTCAACCACTCCGGCGATATCGCCTTCACTGACTTTTGCGCGGCGGAACATCACTTTGTCACCACAGACCAAGCTAGATATCGTGCGGCGAATATTACAGCGTAATACTTCGGCATCCGCTGTTTCCACATCGGCATGCTGACCGAAGCGGCTGACAACGAGAGCCGGTTCAGCCGCGCCTAAATTCTGGCTATCAAGCTCCAGCTCTGCCGCCTTGCTGGCATCGGACTTTACCCGCTGTAAGCGTTTCTGGTGATTAGCGCGTATACGTCGCGCTTGCCCTTTCGACAATTTCTGTTTTTTGGCCACGGAATCTCTTTCGTTCATGCCCATCTTGGCACTGTCCTATTTGGAGTAAATAAGGACGGTGTAAAAAAGGCTTTAGGTCTGCGTATGAAGCTAATATGATATAACTAATCGCAGCAAACCGAAAGAGAAGCAGGGCGCACGACTATGGCTGTAAGCAAAACAAACCTGGTCTGGTTAGACTTGGAAATGACCGGCTTGAATCCCGATCACGACCGCATTATGGAAATTGCCACCATTGTTACCGACAGCGAGTTAAACATCCTCGCCCAAGGCCCAGTGATTGCTATTCACCAAAGCGACGAGTTACTCAACAATATGGACGCGTGGTGCACTAACCAACATGGTAAATCGGGACTGACTAAACGCTGCCAACAAAGCGAGGTTAGCGAACATCAAGCCATGGCTGAAACATTGGCGTTTTTAGAGCAGTGGGTCCCCGCAGGCGCATCGCCTTTATGTGGGAACTCCATTGGTCAAGACCGTCGCTTTCTAGTGCGTTATATGCCTGAGCTCGATAATTTCTTTCATTACCGCAACATCGATGTCAGTACCATTAAAGAGTTGGCCCGACGTTGGCAGCCTGAGGTATTAGATAAAGTTGAGAAAAAGGGCTCGCACTTAGCATTGGACGATATCAAAGACTCAATTATGGAATTGCAGGTTTATCGTACAGAAGTGTTCAAAATTTAAAAAAACCGCAAAAAAGGGCTTGCAAAGACAAGGTATTCTTGTAAAATCCTGCCCCGCTTAAGACGAACACCCCGCATTAGTCGGTGTGCTTAAATTAAGCGCTATGTAGCAGTCTCGCTGTTACATATGAAGCGGCACTAGCTCAGCTGGTAGAGCGCAACCTTGCCAAGGTTGAGGTCACGAGTTCGAACCTCGTGTGCCGCTCCAAACTTTTACTGTTGTTGCTAACAGTTTGCAGCCCAAGCTCAGCTGCACAATCCAGAGCAAACAATGAAGCGGCACTAGCTCAGCTGGTAGAGCGCAACCTTGCCAAGGTTGAGGTCACGAGTTCGAACCTCGTGTGCCGCTCCAAACTTTTACTGTTGTTACTAACAGTTTGCAGCCCAAGCTCAGCTGCGCAACCCCGAGCAAATTATGAAGCGGCACTAGCTCAGCTGGTAGAGCGCAACCTTGCCAAGGTTGAGGTCACGAGTTCGAACCTCGTGTGCCGCTCCAATTCACTGAACACACTCAAAACTCAGTTTTATTCCCACATGTATCGCGTATAAAGCATGCAGCCAAGCTGGCATTGTTGATGTATTAAAGATCTCCCCCGCAGTGGCTATGGCTGCATGTATTTTGGTGCTCTTTTGTGCTGATCCTCGTGATGGCGGTTTCCTATTCTGGCTGGCTCGACTAAGCTTTATCTCAGGTTCGTTCAAAAGGTAAAGAAGTAATGCGAAATCAGTCCCTTGCTAAAAAACTCTTACTTGCTAGTTGTGGTGCCTTATTGGTCACTGTGTTGCTGCTTATTGGTATTTTATGGTGGCAATTGGAGCAAAGTAATAGCGCCGTTTCCGGTGAATCCAGAGTGCTTGTGCGCCAAGAGGTTGAGGATAAGCTGTTGGCTAAGGCCGGCTTAGATGGTGAGAAAATCCTCGGTTTTATCAATGAAGCCTATCGAATTCCTTATACCCTAGCTGGGATCCTTGGACGCACCAAAAATCAGCCTTTGGATCGAAGTGCGGTAGAGCAAATAGACCGGGCGGTATTGGCTCAAAATGAACTGGTATCATCCATTTACACGCAGTTTGAAGACAACGCTTATGATGGTCTAGACAATCAATTTACCAGCGGCCACCAGCATTCCGTACCCGGACATGGCTCCTTAGAGATTTACATGATCCGTAATGAAGACGGCTCTATTGAACAGCAAGTGGTGGAAGATGCGAGCGAAAAGCACGTCGATACTATCAATGATATGGGGCTGCGCGAGGCCGAATGGTATCTGTGTGCGAAAGATACACTCAAACCTTGTTTAATGGAGCCCTATCTTTATGAGATTTCGCCAGGGTATTCCGAGATGATGACCTCGCTGACCGCTCCCATCGTTCACCAAGGGCGTTTTTTAGGCGTGGCCGGGGTTGATTTAAACCTACCTATTTTTCAGAAAATCACTGAGCAGCTCTCGGCGAACCTCTATCAAGGCCAAAGCAAGGTGTCGCTCATCAGCTCAATGGGCTTGGTGGTGGGCAGTAGCCATTACACCGAGCAGTTAGGAAAACCATTTGCTGAGGTGGTGGATAAACCACTTATGGCGGCAATAAAGAGCAGTACAGCAAGCGTTGAGCTGGTGGATGACGCATTCGTTGTTAATTACCCATTGGATGTAAAACTAGCCGACTCTACTTGGCGTTTGGTTGTTGAAGTACCTGAGTCACTGGCCATGGCGGGCGCTCAAGAGTTACAGCAAAACTTGGAAGATAATGCTGATGCGCTGAAGTCAGTACTTATTATCGTTGCCATTGTGGTACTTGCAGGCGCTGCGACCATGATGTACTGGCTGACCCGAACCATTGTAGGCCCTATTGATGCCATTCGTATGCGTATGGAAAACTTGGCCAGCGCTGAGGGAGATTTAACACAGTCGCTGAATGTTGATACGCACGCCGAACTTATCGCTTTGGGGAGCGGTTTTAATGCCTTTATCGACAAATTGCGTACTCTTATCTCTCAGCTTAAGCAACTCTCATCACAAACCATGGAGCAGGCCGACAGTGCCTCGCAAGTGGCCACACAAACCCAAGAAAATGTAGAGAAACAGTTTGCTGAAATTGAGAGTGTAGTGACGGCAATGAACGAAATGAGCTCCACGGCGTTGGAAGTGGCCCGCGCCTCAGAGCAATCAGCACAGCAAACGGAAGAAATTAATAAATTAGTGCAAGCCAGTGAGCACAGTTTGTCGCAAGCTGTTGACCAAGTACAAACCATGTCTACGGAGATCAATGATGCCAATGTGGCGGTGGGTAAGGTCGCTTCACGCAGTAATGACATTAACCAGATACTCGATGTGATCCGCACCATTGCCGAGCAAACGAATCTGCTTGCACTGAATGCTGCTATCGAAGCGGCTCGAGCAGGTGAACAAGGACGAGGCTTTGCTGTGGTGGCTGACGAAGTTCGTGCACTGGCGTCGAAAACACGTGCTTCCACAGACGACATCAGTGAGCTTATTACCCGCTTGCAGCAAGAGGTGGGCAGTGCATCAACCATTATAGAGCAGGGTGTGTCACGCGCCGATACCGCTGTATCGCAAACGTCATCTGCCTTTGATGCGCTTCATGAAGTAGTAGAAAAAGTGAATGAAATTACCAATCAAGTGACTCACATAGCCACAGCTGCTGAGGAGCAAAGCTCGGTCACTGAAGAAATCAATCGTAATTTAACGCTCATTTCCGATGCTGCCTCGCACTTGGCCGACTTGGCCCAGCAAACAGGGTCTGGGTCGAAAGAGCTCATTGCCTTGGTTGAAGAGCAAGATTCGCAACTGAGTCGATTGAAAACTTAAGCGTTTCCTCTTTAGGTTCAATGGCTTAAGTTGAATATAAAGTTGCCAACTAGGCAAAAGTACGTCTACGTTTAAACTAGAGTAGAGGGCTTGGTGAAAGCATGGTGAAGCGACGGATATTGATCATAGATGCAACAACAGTGCTTGCTATGCGCATTAAAGTACTGCTAGAGCTGCTCGATTGTGAGGTCGAGCTGCTGCACTTTGCTAATTTAGAAGTCATTGAGCCCAATGACTATGATATGTATATCCTTGCCCATGGCATTCCTATGGCGCTTGCTTGTGACCTCAAACAAACCCTCAGCGGCTGTAATGTCGCGTTATTGGCGCCTAAGGCTGAACAAGGTGAAGTATTTGCAAGCTTCGCCGAGCTCAATAAGCTGTTTATACAAGCTCAAGTTATTTATCCTTTCTATGAAAACAAAGAAATCAGTGCGCTATTAGAAAGCATTTTAGAGATTGACGGACCGCAGTCGATAGCCTTGCCACAAGTGCTTCATGTTAGTCCACAAGATAGCCAAGCACATATCCAGCAGTGGCTGACAGGCGCGCACATTAGCGTACTCGGTGCTCACTCTCTTACTCAGGCGTTGGAAATTGTCAACGGAACACATATCGATATTTTGCTCTGTCATTACCAAGTGCAAGGGGATAGCGGCAGTGATGTGTATTTACAGGTTAAAAGGATACAATCACATTGCCGTTGTATCTTGCTTATAAACCAAGGAGATAAAGCAAATTTACTGGAGGTGATCCGCAGCGGTGTGGATGATGTCATTGAGCTGCCAGCGGATCAAAGTATTGTCCTTAAATCGGTGCATAAGGCATGGCAGACAGAGCTCCTCAAACGTAACAACGCGCAGCTACTTGAGCGGTTACAAGACACCGTTGATGCGCTCATTGAAAAAGACAGTTTGTTACGCGTAGTATTCAAAAACACCCCTGATGCAGTCATTTTGTTTGCCCGTAATGGCAGCCTGATTGACGCCAATGATGCAGCGGCGAAGTTACTTAACCTAAATCAAACCGAGCTCGCAAAGCATACCCTGTTTCAATTTTTGAGCCCAAGCTCAGAGCAAACTTTACTGCAAACTATGCGTTCGACATCAAGCCTAAACCAGCATAGCTGTGAGCTTGAAGTACAAACCTCGAAGCGCGGGCTGATCCCTATGGTCGGTTCCTTCAGTGAAATTGACTATCACGGTGCGATTGCCTACGCCGTAATCTTTAAAAATGTAACTAACCTAAAAGAGCGCCAAGTATTACTTGAAGAGGCGCGAGATGAGCTCGAAATCCGCGTCAAGGAGCGCACTCGGGAGCTGGAGTTAGCTAAGGATCAGGCGGAAGCCGCAAACCGCAGTAAATCAGAGTTCCTGGCCAATATGTCCCACGAACTGCGCACCCCGATGCACTCTATACTCAGCTTTTCGCGATTTGGGCTCGACAAGTTGAGCAATGGCGAAACGCCCATTGATAAGTTAAGCAAGTATCTCAACCGTATTCATACCAGCGGCGAGCGCTTACTGTCATTACTTAATAACTTACTTGATTTGTCGAAATTAGACGTTGGCAAATTTCCTTTTTGCCCGAGCCGAGCTGACGTTTGTAAGTTGATTGAATCGAGCATTACCGATGTGTCTGGCACGGCGATGGAAAAGCACATCAACATAAAACTCCATGATAATGGTGTGAATAGTCACATTGACTGCGATGGTGCGCAAATAACTCAAGTAATAACTAATCTATTAGGAAATGCGCTTAAATTTAGCACCGAAGGAAGTGAAATAGACATTTACTTACATGAGGATGGTGACAACTTGGGAATTCAAGTGGTTGATCATGGAGTAGGTATCCCAGAAAACGAGCTAGAACATGTCTTTGATAAATTCTCCCAAAGTAGCCAAACCAATCGAGGGGCCGGGGGAACAGGTTTAGGATTGGCGATATGCCGAGAGTTTGTGGCGCTGCATCATGGCCGCATTCATGCTAAGCAAAATCCTAAAGGAGGCACTATTATAGAAATAAGCTTGCCAAAAGTTCAGCAAGCACAAGAAACTCAGGCGCCGCCGCATAAGCCGGCAGAATAACAAGCTTGAATAAGGGAAGGTCAATACGATGACAGTGCAACGGGTATTAGCAGTAGATGACGAAGAATATAATCTAGAAATCATTGAAGAAATCCTCGATGATCAGGGGTTTGAGCTGAAAATGGTCGACAGTGGGCCAGCCTGCCTCGCGGTGGTGGGGGAGTTTAAGCCGGATATTATTTTGCTTGATGTCAGCATGCCAGATATGAACGGCTATGATGTCTGTCGCCAACTTAAAGCGAACCCAGAAACCGAAGATATTGTGGTCATGTTTGTATCTGCGCGGGGCACGGTAGAAGAGCGCATGGAGGGTTACGCTGTAGGCGCAGAAGACTACATTGTTAAACCTTTCAGTCACGATGAACTCAAATCAAAGTTGATGAAGCTCAAAGGGTATCTTGACGAGCAAGAAGACTTACAAAAGCAAGTTGACGATGCCACATCTACGGCTTTTAACGCTATGGCTAATAGCAGCGAAATGGGCGAAATCGTCAACTTTGTTGAGCGTATTGGGCAAATTTGGGAGCCCCAAGAGTTAGGCAAAGAACTGCTCAGCTGTTTAAACCGTTTTGGCTTACAAAGTAATGCTGAGTTGCGATTGGATGACGGCGTACAGCACTTCTCATTAAGTGGAGGGTGCTCCCCCATTGTCGTTGAGCTTTTCGATATGCTAAAAACTCGGGGGCGTTTACACGAGTTCTCGCAGCGATTGTTGGTTAACTATGAGAAAGTGAGCTTACTGATCCTGAATATGCCAGAGAAAGAACCTGAGAAGCATGGCCGCATTCGCGATCACGTATGTTTTTTAGTCAGTGTGACCGAGCAGCAACTCACCGCCATTATGACCAAACAAGCGCTGCAAAAGCGTCAAGCGCAGTTGGGGGAGGCGGTATCGCGTATTGAAGCACAATTCCGTGAGCTCATTAGTGCGGTAAATCAAACGCGCAGCGATAATGAAAAAGTATTTCGCGCGTTACAAGAGGAGCTTGAGGAGCGTATTCCCACTATGGGCTTAGACGATGACCAAGAAGCTTTTATCTACCAAAAGGTAGACGACACTATCCAACGCTCGGTGGCCCGAGAGGAGTCGGTGGAGAACTTGCAGGCAGCATTTTCTCGCATTGAGCAAGATCTCGCTAAATTGCTCAACTAACGTGGTAAAAAGAGAGCGCTCTGAGATTACTCTGCGTCTCTGGGAAGCCCTTTTTGTACGGCGCGGATCAATCGCTGAGTTTTCTTTGTATGTGCCGTGACAGTCACGCTCAGTGCCTCACGCTTTTGTTGTTGCTGCGCGAGTGCCCAATGAATATGCTCTGCAACCAAGTCACTAGCCCCGTTTAACCTGGCCATTAACGCCTCAACAATAGCGCTATCGTAGGGCGCGTTACCCAAGGCAATGGCAATATTACGAAGCCAGCGTTGGTGGCCAATACGGCGGATGGGGCTGCCTTCGGTATTAGTTAAAAACGTCTCTTCATCCCAGCTAAATAGCGTCAATAGTGGTTGATCTTTAAGCGGGGCGCGGGCATGGAAGTCAGACTCTGCGGTGATCTCGCCATAACGGTTCCACGGGCAAATTAACTGGCAGTCGTCACAGCCATAAATACGATTGCCCATCGCTGTTCGGTATTGCTCAGGAATAGCGCCTTTAAGCTCAATGGTTAAATAGGAAATACATTTTCGCGCATCAATCACATAGGGCTCAACGATAGCCCCTGTGGGGCACATGGTCATGCACGCGACGCAACTGCCGCACTCTCCTTGGGTGGCTTGTCGGATGTCAGGGTCATCAACTGGCAGCGGAATATCCACAAACAGCTCCCCGAGGAAAAACCATGACCCTGCTTGTTTGTCTATCAATAAGCTATGCTTTCCGGTAAAGCCTAAGCCAGCCTTAGCCGCAAGCTGGCGCTCAAGCACCGGCGCGGAGTCAACAAAAGGACGAAACCCCAAACCTTCAGCAACTTGTGCAATACGCTGGCCGAGCTTTTTTATACGGTTACGCATCAGCTTGTGATAATCGCGGCCCAGAGCATAACGGCTGATATAGGCCAACTGAGGATTTTTCAGGGTGCGGGCAAAGCCCGCGTCAGGGGGTAAATAGTGCATCTTTAACGCGATGACGCGTTGGGTACCCGGTACCAGTTCGTCTGGCCGGGAGCGCTTGGTGCCATGCTCGGCCATAAAGTTCATTTCGCCATGATAGCCAAGCTCAAGCCAACGTTGTAATTGTGCTTCATGAGCACTGAGATCTATGTCACAAATAGCCGCATCGGCAAAGCCAAGCTCGCTCGCCCATTGCTTAATTTGCTGTGCTAGTTCAGGATAATTAATGGTGTTATTCGGCAAAAGTGAAAACCATGGATAGTCATTACAGTACTAATTTACCACAGCTGGTATTTACTCCCCAACAATTGCAGCAATATGAAGCTGCCGCTGCCAAGCACAGCGGAGTGAGTATGCAGGAGCTAATGCACCGAGCGGGTAGCACCGTGGCTCATTGGATACAACAACACTACGACGAAAAAAAACGCGTTATTGTGCTTAGTGGAGGCGGTAACAACGCCGGTGATGGCTTTGTGGTCGCCACTGAATTACGCCAACAAGGGTACGATGTTAAGGTATGGCCGTTGGTCGCTGTGCATACTCTTAAGGGAGATGCCGCAACCATGTATGAGCGCTTTAAACAAAGCGGTGGGGAGTGTGTTCAAGACGCAAGTCTACATCATTACCATATAGTGGTGGATGCTATCTTTGGCATTGGCCTTAATCGTGCTTTGCCGGAACCTATTGCTGATGTATTGGCAAAAGTAAATGCCGCTAAGGTGATGCGTATCGCCATTGACGTCCCCAGCGGGGTCGATGCCCACAGTGCGCAGGTACATAATAATGCCTTTAATGCCCACCATACACTGACGTTTATTGCCTTAAAGCAGGGTCTATTGAGCGGTCGTGCTAAAACCCAATGTGGTCACTTATGGTTTGCGCCATTGGCAATAGAGCAGGCTTTTTACCGCCAATGTAGTGCAGTGGCTTGCTTGAATGATCATGCATCAATGATGCGCAAGCGGCCAGTTCGAGATCAAGGCAGTCACAAGAATAATGCCGGTCATGTCTTAGTTGTCGCGGGGGGGCTAGGAATGGCGGGCGCAGCGCGATTAGCCAGTGAAGCGGCACTACGAACAGGGGCCGGTTTGGTGAGTGTGGCTACCCATCCAGATAATGTGCAAACCATAAGCCAAGGTTGCTATGAGCTTATGGTTCACGGGGTAACAACTGCTCAGCAACTCACAGTACTATTGGAAAAAGCCAACGTCGTCGTTATTGGGCCTGGATTAGGGCAATGTCAGTGGGCGCAACAGATGCTCAGCACGGTTCTTGGCTATGAACACAAACGATTAAAAGTGCTGGATGCGGATGCATTAAACCTATTGGCACAGCATCCACAGCGACTCACTGATTGTGTTTTGACGCCGCACCCCAAAGAGGCTGCGCGATTATTGCAAAGCTCCGTTACTGAGGTGGAAGCCAATCGCTTTGCCAAGGTGCAGGAGTTGGCGCGTTCATACCAAGCAACGGTGCTGTTGAAAGGTCCGGGTACACTTATTTGTAGCGCTGATAAATTAACAATTAACAGCAGTGGCAGTAACGCACTAGCGAGTGGCGGCATGGGTGATGTATTATCTGGTATAATTGGCGCGTTGCTAGCGCAGGGCGTTAGCCCACATGACAGTGCCTGTGTGGGAGCTTATGTGCACGGCTTAGCGGCCCAGCAAGCAAGCAGTGAGGGCAGCAAAGGGTTGCTCGCCAGTGATTTATTTCCAGTAGTACGAGCTTTAATAGGGTAAGCAATAATGACCATGCGGTTTGACCAATATTTAGCGGATGAGCAAGCAACCGTCGCATTCGGGGCGCAACTAGCTCCACTTATCGCTGACGGTGCGGTGATCTATATGTACGGTGACTTAGGGGCGGGGAAAACCACGCTCACGCGTGGAATCGTGCAAGGGCTGGGTCATAAAGGTAAGGTTAAGAGTCCAACTTATACCTTAGTTGAACCTTATGAGCTAGCGCAGGTCAAAGTATATCATTTTGATTTATATCGATTAGCTGACCCAGAAGAGCTCGAATTCATGGGCATTCGGGATTATTTCGATAACCGCGCGGTGTGTATTTTGGAGTGGCCTAGTAAAGGTGAGGGGGTAATTCCTCGCGCTGATTTAGAAATCACGCTAGAGTATACAGGGGAAGCGCGTGAGATCAGTATCGACGCAAAATCTGAGCGTGGCGCTGATGTAGTAACAAAGTTAAAAGGCAATGCTTAAAATAATCATAACCGCAAGCAAGGCAACCTTGTGCGCCATGTTGCTCGTATGGGCAACAGTGGCGGCAGCTAAAAACACCATAGAAAACGTGCGTGTATGGCCATCACCCGATAGCACGCGGGTGGTGTTTGATATGCAAGAAAAGCCAGACTTCAGCTATTTCATGCTGAAGAATCCATTACGCCTAGTCGTTGATATCAATAATACTGCGCACCGTAAAGACTACCCGGCAATTGAAAAGAAGCACCAAATTGTTGATAAAATCCGCCCTAGCACGCCGAAAAAGTCGGGTTCCACTCGAGTGGTGTTTGAGTTACTCAAAGCCACCAAGCCAGTTATTTTTTCTTTGGCTCCTACTGGGCCGTATAAAGACCGATTAGTCATTGACCTTTACGATAAAAGTGACGGTCAACAAGCCCAAAACATACCAAAAAATAGAGTATTAGAAACCAATCGTGACATTGTTATCGCGATCGATGCGGGTCACGGCGGTGAAGACCCCGGCTCTATTGGCCCAAGCGGCACCTATGAGAAAGACATCACTTTGCAAGTAGCTAAACGCTTAGAGCGATTGATTAATGCCGAACGGGGCATGCAAGCCTACATGGTTCGCAGCGGAGATTATTACGTCAAACTCAATAACCGCAGCACCAAAGCGCGCAAACGCAAAGCTGACTTTTTAGTGTCAATTCACGCTGATGCCTTTACCAGCCCACAGCCGCGAGGAGCGTCGGTGTGGGTGTTGTCTCTGCGTCGGGCTAATTCAGAAATAGGTAAATGGATTGAGGATAGGGAAAAACACTCTGAATTACTTGGGGGGGCTGCGGATGCCATTCGCGACACGGCCAGCGAAAAGTATTTAGCGCAGACGCTACTCGACATGTCCATGGATCACTCCATGAAAACCGGCTTTAAAGTGGCTGAAGAGGCCATCAAAGAATTACGAAAAGTGGCGAAAATGCATAAACGCTATCCGCAAGCGGCGAGTTTAGCGGTGTTGAAATCGCCAGATATTCCCTCTATCTTGGTGGAAACGGGGTTTATATCCAACCCTCAAGAAGAGCGGTTGCTGAAAACGGCGGCGCACCAAGAAAAACTAGCTAAGGCGGTGTTCAGATCAATTCGTGGTTATTACCGTAATAACCCCCCTGATGACTCGCTCTTTGCAACGATTAAGGCACAAAACCCAACACGACATAAGATTCGTCGCGGTGAGTCGTTAAGTGTCGTGGCGAGTCGTTATGGCGTCTCTGTCGGGGCTATTAAACGCGTCAATAAGCTAAAAACAGACACAGTCTACATTGGCCAAGTGTTAACCATTCCTAATACCTAACGAGCGTATATGAGTATAGCGATATTACCGGCGCGATTAGCTAACCAAATCGCTGCCGGTGAAGTAGTTGAGCGTCCCGCTTCTGTCGTGAAAGAGTTGGTTGAAAACAGCTTAGATGCGGGAGCGACACGTATTCGCGTTGATATTGAACGCGGCGGCCATAAACTGATCCGCATTACCGACAATGGTTCGGGTATAGTCAAAGATGAGCTCACCCTCGCGCTTTCACGCCATGCTACTAGTAAATTAAAAACACTGGATGATTTAGAATGTATTAACTCCTTAGGCTTTCGTGGCGAGGCACTCGCCTCCATAAGCTCGGTATCGCGACTAACGTTAAAGTCTAAGCCTGCCCAGCAAAATGAAGCTTGGCAAGCCTTTGCTGAGGGACGTGATATGGCCGTGCAGGTGCAGCCAACAGCGCATCCTGATGGCACCACCATTGAAGTTAAAGACTTATTTTTTAATACCCCCGCACGGCGCAAATTCTTACGAACCGAAAAAACTGAGTTCAACCATATTGATGAGCTGCTAAAGCGCATTGCCTTAAGCCGCTTCGATATTGCCATTACCTTAACCCACAACGCTAAAGTAGTGCGCCAATATCGACCAGTGTCGGCGGACGACGCGGGTGCAGTAAAGCGTATTGCTCAGGTCGCAGGCAAAGGCTTTGCCAGCCAGGGAATGCATTTACAAAGTGGTGACCAAGGGCTGTATTTGCATGGCTGGATTATGCCTCAGCACACGCAAACAGAGCCGCAGTATACCTATGTTAATGGCCGCATGATGCGCGACAAATTGATTTTACACGCTATTCGCCAAGCCTTTGAAGAACATACCCAACAAGCGCAAGTGCCGGCATTTGTACTTTACCTAGAAGTCGACCCCCGCCAGGTTGATGTTAACGTGCATCCGGCCAAGCATGAGGTGCGCTTCCATCAGGCGCGATTAGTCCATGACTTTATTTTACAGGCGGTGCAACAGCTGGTGGCCAGTGAGCAAACGCTAATACCGCAACCCTCGATACCACCAGCAAGCGCTGCTCACAGTGACAGTCCTGCTTACCCCAAGTCGCAATTGCGTCCTAGTCCTGATAATCAGCAATCGGGGCAGTTTATGGGAACGGCCAGTCGCTCTGGTTCAAGCTATCGAGATTCAGCGCCAGTGAGCACGCGAGCGCACCCTGTTGATGCCCAACGTATTGCTCAAGCAAATCAGTTTTATCAAGGGATCAGTGAAGTACAGGCTCATGAGTTTAATCATGTGGCAGAGTCAGCCCCTGCGGAGCATGTAGCCGCAGAGAGTGTGTCACTCCTGCCCTTAACGGATGGCCACTGTGCAGTGAGTGTGCAAGGGCAGTTACACCTTAGCCACTGGCGTCAGGTGTTACCGCTGGCTTGGCAGCAGCAACTCGAAGCTGAAGCGCAGCTAAGTAGTCGCGCATTGTTGTTACCTGTGCGTGTGGCCTTGCAAGATAAGGAGTTGGCGTGTTTGCAGGGGCTGCAATCTTGGCTCTCGGTATTAGGGTTCGATATCCAGCTTGAAAAACAATTTGCCATGGTAAAGCGTCTACCCAGCAGCTTATATGCCAGCGATGCCAAGCGAGTGATTGAGCAGATACTCAGCGCGCAGTTGACGGCTGAGAGTTCACAGCAGGATTTTCTCACGTGGCTTGCGGCATCTACGCCGAGCAATTATTTCAATGGTAATGACTTTGCAACTTGGCAGACACAATTACAGAATACTCCAGAAATTGTTCAGCAATTACAGCAAAAAGCCGTTAAAATAGAGCTATCCCAATACGTCAGTCAATTAAGTGTTTAAGCCTTGTGAGTTCATTGCCCGTTATCTGTTTAATGGGGCCTACCGCCTCAGGAAAAACCGCCTTAGCCATTGATTTATGCCAACACTTCGATACCGAAGTGATCAGCGTCGATTCCGCCTTGGTGTATAAAGGGATGGACATCGGCACCGCTAAACCTGATGCGCAAGAACGTGCGTTGGCACCCCATCGACTTATTGACATTGTAGACCCGGCACAGAGCTACTCCATGGCTGACTTTCGCCGCGACGCTCTAGCGCACATCGAACAGCTACATAATCAAGGCAAAGTACCCTTGTTAGTCGGTGGTACTATGATGTATTTCAAAGGCTTACTCGAAGGGCTGTCGCCACTACCTGAAGCTGATGCAGACATTCGAGCTGCCCTCGAAGCCGAAGCAAAAGAGCATGGATGGCCGGCGTTACATCAGCAGTTACAACAAGTGGACCCGCAGGCGGCGGCGAAAATTAACGCCAATGATTCACAGCGAATTAATCGCGCCCTAGAGGTATACCGTATCAGTGGCAAGAGTATGACTGAATTGCAGCAAACGAAGGCACAATCCTTAGGGTTTCCAGTTCATCAATTTGCTATTGCGCCAAGCGATCGTCGCGTTTTGCACCAGCGTATAGAGAAAAGATTCCAAATAATGCTCGAGCAGGGGTTTGAAAACGAAGTTTTGTCCCTATATAACAGGAAGGATTTGCACCCGGATCTGCCTTCTATTCGTTGCGTAGGGTATAGACAAATGTGGGATTACATCGCGGGTGAAATTGATTATGATGAAATGGTTTTTCGTGGAGTAGCTGCTACGCGTCAGTTGGCGAAAAGGCAGCTAACCTGGCTTCGAGGTTGGCAGAACCTAACGTGGCTTGAAAGCGGGGACCAAGAAAACTTGCAACGTATAGTAAGTTCGCTAAGCTAGTATTATTGGGACGTTTTTTTCTTTAGAGTCAGTCCTGAACTAGATACATAATAACACCTAAAACGAAGGAAAATAACAATGGCAAAAGGCCAATCGTTACAAGACCCATTTTTGAATGCGCTACGTCGTGAGCGTATTCCTGTTTCAATTTTTTTAGTCAACGGCATAAAACTGCAAGGCAAGATTCAGTCTTTCGACCAATTTGTCATTTTGTTAGAGAACACTGTAAATCAGATGGTATATAAGCACGCAATTTCCACTGTTGTGCCAGCCCGAGCAGTGAATTTTCATGGTGCGCAAGGACTCGACGCACCGGAGTCAGAAGAAGGGAATTATTAAATCAGTAGGAGCATAATGCTTGTTTGACCGTTATGAAGCCGGCGAACAGGCAGTCTTAGTTCACATCGAATTTCCCCATGAAGGCGATAGAGAAGATCTTCATGAGTTGGAAATGTTGGTATCTTCTGCAGGTGTTAGCAGTCTGGCGGTTGTGCAAGGCAGTCGCCAGGCACCACACCCGAAGCTTTTCGTCGGCACGGGGAAGGCAGAAGAGATAGCTGAGATTGTCAAATCCCACAACGCAGATGTCATTATATTCAACCACGAATTAAGCCCATCACAAGAGCGCAACTTGGAAAAGTTGTGTCAATGTCGTGTGCTCGACAGAACTGCCCTTATCCTTGATATTTTTGCTCAACGCGCCCGCACCCACGAGGGTAAATTACAAGTTGAATTGGCGCAGCTACGGCATATCTCCACCCGTTTAATACGTGGTTGGACGCACTTAGAAAGACAAAAGGGCGGTATTGGCTTACGCGGCCCTGGTGAGACCCAACTCGAGACCGATAGACGGTTGTTACGAGGGCGCATTAAAAGTATTTTAAAGCGTTTAGATAAGGTCGCTAAGCAGCGCGAGCAGGGTCGTCGTGCACGTAACCGCAACGAAATCCCGAGTGTCTCTCTGGTTGGCTACACTAACGCTGGGAAATCAACGCTATTCAACCGCATTACCGAGTCTGAGGTATATGCTGCGGATCAATTGTTCGCGACCTTAGACCCAACACTTAGAAAGCTTGAAGTGCCAGACATCGGTAGTGTTATTTTGGCCGATACCGTAGGTTTTATCCGCCACTTACCGCATGACTTAGTCGCGGCATTTAAAGCGACGCTGACCGAGACCCGTGAAGCCGATTTACAGCTCCATGTAATCGATGCGGCAGACTCGCGTCGTAAAGAGAATATAGAGCAGGTGCAAGAAGTACTAGAAGAGATTGAGGCGAACGAAATACCGCAGCTACTCATCTACAATAAGATTGACCAGCTTGAAGACGTTGAGGCGCGCATTGACCGCGATGATGAAGGCAAACCGATGCGAGTTTGGCTATCGGCGCAGCAAGGTCAAGGAATGGAGCTACTGAAGCAAGCTATTAGTGAGTTGCTCGCGAAGCAAATGCTTAATGCCGACTTGCGTGTGCCCCCTTCACAAGGGCGGCTGCGCGGCGCGTTATACAACCTCAATAGCATTAGCTCAGAGGACTTCGATGAGCAAGGAAACTGGCTGCTTAGCGTTAACGTACCAATGAGTGAATGGAATAAATTGAAAAAGGAAATTGGTGAACAAATTGATGGCTACCTTACGTAGTGCATGAAAATGCGCTAAAGTAGCGACAACCATGATTTTCTTGCGTCAACTTGGGGGCATAAATCTGTCGACTAAGTATGACAACAACGGTAATGCTGCGATAGCATTACCCCTAGCAACAAACATTGATAACTATGGAGTATGGCTATGGCCTGGAACGAGCCGGGTAACAATGGCAACGACAAAGATCCTTGGAACAATAAAGGTGGTCGTGACCAAGGACCGCCAGATTTAGATGAAGTACTGAAAAAGTACAGCGATAAGTTTGGTGGCTTGTTTGGTGGTAAAAAAGGGGGCGGTAACAATAAAAACGGCGGTTTAGGCGGCGTTGGATTGCTTATCGTGCTTGTAATTGCTGCGATCATCTGGGGCCTAAGTGGCTTCTACACCGTTAAAGAAGCCGAGCGAGGTGTGGTGCTACAATTTGGTAAGTTTGACCGTATTGCGCAGCCCGGTTTACGCTGGAAAGCGACCTTTATCGAGCGTGTTATCCCTGTTGATATTGAAGCAGTGCGTTCGTTGTCTGCTTCCGGCTTTATGCTCACCGAAGATGAAAACGTCGTGAGCGTTGAGTTTGAAGTGCAGTACCGTGTGGTTGACCCTTATCTTTACAAGTACAGTGTAACTGACGCTGATCACAGCCTGCAGCAAGCATTGGACAGTGCTCTACGTTATGTTGTGGGCCACTCGCAAATGGACCAGGTACTCACTACAGGTCGTGAAATCGTGCGTCAAAACACCTGGGATGAGCTTAACGACATTATCGAACCATATAACCTTGGCCTGATAGTGACCGACGTGAACTTTAAAGACTCACGCCCACCTGCTGAAGTAAAAGATGCGTTCGATGATGCTATCGCTGCGCAAGAGGATGAAGAGCGTTTTATCCGCGAAGCTGAGGCGTATGCCCGTGAAATTGAGCCACGTGCCCGTGGTCAAGTAACGCGTATGACCCAAGAAGCTGAAGGTTACCGTGAACGCGTTACCCTGGAAGCACAAGGTGAGGTGGCTCGTTTTGAAAAGCTATTGCCTGAATATGCAGCAGCGAAAGATGTGACCCGCCAACGCTTGTATCTAGAGACTATGGAGCAAGTACTGGGCAGCAGCACGAAGGTGCTTGTTGATGTCGAAGGTGGCAACAACATGATGTATCTACCGCTGGACAAACTGCTAGATAAGCATCAGTCAGGGCAAAAAATCACCTTGCCTAGCGCTAATAGC
Source organism: Pseudoalteromonas sp. CNAT2-18.1 (assembly GCF_022347865.1). NCBI lineage: Bacteria > Pseudomonadati > Pseudomonadota > Gammaproteobacteria > Alteromonadales > Pseudoalteromonadaceae > Pseudoalteromonas > Pseudoalteromonas sp. CNAT2-18.1. Next base: position 269,284 of record NZ_JAKRFR010000005.1, on the reverse strand, counting down.
ATTCAAGACTTACGCAACAAGTTAGGTGCCAATGCATCGCGTAACAGCCAAGTAAATTCTGGCAATGATCGTTTCTCTAAAGACCGCTTTAACGGAGGAAGATAGCAGTGAGAAATTTTAGTATAATCCTCATTATTGCTGCAGTAGTACTTTCGTTTTCTTCGGTGTTTGTAGTACCAGAGGGGCAGCGCGCTATTGTGTTGTTATTCTCTAAAGTACAAAAAGACGATACCGACAACGCTGTGGTGTATGAGCCAGGCTTGCACTTTAAGGTGCCTTTCGTGGCGCAAGTGCGTAAGCTCGATGCGCGTATTCAAACCCTAGACGGAACACCGGATCGCTTCGTAACCAGTGAGAAAAAAGATCTTATCGTTGATTCTTACGTGAAGTGGCGGGTACAAAACTTCAGTGATTTTTACCTACGTACCCGTGGCGATAAAAATTACGCTGAAACGTTACTAAAGCAAAAAGTAAACAATGGCCTTCGTACCAACTTCGGTGCGCGTACGATCAAAGAAATTGTTTCTGGTGAGCGTAGTGAGTTAATGGAAGAAGCCTTGGTTCAAGCCTCTGAAAGTGCGCGCGAGCTCGGCATTGAAGTCCTCGACGTACGGGTTAAACAAATTAACCTGCCAGACGAGGTGAGTAATTCTATTTACCAACGTATGCGTGCTGAGCGTACCGCTGTAGCGAAAGAGCACCGCTCTGAAGGTCAAGAGAAAGCGGAAGAAATCCGTGCCTCAGTGGACCGTCGGGTGACGGTTATGCTCGCCGATGCTGAGCGTAATGCGCGTTCTGTACGTGGCCAGGGTGATGCACAGGCGGCAAAAATCTACGCCAACGCTTATAACAAAGACCCTGAGTTTTTTGGTTTCTTGCGTAGCTTAGATGCATACAAGAAAACCTTTAAAAACAAGCAAGACGTGATGGTGATTGAGCCTGATGGTGAATTCTTCAAGTACATGAAGAACGCAGAACCACAGTAATCTCGTCATAGTCAGTAATAGCCCCGAGTGCCATCGCCTCGGGGCTTTTTTGTCACTGAGAGAGTCTAATGAGCTGGCAATTGTTAGTAAGCGCCTTTGCGCTTATGCTTATTTTTGAAGGGCTAGGCCCAGCACTGTTTCCAAAAAAGTGGCGTGCATACATGGCGCAGCTAGCGAGCAGTGATGAACGCACCTTGAAAGTGGTGGGTATCATCTTAATCCTTACTGGCGCGCTTGTGTTCCACCTTATTAACCTCGTCTAGCTTGCTGAGCTAGCAATGAATTTTCTATTAGCGGAAAAAATAACCAAAACGGGGTGATCTGCCCCCGGCTTTTCTGATAAAATCTGCGCCTAATTTTTTCTAAGTGAATTTGCAATGGGTAAAAACGTCGTTGTACTAGGCACCCAGTGGGGTGACGAGGGGAAAGGAAAGGTCGTAGACCTCCTTACAGATAAAGCATCTTTAGTGGTCCGTTATCAAGGTGGGCACAATGCTGGTCACACTTTGGTGATTGATGGCGAGAAAACAGTTCTACACCTGATCCCGTCGGGTGTGCTACGTGACAACGTAAAATGTGTTATCGGTAATGGCGTAGTTCTGGCCCCCGACGCATTGATGAAAGAAATTACCATGCTTGAAGAGCGTGGCGTACCGGTGCGCGAGCGTCTGCTTATCTCTGAAGCGTGTCCGCTTATTCTGCCGTATCACGTTGAGCTTGATATGGCACGTGAAAAGGCGCGTGGCGCTAAAGCCATTGGTACCACAGGCCGTGGTATTGGTCCTGCGTATGAAGACAAGGTTGCACGCCGTGGTCTTCGTGTTGGTGACTTGTTCAACCCTGAGCAGTTTGCCAATAAGTTGCGCGAAATTCTTGAGTACCACAACTTCACTTTAGAAAACTACTACAAAGTTGAGCCAGTCGACTTCCAAAAGACGTTTGATGATGCCATGGCTGTGGCGGATATTCTTAAATCGATGGTTGTTGATGTGACTGAGCTATTGGATCAGACTCGTGAAAAAGGCGACAACATCCTGTTCGAAGGTGCACAAGGCACATTGCTGGATATCGACCACGGTACATACCCATATGTTACTTCATCTAACACCACCGCCGGTGGGGTGGCGACAGGAGCTGGTTTTGGCCCGCTGAATCTAGATTATGTGTTGGGTATTGTTAAAGCTTACACTACGCGTGTGGGTTCAGGTCCATTCCCAACAGAGCTTTATGATGGCGTTGATAAGCAAGACCCAGTGGGTAAACACCTTGGCGAAAAAGGCCACGAGTTTGGTGCTACGACCGGCCGTTTGCGCCGTACAGGTTGGTTTGATGCTGTGGCTATGCGCCGTGCGGTACAAATCAATAGCATCTCAGGCTTTTGTATGACCAAACTGGACGTACTTGATGGCCTAGAAACTATTAAGATTTGTACTGGTTATCAGCTTGAAGACGGCACTGTTACTAACGTCACACCGCTTGCTGCTGAAGGCTACGAAAAAGTAACGCCAGTGTATGAAGAAATGCCAGGCTGGAGCGATAACACCTTCGGTGTTACTCGTGTTGAAGACTTGCCTAAAGCGGCAATCGACTATATCAAGCGTGTTGAAGAAATCACCGGTGTTCCGGTTGATATTATTTCAACCGGCCCTGATCGTGTTGAAACTATGATTGTGCGCAACCCATTTGCTGAATAAGCGTAGGGTGTGAAAAAAAGCTGCTGCGGCAGCTTTTTTTGTGCCTGCATATACCAATTTTGGCACTAGTTTTGCTATAAATTGATGAGAGAGTTGATTCGTCAAAGGAGCGTCATGCGCCATTTGTTAACCATGTTATTACTGACCAGTGTGCTCAGCACCACAGCTCATGCGGCAGAGCCGTTAGAGGCCGTACAGCTGTATACACAGGATGAGTTGGTTAAATTAATACGTAAAAACGCCCATTTAAAGCGGGTGCAAGATGATGATTGCCAACTTGTGCAAGATATTGCCGCGCGCGCGAGTAAAATGAAGTTGCCCAGTTATCAGTTCCTCTACGGTGATATGCTCGCTTACAATGTGTGCGTTGAACGAGATGTGGACTTAGGTGTTTACTACATGCGTCAAGCCGCTGAGCAAGGCTTAGCAGAGGCGTTAGAGCAGCTGGGACGCTACTATGATATTGGCCGCTTAGTTCAGGCCGATAAAGCCATGGCTATCGTGTATTTGCGTGAAGCCGCTGCACAAGGCAACCTGCCAGCGCAAATGCGTTTGGTAAAGCTGTTTAATCAAGGCTACGGCAGTCCACGCGACTATGAAGATGCTTATCGCTGGCTGTTTCATACCCAAGTTGCAGATCGCAACCTACACAAGAAAATTGGTGCGCAGTTAAGTAAATTGGCGCAAAAAATGCCCGATAGCGTGGTTGCACGGGCACGGTTACCCGTTGATCAATAAAGTTTAACAGTATTTACCTGTTGCCTTTTCCCGATATGGGTTAAAATAACACCACAAGTCACCGTATAAGTTATTGAATGACCAAACAGGATCCATACCTCGATAGAGAACAGCAAAAATACGAAAACCCCGTCCCCAGCCGCGAGTTCATCCTCGACCACATTAAAAAACGCGCTAAGCCTGCTAATTTCAGCCAACTTTGTTCCGAGCTGGATGTATATGACAGTGAGCGTCAAATTGCCTTTAAGCGCCGCCTGCGCGCCATGGAGCGTGAAGGGCAGCTGCATTTCAATAAGCACAAATGCTACGTTATTCCCGATGATAGTGGCTTAGTCAAAGGTAAGGTCATTGGCCACCGTGATGGCTTTGGTTTTTTGCAAGTCGAAGGTGAACCTAAAGACTGGTTTATTGCTCGCCACCAAATGAACACCGTGTTACATGGCGATGTGGTGTTAGCTAAAGCGGGCTCCCGTGGCCAAGGTGGCAAGGTTGAAGCACGCATTGTGAGAGTACTTGAAGGCGAGCGTGCGCCAATCATTGGCCGTTACTTTGTTGAGCATGGTATGGCCGTGGTTGTGCCAGAAGACCCACGCATTACACAAGATATCATTATTGTCCCTGGGGCAGAAAAAGGTGCGCGCCACAACCAAATGGTGCAAATTGAGATCACCCAAAACCCAAGCCGCCACATGAATGCGGTAGGCAAGGTCACAGAGGTGCTCGGTGAGCATTTAGCACCGGGTATGGAAATTGAGGTAGCGCTGCGAAATCATGAAATCCCTCATCAGTGGCCACAAGAAGTTGAGGAGCAGGTGGCTCCTTTAGGCGAGCAGGTGGCAGAGCAAGACAAACAAGGACGCGTTGACCTGCGTCATTTGCCCTTGGTCACCATTGATGGCGAAGACGCCCGAGATTTTGATGACGCTGTATTTTGTGAGCGCAAAAAGTCCGGTGGTTGGCGTCTATGGGTGGCGATTGCTGATGTCTCCCATTATGTGCAAAAAGGCTCCCCTTTAGATCAAGAAGCGATTAATCGCGGTAACTCAGTGTACTTCCCTGAGCAAGTTATTCCCATGCTTCCTAAGGTGCTATCCAATGGCTTGTGCTCACTGAATCCGAAGGTCGACCGCCTGTGTATGGTTGCGGAAATGACCGTCTCCGCAGCCGGTAAGCTCTCAGGCTATCGTTTTTATCAAGCATTGATGAACTCGCACGCGCGCCTTACCTACACCAAGGTGCACGCAATTTTAGAAGGCGATGAAAAATTGCGTGAAGAGTACGCGCCCCTAGTGGGTCATCTGCAAGACTTGCAGCAGATGTATATGGCGCTAAAAGCAGCGCGTCAAGAGCGTGGTGCCATCGAATTTGAAACCCTGGAAACACGGTTTGTGTTTAACGCGCAGCGCAAAATTGAGTCTATAGTACCCGTCGTGCGTAACGACGCCCATAAGCTTATCGAAGAATGCATGATTTTAGCGAATGTGTCAGCGGCGCGATTACTAGAAAAGCACGAGGCCAGCGCCTTGTATCGTGTGCATGATGAACCGGACAGTGAGAAGCTTGGACACTTTCGCCAGTTTCTTGGTGAACTCGGCATAGAGAACCCCTTTGGGGATTCTCCCGAGCCAGCGGAGATTACCGCTGCCATCGACAAATTAGTCGATCGCCCTGAGTTGGGGCTGATTCAAACGATGTTGCTGCGAGCGATGAAGCAAGCCGTTTATCAGCCTGACAACATTGGTCACTTTGGTTTGGCACTGCCCGCTTATGCGCATTTTACCTCACCAATCCGCCGTTATCCCGACCTGGTCGTGCATCGCGCTATCAAGGCCATACTCAAAGCGCAAGGGCAGCAAACCAGTGGTGAGTATGAATACAACGATGATGAAGCAGATCAACTCGGTGAGCAGTGTTCAATGACCGAGCGCCGCGCTGATGATGCGACTCGTGAAGTCGCTGATTGGTTGAAGTGCGAGTATATGCAGGATCATGTTGGCATGCACTTTGGCGGGGTTATTTCGTCGGTCACTAATTTTGGCTTGTTTGTACGCTTAGATGATCTGCAAATAGACGGTCTGGTTCATATTGCTAACCTGGGTGATGAATTTTTCCACTTCGATGGCGCTAAACATTGCCTTGTCGGTGAGCACAGTCGTACTGTGTATCGCATGGGTGATAAAATATCGGTGCAAGTGGCCTCGGTGTCTTTAGAAGAGCGCCGTATCAATCTTGCCCTGGCGCAACAAGAGCCCGATCGTTATGCTCGGCGCAAGGCGAAAAAGCCTTCGGTGCGCGATAAGCTTAAAGCGGGCGATATTCCAGGAAAAGGTAATAAGCCAACACCCAGTGGTAAGAAAAGTGGCGGTAAAAAGAAAGCCTCTAAAGACAAAAAAGCAACAGCTGGCAAAAATGTAAAGGCCAGTAAAAGCAAGAAAAAGTCACGAGCAGGTAAAAATGCTCGTAAGAAAACGAAAAAGTAGAGAGTCCCAGTGAGTAACGAATTAATCTTTGGTTTTCATAGTGTCGAAGCCATCCTCAGCCGCGAGCCCGAGCGCTTCATTGAACTGTATGCTTTAAAAGGGCGCGATGATAAGCGTCTAAATGCGTTGATCAATCAGGCTCGGCAATTCGGTATTTCGGTGCAGTTTATGCAGCGTAAAGCGCTGGATGACAAAGCCCGAGGCGAACAGCATCAAGGCATTATTGCTCGAGTTCGCCAAGGTAAACAATATAACGAGCGTGACTTAGACGCCATTATTAGCCGAGAGCAAACGCCCTTCTTGTTGGTCTTAGATGGCATCACCGATCCTCACAATTTGGGGGCCTGCCTGCGTAGTGCCGACGCTGCCGGTGTGCACGCGGTTATCGTGCCTAAGGATAAGTCGGCGAAGTTAAATGCGACGGTACGAAAGGTCGCTTGTGGTGCTGCTGAAGTGGTGCCGTTAGTGCAAGTCACAAACCTCGCACGGACCTTGCGTGAAATTAAAGATGCTGGGGTGTGGGTTGTCGGCACGGCAGGAGAGACCGATACCACATTGTTTGATGCCAACCTCACCGGCCCTATCGCCATGGTTATGGGGGCTGAGGGCGATGGTATGCGCCGTTTAACGCGTGAGCACTGTGATGTGCTGGTGAAAATCCCTATGGTGGGCACGGTCTCTAGCCTAAATGTCTCGGTCGCGACTGGCATTAGCTTGTTTGAAGTACTCAGACAGCGAAGCGCATAACGCCAGTTAGGCATGCACCACCCTTGATATTGTAAGGTGTGTGCCTGGCTCCGTATTCTATGTCATTACCTCGCATCAATCAGGCGTAATTTACTGGTATTCGCCTTCTTTTAAGTTGCTTAATTTGCCAACAATGCGTAGAATACGCGCTCATTTCGGCCATTTAACATTAATTCCTTGCCTTAAACCGACCGGCCGAAACGGTGGAAGGCTATATTAACCGTAAGGAATACCCATGCGTCATTACGAAATCGTATTCATGGTTCATCCAGATCAAAGTGAACAAGTTCCTGGTATGATCGAGCGTTATACTGGTTCTATCACTGAAGCTGGCGGTAAGATTCACCGTCTAGAAGACTGGGGCCGTCGCCAACTGGCTTACCCAATCGAAAAGCTTCACAAAGCACACTATGTTCTAATGAACGTTGAAGCACCTACTGAAGTAATCAACGAGCTTGAAACTTCTTTCCGCTACAACGATGCAGTGCTTCGTAACCTAGTTATGCGCACTAAAGATGCAGTAACTGAAGCTTCTCCTCTTGCAAAAGAAGAGAAAAAAGAAGCTGCTGAAGCTTAATCGTTCTGCGTGGTTGTAATGGCTGAAACGCCTAGTGAGCAAGCGCTCAATCTAGTCGAATTAGGTGGCACTGTTTGTAAGGCCCCTAAGTTCAGTCAAAGCCCGGCCGGTGTACCCCACTGTATTTTCGTGCTAGAGCACCGTTCAATACAGGTTGAAGCGCAACTAAACCGTCAAAGTTATGTGCGTATTCAGGTGGTAGCAAGTGGTTCGGAGCATCAATCAGCAACACAATATTTGCAAGTTGAGCAGTCAGTGCGAGTGCGGGGTTTTTTAAACCGCCACCAAGGCCGAAACGGCCTCAGTCAACTGGTACTGCATGCTCAGCAAATTGAAAGAATTAATTGAGGAAAATACTCATGGCACGTTACTTCAGACGTCGTAAGTTCTGCCGCTTCAAAGCGGAAGGCGTAAAACAAATCGATTATAAAGATCTAGCTACTCTTAAAAACTATGTTACCGAAAGTGGCAAAATCGTACCTAGCCGTATCACAGGTACTAGCGCTAAGTATCAGCGTCAGCTAGCAACTGCTATCAAGCGTGCTCGCTACCTAGCCCTTCTTCCATACACTGACTTACACAAGTAAGCAGCGGATTAACAGTTTTTAAAAGGTGTAGAGACATGCAAGTTATTCTACTAGACAAGATCGCAAACCTAGGTGGCCTAGGTGACCAGGTTTCTGTTAAATCTGGTTTCGCACGTAACTTCCTGTTCCCGAAAGGTAAGGCAGTTCCTGCAACTAAAGCTAACATCGAAACTTTCGAAGCACGTCGTGCTGAGCTTGAAGCGAAAATCGCTGAAGAGCTAGCTGCTGCTACAGCTCGCGCTGAGAAACTTGAAGCACTTGCAGAAGTGACGCTAGTTTCTAAAGCTGGTGACGAAGGTAAACTATTTGGTTCAATCGGTACTCGTGACATCGCTGATGCGATCTCTGCAACGGGCATCGAAGTAGCTAAATCAGAAGTTCGCCTACCTAACGGTACTATCCGTGAAACAGGTGAATTCGACGTAGCAATCCAGGTTCACGCAGAAGTGATGGCTTCTATCAAAGTGATCGTTATTGCTGAAGCTTAATCGTCGATTAGCTTTATAAAGACCGCGCTTAGGCGCGGTTTTTTTATGCCTGTCTGATGTTGGCATTGCTCGTTTCTTGCAGAGCTTGTCATCCTCAAGCGGCGACAGTGAAGCTGTTCTTTCTTATACCCGCCTGCAGTCCTATTCGTTGTTTCAAGCGCATTCAACAAAAAGTCTAGCTCGACAGCGCGAATCAAAGAGATTGACTTCTGTAGGTCAGGTTTCAACCTGACAAAGCGCTTTATATTAGGGAGTGATGCTCTGCGTCGAGCAAATGCTTACAGGTAGATCTTGTCGTATGTTTTCGTTACCCAGGCTAATACTATCCTCATACCTATACCTTAGATAAGGGAAAGAACCTACAACTTAGATGTTATTTTTATTCGTTTATAAGTCATTAACGGAATTACTGTTACTTTTGCATTAAATTAAAGAATAACTTATGCACAAATATGGAGGAATAAAATTGACTTTGACAGCGTTGTCATTATATCTTAACTCAGTCTTAATAAAACTCTAGGCAAAACAATGCGCTTACAAGGAATGCTACAACGCGGTTTTACCCTGATAGAAATGATGATAGTGGTCGCTATTATCGGTATTTTGTATGCAGTGGCGATGCCAGCCTACAGCGAGTATATGGAAAAAGGACGCCGTGCGGATATGCAGCAAAATATGCTGCAAGCTGTTGCCGTGCTTGAACGTACATATTCTCGTATGGGCGGATACCCTAGTAACTTTACCCTCCCCACATCTGATTATTACACCTTGCGGTATGCCCCGCAGCCAACTATCTCTAGTAGCGGCGGCGCACATTATGATGCTAAAAAGTTCACCTTGCGGGCTATTCCCAAAGCGGCACAGAGTGGCGACGAGTGTGGCACCCTGAGTATCAACGAAGTCGGTCAGCAACGCGCTAGCGCTGGTGATGACGACGATTGTTGGGGGAATTAACCCAATGCATCAAGGACGATATTCAGCCCTAGGCTTTACTTTAGTTGAGTTAATGGTGGTGGTAGCAATCATCGCTATCACAGCCATTATCGCCACGCCGTCGTATATACAGTTCATAAAGCAAGACCGCATTGTCAATCACGCGAACCAACTTCATAGTGTGTTTAAGTTCGCTCGCAGCGAAGCTGTTAAGCGTGAGCGAGCTATTAATTTGCGCGCTTCAGCCGAACAGTGGCAAGTGGTAGCCAATCCAGGTGAAGCAAATGAAGCCGTGTTAAGAGCTTTTACCAAGCAACATAGCTCGCTAACGATTGCGCTGCCTAACCGCATTGTTGCCATCACTGGTGAGCTTAACAACGCCACTAATATATTGATCACTGACAATGATGCCAGTACCACGGACTATCACTTATGCGTACTACGCAGCGGCCAAAGCTGGCTAGCTGAGGAAGGTGAAGCATGCGTGTAAAAGCAATACAGTCTGGCTTTTCGTTATTAGAAATTATGGTGTCGGTGGCGATTGCAGCCATTGCCTTGTTGGGGCTGGGCAGCGCACAACTCAAGTCATTGCAGTATGCGACGAGCAGTTTCAACTACACCATGGCCATTGTACAGGCCAACAATGCTGCAGAGCGCATCTGGCCAAATTTATGCGCGCTCAAGCATGGCGGTGGTTTTAACGGCAACTTCAAAAACACCACCTTGGCACCGCAAATCGATGACTACAGCATTACCTTTCCCGCTAATTTTAACGACGATTTAGCCATTGAAGTGCAATGGCCAGATAGTCGCCTTGATGATGGCCTGCAATCTAAGTTGCGCATTTTTGCCCAATATCCAACGCTCTCGGCTGCGGAGTGTGGCTTATGAAACGCGCTCATTTAGGTTTTACTTTAGTTGAGCTAATGGTTGCTTTAGCCGTAGGTAGCTTTTTAATCGCTGGCGTTGGGCTTTCTTACGCCACTATCAAAGGCACTGTAAGTGCGACTAAAGAGCTAGAAAATGCCCAAGAGGTGGTTCGTTTCACTTCTCAGGTGCTCACTCGCAGCCTTAAACAAACCCCATTTGCGCCTGTGGTCAGTGCTGATGGCAGTACGCTGCGGGTTCAGCAACAGGCGGGCGTTTTATCGTGTTTGGGCACCACGCCTAGCGCTGATTATATTGAGCAATACCGCTTGGTTGATGGGCGTATACAGTGTGATATGGGCGCTGGCGGCGAAGACATCCTGACCGGTGTGACGGCGCTCAGTTTTAGCTATGATGCGACCACCAAGCTCACCACCATTAATGTTACTCCTCAGGGACTGCCGCAGCAGTTTGGAGGCCAAGTACAAATCGATATTGCAGCGTCGCGATTAATTTTAAGTGAACTATATGGAGCAAGTTCATGAAGCAACAGCAGGGCTTCACTCTAGTCAGTGTGATGTTATTAACCGTGGTCGCTGGCGTGGTGGTATTTACTTCACTAAAAGACAGCATCGTGCAAGAGCGCCTCAGTGGCAACTTTCAGAAGAAAGTTAATGCGCGGATGATGTCTGAACGAGCCGTTTTTGCTCAGGCTGAGAAAGTGCAGCAGCAACTGCATGCAAACCCTGATGCTGATATTGACGAGCTCGTAGCGCAAACTGAGCAAGCACACAGTGGTTCCATTCATAAGGGAGACCTAAAGTATCGTGCACAGCTAAATAAAAATGGGGCGGGTGAGCTGGAAATCGCTGCGTTAGGAGAGCGTTATGCTGGTGAAGCAGAGGCTAATTTAGTGGCCAGATACGCTGTTAGCAGTAACGGTGGCTATGCGCCTTTTAACACCGCCATAGTTGGCTGTGATGGAGTCTTAAATTCAGCGGGTGGGAACATAGATAGCTATGATTCGCAGCAGCTTGATGGCCAGTACGATCGCGACAACGCCTCAACCCAGGCGCATGTGAAAACGATTTCACCTAATGCGGATATCGTTGTCAGTGGTGGTTCTTCCACGTGGGGTGATGTACGTGCAACAGGAAACATCAACATTACCGGAGCAGGATTTATATCCGGGACTGTTCATGCCAATGGCGATATTGATGTCAGTGGCGGTAGCTCAGGAGATTATACGATACCGCCTGGTTTTCCTGTGAAAACGCGAATTGGCGGTGATATTTTGGCAAAAGGCAGTGTTACTTATCAGGGGCGCCATATATTAGGGGTGGTAAGAGCCGAGCAAGATGTTCATTTTACTCCCTCATTTGCTGTTAGAAATATCAACAATAATGGGTTAGCCGTTCTGTATGGTGGTAACAATACCACGGAAGAAAATAATAAAGACTCTATCGCCGGCACTAATTATAAAGGTGCGCCTTATCACCAAACTGTTACCGTTCCCGCTGTTCCTGCCAGTAACAGCGAGGATCCTAACCACGACCCTAAAGACCCAGACACCAACTGTGATCCTTACTCGTTGCCCTCTGAGTTAGCAAAGCTGCAGCAAAAGTTGCCTCGTCAGGGACTCAATGTGACAGGATGGGGTAATCATGCACAGTTCGACGACGAACAAGGCCGTGATAGTTTTGGTTCTATCTACATGCCAACCTCAACTTCTATATTGGGGCGGCAATACGGATCGGTATACTTTCTAGATGATCTGATTATTAATGGAGCTGAATTGACGATTGCAAAGGGAGATGTCGTTTTTTACATTAATGGCGATTTCAAGCTTACAACCAATGGTAATAGCGCACTAAATATCAATGAAGGTGCAAGTTTGACGTTATTTGTTCAAGGTAAAAGTCAAATTCAGCAACCCGTTAACGTGCTCAAGAAAACACTTAATAGCAACAAGCTACCGCCTTTCAGTCTGTATTCTGGGTATCAAGATAACTCCGCAGCAACCCAATGCGGGGGCGACTTTGGTGTTGAGCTATCGGGCACGGGACAAATGTACGGAACTATTTATGCACCCTATAGCAATGTAAAGTTTGGTGCCAGTGGTGAGCTGTACGGGGCCATTCGGGGGAAAAGGGTCAGTGTATGTGGTGATGGTGATATTCATTACGACACCGCGCTGAAAAAGTCACAAGGTGGAAATTTAGGCGGTCAGCGCCGGGTGATATTCCTTGGCTGGCAGTATAAAACCCCGGAGGAGCTATCACCTTAGCGAGTTTAACTATCCCTACTACCAATCTAGCCCCTATAAAGGGGCTTTTTAGTGCATTGCATCTATACACGAGGTAAAAGTCAGTATTTGCATCTAAGGCCAACAACTGCAAGGTAGCTCGGCTAAGTCGCAATGCTTACCTTTGCCGGCACAGCTGGCTGCGTCACATGCTGCGGATGGGTCGCAGCAGTCATGGCGGTTTTCTTTCTTTTTGCGTTTGTTGCTTTCTTCTTGAGCGTTGAGTTGCAGTGTGGCGTGGGCCAATTTATAGGCATGCAATCGTGCTTTGATATTGGCGTAACCACGAAAAAAGCCGTGTTGCTCTACTATGGCAAGGACGGCGTTAGAGCAAGATGCACCTTTATGTAAGCACGCATGGGCACAACGAAATCCTTTGTAAGGGGAGACAAAGCGTTGGTATAGGCGTATCACTATGATTGCTATGTTATTCAAATGTAGGCCTTTATAAGTTTTCCCGTTGAGCGTTTGCCATAAATTAATCCTGAGACGGCTTTTTAAAGCGCATCGACAAGGCCATAGCCGTGCCGGTGACAATACCCATGCCGATAGCGCCAGGTAGCCCCATCGCCACTAAAATCGGTATGAATAGCAGGCGATGCACGAACACCAAAGGCACCACGGCAATAGCCAAAGCAACATAGTTCATGCGAACCTCGAAGTGCGCGCCGCAGTGCGGGCATGTTTTGGTTTTCCCCCAAGAGTTTGCCGCTTTAGAGAAAAAGCTAATGGACTTAAGGCAAGACGGGCATTTAAAAAACTGCTCATTATCTGAGTGCTCAGTGTTAGCTTGTTTAGCGGCAGTATGTTGTGCGCGTTTGATTTGTAGCTCTTGCTTAATCGCTTGCACTCTTTGCGGGTAGGCCTCGCTGTCCACGTGCCTTAATGCGTCTTCAAGTTCGTCTATTGAATAGCTTGCATAATTGGGCTGTATCTCGTCTATCATCCTTGAATCTCCGTTATTGCTGCGTATTCCTTGCACCACAAGATTATCCTATACGCCCTAAAAATCCAATGTCCTTACACTTTCAGTGCACGCAAAAAAATAAATAAAAAAATTTAAAACCCATTTAAACCCTTTGTACTTTAGTGCGCGTCTAATACAGTAACAAAGCGAATAACAACAACAGGATATATCGCATGCAGGGTCATGCCGCAGAGGCAAGGGCAACCGCACCACCGCCGCCAAGCGAGGCAGAACTGATACAACAGGTGAAAAAGGGCAATCAGCAGGCCTTTGCACAGCTGTATCAGCAGCATATTAAGCGAGTCTATGCCTTGTGTTTGCGTTTGGCGGCTGACACCACTCAGGCGGAGGATGTGAGCCAAGAGGTGTTTGTGCAGTTGTGGCAAAAAATACACAGCTTTGATGGCAAAGCGCAATTTAGTACTTGGTTGCATCGCGTAACCAGCAATATTGCCATTAGCCATTTACGCAAACAAAAAAACTGGCTGCAACGCGTCGTGAGCAGTGAAGAGCAGGGCATGGAGCATGAACAAGTGGCTCAATGCCAAGAGCTTAACGGCCTTGATAAACTCATAGTGCGGCTACCTGAACGGGCACGACAAGTTTTTGTTCTGCACGCAGTAGAGGGCTATCGCCATGAAGAGATAGCCAAGATTATGAATATGGCGGTGGGGTCTTCAAAGTCACAATACCATCGCGCCCGAGGGCTGTTAAAGGAGTGGTACGAGCATGAGTAAACCTGATTTTGAGCAGTTTCTAAACCAGCAACTGCAACAACAGCAAAAAGAGATCAGCCCGGAGCGCGATCTTTGGCCCGGTATTGAGCAGGGGATTAATGCGCACACGCATACAGCTGATAAAAGCTGGTTTAAACCAGCTTTGGGTAGTGCCGCCGCTGCCATTTTAGTCGCGGTAATCGGGCTCAATTTACCAAGCCAACAAGGCTCGCAACCGAGTAACCAATTCGCGGTGATAAGCGATGTATTCGAGCAACAAAAGCAGAACCTACTGGTGCAGTATCAAGCACAACCGGCGCTGACCGATAATTGGCAACAGCAATTGCAAGAGCTCGAGCAAGCGGAGCAAGCAATCAAAACCGCGCTTGAAGAACAACCTAACAACCGCGCTTTGCTTAATATGCTCGCGCAGGTTTATCAACAACAACTGAATTTAATTAACAACGTACACCAGCCCAAGCAGGGCGCAGTATTACAGCGTATTTAGGAGCATAACAATGAAAGCAATTATTTATACATTAGCGCTAGCCCCGGTTTTGGCCTTCGCTGGCGAAAAAATTGATGAGCAACTCGACGTGCCAAAGGATGGCCGTATTTATATCGATAACCAACGTGGCGAAGTCATTATCAAAGGTTGGGATAAAAACACTTTTAAAGTGACCGGCGAGCTGGATGACAAAGCCGAGGGCTATACCCTTGAGAACCGTGGTCAGCGTACTGATTTTATTGTTGATATGCCCAAACGCTACAATCAAGGTTGGGGGCATAATAATGACAATGACGAGGGGTCTAAGTTAACCATATACATGCCCCATGCCAGTGCCTTAGTGATGGAAGGGGTGAGCGTTGATGTGATAGTCAGTGAACTGCACAATGATACCCGTGTGGAAACGGTGAATGGCGATATTGACGCCAAGCAGTTACAGGGCAAGCTCAATTTAGAGACCGTAAATGGCGATATTGATGGCGTAAACCTAGCTGGAGAGATCCGTTATCAAACCGTCAATGGTGATATCAACGACCTTGATTCACAAGGGCAATTACAAATGACCTTAGTCAATGGCGACGTGGAATCGAGCACCCGCGCTGAAGATATCCGCTTTGAAAACGTCAACGGTGATCTACAGCTCAATGCCCAAGCCCTAGGTAGCTTAAAAATTAATACCGTCAATGGCGAGCTTGAGGTCCGTGTGGCGAAGCTTCATGCCGACGGGCAAATCCGCGCCGAGAGCGTCAGTGGTGATTTAGACCTCTACCTACCCAGCGATCTGTCAGCACGGTTTGATTTAGAAGCCCATGCTGGCGGCGATATTCGCAACGAACTGAGCGATGATAAAGCCGTGGAAGCCAAGTATGGTACGGGTGAAAGCCTGCACTTCACACTAGGCCAAGGCGAAGCCGAAGTGCAAGTAACCACCATTAGTGGCAACACCCACCTACGTAAAAACTAACCCAACCTCGGCGAGCCCTTAGGGCTCGCTATTTTTCTTGTTTATCAGTCAGCAAAAAAGCGAAGCAGTTGTTGCACTGCGATGCCAAGCCGATAAAATAAAGCCATTCACCCCGCCTTTTGAGTATGTATGGCAAAAATAGATAAACAGGTTGATAGCCTAAAAGTTCCTCCCCACTCCATTGAAGCCGAGCAATCCGTGCTTGGTGGGTTAATGCTCGATAACGAGGCCTTTGACCGTGTTGCTGAGTTGGTCGTGGCTCAGGACTTTTATACGCGTACCCACAGACTGATTTTTGAGGCTATGGAGCGCTTGGTTGAAGACAGCCAGCCTATCGATCTGATCACTATTTCCGAGTCGTTAGAGAAAAACAATCAACTCGACAGTGTGGGTGGCTTTGCTTACCTCGGTGAAATAGCTAAAAACACTCCCAGTGCCGCTAACATTAGCGCTTATGCTGCTATTGTGCGTGAGCGAGCGGTGATCCGCGAAATGATTGGTGTTGCCAATGAAATTGCCGAAGCCGGGTTTAACCCCGAAGGGCGCGGCAGCCATGATTTGCTCGACTTTGCAGAAAGCAAAGTATTCAAAATTGCTGAACAGCGCACTAAAAGCACTGAAGGGCCGCAAAATATCCACACTATCCTAGAAAAGACCGTGGATAAAATTGAAGAGCTTTACCAGTCGCCACAAGACGGGGTTACGGGAGTCAGTACCGGTTACTCTGACCTTGATCAGATGACTGCGGGTTTGCAGCCCTCGGACTTAGTCATTGTTGCAGCGCGCCCATCCATGGGTAAAACCACGTTTGCCATGAACTTGGCCGAACATGCGGCGATGACCCAAGATAAGCCGGTGCTTATTTACTCGTTGGAGATGCCCTCAGAGCAAATCATGATGCGTATGCTCGCCTCGCTCGGGCGCATAAACCAAACCAAGGTGAGAACGGGCCAGCTGGACGACGAGGATTGGGCCCGCTTGTCCTCAACCATGGGCTTGTTGATTGAAAAAGGCAAAATGTACATTGATGATGCCTCGGGCCTAACACCTACCGATGTGCGCTCACGCGCGCGGCGAATTGCTCGCGACCACGGTGGCATTAGCATGATCATGGTCGACTACCTGCAATTAATGCGGGTACCAAGCTTATCGGACAACCGAACCTTAGAAATTGCCGAAATATCGCGCTCATTAAAAGCGCTGGCGAAGGAACTCGAGTGTCCTGTTGTGGCGCTTTCGCAGTTGAACCGGACACTTGAACAACGTGCTGATAAGCGCCCGGTTAACTCGGATTTACGTGAATCGGGGTCAATTGAGCAGGACGCCGACTTAATCATGTTTATCTACCGCGATGAGGTGTACAACGAAGACAGTCCAGATAAAGGTACTGCAGAGATTATCCTTGGTAAGCAGCGGAATGGTCCTATTGGTAAGGTCAGGTTAACCTTCCAAGGGCAATACTCACGCTTTGATAATTACGCTGGCCCGGCGATGGACGACGAGTATTAACCACTATGGCGTTGGCAACCGCAACCATTGATTTTTGTGCCCTGCGCGCTAATTTAGCGCGCGTTAAAAGCCTTGCCCCTGATAGCCAAGTAATGGCCGTGCTTAAAGCTAATGCCTATGGCCATGGCTTAGTGCCTATTGCGCAACAGCTCGCCGATGCCGATGCCTTTGCCGTTGCTCGCATTGAAGAGGCTCTGGCCCTGCGCACCGGTGGCATTACTAAGCCCATTGTGTTGCTGGAAGGTTTTTTTAAAGCCAGCGATATCGAAATTATGTTGGCTAATAACTTCCAAACAGTGGTGCATGACGAATACCAGCTTGAAGCCCTAGAGCAAGCCCAGTTAGCAGGGGCCATTAAAGTATGGTTAAAAGTAGACACCGGCATGCATCGTTTGGGCATAAACCCAGACAGCATCAATACCTTCTATCGCCGCTTAAAAGATTGCCCATATGTGCAAGATGAAGTAAATCTAATGACTCACTTTGCTTGTGCAGATGACAATCAGGATGCCTACAATGAGACCCAGCTGCAGTTATTTCAAACCTTAGTAGCCGATAAACCTGAGCCGCTGTGTTTGGCGAATTCTGCCGCCATCATTAATTATCCGCAAAGTCACGGTGATTGGGTGCGCCCGGGGTTGATGATGTACGGTGTTTCGCCCGTGAAAAATACTTTTTCTGCGCAACTTCAGCTGACCCCCGTGATGACCCTAAGTAGCGAAGTGATTGCCGTGCGTCCGGTACGCCAGGGCGAGCCGGTGGGGTATGGCGGACATTGGCGAGCCGACAAAGATACCTACCTGGCGGTGGTGGCCATTGGCTATGGAGACGGCTATCCGCGTCATGCTCAAAACGGCACGCCTGTGCTTATAAACGCGCAGCGTTACCCGTTGGTTGGGCGTGTGTCTATGGATATGATCACTGTTGATATTGGCCCAGACCCCAGCGCTGTTGCAGTAGGTGATGAAGCCATTATGTGGGGACGCGAGTTAGCCATTGAAGAAATTGCCGCCTGCGCCGACACCATCGCTTATGAACTTCTATGCAATATTACCCCGCGCGTTAGTTATCAATATATCGCATCAAGCTGATACTATTCCCACAATTGTTAAGCAGCTGTTTATTTTTGTTCGAAAAAAGCAGAGAATAAGCCACTCATCCCTTATAATAATAATTAGGTACAAAAGGCGCTTGGAGCGATTATGGCTTACCTTATCGAAGCGGATACGGACAATGTGATCTATTTGCACGCCCACCATAGCTTTGGGCGTTTTCAGTACAGTGTAGACACGCTGATCAGCGATCCTAGCGTGTCGAAAATTCATACCATCATTGAATGGCAGGGGAATGAATGGCAGGTTCGTGACCTCAGCCGTAACGGCACTTGGCTTAATAGCAAACGCTTAGATAAAGATCACAGCCAAACGCTTAAGCTTCATGATGTGATTGCTCTGCCAGGAAATGATGGCAAGCAATTCAAAGTTGCGAATTTAGATAAGCCGCAAGACTTGTTGATCGTCCTTGATGAATACGCCAAGCCTACTTCGGAGTTTATTTGCTTAGCAAATTACAACCTTATCCCTGAAGAGTCCCCAGAAATAGCCGTATTTAACCAACGTGAGAGTGGTTTTTGGTGCTTTGAGCACCTGGATGGGCCGATGCTTGATCACACTATTTTAATAGAGAACGATCAGCTCAATGATAGCCAGCGAAGCTATCAATTGCATTTAAGCCATTTGGAAGAAGCCACAGCGCTGCGCGATGTGAGCAATACCCAGTTAGCCGACTTAAACTTTATTTTTCACCTTACCCTAGATGAAGAGTCTGCAGAGCTTACGGTCAGAGGCCCAGGTGAGGAAATTGATTTGCATGAGCGTTGCCATCATTATCTAACGTTAAATTTGGCCCGTTACAAGGCTCAAGATGCCGCCAACGGCGTACATGAGCTCAGTCAAGGTTGGGTCGAAACTGAAGTGATAGCCCGCGATTTGGGTATCGATTCTCGCTATCTAAATATTCAAATTCACCGCGCCCGTAAGCAATTTAGCGACGCCCTTGCGCATATAGAGGATGCCGATAGTATCATCGAGCGTAAACTACGTAAGGTGCGCTTTAGCGCCAGTAATTTCGAAATCTATAAAGGCCACCAACTCGAAGAGTCGGTTAAACGCGCATCCTCCAACTAGGTAAACTCTATGCGCACGCTTGCTCATTATGAATTGAACAAAGTGGTGTACCAGGGCGGCATGGGCACCATCTACGAAGCTTTTGATACTAAACTAGAACGTACCGTGGCACTTAAGGTGCTTAATACTAGCGGTGATAGTGAATTAGACGAAGATGCCCTTAGTGAAGCGCGCTTTCTGGCACGCTTAAATCACCCCAATATTATTCAAGTATTTGACTGTGGCCAAAGCGATGGCCAGCAGTACTTAGTGATGGAGTTTTGTCGCGGTAAAAACCTTCTGCAATACCAGAAGCAGCATGTGTTAACGCTTGAACAAAAGCTGGCTATGCTGGTGGATATTGCCAAGGGTTTAGAGCATGCGCATCGCAATAGCATTATTCACCGTGACTTGAAACCGAGCAATATCTTGATCAGTGAAGCTGGGCAAGTCAAAGTGGCTGACTTTGGTATCGCTGGCTTCGTGGGCGGTAACAGCCATGTTAGTCAAAGCGCAGGCACTAAGGGCTATATGTCGCCTGAGCAGTTGCAAGGGCAAGCACTCAGCCACCACAGCGATTGGTTCTCGTTTGCCGTTGTTGCAATTGAATTACTGACAGGCGAGCACCCCTTTGCTGGACAAGGTGGCCAAGATATCAGCGCGGCAATATTGCAAGGACACCACTTAGATCTCAGCACCACGCAATTACCGCAGCAGTTGCAAGCAATATTAGGCCAAGCGCTTAGCGTACAACCTGCGGCGCGCTTAAATCTGCGCCGAGGCCCTTTTAGCAAACAGCTTGAGCAGTTACTGCAACAACGAGTTCAAGCCGCTATTCTAGAGCAGCAAACAGAACCGGTTACACCATCAAATAGCACGCAGAAAAGCGCACCATTAAGAGCAAAGAAGTTGCGCTGGCGTTACCTTGTGATGGCCTTTGTCTGTGCGGCAGTGTTGGTGGGAGGCTACTTGCTACGCCCTTATCTGTTACACCAGCCTGTGGTCGCGATTCTACCCACTCAGATCTATAACCTACCTGATGAATTTAAGCATTATGAAAGCGCTTTGAAAGGCTCGGTACAAAGTGCTATGTGGCAGCAGTTGCTCCAGCAAGACCAGCAATTAGTTAGCCGTGCAGAAATGAATATGTTGGCGCAAGGCCAAGACAGTGATCAATTTAGAGACCCTAAAAGCTACTTTCAGATGCTGGCCGACTACACCGGCGCCGATACCCTGATTAGCAGCTCGTTGGATTGTCAGCAACGCCACTGTAGCGTTGAAATAAGTACACTACGTGCTCCCAACTGGCAAGTGCAGGAGAGTATGCAGTGGCAGACAGATATTGCAGGCACGACTAATTTACATGATGTGGCGAAATACAATACTGCACGCCTTATTTCCCCGGGCATTGATAGTGAACAGTATCGCTCGCTATCGACAATGAAAAGTAACAGCCCATTATTTGAGATGTATACGTTGTTTTATGTCGACAACGTAGCAACGCCGGAGATGTTTGAGAAAAGTCTGGCGACGGTCAAAGAGAGTGCAACCAGTGTCGAGGGTTATAACCTTCTACGTGAAATTGCGCTGCAGCTGTATCACTCAACCCATGAAAAAACCTATCTTAAGCAAGCAATTTCAGCAATCCATAATGCCCCAGGTGAATTTAAAAAGTTGTCCAGCTACTACAAAAGCCTAGTGCTGCTCAATATAGAGCTGGGGCAAATAGAAGAGGCCAAGCATGCTTTGGATATGTTAACCAAGGTGAGTCATGACCAAGCTGCTATTTTGAATTTGGAGGCTTCAATTCTGCTTGCTGAGGGTGAAGATAAACAGGCCAGAGATAAGTTAGAAGTAGCGTTGAGCTTGAGACCCAATTTGCGGTTACAAAGAAAGCTCGCGCTCGTTTTGTATTGGCTGGGTGATTTTCAGTCAGCGAAAAACCTGCTCGCTGATTTAGTTGAAAAAGTCCCTAGTGATAGAAGAACTCACCAGTACCTAGCTGATATTGCTTTAATTGAAGGTGACTTCACCTCTGCGATAGAAAGCTACAGCAAAACACTCAATGAGAATAGTGACAGCATTGATTTATCAAACCTCTCTATCGCCTACATGATGGTACAGAACTACCCTATGGCAGAACAGTTTGCCAAGCAAGCGCTGTTGAGCTCCCCAAAAAACACCGGGATGATGCTCAATATGGCAGACATAAATATGCTCAACGGTAAGCTTGTGGAATCAAAAGAGCTGTATCAGCGCTTATTACAGCTAAATAACGGGCGTGAATCAGCCTTGGCGTGGTCTGAAAATGCGCAGGCCTATGCTCAATTGGGTGACAACGAGCAAGCTATTAAATCACTGAAGCATAGTTTCAAGTTGGCAGAAGATAAGTCAGAGTTAAGTTATACAGCGGCATTAGTGCATGCACTGGGCGGAGACTTTAACTCCAGTCTTTACTATGTGGAAGAGGCTTTAAAAAGTGGTTACCACCAAAACTGGTTTTTACAGCCTTGGTTTAAACCACTTTGCGATTTTGAAAAGTTTAGAGCGATGGTCAGCTCCCACTCTCAGCTCTGTGTGAACTGAGTTAATTAATCTTCATCTGGACGGCGAACTATCACGCGAGGGTCTTGCGACATATAGTATTTACCGTTCGCGGTGTTCTTCGCAGTAAAGCGGAAACCGATACTCAATGGCTCAGCAGTACTCGAAGGGGCAACCTCAATAACTTGATCAAGAGGACTGTCGTCTGCTTTACCGTAACAAAACGTGGTATCTACTTGATGAACCTTGAGAGTCAGCTGCTTCTTATCGGCACTGATAGACGAGTCGACATTGTAGTTACAGTTGCTGTAGTTTTTTATGTATTCCACACCGTTGCCAAAAAACTCCCAATCATTATCACTGATGGTGACAACTAATTCAGCATGTTGAGTCGGTTGTAAATCTGCATGAGCTGGGTTGTTAGTGAATAGAATAGGGTAGTCTTGGCCGTTGATATTTTGCTTACTGCCATTAACCACAACATATGTTTGCCAAGGCTCGTTAACGCTTGGGATCAGTTCTAGCTGCTCTTGGACCGAAACATTACCAGGCTCACATGGGACTTGGATTTCAGGGGCTTGTTCAGACATGATCATTTCCTTATTAAGATAATGGACCGTTTTTGATTACTTTATCTGGGAATGGCTATAACTATAGCGCGTAAGTGAGGAAAGTATAGTTTTTGTAATCGCTTGTAAGGCAACAACTTATTGGGGCAATGAAAGCCGCATGCTGCATAGGGTTCAAGGCGTTATCGTTCTTAAGTACTGAGTGATTGTTACTTTCGAGCGCTGTTACAGCGACGCAGACACCTAGTTGAAATTAAGGGCTCAGGACGAAGAGCTATTACTGGGGAAGCCTTGGCGTTTTTCTTCGCCGCACAGTGACAGGTCCACACCGCTTTATGTCATGCCAACCTTGGCTAAAGTCTGCGCCCAATGCATATCAGTGTAGATAGCGTGAAAAACAAGCTATCTAGAGGTTATTAGCTGTCCCTGCAAGGTGGCAACAATACGACGAGAACCGCCTTGGTCGCGGTGCTCACCCAGGTAAATACCTTGCCATGTGCCTAGCTGCAGCTGGCCATGACTGATTGGCAAGGTGAGTTCACACCCTAAAGTACTGGCTTTAATGTGCGCGGGCATATCGTCATCACCTTCGTAGGTGTGGCGATAAAAAGGTTGGCGCTCGGGAGCGGCCCAGTTAAAGTGCGCTTCCATATCTTGGCGCACAGTGGGATCGGCGTTTTCGTTAATGCTCAAACTTGCAGAGGTGTGTTGCAGCATTAAATGCAGCAGGCCTACCTGATAATCTTGAATTTGCGGCAGCGCGCGCAGAATTTCCTCATCAATTAGATGAAAGCCCCGGCGCTTTGCGCTTAAAGTAATGCTGTGTTGTTGCCAACTCATAAGGTGTCGAAGCTGATCTCGATGTGGGCATTGCCATCACCTGAGGTGAAAGGCATGATAATTGTGGTTCCTTCGCATTTGTGGGTAATGGTGTGGCCAGTGCCTGAAACCACTGCTGGAGTCGCCATATCAAAGTCATAACCTTTTTCACCCAGTAAGTTTTTGGCGCCACCAGTAACCATGTTGGTGATTTCGCCAACCATGTCGGTCACTTCTTCATTAATGGCACTGGGGCGCTCGCCTAGCATACGTTCCATGATGGTAAGCGCTAGGCTTTCATCGAAAGTGATAGAGAGTGAGCCCTTTGTTTGTGGGCCGACCATACCGATTAACCCTGACACATCGCCTGCCGCGACCTCGTCCTTTTTAACGCGAGGTTTGCCCGGTTTTAATTCAGTTTGTGCCATCGTGGCCAACACATTGACCAAAGAAGAAAGAAAAGGGTTAATAAACTCGACGTTCATTGTCCATACCTTTGTTCGCAGAAGGTGAATTTTGCTGTTCTTGCAGCACGTGTTTTACCCTAGCAAGTTGTTACTAAGATTGACAGCGTTTACAAATGCCATGCGCTTCAATAGTTTGCGAGCTTACACTAAAGCCGCTTTGTGAGGCGAGCTCACTTAACTCATGCGACAGCACGCTCGAGTGCAGCTCGTCTACATGACCGCATTGATCGCAGATAAGCAACTGCACCGGATGAATTGAATCAAAATGGTGGCACAACATAAACGCGTTGGTGCTTTCTATTTTATGAATAAAGCCTTGTTCAGCTAAAAAGTCCAGTGCGCGATAAACCGTCGCAGGTTTTGCGCTGGTTTCTGTCACTTTTAATTGCTCTAATAAGTCATACGCACCAACACCGCTTTTAGTGCTGGCAAGTAAACGGAATACTTTTTCACGGATGGGAGTAAAGCGGGCGCCTTTGCTGTCGCACATTCTTTTAGCTTTACTGACAAGCGCATCTACATTCATAGCTAACCTTCGTTCATCTTAACGCCACCTATACTAGCATACTATGACGCATAAAAATTACTATCTCTGTCTGCATGAGAGCGGTATCATTTTGTTTTAATTTTCAGGAGCAAGTGTGCACGAATTACTGGCCACCTTTATTTTCTTTTTCGCGGTAATTGACCCCATAGGCACAGTACCGGTATTTATTGCCGTGACGCGAGGTGAAGATGCTGCATTTAAGCGTAAAGTGGCTTACAAAGCGGTGCTGGTATCGGCGCTAGTGCTGCTGCTGTTTGTCGTTGTCGGTGAGTTGCTACTCAACGCTATTAGTATTCCGCTTGCGGCGTTTCAGATTGCCGGTGGCATTGTACTGCTGCTGTTTGCGCTGACCATGATTTTTGGTGAAGGCAAGCCCGAGTCGGAAATTAAAAGTGTGCGCGACTCCACAGAAACCGCCATATTTCCTTTAGCCATCCCATCAATAGCCAGCCCAGGGGCTATGCTAGGGGCGGTGCTGATGACTCGTAATAATGAATATACTTGGGTCGAGCAGGCCATTACCTCATCAATGATGCTTAGCGTCTTAGGCGTGGTGTTATTGTTACTTTTGCTGGCGCGCTACGTACATAACCTCATTGGTGATGGCGGTGCAAGCATTATCTCCAGAGTCATGGGGCTGATCCTGAGCTCCGTGGCGGTGACAAATATTCTCGGTGGCATTAAAGACTACTTCGCGCTGTAACTCGCGGCCGCTGCCAAAACTAAGCTACTTATTGGCTGAGTGTGGCAACGCGAACGCCTAAGCCCATTAATATGACACCTAAGGTTTTTTCAATAAGCCGTTGATAACGTTGTAGGGCGTGTACAAATGCAAAGTGGCTAAAAAACATGGCTACCAACACGAACCACAGTAAGTGTGCCAAAGAAATAATAAGCCCATACACAAGCTGGATGGCAACGGGCGTATCGGCGCTCACCAGTTGAGTAAATATACTTAAAAAGAACAACGTGGTTTTGGGGTTTAGGGCATTAGTTATAAAACCTTGACGCAGGCCGAGCAGGCGGATAACGCTTTGCTGGGCGCTGCCTCGTGCGCTAGCTCCAAGGCGATATGGTGCTTTGCTCGCAGGCTTTGATAGCCAAGGTAAATTAAGTACGCTGCGCCGATGTATTTTATCACCGTGAATAGCACCACCGATTGGGCAATGAGCAGCGCCACGCCGGCTATGGAATAAGCAACGTGAATCCAAATCGCTAACCCCACGCCCAGCGCCGAATAAACACCGGCACGACGTCCATATACTAGGCTATTGCGGGTGATCATGACAAAGTCGGCGCCGGGGCTAATAGCCATGATCGTTGCTAGCGTAGCGATGGACAATAACTGGGGTAAATAGGCTGACAGCTCCATAGATTATTCCGTTTACCGGGTTAGACCTGACACTGTATCTCGAATTACGCCTGTTTGCATGGCTAACATCGCTTATGCTGGATACTGAGTTGCACTTGCTTGAGGGAGCGCGCATAATTCGCGCTTTCAGGGGCAAGCATATCGGTGACAGCAAGATTAGAGCCGGATGCATACACAGTTATGACGTTGTTATGAGTATTTTCGCGTTAATGCTATTGGCTTTAGCTATGTCGACCGATGCGTTTGCAGCATCGATCAGTAAGGGCGCTTACCTACGCCATCCACGCCTGCTCAGTGCCATAAAAATGGGGCTGATATTTGGTATTATCGAGGGCACCACACCACTTATCGGTTGGCTGATTGGCAATGCTGGAGCCCACTACATCGAAGAATTTGAT
Organism: Pseudoalteromonas sp. CNAT2-18.1; assembly: GCF_022347865.1. NCBI lineage: Bacteria > Pseudomonadati > Pseudomonadota > Gammaproteobacteria > Alteromonadales > Pseudoalteromonadaceae > Pseudoalteromonas > Pseudoalteromonas sp. CNAT2-18.1. The sequence continues at coordinate 243,337 of NZ_JAKRFR010000005.1, read as the reverse complement.
CACTGGGTGGCGTTTATCTTGTTATTGCTACTTGGTACGCACATGATTGTGGAAAGTGTGAAAGAGGATGACGACACTCAAAGCGAAGCAGCACAAAAGTCTTCTATTGCCAAAGTGATACTGACTGCTATAGGCACCAGCTTGGACGCACTGACTGTAGGGGTGAGCCTAGCTTTTGTTGCGGTCAATATTTACCTTGCAGCGCTGATGATAGGCTTAGCCACAGCGCTGATGGTAACTATGGGCAGTTTACTTGGGCATCGTTTAGCAACGGTTATCGGCAAACGAGCAGAAACCCTAGGTGGTGTTGTGCTGGTCGTGATTGGCTCGTGGATTCTATATTCACATTTGAGTACAGTGGCTTAAATAATCAGCAGTTGTTTTTGTTTTGTGAACTAAATGTTGCCTTTAATGCCGGATGAGCTACTCTAAACCAAAGTTTCTTGGGTAGTTGTACTGGGAATTATTTTGCACTGTTTTAATCTTCGCTCATCAGCATTAGTGCTTATTTCGGCGCTCTGCGCGATGTTGTCTTTTGTTGCTTATGGCCAGTACACCTTTGCCGTCGTAGGCAAAACCAAGAACGACAGCTTTTATGAACAATCCTTCAAAGGTTGCCAAGACTTTGCCCAGCGCCAAGCCGATTTGCGCTGTATTTATGATGGCGCTTATGACTACCAAGACGCTCGTACCCAAGCACTGGTAGTGCAAGATTTAGTTGCTCAAGGTGTGGACGGTATATTGGTGTCTACCACCGACTCGCAGCACTTGGTCAATAGAGCGCTAAAAAAGGCTCAGGAGCAAGGGATTGCGGTGATCACTTTTGACTCAGACTTGGCACCACAACATCAAACTTACCGTTTAGCCTATGTGGGCACTAACAACTTTGATTTTGGCGTGGCACTTGGTGAGGCGGCAAAGCAGTTTAAACGAGAGCACCCACAAACCTTGTGTATTCAATCGGGACATCACACTACGCCGAACTTAAACAAGCGCATCGACGGCGTGCGTTATGCCTTGTCAGGGAGTACCAAACGTTTGAACGGTGAGAGTGGTTGGCTGGAGCATCCTCGTTGTCCGCTTTTCACTGCTGGGCGTCGCGATGATGCCCTCAAGCAATTACGCACCATTATCAGTTACCCGCAGCCGACAATCTTTGTTGCCGTTGCTGGCTTTGCACAGTTTAATCCTGATTATCAACAGGTGATGACAGAGTTTAAACAGCAGCTAGCTAAGAAGCAGCGAGTGATTATCTCTGCCGATACTGAAACACTGCAATTGCAAGCGTTAGCGAGCGGCCTTGGCACCATGAATATCGGTCAAAACCCTTATGAAATGGGCCGTAAGGGCGCACAGCTACTTTATGATGCAGTAAAGCACCAACACCTTCCTGAACAAGAGCAATATTACTTACCTTTTCATTACTGCACCCCTGATAACGCGCAGAGCTGCGCGAAAAACCATTAATACTCAAAGGTAAAATCAGTGAATCTCTTTAGGTGCGGGTTGCTGTGAAAGTCGGTATTGGCCTAGATAATACCAATCAGGGTGTGATTGACGTATAATTGCGCGCCCACAACTCGGCGCAAAGAGCCCGTTGGTTTTCTTGGTAATGCAGGCACAGGTTTATGAACGAAGCGACAACACAGACTCAACCCACCCCTTCTTGGCAACAATCGACTTTTCGTCGCTTCAGTGTCGCGCCAATGCTGGATTGGACTGATCGCCACTGCCGTACTTTTCATCGTATTATGAGTAAAGAGGCGGTGCTGTATACCGAGATGATCACCACTGGTGCTATTATTCATGGCAAGGGTGACTATTTGCACTTTAACCAGCATGAGCAGCCAGTGGCGCTGCAATTGGGTGGCTCAAACCCTGACGAGTTGGCTCATTGCGCGAAGTTAGCGGCACAACGAGGCTATGCGGAAATCAACTTAAATGTGGGCTGCCCTTCGGACCGCGTGCAAAATGGTCGCTTTGGCGCCTGCTTAATGGCTGAGCCAGAGCTAGTCGCACAGGGGGTGGATGCAATGAAGGCGGTCACTGACGTCCCCGTGACGGTAAAAACCCGTATCGGCATCGATGAGCAAGACAGTTACGAGTTCTTGCTGGCGTTGATAGAGGCGAGTCACAAGGTCGGCTGCGATGATTTTATCATTCATGCCCGCAAGGCGTGGCTGCAAGGTTTGAGCCCGAAGCAAAACCGTGAGGTTCCCCCCCTTGACTACCCGCGTGTGTATCAGCTTAAAAAAGATTTTCCCCACCTTCATATCAGCATCAATGGGGGGATTAAAACCATCGCTGAATGTGAACATCACTTGGCGCATGTTGACGGTGTAATGATTGGCCGAGAAGCATACAGTAACCCTTACTTACTGGCCGAAGTAGATGCCGCATTATATGGCTTAGAGGGTTGCACACTGAGCCGCCATCAAGTGGCAGAAAAAATGCTTAGCTATATTGATGACGAGATGCGCCAAGGCGCGCGCTTTTGGCATATTGCTCGGCATATGTTGGGGTTATTTCAGGGCATGCCAGGTGCCCGTGGTTACCGTCGTCATTTATCTGAAAATGGCCACAAGCAAGATGCCACGGCCGATACTTTAGTCACAGCACTGAGCTTTGTCCGCTAACTTTATTGCTAAATACACTAAAAAATAGCTATTTTGCTAATTACATAAAGATGATTCAAATCAGAACCCTTTATTTTTCAATGTGATGAGTTTTGGCATGTAACTTGATGCTCACTTAGTGAATTAAACTAATAGGAGTATTCCCATGCGAGACTCTAGCTATCAACGCTTTTATCGCGATGCCTTGGATAAGAAGTTATCGGGTGTGTGTGCCGGGTTTGCGAAACGTCATAACCTACCTGTTTGGCTCACCCGCGTAGCGATGGTGATCTTGTTCTTAAATGCCCCAGTGCTGGTGGCAGCTATCTACCTTATTTGTCATTTCGTGTTTGACGAGCACATCGTGGTTTAGCCATATAAACACGTACAATCATGGCTGCAAATAACGCTCTATTTGCGGCTAGTACACTGATTTTATTACAGACACTCAGGCGTCATTAAGCTATATTAGGGTACAGTTAAAGTAACATAACAAGGAAGCGCTATGCTGCGTACAACCCTAGGTACCTTCATCTGTGCAGTGTCGTTACTGCTCAGTTTTCACAGTGCTGCTCATGGCGAACTTATGGTGAGTGAAGCCAAGGTGCGGACCTTCTTACCTGCTAGCGAGAGCTCGGTAGGATACCTTACGTTAATGAACCACAGCGATCATGACCGCGTACTGAAAAAGGTCGAGGTCGAGACCCTCGGGCGTGTGGAGATTCATACTCATGAACATAAAAATGGCATGATGCAAATGCGTAAGCTTGAAGAGTTACAGGTTCCTGCGCACCAAACCCTGGTATTTCAACCCGGTGGACTACACTTAATGCTATTTGCGCCAAGTCAGAAACTGGTGGCCGGTGAGCAACTGAAAATGACCCTGTATTTTGCCGATGGCGACCGTGTGTTCACACAGGCACGCATCTATAACTTGCTTGAACAGTCGCAAGACAATAACAGCGATGAACATCAGCACCATCATCACTAGGAGTTATTATGTCTCAGCATAAAGGAAAGATTGCCGCAGCCATTGCTGCATTGTTTTTATTATTTTATCTCATTGCCGTTTATTGGAGCATTGAGCCCGATCGCTTCGATGTAGTAGAAAAGGCAAAACAGCAAGCTAGCGAACGAAATGAGCGCTTAGTAACAGGTTATGTGACCACGTCGACGTTGATTAACGTCGCGCAAACATTACTCGACAAACCGGGCGGCTACCTTAGTAACGATATGGCTCCACCCAGCGTATTGATGGACAACATGCCGGCCTGGGAATACGGAGCGTTGGAGATGACCCGTGATTTAGCGTTGTCGATGCGTAAAGACTTTAGCCGTTCACAGTCGCAATCCACGGAGCACCCGTCACTGAAAAAAGCGCAGCCGCAGTTTAATATCAGTAGCACTGCTTGGATGTGGCCCAGTGCCGAAGGTGAGTATCAAAAAGGCATTGATTACCTGATTGCCTACCGCAGTCAAATCGCGGACAGTAACGACAGACAAAGTCAGTTTTATGCCCGTGCGGATAATCTACGTACTTGGGTAAAAGAGGCTGAAAAGCGTTTGGGTAGCCTCAGCCAACGCCTCAGCGCCAGCGTGGGACAAGAGCGTGTTAATACCGATTTGGCTGGCGATCGCGAAGCACATCAAGCGACATATGCACCCATGCAGCAAGAGGTGCGCACCTCTTGGTGGGAAATTGACGATGTGTTTTATGAATCTCGGGGAGCTACCTGGGCGTTGCTGCATTTCCTGCACGCTATTGAGCACGATTTTGCCGATGTTTTGGAAAAGAAAAATGCTAAGGTAAGCGTCCAGCAAATTATTCGCGAACTGGAAGCAACGCAAGAGCCTGTGTGGAGCCCTATGGTGCTTAATGGCAGTGGCTTTGGCCTTGTAGCTAACCATTCGTTAGTGATGGCAAATTATATTTCTCGTGCTAATGCGGCACTAATTGAGTTAAGCGAGTTACTCGCACAAGGATAAAAAGGGTAGATGATGAAACAATACTTTGTGGCTGCAGGTTTATCGCTTGCAGCGATGGCGCCAATGGCCCATGCCGATACCGTGTTAGGCCTTTATGTGGGGGCCGAAGGTTGGCAGGCTGAGCCAGAAGGTAGCTTTGGCAGCAAAGGCTATGCGCAGCAAGATTTCAACTTCGATGATGAAACCTTCACCAGCTACTACGCAGCATTGGAGCATCCAGTTCCTTTGGTTCCTAACGTCAAGCTACGTTACACCGAGATGGACATCAGCGGCGGAGCACTGCTTAACCAAACCTTTGAATTTGAGGGAGTCGATTTTGCTGTAGGCAGCAACATCATGACCAATGCAGAGCTTAGTCACACCGATTATGTGCTTTACTATGAGATTTTTGATAACGATGCGGTGTCGATTGATTTAGGTTTGAGCGCGAAACAGTTTGACGGCGATATTTATGTTGCCCAGACCGACAACAGTTCGTCTGTGCGCGTTGATTACTCAGGGTTTGTGCCACTAGTGTATGGTCGCGGTGAAGTGGGTTTACCTTTTACTGGCTTGAGCGCATTTGCTGAGGGCAGCTTTTTCGCATTAGATGACAGTACCGTGCATGACTACCAAGTCGGGGTGCAGTGGGAGTTTATTGATAATCTAGCGGTGGATGTGGCTGTACGTGCAGGCTACCGAGCGATGATGATTGAACTTGATGATGTTGATGATATCAATACTGATATTGATGTTTCAGGCCCCTTTGCAGGGCTACAAGTTCACTTCTAAATAGTAAACTTTGAAAAAGCGGCGCAGGCCGCTTTTTTTGTATTTATGACCACTCTAAATCGAAGTCACGCTGCAGTGCTTGCTCTATTGCTTGCTTAAACGTAGGGCTCAATGTGGCACGCAGCAACCGCCTTAATTCATCACCCGTTTGGGTGAATTTGTAGTAGCTCAGAACTAAGTCACTGTTTTTGGCTGTGAGCGTTAATGAGGTATCGTAAAAGCGCAGTTTTAGCTGCTGTTTGGCGCGAAAGTTCGCTGACTCAATTTCTTTGCGATACAGCACAGCGCAATCCATCAAGGTTAATATTTGAGGGTAACTGAGTCCCGCCTTGGCCAAGTTGAGTTGCTCCTTATTGCCTTTGCGCAGTAAGTCGAATAACGACGGGCGCTTGTAATAACCCAATAAAATAATATGAGAATGATCAAAGTCGAGCTGAGCACACAATGCAGCGGCTTTTTGTATAGCCAATGCCTCGCGCTGGGTCATTTGCTTTAGGGTTTGCAAGCTCTTGATACTAAAGGTCCCCGGAGCCAGCGTTTCTCCAGCAAGAATTTTTGCCCATAACTGCTGCATGGACGCTGTTGCGGAGTCTTCGGCAAGCGACATAAAGCGCTCAAACCAATCAGGGTCAACATAGCCATCGGTTTTAGTGTCTGGGCAGTATTGCATGGCCTGGGCGAGTATTGATTCTATATTGTGTTGCTGTCTTAGGCGCTTGAGCTCTTCACGTTTGAGGGCTCGCTCTGCAAGAGGCACTCGTTGATCGAATACAAACCCACTGGGGCGAGCTCCTTGGCGGGAATAGCCTCCTTCTTGGGCCGGTACAGGTAAAGAGTTGCGCTGTTTTTTTATTTTAAAACCAACTCGTTGGGCAATAAGTTGCGCCAGTTTGGTTTGCGCAGTGAAGGTTTTACTGCTCATCCTTGTGCTCCAATTCCACCACTGTTTTTAAATTATTTAGGCTATGAGTCATGGTATTAGCGAGGGTATGTTCGGTAAACCAGACCAAATAGGGGCCAATGACGGGTAGAGTGATTTCACCTTGTTGCTGCCATAAGATACGGGTCTGCTCCCCTGAACTGATTAATTGAAACTGGCCATGCGAGAGGTATTCGTTATTGACCAGTAATTGATAGTTGAGAGTAGATGCACTGTCACTGACAATACTTAGTTCCCCTCGGGAGCGTTGCCCTTGCCAGCCTAAATGAGCGCCAACTCCCTGGGTTTGCGCACGAACTTCTAAACGAGCTTGTTGGTCGAATTGGCGTAGCGCTAGCCATTGTTGCCACTGAGTTAAATCCCACAGCCAAGGCTTTATCGCTGCGCTCGGCACATCCAGAGTAATACTGCGCTCAACGCGATAATGTTGCTTGGCGATAAGGCCAACCAGCACCAGTATGAGCGCGAGTAAAACTAGAGTTTTTATTACATTGCGTGCTAGGGTTATCACAGTACCTCTGCGCAGAAACACAAAAAGCATAGTCGAAAGATTAGACTATACTGTTAGAACTTAATTTTCTATCTCCGTAGTTGTGAATATTGCTCATCTAAGTAAGTGAATATTCGATTGTTTACGGTTTCGAAGGAAGGCTATGTCTTCGCCAAGTAGTGATTTTATTTTTCTTAATGAAGAATTTGACGAGGAGCCGGCTAAACCCCAAGAGTTTTGGGATGTGCTCATTGTTGATGACGACTCTGAAATACACTCAGTGACGGAGTTAGCCTTGTCTAACTTTGAGCTCAACGGTAAGGGGTTGCGCTTTCATCACGCTTTTAATGGTACGCAAGCGGTTGATATTTTGCGTGACAATCCGCTTATTTCGGTGGTGTTACTTGATGTTGTTATGGAAAGCGACGACGCCGGGTTAATTGTTGCCAAACGGGTGCGTGAAGAGTTAAAAAATCACGTGGTACGCATTGTGTTGCGTACAGGGCAGCCAGGTTATGCCCCTGAAGAGCAGATCATCCGTCAATATGATATTAATGACTACCGCACTAAAACTGAACTGACCCGCTCGAAGCTTGCCACCACCATGGTAACGGCCTTGCGCTCGCACCAGCAGGTAACGCAATTATCTATGCAAAGTCATGCCCTTTCCCAAGTGCTGCTGGCAAGTGAGCAAATACTGAATTTTAGTCAGTTACTGCCTTTGAGTCGCGCAGCGATTAAACACCTTGCTCATTTTACAGCGGGTCCGCAACAAGGGGTGGTGTGTGGCTTAGATGATGACGGTGTGGAGATTGTCTATGGGGGCACCGGTGAGTATCAAAATGTGCATCACCAACATATCGAAGAAAGCGCTTTAACGGCCTCTGTAAAAGAGCAGATCAAAGCCAGTTTTAAATTAGCTCAGCACCAGCATAACGAACACTCGGTGAGCTTTTTCTTTCGTGCCAAACAACAGCAGTATGTCATTTGCCTTGAGGGTGAACACATTATTGAGCATGCGCTGATGCAATACATTGACCTACTTTTAACTAATGTGGGGGTAGGCCTCGACAACGTGCTGTTGGTGGATAGGTTACGCAATGTTGCGTTTAAAGACTCACTTACGGGGTTATGTTCACGTAACGGCTTTATCGCCGCTTTGGAGCGCTTACAAAAAAACACCAACGCCCACGATTATTTAGTACTGATTGATATTGCCCGGTTTGCCGACATCAATGAAGGGCTCAGCCACGATATTGGTAATTTACTGTTAGTTGCTGTGGCGCAGCGTTTGCAAGCGCAGCATCAACAGACGCAAGTCGTAGCGCGGCTTGGCGCAGATCTCTTCGCTGTAGTAAGTAATGAGGAGCAACTCCCCTTTGCGCAATTACAGCAGTTGTTGCGTGCGCCCTTTATCGCGGCTGAGCATCAGCTGCATTTAAATTTTACCTTTGGATTGTGCACTCAGCCTCATTTTGACAGCAGTGCGCTGGGCACCTTAAAGCGAGCGTCGATCGCATTAAGCCATGCTAAAGCCGATATTAGCCATAGTTACTGCTACTTTGATAAACAAATGGAAGAGCAGGTGAGCCATCGCTTGGCGATGATAAGACGCCTACGGGAAGATTTTGCAGATGGCAAACTAGAGGTGTGGTACCAACCGCAAGTAGATTTGGCAACGGCGCAGCCTTATGGTTGTGAGGCACTATTGCGTTGGCCGATAGGGCAAGGTCAGTTTATTTCTCCGGCCGTATTTGTGCCTTTGGCTGAAGACGCGGGGATGATTATAGAGATTGGCCAGTGGGTGCTTGAACAGGCCTGTGCCAAACAGCGAGAGCTAGCCCAGCATGGCGTTGATATGCAAATATCGGTGAATGTCTCGGTGCCACAGTTTAAAGCGTCTGATTATGCTCAGAGCGTTGCGCAAACCTTGGCACGCTTTGCCGTACCCAGTGATAAAATAGAGTTGGAAATCACCGAAAGCGTCGTTATGGACGAGGTTGAGCAGGTTACGCGCACGCTTAATGAGCTCAAAAGTTACGGTATTGACGTGGCGATTGATGATTTTGGCACTGGATTTTGCTCGTTAAGTTACTTACACAAGTTACCCTTTGATCGGCTCAAGATAGACCGAGCTTTTGTTAAAGGGATCCCCGATCAGGACAACGGTGAAATCGCCGAGCTAGTGGTCTCGTTAGCTAACAGAATGAATTTACGGGTTATTGCAGAGGGCATTGAGACCGAACAACAGCTGCAATTTTTAAAATCTATTGGTTGTCACGAAGGGCAGGGTTATTACTATGCGCAGCCCCTAGATGGCAAAAAACTTGATACTTACTTAAAGGTCAGCAATTAACCTTCACTAGGCTGGCCGCGATTTAGGGCTAACGCTGTGCTAAAACATCAGCGTTAACCCAGTAGCTTCTTTAGTTGAAATAGACAGCTTGAAAGGTGGCTAAGTTGCTCCCTTGCTCGTCACGCAAAACGAGTTTTTCACCCATGATGTCGTAGCTGAACGTGTTCATTAACGCTTCACTCATTGCACTTTCTTGCGCCATCGAGTCCATACACATTTTCTTGGTGCTAGCCACTGCTTTAAAACGCAAGCCGAAATGTTGTCCCTTAACATATTGGCCAGTAAAGTTGTTGCAGCCTAAGTAACCACTTACTTTACCATCATCGTGAAACTGCATATGCGGCTCACGTTCAGTTACTTGCACCTTGTTACCTTTCAAGGTGATGGCCTTCCAATAGGTATTCGTCAGAGACACATCGGGCTTCGCAACTTTTTCCATCATGACTTTAATTGGGCTTTGTGACTGCACGGTGCCAAAGGGATCGTTGTGTTCAGTGGTAATGTAGAGTAGCTCGCCATTACGAGTGACTTTGGCACTCACACTGTAACGCATATTGGCGATTACTTCAGACGAATCAAAGGTGAGCTCAACGTTATACGGGGGCGCTCCCTCCAAGGGCAGGGTTTTACTTGCCAGTTCTTTTGCGGGTGCGTCCATCAACGAAACATCGGCTAAGGTAACCTTTAGCTCAGCCCCAGGCGGAAGCAAACTGCGGTCGCGGTACATAACCTGAACCTGCATGGTTTTGCTCTGCACCGCAGGAGCTATATTTTGCTGTTGCGGCTCAACTGAGCTGCTACAAGCGCCAAGTAGAAGTGTGGTCAGAGCCACGGCGGGTAAAGTGACATTCATACTCATTACATAAACTCCTTAAATGCTAACGAAAGTGTAAGAAAATATGCATTAATAGGTACTTAATGTAGTACATCGCCATGACACTGAGGGGTTTTTATTTTTTTACATATTGCGTGACAATGACTATGCGCTGTCCGTCTACACGTCCTTCGATGTGTTCAGGGTTAGAGGTCAAGCTGATATTGCGCACGGCGGTGCCACGTTTCGCCACCAAGCTTGAGCCTTTTACATCTAGATCTTTAATAAGTGTCACGGTATCACCTGCATTTAAGCGCACGCCATTGGCGTCGAGGTGAATAACATCTTCTTCTTCAGCAATGGCAGCCTGAGCCCATTGCTGTGTTGGTTCATCCAAATACAGCATATCAAGCATGTCCATGGCCCAGCCGTGCTCGGTACTTAATTGATTCAACAACCGCCAAGCTACAACTTGTACTGCTGGGATTGGGCTCCACATACTGTCATTTAAACAATGCCAGTGAGTTGCGCTGAGTTGCTCATCACCATTAAGCTGCGCTGCACAGGTGGCACAGACTAAAATAGCTTTATCTGAATGGGCTTCGCCTTCAGGTGGTACCGCATAGACGCTGAGGTTATCTTGACTGGCGCATAGTTCGCAGGTGTTATTACTACGCTGTTTGAGGGTCTGTTCAATACTCATAGTTAACTTTTGGTAGGGAGAAATGGCAATTATAACCAAAATAACCTTACAAAAGGTAATGTTTTACAGGTAAAGGGCGACATATCGCTGCTTTAGCTTCTCATAGAAACCTTGGCTTTTTAGCTCCTCAATTGCTTGATTCACTCGAGTCAATAGCGGCTGATGTTCGCGCAGCAAGCGGATATGCATCTGTCCGCTTGAGTGGCGAGCTCCTAAAGCAATATCAACACCCAAACGATGAGCCCAATATTTAGCCGGTAAATCGCCGATGATCGCCACATCAATGCGACCTCGATGTAGAGCTAGGATCAACTCTCGTTCGCTATTAAAATCCATACGTTCGAATCTATTATCATCATGATAGTAATACCCTCTTACCGTGCCCACTGTTTGGCGAAAAATACTGTCACGTGTTTGGTATTGATGTACTTTAGATGTCAGGGCCACTAGATACTCATCGACAGGAAACAGCGGTGCAGAGAATACAAACTTTTCGTCGTGGCGCTGCGCTTGGGAAAGCCAACTAGGACTGATGACTTCAAAATCCAGTTGCTTTGCTTGAATGGACTGAACGGTGCGTTTAGGAGGCAAACTCACATGTTGGCTGGCAATCTCTGCTTCGCTCATTATTGCCGCGATGTATTCGCGAACAATGCCTGGGTGTTTTGCGCTTTGCGTAGCATAGGGGTACCAACTTCCACTGGCGTTGACATTATATTTTAACGGCTGGGCACTGACCGATGAAGAAATCAGCAAGGCCATGACACATAAGCAAACTACGTAGAACCGCATTCGTTTTAAGAAATTAAGCTATTTACTAACTAGCATAGTGGTAATTCAACTATTGCGCAGGTGTGAAAAGAAGAAAGTGAAACTTTACAGTGACAACTCACCGATTAAGCGTTATATCAGTAGTAGAGCGAAGAGTTTAGCGACAGGTGGTAAATGCAACAATCAGACTCCCAGACCCCTTCACAGCTGGAGGCGCAATATGTCGCCCGGCAAGCGCTTTTCTCTAGCACCGGCGAATTAGTAGCTTATGAGCTTCTCTATCGGGATTCGCCACAAAATTGCTTTCCTCAAGGAATGGGAGACTCAAAAGCCACGGGTCGCATGTTTTTCGACCTTATTTTGTTGCAAGGGCTTGAAAAAGTCAGTGCTGGCTTACCTGCTTTTTTAAACTTGGCCACAGACGCATTACTTGAGCAAATCCCCCAGCTACTTCCTAAAGATAACACGGTGATTGAGATTGTTGAGCGCAGCCGAGGTGTCTCTGAACTTGTTCATGTCGTCAGTGCCTTAAAGAAAAAAGGATACCGATTTGCACTGGATGATTATGATCAAGATCCCAAGTGGCAGCCACTGTTAGAGCTGGTGGATTACATTAAAATTGAAATGGAGCCAAAACTAATCAGTACAGTGATGCTGATAAAAAAATTGCGCATGGTGTATCCACAAGCACAAATTATTGTTGAGCGTATTGAGACCCCTGAGCAGGCAAAAGCAGTGGTGGGGGCCGGAGCCGATCTGTTACAGGGGTATTTTTTTGCCAAACCCGCGATGCTGGAATTTAAAAATATTAGCCCTGCCAAGCGTGTGATTATTGAATTACTGCAGTTAACCATGAGTGCTGAAATTGATTTCAAAGAAATCGCCAAACGCATTAGTGTCGACGTTTCGTTGACCGCGCGGATATTAAGAATGGCTAATGGCCTCAGTGGTACGCGCGCCAATATCAGTTCCCTACAACAGGCAGTGACTTACCTTGGTGAGCAAAGTATTCGTCGCTTTATTCGTGTTCTCGCACTGGGAGAACTAGGCGCCCAAAAACCTGCAGAGCTGACTAAGCTCGGGTTAATGCGTGCCCAGCTTATTGCCGAATTAGTGTCGCCAGCAGGCAAGGCGATGGTAGAGCAGGGTTATCTTCTTGGGCTGTTATCTGTACTTGATGCCGTGTTGGATGTGTCGCTGGAAAACTTGGCCAAGGAATTCTCCCTTGATGGGGCGCTCAGCGGTGCCTTGCTTAATGCCCAAGGAATGCTGGGTCAAGCTCTTAACTTGGCGTACGCATGCGAACAATGCCAGTGGCCACTCGCCGAGGAAATTTTGCAAACCATTCGCCCAGCCAGTGAACCGCAGGTATTGTATGCAGCGCTGTCACAATCGCGAATTTACTGCGATAAAACTATGGAATTGCTTAGCGACTAGCGACACAGTATGCTGAACTTGGGTTATAAATTTGGAGCGCATTTGTGGGTCGCATTGTTATCATATTGTTTTTGCTTGGGTCCTTGGCGCTTCTTGCGGTGGCTGTTACTCAGCCGGCGTTGACTATCGAGGCAAAAATTGAAAAGTCACAACTAGCCAATACCGCAGTGGATGCCTTGGTCGCTGAATCCGACTCGCAGAGTCGGCGTATGCTCAGTATGCTGTCACAAATGTTGGGACTAGATAAGCTCGAGGGGCAAATAGACGCCTACGGCAAAACGCGTAGTATTTGGGGGACGGTGAGTGAACTCTATCACCATGACAACGTGCTGGTCGCAGTATTAGTGGGAGCATTTTCACTGCTTATACCGCTGTTTAAAACCTGCTTACAATTATTAGCAATGCTGATAAACACACGGCAATGGCGTTTAAAGCTACATTGGCTAAGTGCTCTGCTAAGTAAGTGGAGTATGGCCGATGTCTTTGTTTTAGCGCTAATTATTACCTATCTGGGAGGTAATGCCGATGACCACTTTGGGCAACTTGTGGATATGAACGCGCAACTGCACATTGGTTTTTGGTTGTTTTTCGCGTATTGCCTGATGTCGATTATATCAAGTATACTGATTAACCAAGAGATGCGGCGCGAGCTGCAAACACATAGCAAATAACCTAACCAAGGCTTTCATTCACTATGGCGAAAGTGACGCATTACATTATCACCTTATTGCTGCTAGTTATTGCTGCTAGTTTTAGCTAGTACGCCGGTGAGTGCGTCGGTGCAAGGCCAGTGTACTCACATGCAACAGCAAAATGATGCTATGAGTTCGATGATGGCACATCACGCAGTTATGGCCGATAGCCAGCCCAGTCAACATGACTGTTGCGAGCAGGATATGCAGTGCACCTGCCCAGATAGTTTGTGTCATGCGCAAGCTTTTATAGCCAACAGCATGGTTGTTGCAAGTACCGTTGTTGCGACGAAGTCACACCTACAACCGAGTCGTGCCCCCACGCGACTCGCCACCAGCCTATTTAGACCCCCTATTATCGCTTGACCTAGCACCAGTGCGTCTGGCGCACAGCAACATACTGTTGATATCTCTATTTCTAGGTAAGCAAAATGAAACAATTAGTGAAGTATGCACTCGCGATGGGTATTGCGGCTGCAGTTACTTGGGGTGTGACCCAAGTAAGTCACGATGGTGCACCCGCATCATCAACCGAAGAACAACAAAACGCTGAGAAACAGCCGCTCTACTGGGTCGCGCCAATGGACTCCAGCTATCGCCGCGATGGTCCGGGAAAATCTCCTATGGGGATGGATTTGGTGCCGGTGTATGACGAGCCTGAAGATGAGCCGGGCGTCATTGCCATTAGCGCCAGTGTTGAGAACAACCTCGGTGTTCGCAGTGCGCAAGTGTCCAAGCGGCAACTGGTTAACTCGATTACATCGTTTGGCAATATTCGCTACGATGAAGAAGCCATGGTTCATGTGCACCCGCGAGTGGCTGGTTGGGTTGAACAGCTTTATGTCAAATCTGCAGGCGCGAAAGTCAGCCAGGGCCAGCCTTTATATACTTTGTATAGCCCTGATTTAGTCAACGCTCAAAAGGAATTTATTCTTGCCCTTAATAGCCAAGACGAGGTGCTGCGCAGCGCCGCAGTCGCTCGCCTGAAAGCGTTTAAAATTGCCCCCAGCTTTATCGAGGAGCTCACCGAAACACGCAAGGTGCAGCAGAATATCACCTATTATGCACGACAAGATGGTGTGATTGAGCAGCTTAATGTGCGCGAAGGCTTTTACGTTAAGCCCGAAAATTCATTAATGGATATCGCTGCAACCGACCAAGTATGGGTGATTGTCGATGTCCATGAGCGTCAATTGCCGTATTTAAACGAAGGCGCAGACGCGGTGATGACGCTGGATTACTTACCACAAATGCGCTGGCGTGGCAGCGTTGAATATGTCTACCCCAGCCTTGATACGACGACGCGCACAGCCCAAGTGAGATTGCGCTTTGCCAATCCAAATGGTGCGCTCAAGGCGAATATGTTTGCCAAAGTTGTCATTGATGCCAGCAATAACGCCCCGACCTTGAGTGTGCCCCAGCAAGCGGTAATTAATACCGCGCAAGGACAGCGTGTGGTGCTGGCTCTCGGCGATGGACGCTTTAAATCGGTAGCGGTGCACACCGGTCGCGTGGCCGATTCATGGGTTGAGATTCTCGCCGGCTTAGAGCCAGGCCAAGAAATAGTGACCTCGGGTCAGTTCTTACTGGATTCCGAGTCGAATAAACAAGCTGAGCTGGCGCGCTTAGATAAACGCGATTATGCCCATGCTAGGGTGAACGGCGAAGTAAAAGCCATTAATCACGCTGAGCGTACCCTACGTATCGCGCGAGGTCCGATTGCAAAATGGAATCGCGAAGCGACGACTATGGACTTCAAATTAGATGCCGGGCTGGCCACTGATTTTCTCAGTGAAGGTATGCAAGTCCGCTTTCGTTTTGAGATACGCGCAGGGCAATTTGTGATCACCGATATTGAGATCCTAAGCGAGCAGGAAGGTGCATCATGATCGCGGCAATTATTCATTGGTCGATAAAAAACCGAGCCTTAGTGGTTTTAATGACCTTGATGCTCACTGGAGCTGGTTTATATACCTTAAAGAACACCCCGGTTGATGCAATTCCAGATCTGTCCGATGTGCAGGTGATTGTCAAAACCAGCTACCCTGGTCAAGCCCCTCAGGTGGTACAAGATCAGGTCACCTTTCCACTCACCAGCGCCATGATGTCAGTGCCGGGGGCAAAAACCGTGCGCGGTTTTTCGTTCTTTGGCGATTCTTACGTCTACATCATTTTTGATGATGACACCGATATGTACTGGGCCCGCTCACGCGTACAAGAGTATTTGTCACAAGTAGAGGGAGACTTACCGAGCAGCGCTCAGCCGCGTCTGGGTCCCGATGCCACCGGGGTCGGGTGGGTGTACATTTATGCCCTCACTGACACCACAGGCAGCCATGATTTAAGTGAACTGCGCAGTATTCAGGACTGGTTGCTAAAGTACGAACTGCAAGCGGTGCACGGGGTGTCCGAAGTGGCCACGGTCGGTGGCATGGTAAAGCAGTATCAAATTGAGCTCGACCCGCAAAAATTACGCGCCTACGACATTCCTGTGGCGATGGTGGCACGGGCGGTAAAAGATAACAATCAGGCGATTGGCGCCTCTGTGATAGAACAAGCCGAAGCCGAGTATATGGTCACTGCCACCGGTTATATTCAATCTACTGACGCACTAGCGCAAACGCCGTTGGGGATTCAAAACAATGGTGTGCCGCTGCTGCTGCGCGATGTGGCGCGAGTGACGCTGGGGCCGCAAATGCGCCGGGGTATAGCTGAACTTAACGGTCAAGGTGAGGTCGTTGGCGGTATTGTGGTGATGCGCTTTGGTGAGAATGCTCAGCGTACGATTGATGGTGTTAAGGCGCGCCTAGATGAACTGCGTGGCAGCCTCCCTGAAGGCGTGGAAATTGTCCCGGTGTACGACCGCTCAAATCTCATCGGCAACGCTATTGATAACTTAGCTGATAAGTTGCTTGAAGAGCTTCTCATTGTGGCGTTGGTGTGCGCGGCCTTCCTTTTTCACCTGCGCTCTTCGCTGGTGGCGGTGATCACCTTACCGCTGGGTATCTTAGTGGCATTCATCGTCATGTATATGCAGGGGATTAACGCCAATATCATGTCGTTGGGCGGGATTGCTATCGCCATTGGGGCAATGACCGATGGCGCTATTGTGATGATAGAAAACATGCATAAACACATGGAGCGAGAGCCGCTGAACAAGGATAACCGCTGGCGTATTGTTGCGCAGTCAGCGGCCGAAGTGGGGCCGGCGTTATTTTTTAGCTTGCTTATTATCACAGTCAGCTTTTTGCCGGTGTTTATACTTGAAGCCCAAGAGGGGCGCTTGTTTGCGCCGTTGGCGTTCACCAAAACCTATGCCATGGCGGCCGCTGCCGGCCTTGCTATTACCGTGGTCCCTGTGCTTATGGGCTACTTTATTCGTGGCAAGGTAGTCAGTGAGAATAAAAACCCTTTAAACCGGCTATTGGTTGCGCTTTATCGGCCGCTGCTCGGTGGCGTTTTGCGTTTCCCTAAGGTTGCTTTGTTATTGGTACTGGCAGTGGGTGTGGCAACCTACTACCCACTGAGTAAGCTGGGGAGCGAATTTATGCCGCCTTTGGATGAAGGCGACTTAATGTACATGCCCACCACTTATCCAGGGTTATCAATCGGTAAAGCGCGTGAACTACTGCAACAAACCGATAAATTGATCAGCACCGTGCCAGAGGTGGCATCGGTATTCGGTAAAATAGGCCGCGCTGATACCGCCACAGATCCTGCACCATTGACCATGATTGAAACCTTTATTCAGTTTAAGCCAAAGAGCCAGTGGCGTGAGGGCATGACCATCGATAAGCTTAAGGACGAGTTAGACGCCCTCGTTAAATTTCCTGGGTTAACCAATGCTTGGGTGATGCCGATAAAAACCCGGATCGATATGCTCGCCACCGGTATTAAAACCCCGGTGGGGATCAAAGTGGCGGGGCCAGATTTAAATAAAATTCAAGAAATTGGTCAGGATATTGAGCGTTTATTGAAAGACTTTCCCGGCACCGCCTCGGTATACTCTGAGCGGGTGGCAGGAGGACGCTATTTAGATATTCGTTTTGACCGCGCGCTGCTTGGCCGCTATGGGCTGTCTATGGCGCAAGTGCAAAGCATGATTGCCACTGCGGTAGGGGGGCAAACCCTAACGCAAACTATCGAAGGGCAACAGCGTTACCCCATTAACCTGCGCTTTCCGCAAAGCTACCGTGATTCGCCACAAAGTTTAGGGAGGTTGCCCATTATTACCCCTACTGGCGTGCAATTACAGCTCGATGATGTTGCCGACATTCGCGTCACTTCTGGGCCTGCGGGGATCAAGAGCGAAAACTCGCGCATTAACGGCTGGACGTTTGTCGATATCAATAACGTCGATATGGGCAGCTATGTTAGTGAAGCTAAAGCCTATCTGCAGCAGTCTTTGGAGTTACCTCCTGGCTACTCACTGCGCTTTGCGGGTCAGTATGAATATATGGAGCGGGCGAAAGCCAAGCTCAGTTATGTGGTGCCCTTGACCCTCGCTATTATCGCTATTTTGTTGTTTTTAAACTTTCGCCGTTTTGCTGAGGTCGCCATTATCATGGGCACGGTGCCATTGGCGCTTATCGGTGGGGTGTGGTTGCTTTACCTGATGCAATTCAATCTGTCGGTGGCTGTGGGTGTGGGCTTTATCGCTCTTGCCGGTGTCGCCGTAGAAATTGGCGTGATTATGCTGGTGTATTTAAATCAAGCTTATGATGAGGCCAAGCTCCAGCATGGGCCATTAACACCGGCTCAGTTACGCCAAGCGATTAAAACCGGTGCTGGATTGCGAGTGCGCCCAGTAATGATGACGGTTGCGACCATTATTATTGGGCTGTTGCCCGTACTCTATGGCAGCGGTACCGGCAGTGAGGTAATGAGCCGCATTGCCGCGCCTATGGTCGGTGGCATGGCAAGTGCATTGTTGCTGACACTGATCGTTATCCCTGCTGTGTATTTCTTATGGCGGGTAAAACACACAAACAAGGAGTCGAGATGAGTAATAATCATATTTATCGCAAACCGAGTTGTCCATTTGGTGAAAAGGCCATTGCGCTCCTTGATAGCCAGAATGTTGACTATGAAGATCATGTTTTTGCCGATAAGGAAGAGGAGCAAGCACTTAAATCTCGCTTCGATGTTGGCACTACACCGCAAATCATCTTGGATGGTGAGCGTATTGGCGGCTTCGATGATTTACAGCAGCACTTTGGTGTACAGAGCGATGAACAAGACGATGAGCAAAGCTATACGCCCGTTATAGCAGTATTTAGCACCGCTTTTGCTATCGCTCTTGCGCTAAGCGCTGGGCATATGGGATGGCAATTATCCACCTTAGTGATGAGCTTTATGGGCGCATCACTGTGTTTATTGGCGCTGTTAAAATTGATGGATATAGGCAGTTTTGTTAATGGCTTTAAACAGTATGACCTACTGACCATGAAGCTCCCTGCTTATGGGTACATTTATCCGTTTTTAGAGCTTGCTGCCGGACTGGGGATGCTCAGCGGCTTATGGCCATGGGCGACGGCTGTGATTGCGACTTTTGCTGGTCTCATTGGCGGGATATCGGTATTTAAAGCCGTATATATCGATAAGCGTGACCTCAACTGTGCGTGTGTTGGTGGTAATCAATCAGTCCCTCTAGGGGCCGTCAGCTTTTCTGAGAACGCCATCATGTTGGTAATGGGTCTTTGGATCTTTTACACCCTAGGGTGAAATAATTACCTAACAGTGAATGCCCATTGCATTAAGAAGCCCGTGTGACAGCGGGCTTTTTTGTGCATGAAACTTGCTGTGTATAAAACACTATCTAAAGGAGGCTATATGCAAGTTAAAAAGATTAATCATGTACTGGATTGGACAGTGGAATTTCACAACCGACTTGCTGCCAATTTTGAACAGCTCGGCTTAAGCAGCGATAAGCGCTGTGCCATGCTGTTAGATTATCTAAGTGGGTATGAGGGGAAGCTTGCTGCTGACGTTGCCAGTTTTAAAATATTAACCAGCTCTAATGCGTTAAATACTTGGTGCTATGAGTATTTTGCCGAAAATCCAGAGCTGATTGACTTCGAATCATTAAGTGCCGATATGGCCCATGATGAGCAGCAAGTACAAAACTACCTAGCCAAAAAACATCAACAGGTTATCGATCTATATCAGTACCTTACCGAGCGTGCAGAGATTGAAGATTGTAAAGACGTGCTTTCGCAAATACTGCTCACTGAACAAAATGCGCTACAACAAATGATGCAAAGCGCTAATCGCCTAAAAGACGTGTAAATCTAGCCCTAGCTTTTTCCATTGTTGCTGCTCGGCCTCAAGGTCGGCAGCGAGCAAGGTGTTATCAGACAGCCACTGCTTGCCAAGTTGCAACGTGAGCTCATGACTCGCTGCGCTGATTTTATAGTCAGGCTTTTGCTTGGCTTGGCGCTTTTGATTCATTAATACAGCAAGGCGAAATAGGGCAATCATGCGCTTCAACGTTAGTGAAGGAAGCGCAATAAACTCAGGCAACGCTTTGAGCTTAATTTTTTTTCTGTAAAAGCGAATAAGACATGCAAGTAACTGCTGTTGCTCTTGGGTAAACCCCGGAAGTTGGCTATTAGCAATAATGTAGGCACTGTGTTTATGTAATCCAGATGAGTTTATGCTTAAGCCGACTTCATGCAGCTGAGCTGCCCATAAAAGCACGGGGAGATCATCCTCATGGGTTAACTGCCAAGGCTGCTCAATATGAGGAAAGAGCCATTGCAAGGTGGCACTGACATTGGCCGCATGTTCACTGTCAACCACATATCGAGTGGAGATATTGGCTATCGTGGCAACACGTATATCTTTGTGCGCGTGCAGCTCTGAGAGCTCGTAAAGAATGCCCTCGCGCAGTGAAAAGTCACAGTAGGTGAGTGCATCAATATCAAAAAACGTCATCACGGCGTAAAGAATCGCTAGGCCACCACAAAAAGTGGGGCGCCGCTCTTCGCTGAGCTCGGCAAATTCCAATCGCTCTATATGGCCTGAGTCGCAGCTCGCTTCAATCAAGGTTGCCAATGCTGATTGGGTGAGTGGCTGGGTTAAGTCACCTTGATGGCACAGGGCGCTGAGCATTTTGGCTGTGCCTGAGGTGGCCAGTACATGTTGCCAACCTAATTGGGTGAAGCTATTCGCGATAGACTCTAACTCCTGCTCGGCTTTAACAATAGCGCGTTTAAAGCGCTTTTTTGAGATACGCCCGTCAGCAAAAAACTGTTGCGAATAGCTCACGCAGCCCATGTTCCTGCTGCTCAAACGCAGATGTTGGTGATGCTCTCCGATGGCCAGCTCGGTACTACCACCACCGATATCAATCACCAAACGCAGCCCCTCGTGGTGTATATGTTGGGCAACGCCTTGATAAATGAGGCGCGCTTCTTCTTGACCAGAAATAACATCGATATGAAATGGAAACACCGAACGAGCACGGCGCATGAAGCTTTTGATATTGCGCGCTCGGCGTAAGGTATAGGTCGCAACCACCTTAACGTTGGCGGCAGGAAAATCGATGAGAGTGCGAGCAAATTGCCGTAAAACGCTGACCGCTCTTTCTATGGCCTCATCACTCAGGCAGTCGTTGTTATCAAGGCCAGCGGCAAGGTATACGCGCTGCTTTTCTTTGTGTAACACCTCTAAACGACCATCGACCTCTCTTGCTAGCAACAAGTGAAAGCTGTTGGAGCCTAAATCGACAGCAGCGAAAGTAGTGACATCATTGGTGTGCACGATTGCTTTCCCATTTCTTTAAGTAATCATGAATGGCAATTTGCGAGCGGATTTTTTTCTTGTTCCCTCGACGAACGTAATGATTCCTTTGCTCGGCGTCAATCACACGGGCTTTACTGCGATCGCGCCACTGTAACTCGAGTATATCGATGATTACCTGCTGTAAGCTGCGATTATAAACAGGGACGCCTACTTCTACCCGGTGATCAAGGTTACGTGTCATCAAGTCAGCGGATGAAATAAATACCTGGGTATGCTCAGCACTGCCAAAGACCATCACCCGAGGATGCTCTAGAAAACGATCTACGATACTAATGATTTTAATATTGTCACTGAACCCCTTGATGCCGGGGACCAAAGAGCACATACCACGAATGATCAGCCTTATTTTAACCCCTGTCTGGGCCGCGATATACAGCTTGTCAACTAACTCTTTATCAACTAAGTTATTGACCTTGATAAAAATGTGACCTTTCTTTCCTAGCGTTACTTGCTCATCAATCAACTCATCGATACGCTCACGCGCATTCACAGGTGAGACCATCAGATGCTTAAACTTAAAGTGTTTGTAGCTGTGCTCGATAAACTTAAACACGTTATCGCACTCTTCACATATCTCAGGATCGCGAGTGAATAAGCTAAAGTCAGTGTATATTTTTGCTGTCTTTTCATGGAAGTTGCCGGTGCCAATATGTGCATATTGCACAATCTGCCCGTGCTCTTTGCGATGAATCACGCACAGTTTGGAGTGCACTTTGAGAGAAGGGATGCCAAAGATCACCTTGATCCCTGCTTCGTCCAAGTTCTTTGCCCATTGGATATTATTTTGTTCATCGAAGCGCGCTTTTAACTCCACCATAACGGTTACTTTCTTACCATTCTTTGCCGCATTCACCAGCGCACCAATTAACCGCGACTGACTGGCAACGCGATAAATATTGACCTTTATATGTAATACGTCAGGGTCGAAAGATGCTTGACGCACATAGTTCAAAAAGTGATTGAAGGTATGGTAGGGGTAATACAGCAGAATGTCTTGATGGCTAATGGCATCAAATACGCTTGTGAAATGATCAAAAGTGTGTGAGCGAATGGTTGCCAGTGGGCGGTTCTCAAGGTAGCGCCGGCCGACATTGGGAAAGGCTAAAAAGTCGCGAAAGTTGCGATAGCGGCCGCCTGGGATCAGGGCATCATAGCGAGTGATCCCCAAGCGTCGCCTCAGTGCTTTAAGCATCTCCCCGGGCAAGGCACTGTCGTACACTAAACGCACAGGCTCTGAGCGCAGCCGCTGTTTTAGACCTTTTGACATTTTATCCAACAGGCCTTCTTCGATTTCATCGTCGAGGTTATATTCAGCATCACGGGTGAGCTTAATGGCGAAACCACGAATGGCGTCAAAGCTAAAAAAGCTGGCAAATACCTGTTCAAGATAATAGAGAATGATGTCATCAAGCAGGACGATAGTTTTGTGGCGGCGGGTTTTTTCCGCAGGTAATTGCACAAAACGTGGTAGTCGGTTGGTCGGCACTTCCAACAATGCATAGTGGCTTTTCTCATGACGCATTTCGACAAATAAATAGGTCATGGTGTCGTTGATATGCTCGGAATAGTTTTTGTTTTGATCAAGCAGAATGGGCGACAGGTGCTCTAATACTTCAGATTTAAAATATGCTAACAGCCATTGCTGGTGAAACTCACTGAGTTGCTCGGGTCGATCAACATGAATATTGTGCTCGTTGAGGGCCACTAAGATATCATCATAGATAACGTTAAAGTCTTGCCCTAGCTTAAGTACTTTGTCCTGAATTTTCTGCATTAGGGCTTCATCTTCATCGAAATTTGCATCTGGAAGTTTGTTCAGCAGGATACGACGTTTTACGTCAGCAACGCGCACTTGAAAAAATTCATCAAGATTGTTGGAAAATATGCCCAGAAAGCGAATGCGTTCAATGATAGGGTTGTTTTTATCTTTTGCCTCTTGCAGTACGCGCTCGTTAAAAGAAAGCCAACTGAGCTCTTTGGGGTAGTAGCTCGCCTGCATAACAATATGTTCCGGTTTCATAATACACTCAGTGTAGAAGAGAGTCTGCGTGAGTGTATTAATTTATTACCGCAGTATGACCAGAAGATGACATAACAGCGCTGTCATCTTCTTAGTAGATACAAGTTGTTTTTAGCTTTCTATATCAACGATAACATCTGGAGTGATTGATTCCAGAGCGTCGATCACGACATCGCGCTGCATCCCCGCTGGCAAGGTAACCGTAGCAACCGCACTGAATAAGGGCGAACCCCAGTTGGGAGCACTTTGTTGCTTCGACGTCAGGTGCGTGATGTTGGCGCCTTTGTGACGTATCACTGCGGCTAATTCTTGCACTATACCAGGTCTATCATTTCCTGTGATCGCAAGGTTTAAACACTCAGGTGTGTCATTGGCGAGTTTATCTCCTGATTCAATACGGATCTCTAAGTGAGGGGATTGTTGTAGTGCGTCTTGAAGCTCTTTCAGGTGCTCTTCAGCGACCTCTACCTGAACAATACCAGCAAACTTACCAGCGAGATGTGAGAGGTTGCTGGCTAGCCAATTGCCGTGATGATCTAAGATGACGGAGGAAAGTTCTTCAACGAGGCCGGGACGATCTTGGCCTAATACGGTCAGTACTAACTGCTGCATAAATAACGGTCTCTTTATTATTGTGGAAATTTAGTCAGCTCATGCGGCTGCCTTTTTCGAGCACAGCCTTAAAATAAGATAGATAAACGTATAATTATTAAAAAGTTAAGGTGGTCTTCATGTGCTCGCTATGAGCAAGTATTGACCCCTTTTCGGGGTTTGTCCAATTCTTCGCAATGGCAATTTGCTATAGGTCATAACCAGATGTAAAAACAGCCTTGGTAGTATTGGGTGTTTTTTACTCATTTCGTACTAGTTTTTCCGTTATGTAACAAAACTGTCATTTTGATGAAATATAATCCGCGCATCGTAAAGATATAAGGGTGTATTGATGACTTCCAATCCGCAAAACTTAACATTTAGCACGGATAGAAGCCGTCTATTTAAAGACAAGATAGCCCAGTTTGGCATTACCTCTGGCGGGGTAATGGTGCTCGTGGCGCTGTTGCTGATATTTTTCTATCTCCTCTATGTGGTGCAACCTATTTTTGAGTCTGCGCACATCGAAGAGCGTGCAAGCTTTGATGTTGCACAACAGGATGTTGTCGGCTTAGGGCTTGAAGAACAAACCGAAATTGCCTATCTGCTTAAGCGTGATGGGGCGGTGGACTTTTACAACATTCAAGAGCAAGGCTTTGGTCAACAAATGACCGAGCTGAAAACGGTTCTTCCTGCAGACGTGACCAGCTTTGCGTCTAGCGCACCGCACCAAGGTTTATATGCCTATGGGTTAAGCAATGGTGAGGCGGTTATCGTCAAGCCAAGCTTTATGGTGAGCTTCCCTAATAATCAGCGCAAGTTGACTCCACGTTTGACTTACCCCTTAGGCGAAAAGCCGCTAGAGGTTGACCCACAAGGTCAGGCCATTACACGTTTTGCGTTCTCGCAAAGTGAAGAAAAAGTGGTGATGGTGGCCCTAACCGCAGACAAGCGAGTGGTATTTAGCGCCTATGTCGGTGAAGAAAACTTCATGACCGGCGAGGTTGAGTGGGTGGCTGAACAAACCGAGCTTAACATCGATGGCCGCATTGATGAGCTGTTGATCTCGCCCGACGGCAGTCGCGTTTTCGTGCGTTCAGCCAACCAAATCTATATCTATAACAGCCGTTATGCCAGCGACGTTGAGCTGACTCAAGTACTTGCTGCTAACGAAGAAAATGCCAACATTATTTCCGCGCAGCTGCTTGCTGGCGCCAATTCACTGATGCTGGCAAACGACAATGGCGAGGTATCGCAGTGGTTTGAGGTGAATACCGATGACGGCAAAGCCTTTAAGAAAATCCGCGCCTTTGAAACTTCAAAGCAAAAAGCCATAGATATTTACACCGAATTTTATCGCCGCACTTTCTTTACTGCCGGTGATAATGGTGAGCTAGGGGTGTATTACACCACCAGTGAAGCGAAACTATGGCAAGGCAAAGTGGCCGATGGCATGATCAAAAACTTTGCCATTGCTCCGCGTTCAAATGCGGCGCTGATCTTGGCTGATAACCAAGTGAAGGTGATAGAAATTGAGAATGAGCATCCGGAGGTAACTTGGTCTGGGTTGTGGCAGGAAGTCTGGTATGAAGGCTACCCTGAGCCTGATTATATTTGGCAATCAACGTCGGCCAGTGATGATTTTGAATCTAAGTTTTCACTGATCCCAATTTCTTTCGGTACTCTTAAAGCGGCGATGTACGCCATGCTATTTGCTGTGCCCATTGCACTTTCTGCTGCTGTGTATACCGCTTACTTTATGTCTAGCGAACTACGCAAAGTGGTGAAGCCCACCGTTGAAATTATGGAAGCCTTACCAACCGTTATTCTCGGTTTCCTTGCTGGTCTTTGGTTAGCGCCTTTGATTGAGGAAAACTTGCCCGCCATAGTCGCGTTGTTGATATTGCTGCCCGTTGCCATTATCAGCACCGCCTTTGCTTGGACAAAACTGCCTGAGCAGATCCGTCATCGTATTCCTGATGGAGCGCACTCAATTATTTTGGTGCCGGTTGTGCTACTGGTTGGCTGGGTTTCCTTTGCCATGAGCGGCAGCGTCGAGAACTGGTTATTTGATGGTAATGCACGTCAGTTTATTACCAATGAATTGGGTATGACTTTCGATCAGCGCAACTCGTTGGTTGTGGGTATTGCTATGGGCTTTGCCGTTATTCCGACCATATTTTCGATTGCCGAAGACGCAGTATTCAGTGTTCCTCGTCACCTTACGCAAGGCTCTCTAGCTCTAGGAGCCACCCAGTGGCAAACCCTAGTACGGGTGGTCTTGTTGACAGCGAGTCCGGGTATTTTCTCGGCGGTTATGATGGGCTTAGGGCGCGCCGTGGGTGAAACCATGATCGTACTCATGGCCACCGGTAATACCCCGATTATGGATTGGAGTATCTTCCAAGGTATGCGTACCTTAGCAGCAAACATTGCCGTAGAGATGCCGGAATCTGAAGTGGGTAGTTCACACTATCGCATTCTATTCTTGGCAGCCTTTGTGCTCTTTATTTTCACCTTCGTGTTTAACACGCTTGCTGAGTTTGTTCGTCAGCGTCTGCGTGAAAAATACAGCTCACTGTAATTAGAGGAGACACGACATGGTAAGACAGTGGTTTAAGTCTGGTTCTCCTTGGATTTGGATGACCGGTGGTGCTGTAAGCATCAGTTTGATTTCTGTAATTGGCTTGTTAGCGCTAATTGCATGGCGTGGCCTGAGCTTTTTCTGGCCATCAGAAGTACACCAGTTTGAAGTTCAAGGCTCTGTACCTCAGCAAACGGTCATTGGTGAAATCTATGATCGCGAGGCGGTGCCTGCGAGTCGAGTACGAGCTTCCGGGGTTGAGTTAAAAAACTATGGCGCCGAAGAGATTACCCGTTACCTAATTAAAACCGGTAACCGTGAGTATGTTGATTTGGATTTCCGTTGGTTATTAGAAACCGACATCCAAAAACAGTCGACGCCGAAAGAGCTTGCAGTGTTTGAACGCTCAAAAAACGGTAACTTCTATGGTTATATTGAGCAGGTCTATGAGCAAGGTGAGCTGGTACAAGGCGACAAGGTCGCCAAATTGGAAGAGCTGGTCGAGCGCGCGGTTGAGCTTAATGAGCAGGCGCTTGATTTACAAAACGGTGAAATCGGTCACATTAACTATGAACTTGAGCAATTACGTCTACAAGAGCGTGCGTATGAGCTTGATAATGACCTAACACCCGAGCACATGGCTGAGCTTGAAGCCGAGCGTAAACGTTTGCGTGAAGCTTATAAAGGCTATGAGAAAGAGCTCTTCGCGTTGCGTGACGCCGCCAAGCGAGACAAAGTGATCGTGCGAGACATGCGTGGTGAAATGGTGACCTTACCGCTTTATCAAGTGCTTGATTTTTGGCAGCCAAATGACATGGGCTTCTTTGCCAAGCTCGGTCATTACTTTGGTCAGTTGGGCAAGTTCATCGCCGATGACCCGCGTGAAGCGAACACCGAAGGTGGCGTTTTCCCAGCAATATTCGGTACCGTGTTTATGGTGATGCTAATGGCCGTGATCGTGACACCGTTTGGGGTGGTGGCCGCTATCTACTTACACGAATACGCAGCGAAAAATGCGGTGACGAAGATGATCCGTATCGCGGTGATTAACCTCGCAGGTGTACCGTCGATTGTGTACGGGGTATTCGGTCTTGGTTTCTTTGTCTATATGTTAGGTGGCAGTTTAGATCAGCTATTTTACCCTGAAGCGGCGCCTAGCCCCGTGTTTGGTACGCCTGGGGTAATGTGGTCGGCGTTGACCCTGGCGATTTTGACCTTGCCGGTAGTGATTGTGTCCACCGAAGAAGGACTTTCTCGAATCCCGGGTTCAGTGCGTCAAGGCTCACTCGCCCTAGGTGCGACTAAAGCGGAAACATTGTGGCGCATCGTGGTGCCAATGGCGAGCCCAGCGATTATGACCGGCCTTATTCTGGCGGTAGCGCGCGCGGCGGGCGAAGTGGCGCCGTTGATGCTAGTTGGGGTGGTAAAAATGGCTCCGACCTTACCGTTAGATGGTAACTTCCCTTATGTGCACTTAGACCGTAAATTTATGCACTTAGGCTTCCATATTTATGACGTCGGCTTCCAAAGCCCGAACGTAGAGGCTGCGCGACCCTTGGTTTATGCAACCGCGTTTTTACTGGTGACGGTGATCATCACCTTGAACATCACCGCAATTGGTATTCGTAACCACTTGCGTGAAAAGTTCCGCGCCCTAGATAAGTAATGTAAAGAATTGAGATAGGTAACAAAGTTATGATTACAGTTGCACCCCAGGTAAATGCATCAAGCAGCGATAAGCTAGATTTGAATAACCTAACGCCAGAGCAAACAGCATTGCAGATTAAAAATCTCGATCTTTACTATGGCGAGAAGCAAGCGCTGAGTGATGTCAGTATGGATATTCCTAAAGGTCAGGTAACTGCGTTTATCGGCCCATCGGGTTGTGGTAAATCAACATTACTACGTTGTATCAATCGTATGAACGACCTAGTAGATAGCTGCCGTATCGACGGTGAAATTCTGCTTCACGGCGAGAATATCTACAACAAGCGTGTGGATGTGGCAGCGTTGCGCCGTAACGTTGGCATGGTGTTTCAAAGCCCGAATCCATTCCCTAAGTCTATTTATGAGAATGTGGTTTATGGCTTGCGCCTACAAGGCATTAAAGACAAGCGTAAACTCGATGAAGTGGTGGAAAAGTCATTACGTGGCGCGGCATTGTGGGACGAAGTCAAAGATCGTCTACACGACAGTGCATTTGGTCTTTCTGGAGGTCAGCAGCAGCGTTTAGTGATTGCTCGCTCTATCGCCATCGAACCCGAAGTGTTATTGCTGGATGAACCAACCTCGGCGCTGGATCCCATTTCAACGCTGGTTATTGAAGAGTTGATCAGTGAGCTCAAAAACAAGTTCACCGTGGTGATCGTAACGCACAACATGCAACAGGCGGCGCGGGTATCTGATCAAACGGCATTTATGTATATGGGTGAGCTTATTGAGTATGCCGATACTAATACTCTGTTCACCACCCCTAGTAAGAAGAAAACCGAAGACTACATTACCGGTCGTTACGGTTAATCTCGCGGCATGTTGCAACGCTTGTTGCTATGATTACTAGAGTAGAATTTTGAGAAGGCGATTATGGAACACAATATAAACAAACACATTTCCGGCAAGTTTAATGAAGAGCTAGAGAGTGTACGTAACCATGTACTGAGCATGGGTGGGTTAGTTGAGCAACAACTAAACAGTGCCCTTGATGCAGTCAGTAAAAACGATGCTGAGTTGGCAAAAAAGGTTAAAGCTAATGACTACCGCGTCAATGCCATGGAAGTGAACATTGACGAGGAGTGCACGCGCATCATCGCTAAACGCCAACCAGCGGCCAGTGATTTACGTTTAGTTGTTGCCATTGCCAAAACTATTGCTGATTTAGAGCGTATTGGTGATGAGGCTGAGCGCATTGCCAAAGTAGCATTAGACTCTTTCACTAAAGATCAGCAAGGGTTGCTCAATAACATTGAAAATATGGGTCGCTTAGTGTCAATCATGTTACATGACGTATTGGATGCGTTTGCCCGTATGGACGCGCAGAAGGCCTTTGAAGTGCACAAAGCGGATGAAAAAGTGGACCGTGAGTATGAAGCACTCACCCGCCAAATCATGACTTATATGATGGAGGATCCGCGTTCAATTCCCAAGGTAATGGACTTAATTTGGTCGGTACGTTCTTTGGAGCGCATTGGCGACCGTTGTCAGAATATTTCCGAATATGTGATTTATTTCGTCAACGGCAAGGATATTCGCCATATCTCCCAAGAAGATATCGCTAAGACACTGTAATTATTTTAGAAAATAAAGATGGGCAAATACGGACATTTGCCCTTTTTTTATGATGTTAAATAATCATTGCCAGTTGAGTGTAAAAGCTTACTGAATAAGGCATGAAATTCGATGCGTTTGAGCTGCACATAGGGTAAAATTGCGCTCGAAAGCATAGTTAAACTAAGTCGTGGAAAATAGCAAAGAAACGAGCCTACAAAACCAATGTAGTCTATGTTTATGACCTATTTATGACGGTTTTATTGCAAACTTAGATTCAAAGGGTCAGTTATGCCTAGTAATGCGTTTTTAGGGGTTTTTGCAAAATCACCTATTAAACCAATTGAAGATCATATTAAAAAAGTGCACAAAGCAAGTGCGCTACTCATTCCCTTTTTTGAGCATGTATTTGAGTCTCAATGGCAAGAAGCGGAAGAGTTACGTCTTAAAATACGCTCCATAGAGCGTGAGGCTGATGATCTTAAACGTGAGATTAGACTTAATCTTCCACGTGGACTGTTCCTTCCAGTTGAGCGCACCGATTTGCTCGAACTGATCACCCACCAAGACAAGATAGCCAATAAAGCTAAAGACATCGCTGGACGCGTTATTGGCCGTGAGATGGCAATCCCAAAAACCATCCAAAGCGACTTCTTACAGTATCTATCACGCTGTGTGGACGCCACCAAGCAAGCATCAAAAGCTATTAATGAGCTAGATGAATTACTTGAAACAGGCTTCCGTGGTCGTGAAGTAACCCTGGTTGAGAAAATGCTCGCCGAACTTGATGCGATTGAGCAAGATACAGACGATATGCAAATTAAGCTACGTCAAGAATTGCGTCGCATTGAAGATACACTAAACCCTGTTGATGTCATGTTCTTGTACAAGATCATCGAGTGGGTGGGCGATTTAGCCGATATTGCTGAGCGCGTTGGTTCGCGTTTAGAAGTATTGCTAGCTCGTTAACATTGCCAAGATCCAGCAAAGACAATATGAACACACTGCTGGCTCAAACAAAGTTAAGACAATAAGGTTATTCTGATGGATATTATTTCGTCCTACGGTACCGTGCTGGTGTTGGTTGCCGCTGCGGTAGGTTTCTTCATGGCTTATGGCATCGGTGCCAATGACGTAGCCAATGCAATGGGTACGTCAGTGGGCTCTAAAGCACTGACCATTAAACAAGCGATTATCATTGCGATGATCTTCGAATTCGCTGGCGCATACTTAGCCGGTGGTGAGGTTACATCAACCATACGTAAAGGCATTATTGACGCCGCTCCGTTTGCTGATATCCCCGAACTGATGGTGTTGGGCATGATTTCAGCATTATTCGCGGCCGGTAGCTGGTTATTAATTGCGTCCTTTTTAGGCTGGCCTGTTTCCACAACACACTCTATTATCGGCGCTATTATTGGTTTTGCTCTCGTTGCTGTAGGTAGCGAAGCGATTCAATGGACCAAGGTTGCGGGGATTGTGGGTAGCTGGGTGGTGACGCCTGCGCTATCAGGCTTCATTGCTTACCTTATCTTTATGAGCGCGCAAAAGCTTATTTTCGATACCAATAACCCACTGGATAATGCTAAACGCTACGTACCTATCTATATGGGTTTGGCTGGTTTTGTCATGTCCTTGGTGACTATCAAAAAAGGCCTAAAGCACATTGGTATCAACCTAGGAACGGTTGAAGGTTATGCCTTGTCGGTAGCTATTGCTGTGCTTATCGGCATTATTGGTATGCTTGCCATTAAACGCTTAAAAATGGACCCTAAAGCCGATAAGGCGATGCAGTTTAACAACGTTGAGAAAGTGTTTGCCGTACTGATGGTACTGACCGCTTGTTGTATGGCTTTTGCACACGGTTCGAACGATGTTGCCAACGCCATAGGCCCACTTGCTGCCGTTGTAAATATCGTTGAAAATAACGGTGAGCTTGCGAAAAAAGCAGCACTGGCATGGTGGATTCTTCCTTTAGGTGGCCTAGGTATCGTAATGGGTCTTGCTATCTTAGGTAAGAAAGTGATTAAAACCATTGGTGAAGGAATTACGCACTTAACGCCAAGCCGAGGCTTTGCAGCTGAGCTTGCAGCCGCATCAACAGTAGTTATTGCCTCTGGTACTGGCTTGCCAATTTCGACCACGCAAACACTAGTCGGTGCCGTTTTGGGTGTGGGTATGGCACGCGGCATTGCTGCACTGAATATGAGTGTGATCAGAAACATTGTGGTTTCTTGGGTAATAACATTGCCTGTTGGTGCTGCTCTTGCTATTGTAATCTTCTACATATTAAGAACAGTATTCGGCGTATAACGTCGTTGTGGGAGTTACCTCCCACAACACATGACAGAACCGTCTTTTAGCTTGAAAAGATCTCAGCGCCCTCGGTGTTGGGGTCTTTTTATTTGTGAGCAATAAACATGACCAACCTGCCTAGTATCAAGCAACTACAATATTTAATCGCAGTTCATCAGCATCAACATTTTGGTCGCGCAGCTAGCGCCTGTTATATCGGCCAGTCGACTTTGAGTAGCGCGATTCAAAACCTTGAAGAAAATCTTGGCGTGCAACTTATTGAGCGTGAAAACCGCAGTTTAATGTTCACCAGCATTGGCGAAGAGGTGGTAGCGAAGGCCAAGCAAATAATTAACGACACCATGAGTGTGAAAGAGCTGACCCGCAGCCATCTGCACCCGCTTAGCGGTACGCTAACGCTTGGCGTTATTCCGACTATTGCTAGCTTTGTCGCTGCGCCACTTTATTGCTACTGCAAAGAGACGTTTAAAGACTTGGATTTAGTGCTGGTAGAAGACACCAGTGATAACCTACTCGATAAGTTAGAGCATGGCCATATCGATATCGCGCTGCTAGCACTGCCTTATGAAACTGGACGCTTTCACACGCAGATATTGGCAAAAGACAAGTTCTACCTCGTGAAACACAAAGACTATCCCATTGATGAGTCGGTGGATTACAACGCGCTTCCAGAGCACAGCGTATTCCTCCTTGAACGTGAGCACTGTATGACCGGGCATGCGCTCAGTGCGTGTAATTTGGAGCGAGCGAGTTGCATCAACCCATTCGAAGCCGCGAATTTACACACCTTGCTGTCGATGGTGGAATATAAGTTGGGCGTTACATTTTTACCACAAATGGCGATTAACGCGGGCATACTTGATGCCAAGCCGCTGGTGGCTACCAGCTCCGGCGCTGATGCACATCGCGATGTTGGTTTAATTTGGCGCAAGACCACAGGAAGAATCGGTGACTTCCGGCTATTCAGCGATAAAGTCGGTGAGTTCCTGCGTACTTGCAGCACGGTGGGCAGTGAAGAGCCTTAATGAACCTAGCTGTCTAAGGTGTTGATTTTGGTTTAAACAGGGGCTTTTCTAGTGCCGGTAAAAACAACAAATAGACCCAGACCACAAGGTTAAAATACGGAATAACACCCAGTGCTAAAAACAGCCGTACCGGATACCCCTTGCGCTTGGCGTGAAGGTAGCACTGGCTGGCGATGAGCATGTTTATACTCAGCAGTAATGTTACTAAAGCAGTCATGTTGATTTTCCTTAACGAGCCTTGTTGATGTCATTGATAGACAATGTCTTCTAAGCCGATATAACCTCTCCGGCTATGCCACATTCCATTGTTGGGCTTTATGATTTATTTAGTATTTTCAGCAGGTTAATAATTAACTGTACGTGCTTAACCTGCTTCTCTCACAGCGCACTGAATAATTTGAGTATAGCTAAATGAGCGCTCAGAAAAAGCGCTAAATTGTTAAATTTCGTTCGTTATTACTTAGCTAGATGTTTTTGCAGAGATTATTTTTTGATTGTTTTGCAATGACGCTATCGGGGCGGGTTTGGCGATAAAGTAGCCTTGGGCGTAATCGACACCAATTTCTTTAAGTAGGTTATAAATTTCTTTATTTTCAACGTATTCCGCTACTGAATGCTTTTTCAGCGAGCGTGAAATATCGTTGATGGCCTTAACCAACGCATAGTCTATGGGGTCATGTTGCATATCGCGCACGAATGAGCCGTCAATTTTGACATGCTGCGCTGGCAAGCGCTTAAGATAGTCAAAGGTACTAAATCCAGTGCCAAAATCATCAATGGAAAAGTCACAGCCAAGCTCGTTAAGCGCGCAGATCATGTCTCGGGTTGCACTCAGGTTATCAATGCTGGCACTTTCGGTAATTTCAAAAATAACGCGCTTGGGATCGACGTGATAATCATTGAGCATGGCGCGAATATGCGGCAACAAACGTTCATCTAAAAACGATTGCGCCGAGAGGTTGATGGCAACACGCTGTAACTGCGGGTTTTCACTGAGATCGCTAATCGCTCGGCGAACTACACATTGGTCCATCAAGTAGCTGTCATTGAGCATTTCAAGAGCTGGGATAAATTGGTTTGGGTAGATAAGCTCATCATCAACAACCAGCCTTAATAGGGCTTCATAATAAGCAATACGCGAGCGCTTAATGTCCCACACGGCCTGATAGTGTAATTCGATGTTGTTTTGCTGCAGTGCCGAGCGCACATTGTGACCCCATTCCAAGCCGCTTTGCATCGCATTACTTTGCGAGTCACGAGCATCATAGCAATGCACTAAATTACGGCCCTGACTTTTGGCAATATACAGTGCGATATCAGCCTGCTTAAGGCATTCGCTAGCATCGTTATTCTGTGCCGATATTTGTGTAATGCCGATTGAGCAACTAATAGAGTAGAGCTGCTCTTGGCAATGGAACTGGTAGCTATCAATGGCCATACATACCCCTTCAGCCACCATATGAGCGTCTAAAAATGGGGTGTCTCTAAGTAAAATAGCGAACTCATCGCCGCCGATGCGAAAGACTAAGTGGCTATCGCCGATATGCTCTTGGAATAAGTTGGCGACCTCTTTAAGAACAACGTCACCTTCTTGGTGGCCCTTGCTGTCGTTAATAATTTTGAAGTGGTCAAGGTCGATGTAAATCAGCGCGTGCTCATCATCAGCACGGGTTTGGCGACACAACTGAGAGAGTTGTTGGTCAAAATAATAGCGGTTGTGAAGCCCTGTAAGGGTATCGTGTAATGCTAAGTGTTGTAACTGTAACTCCGCCTGCTTGCGCTCTTCAATATTGTCGATGGAAGCGGTGATCACCGCGCCAGCATTAGCTTCATTAACATGCTGGAAACGGCATTCAAACCAAGCGCTATTGCCTTGTTGTGTAACCAGTTGCACTTCTATCTTGCGCCGCTGCTGCTCACCCTGAGCAACAGCGCTCAATACTTGCTGGAGCCTTGCTTGGTCATGCGCTAACGCGTAGTTGGTAAGCGGCTTGCCAATACTTTGCTTTAAACCATACCCGGTATTTGCTTCCCAGGCTGGGTTAATAAAGCGGATGCAGCCTTGCTCGTCGAGCTCCATAACGATGGTATTAAGATGCATAAGGATGCGTTGGTGCGCTGAATAGAGCTCTTTATAGCGTGATTGACTTTGGCTTAGCTGCGCCACTTTCTTCTCAAACTCGCTGTAGCTGGCTATAAAGTCTTCACGACGCGCGGCGTGGTCACACACTTTCATTAGTAGTGCGTCATTGTAAGGGCGACGAATAAAGTCGGTGACGCCGCTCAACAATAAACGCTCGGCATAGTCAGCGTCGTGGCTATCTATAATAGTGACAATCGCTTGGCTGGCATTATGAGAGAGAATACTTTGAACCAACTCGTTAGCAGTCTCGGCATTGGCAATACTGGCATCTAGCAATACGATGGCGTAACGCCCTTGCAAATACGTGCTTAAGGCTTGGCGCACAGAGCTGCATACTTCAACGGCAAAGTTTAACGCTAAAGCCTCACTCATCGCTTTTGCTTTGGTGCTATCGGCTTCGAGTAGCAGCAGACCTAAACGACTGCTTTTATCGAGTTGCGTGGACAGAACATTGGCCAGTGTTTGCGGTAGTAAATCTTGGCGTTCAATGGGCACAACCGCATCAATACCATAGCTGCGAGCTGTGGTTTCGGCGATACGTTCACAATAAAAAGGGGGAGTCAGTACAATCGGGGTGTGTTTAGGGGTTTTCAACAATCCGGAGCGAATCATTCGTGAAAAGCGCCAGCCATCGATGGTGCCTACATCCAGTCCGGTAATTACTAAGCTTACCGCGCGTTCTTTCAGCACCTGCAATGCTTCTTGGGAGTCTGCGAACTCAAGCACAGAGAAAATATCGAGACGCCCCAAAGTACGTTTAATGATGCTGCGCTCAACTGCACTGGCATTGACTATCATGAGGCTCAACGGCGTAGCCATGGTATCGCAACCCAACTGTTTAAGACCTAAATTGAATCCGCTAGATTATAGGTAATTGTCACCCGAGACAAGCGCTATGCGCTTGATTTCAGTCAAGGGGGGAACTAGAATTGGCGCGATTTTCAGCACCCCGGAGAAAACCCATGCGCGTGGCCGATTTTAGTTTTGAGCTACCTGAAGAATTGATCGCTCGATTTCCGCAAAAGGAACGTAGCCAAAGTCGCCTGTTAAAAGTAGAGGGTAACAGCGGTAATACCACCCACCATATTTTCAAGGACATCATTGACTTCATCGAACCTGGTGATCTGTTGGTGTTTAATAACACCAAAGTGATCCCTGCTCGTATGCATGGACAAAAGCGCTCTGGTGGCAAGGTGGAAGTGCTTGTAGAAAGAGTGCTTGATGATAAGCGTGTGCTTGCTCACGTGAGAGCCAATAAGTCACCTAAACCGGGAACGGTGATGGTTCTTGAAGAACAAGCGCAGATGGAAATGATTGGCCGTCAAGGCGAGCTGTTCGAGCTTGAGCTCAAAGGTGATATGTCAGTGTTAGACACCCTTGAGCAGATTGGCCATATGCCTTTGCCTCCGTATATCGACCGCCCTGATACTGATGAAGATAAGCAGCGTTATCAAACTGTGTATGGTGAAAAACCCGGTGCAGTTGCCGCACCAACAGCCGGATTACATTTTGATGAGCCGCTAATGGCAGCGTTAAAGGACAAAGGCGTGGCCATGGCGTTTGTGACCCTACACGTTGGTGCAGGGACGTTTCAGCCGGTGCGGGTAGACAGCGTTCAAGAGCATCATATGCACTCAGAATACATTGATGTACCACAAGATGTTGTTGATGCCATTGCGAAAACTAAAGCCCAAGGCGGGCGGGTCATTGCTGTGGGCACAACCTCGGTGCGCTCTTTGGAATCGGCAGCGAAAATCGGTGGCGGTGAGCTCATTAGTTATGTCGGCGATACCGATATCTTTATCTACCCTGGGTATCAGTTCAATGTCGTCGATGCCATGATCACAAACTTTCACTTACCGGAGTCCACATTAATTATGCTGGTCAGCGCATTCTCTGGGCAGGAGCATATTATGTCGGCCTATCAAGAGGCTATCAAAGAGCGTTATCGTTTCTTTAGTTATGGCGATGCGATGTTTTTAACCCGCCAAGATAAAGACTAAGAAAAAGCCGCAAGAAGCGGCTTTTTTTATTTGTTGCTTTTATTTCTTCGATTCGCCCCAATTCATAGTATTGCTGCGACAAAACAGGTAAAATCGGGCGGTTAATCTGCGCATTTTGCGCTCGAGTTGGACTGTTTTTCCGACCTATTGAGGACCACATGAAATTTGAACTAGATACAACCGACGGCAAAGCACGCCGTGGGCGCTTAATTTTTGAACGCGGTGTCGTTGAAACCCCCGCATTTATGCCGGTAGGTACCTATGGCACAGTAAAAGGGATGACCCCAGACGAGCTTAAAGATACGGGGGCGCACATTTGCTTGGGAAATACTTTCCACCTCATGCTACGCCCGGGCACCGAGATTATTAAACAACACGGTGACCTCCATGACTTCATGGCATGGGACAAGCCGATTTTGACAGACTCCGGTGGTTTTCAGGTCTTCAGTCTCGGCGCTATGCGTAAAATAACGGAAGAAGGCGTCATGTTCCGCTCTCCCGTTAACGGTGAGAAAATAATGCTGAGCCCTGAAAAAGCGATGCAAGTGCAGTGTGATCTAGGCTCTGACATTGTCATGATTTTTGACGAATGTACGCCTTACCCAGCAACAGAGAAGCAAGCAAAAGACTCTATGGAATTATCACTGCGCTGGGCAAAACGTTCAAAAGAAGCGCACGGTGATAACCCGTCAGCGCTGTTTGGTATTATCCAAGGTGGTATGTACCCAGAGCTGCGAGCACAATCGCAAGCAGGGCTGGAAGAAATTGATTTTGATGGCTATGCCCTCGGTGGACTCTCTGTAGGCGAGCCTAAAGAAGACATGATCAATATTCTCGACCATTGCGCTTACAAAATGCCAGAGCAAAAGCCGCGTTATCTAATGGGCGTCGGCAAGCCCGAAGATATCGTTGAAGCGGTACGTCGTGGTATTGATATGTTTGACTGCGTGATGCCGACACGAAACGCACGTAATGGTCATTTATTTGTTACCGGTGGGGTGGTTAAAATCCGTAACGCCGTGCACAAGACCGACACCGCGCCGCTGGACAGTGAATGTGATTGCCACACATGCAAAAACTACTCACGCGCTTATTTGCATCACTTGGATAAGTGCAATGAGATTCTCGGTGCGCGTTTGAACACCATTCATAACTTGCGCTACTACCAGCGGTTAATGGAAGGATTGCGTGAGGCAATTGCCAGCGGCAAGCTTGACGCTTTTGTAGCAGACTTTTATGCTCGCCGTAATACTGCGGTTCCAGAGCTCGCAGAAACAGAATAATTGCGGCCCGCCTTGTGCGGGCTTGCCTGTAATTTACAACACTAAAATTAATAGTTAAGTACTTAAGGGGACTACCTGATGAGTTTATTTATTGCAAACGCACATGCAAGCACAGCGGGCGCCGCACCAGCTGGTGGTGGCTATGAAATGCTAATTATGCTGGCCATTTTCGGTTTGGTTTTTTACTTTCTTATCTACCGCCCGCAAGCTAAGCGAGTAAAAGAGCACAAAAACCTAATGAGCGCTTTAGCCAAGGGTGATGAAGTGCTTACTCAAGGCGGCATGGTTGGTAAGATCACTAAGGTGTCTGAAGATAAAGACTTTGTGCTTATCTCGCTGAACGACCAAACCGAAGTAACAGTGCAGAAGTCTGCGATTAGCGCAGTACTACCCAAAGGCACAATGAAGTCGCTATAAACCAAAAAGGAAAGATACGTGTTAAATAAGTTTCCCTTATGGAAATATTTACTCGTACTTGTTGTATTGGCAGTCGGGGTGCTTTATGCCACCCCGAACATCTATGGCCGCGATCCGGCCATTCAGGTTACCGGAACAAAGGGAACCGACGCCGATCTCAGTGCGCTAGATACAGTAAATAAAATCCTGACTGATAATAAAATTGAAACCAAGTCGAGCAAACTCGCCGATGGCCAGATCCTGGTCCGCTTCAAAAATGTCGAACAACAACTTAAAGCTCAGGACATTTTGCGCGACAACTTAAGTGAAGATTACATCTCAGCCATCAACATGGCGCCAGCTCAACCACAATGGTTAAAAGCCATTGGTGGTAACCCAATGAAGCTCGGTCTTGACTTAAGTGGTGGTGTGCATTTCACCATGGAAGTTGACATGGTGACGGCGATGGATAACGCCCTGAACCAGATGGAGCAGGATTTCCGCTCAGACTTACGCGAAGAAAAACTGCGTTATCGCACTATCCGCCGCGTAGCGGGGAGCGATGGCGTGCAAGTGGTGATGCGCAGTGAGCAAGACAAAGACGCTGCTGAGCGCTTCTTGCAAGACCGCTACCCGGGTTACTTGTTTGTTGATGACAGCAACAACGACAATGGCTTTATTGCCTCTATGAGCGAGCAGCGTATTAAAGAGCTGCGTGATTATGCGATCAAGCAAAACGAGACCATTATTCGTAACCGGATTAACCAAATCGGTGTTGCTGAACCTAATGTTCAACGTCAAGGCGCAGAGCGCATTATCGTGCAATTACCCGGTGTACAAGACACCGCGCGTGCAAAAGAAATCTTAGGTGCTACGGCAACCCTAGAGTTTCGTGAGGTTGACCAAGATGCTGACCCAGGGTTGGCGATGCAAGGGCGCACACCACCTGGTACTGAAATGATCATGAGCCGCGAAGGCCGTCCTGTGGTACTGAAAAAGCGCGTCATTCTGGAAGGTAGCCATATTACCGGTGCACAATCTGGCATGGATGAATATCAGCGTCCACAGGTTAACATTAAGCTGGATTCTAAAGGCGGTGCCAAGATGGATGCCTTTACCAAGCGCGCCATAGGTAAACCGATGGCGACCGTGTTTATTGAATACAAGCCTTCCGGCGAAGTAGACGAAAACGGAAAGCCGCTTCCGCCTATCAAAGTGGAAGAAGTAATTAACGTGGCGACGATTCAAGCACGATTAGGGCGTAGTTTCCGCATTACCGGTTTAGATAACCCAGCTGAAGCACATAACTTGAGCTTGCTGCTGCGTGCAGGTGCCCTTGTTGCACCGATCCAAATCGTAGAAGAGCGCACCGTGGGTCCAAGCTTAGGCCAAGAAAATATTGAAGCGGGTATGACCGCTGTGGTGCTTGGTTTCGCGTTTGTTTTAGCCTTTATGCTGCTTTATTACAAAGGTTTCGGCTTGGTTGCTAACCTAGCCTTGGGTGCTAACTTGGTGATGATTGTCGGAGTGATGTCGATGATCCCAGGTGCTGCGCTGACCTTACCTGGTATTGCTGGTATCGTCTTAACAGTCGGTATGGCGGTGGACGCAAACGTACTTATTTTCGAGCGTATCCGCGAAGAATTGGCTGATGGACGCAGTCCACAGCAGGCCATCCATTTCGGTTACGACAGTGCTTTTAGTACCATTTTTGATGCCAACATTACCACCTTAATCGCCGCGATTATTCTGTTTGCAGTGGGAACCGGACCAATAGCTGGCTTCGCGGTAACTCTGGCAATAGGTATCTTAACTTCAATGTTTACCGCCATTGTTGGTACCCGTGCGGTTATCAACTTAGTTGTTGGTGGTAAGCGCATTGAAAAGCTATCGATATAGGAGCGAAGCATGCAATTATTAAAAGTGAAAGGTACTTTACCATTCATGAAAGCACGCAAAGTAGCGATGGGCTTTTCAATTTTATTGATTATTGCCGCGCTGGCGTCTTTCGTGGTTAAAGGCCTTAATTTTGGGTTAGATTTTACCGGTGGTACAGCTGTAGAAGTGGGCTTTTCACAGCCTGCTGAGCTCTCCCAAGTACGAAAAGTACTCGCAGAGAATGGCTTCGCTGATGCCTCTGTACAACTGTTTGGCTCCAGTAAAGACGTACTTGTGCGTCTTCCTCCACAAGGAGAGGGAGTGAAAGCTGAAGTCATTGGTAACCAGGTTATGGCAGCCTTAAAGCAGGCCGATGCACAGGCGCAGATGCGCCGTATCGAGTTTGTTGGTCCCAGTGTCGGTGAAGATTTGAAAGAGCAGGGTGGCTTAGCGATGCTGACTGCTTTGATCTGTATTTTGCTCTATGTTGCCTTACGTTTTGAGTGGCGTTTCGCCCTAGGTGCGGTATTTGCCTTGTTCCACGATGTTATTTTGACTATGGGCCTGTTTTCACTATTAGGCTTGGAGTTTGATTTAACTATCTTGGCGGCGATTCTTGCGGTCATCGGTTATTCACTTAACGATACTATTGTTGTTTCAGACCGTATCCGTGAGAACTTCCGCAAAGTGCGTATTGACGACACCTTAGAAATTATCGACCTCTCTCTTACACAGACATTGAATCGAACCTTGGTTACTTCAATTACCACTATTTTGGTATTGATAGCCTTGTTCGTATGGGGTGGTCAAACTATCCATGGTTTCGCTACGGCATTACTCTTTGGTGTATTCATCGGTACTTACTCGTCGGTCTATGTTGCCAGCTCTGTGGCGGTATTCCTTGGGGTTAGTAAAGAGGACTTGATCCCCGTAGAAGTAGAGAAAGAGGGCGCAGATCTCGATCCTATGCCTTAGAGAATAAAGGTAAATACGTTGAAAATGCCGCTTTAATGCGGCATTTTTTATATATCCAGTTCCCTGGTTGTGACAATGAATGTAGCTCGCTGTCTCAGCTGTTATACAGGCCCAGTCTTATGAAGTTGTTTTTACTGGTCTTAGCTTTGCTAACAATAAGTGCTTGCAGTGACAGCGTCGGCAAGCCACAGCCAATTGCTGATCCGAACTCAGCAGCCCAAGTGTACCTAGGCATGAGTGAGCAGCTCCTCAGTGAGTTACGCTTGCAAGGACGAGCACCAGAGCTCGAGCATATAAGTACAGCCTTAGCCGTTGCCATGTACGCGCAAATCCCAGATCTAAGGCTGCGCTTTCCCGAGTGTGACGCGTACCTACAGAGCTTATATCAAGGCTTTGATAGCTCAGTGCAATTAACGTATGTAGAGCTGAGTGAGCAATACCATAATGGCGATGCTTTACCCACCTTTGAGGCACCGATTTGCTATCATATTAAGGAGGCGACAGTTCTTCCGCTGCTAATTAGAGCTATGGTGAGAGAGTCGCAAACTGGCGCAGTTAATACTGTGTCGGCGCGTCGACATGCACTCAAAGCGCAAGCCCATTTCAATATCATTCAGCAGCAATTGCAGAGAAAGTAGTCAATTCATGACGCTGTCATAATCCCTTGCTAGGCTTTGCCACCATTTTAATATTGGGTGTACAAAGCTGTGAGTGCCGAATTAATAGCAGAATTAGCCGAAATTATTGAAAAGCGCCAAGTTACCTGCGTTTTTCAACCTATTTTTGACTTCTACCAAGAAGCGATAATTGGCTATGAAGCACTCAGTAGGGGGCCTGAAGATAGCTTTTTGCATAGACCCGACGCTCTATTTAGCTGTGCTGTAGCGCACCATCGTCTTTCCGAATTAGAGTTACTGTGTCGAGAAACGGCAATAGCCTCATTCGCTGAGCAGCAATTAGCTGGCAAGTTGTTTCTCAATGTCAGCCCCAACACGTTATCGGATCCGGCTCACCCTAAAGGGCAAACCCTGCAGCTACTGCGCGATTACGGCCTCGGTGCGCAACAAGTAGTCATTGAGCTCACCGAGCAAGATAAAGTGGATAATACCGAGCAGTTACGCAAAGCGGTTGCACATTATCGTCAGCTTGGCTTTCTCATTGCCATAGATGATTTAGGAGCGGGGTATTCAGGGCTTAAACAATGGTCAGAAATACAACCCGATATTGTCAAAATAGACCGCTACTTTATAGACCATTGCGATCAAAGTCCGGTGAAAAAAGAGTTTTTAAAATCTATAACGGAGCTAGCAAAAGCCACACATACTCGGGTGGTCGCCGAGGGAATAGAGCGAGAAGAAGAGTTTCAATTGTTACGAACACTCGAGCTACATACGGTACAGGGATATTTATTCGAGCGCCCGAGTGCAGAGCCTAGCCAGCAATTTGAGGCGCAACGCTTTCAAAGTTTAGGGCACACTCACCATCAGCACTTTGTTGAGCCATCGCTGGCTGTGGGATGGTTAGCGATAGAGCAACAAGCTATCTGCCAACATACTTTGTGTCGAGAGGCGCAGCGTATTTTTGATAACGATAAGGCGCTGTTTTCATTGGTTGTTATTGATCAGTATCACCAGCCCGTTGGCTTACTATACAAAGAGCAGCTAACAGAAGTGTTTGCTTCACCTTATGGTCATGCTTTGTATGACAAAAAGCCGATAGCGTCGTTGATGGACGCCGAGCCACTCGTGGTTGATGAAAATGAACAGCTTGATAGAGTGAGTCGGCAAATTACCGACAATGATTTTGATATCCGTCGCTATATCATCGTAACTCGAGGCGGTAAGTATTTAGGTGTCGTGCATCTGCGGCAAATTCTCAAGCACATGACCGAAGAAAAAGTACGTCATGCTCAGCATGCTAACCCACTGACCATGTTACCCGGCAATATCGCCATTAATGATGCGATTGAGCACCGTTTGCGCAGCAACCGTGCCTTTTCGATTGCTTATTTTGATTTGAACCATTTCAAACAGTTCAATGATTTATACGGCTATGCCAGCGGCGATAGTGTGATTAAATTATTGGCCGATATCATCCGCAGTCACTGCCAAGCCGTTCCCTGCTTTATTGGTCATATTGGCGGTGATGACTTTATGGTTGTATTTGATGGTGAGGATGCCAGTGCTACTTGCCAGGCTGTGATCGCTGATTTTGATACTCAGGTTCGGCGGTTTTTTAGCCCTGAGCATATCGCAGCGCAAGGTTATTGGAGCTGTAATCGTGAAGGGCAGCGTCAGTTTGTGCCGTTATTGGCTTTGGCCGTGGGGTTAGTTACACCAGATATACGTAGCTGCGATAATAGTCACCAAGTTGCGACATTAGCGACCGATGCAAAAAAAGAGGCTAAGCGCCACAAAGGGAGC
Source organism: Pseudoalteromonas sp. CNAT2-18.1 (assembly GCF_022347865.1). NCBI lineage: Bacteria > Pseudomonadati > Pseudomonadota > Gammaproteobacteria > Alteromonadales > Pseudoalteromonadaceae > Pseudoalteromonas > Pseudoalteromonas sp. CNAT2-18.1. Next base: position 199,055 of record NZ_JAKRFR010000005.1, on the reverse strand, counting down.
CACCTCTTTTGCTGCCAGCGACGCGGGCCCGCCGCACCGTTATTTCGTTTACACTCTGAGCCACGGGACTCGCTTTCACCGTTGTCATTACATGAATAAAGTCACATTAGTTCTGTGTTGCACTGTGTCAATATGGACGGTAGTTTGAGCGCTGAGCTGAGAAGCAGAGAAGCAGAGAAGCAGAGAAGCTGAGGAGGTGAGTGATGGTTGAGGGATTATTAACGCGGGCACTGCTGTTTTTACTTATGCTGTGTGTCCCTGTTTACGCTCAGCAACAAGTTCGTGTTGCCCAAGAAATGCGGCCTCTGTATCCCCGTGATTATTACTTACAAGAGCTATTGCAAAGCGCATTAGCAATCAGTGATAAGCCATACACTATCAGTTATGTTGATGTGCATCCGCATCAACAGCGTATTTTGTATATGCTGGATGGTGAGCGTGTCGATGTGCACTGGAGTATGACCAGTCCAGCACGAGAAAAGTTAGCTATTGCGGTTAAGGTACCGCTTTTTAAGGGGCTCATTGGTCAGCGAGTACTGGTTGCACACCCGGAACTGGCAAGGGCACTCAGTGGCGTAGAATCAGTGTCGCAGCTACGCCAGTTCAGCGCTGTGCAAGGTCATGATTGGCCAGATACCAACATACTCGCCGCTAACAATTTACCGGTAAAACCCGTAGCAAATTATCAAACAATGTTTCGCTTAACAGCGCAGCAGCGGGTCGATTATTTTCCTCGTTCCGTGATTGAAGTGGTTGATGAACTACAAGCTCATCAGCAGATGCAGCTACAAATTGTAGATCACGTTGTGCTTAATTACCCGAGCGCATTTTACTTCTTTGTCTCTAAGAATAGGCCAAAGTTAGCGACGCATCTTCGACAGGGGTTGAATGAGCTAATCCAGCGTGGTGAGTTTGATGCGCTATTTACACGCTACTTCTCAGCCAACCTAGAGACGCTGTCGTTAGCGTCACGCCGACATATTATGCTGGCCAACCCTTTTTACCTTGAGTCACCTTAACATGTTGAACAAGCGGTAGTTCCTCGCTGTTTTACTTATGAAGCGCAGGGCTAACAAAAAATTTGCCTATTTGCTTCATGGTCACTCTTTGATAATCTTAGCGCAGCTTATTTGGGAGTTGCTATGTCACTGCGTTGGTTGGGTCTGTCTGTCATGTTATCCATAGTGGGTGTACACAACGTACATGCCCAGACTCATTGTGACGTGGAACTAACCCATGGGCTTATCATCACTGACGACATTATTCGCATCGTTGATAACAACCAAACCCGTGTGCAAATAAACCAAGACCAGCAGTTGGTTGTTCGCGGGCAGTGGATTGAACTGAACGAGCAAGAGACAGCGGTGCTGCATCAATATAGCATGATGATCCGCGATACTGTTCCAGAGTTAGTAGACCTCGCCACCGATGGCGTTAATATTGGGCTAAGTGCCATTGAGGATGTGGTCACGGGCCTATCTGACAAAGAGCCGGAAATTCTTAAAACACAGTTGCAGTATGTAGAACGGGCGTTACGCGACAAGTTTAAGCGTGGAGACGACTTTTTCTTTATTGCGCCGCAATCGTTATCCAAACTAGATGACTTTTTTGCCCAAGAAGTATCGAAGAAAATTCACACCGCAATCCAAGGCTCTTTAGGAGCTATACTGGTATCGCTGGGCGACGCATTCCAATCTCGAGAGGGTAATATCGAAGAGCGTATTAACGATATGGGTCAGCGCATGGAGATCATCACAGCGGAAATCGATAAGTCGTTACAGAAAAAAGCGCAGCAGCTTGAGCAAAAATCTGTTGAATATTGCAGATGTCTGAATGCGCTTGATAAAACAGAATCAAAACTCCAGCAGATTGTACCTGAATTGGCTGATTTTGACTTGGTAAATATTAAAACCTCGAGCTAACCCAGCCGTTAGTCTTTAAAAAACGAATCATCATTTTGCGCTAGCATGGCTTCAATTTCTTCTATGAATTCAGCCTTATCGACGCCTTCGCTGTCACTATTCATTGCAGTAGAAATTTTATTGTTTTCACTAGACCACTCGCCCAGATCAATCAGCTGACAACGTTTACTACAAAACGGGCGATAGGGGCTTTGTGCAGACCAGGTCACCTGCTTTTCGCAAGTTGGGCATTTTACAATGGTAGGCATAGTATTTTGGGCTGTGAAACTTTCATGGCGGCAGTGTAACTGAGAGCAGGGCGCTTTAAAAGGCCTAAAAGTACAACCTACAGCCGCGTAACACGGTTAATCTCAGATAGTGAGGTAATGCCCTCTGCAGCTTTACGTAGCCCCGATTGACGCAATGTCGCACAGCCTGCTTCCTTGGCTGTTTCGGCTATATCTATCGAGCTACCACCGGAAACAATCACTTTGGCAATATCCGCTGAAACTTCTAATACCTCATAAATGCCCACCCGGCCTTTGTACCCGTCAGTACACTGGTCGCAACCTTTTGCCTGATACAATTTTACTTGTTCCACAGAGTTAGCATCAAACCCTTGCTTAATAAGTTCTTCCGTTGGGAGCTGCTCTGGCTCTTTACAGTATTTGCAAAGGCGGCGTGCTAAGCGTTGAGCGATGATCAGCGACACCGAGCTAGCCACGTTGTAAGCCGGTACGCCCATGTTTAAAAGTCGTGTGATAGTCTCAGGTGCGGAGTTGGTGTGCAGGGTGGAGAGCACCAAATGTCCGGTCTGTGCGGCTTTGATGGCGACTTCAGCCGTTTCTAAGTCCCTTATTTCGCCCACCATTACTACATCAGGGTCTTGACGTAAGAAGGCGCGAAGAGCGTTAGCGAACGTAAGCTCAGCTTTAGGGTTTATTTGTACTTGATTTATGCCCTTAACGTTAATTTCGACCGGATCTTCGGCTGTAGAGATATTCCGCTCAGGTGTATTTAAAATGCTTAAGCCTGAGTAAAGAGAGACTGTCTTTCCGGAGCCAGTGGGGCCGGTGACAAGAATCATGCCTTGAGGTTGTTGCAGTGCGTGCAGATAAAGTTGCTTTTGCTCTTCCTCATAACCGAGCGCGTCAATTCCTAAAGTGGCATTGGAGGAATCAAGCACCCGCATAACAATTTTTTCCCCCCACATAGTTGGCAACGTACTGACCCGAAAATCAATGCTATTACGCGGCGAAATCGTAAGCTTAATGCGGCCATCTTGGGGTTTGCGCTTTTCCGAAATATCTAGTTTAGACATTACTTTGATGCGGGCTGCAAGGCGAGTGGATAGCGCATAAGGTGGATTGGCCATCTCATGTAACACACCATCAATACGAAAGCGTATGCGGTAGTCGCCATCATAGGGCTCAAAGTGTAAATCAGAAGCACCTCGGCGTATGGCATCACGGAGAATCTTATTGATATAGACAATGATTGGGGCGTCGTCATCCTCATTACCCTGTTCCGGATGATGATTATCATAGTCTTGTTTGGCGAGGTGGCTGAGTTCGTCGCTGTCCTCTTGCGATAGCTTCAGTGTGTGGGTGGCATCGAACAGCTGCTCGATGAGGTTATCTATTTGCCGATAATCAGCCAGCACCACTTCACATTGAAGCCCGGTACTAAACTCGTAATTTTCAAAAGCACCGTAGTCAGTAGGATCTGAGGCGGCGAGAAATAGCTTGTTACCCTTGGCAGAAATGGGCAGCATATGATGACGACGAATCAACTGCTCATTTAGCAAGTGCTTGTCTATGCTTCTGGGGTCAAAAGAGCTCAGATCAATATACGGAGTGCGAAATAGTTCAACACATTGTGCCAACAGTTCTTGATTACTCATGTTGCTGCTACGGATTATGGTCTCTGCTGCGCAGCGGCTTTGCTCTTGGTGCGTCTTGACCGTGTCGCTATCGATACGTCCTAAGGTAATAAATTTACGAATCAAAGGTGAGTTAATATTCATAGGTCCCGCAACCAAGTTAATAACAATAATGTATAGCAAGCTCAATGATTTAAGCCATTACAAGCTGTAACATTAAGTGTTATCGATCTTAGCAGGAATGCAAATTGGCAAGATGCAAATAGTTTTGGTGGTACAGAGACACCTTGGCACTGAGGTCAGCGATTACCCCAGCATTAGAGATAATATCGTTGGCCTTTGCGACTTTATCTTGGCGTGACATTTGTGCCTTTAAGATAGCGTTTGCCTGCTGCTCAGTGATATTGTCTCGAGCGCAAGTACGACTTATTTGCACAGTTTCAGGCACATCGATCAATAAGGTGCGCTGACAATACTTATCAAGGCTGTTTTCAAAAAGTAGTGGCGCCTCAAGGATTGCATAGGCACTTTGTGCCTGTTCCAGTTGGGTGAGCATCTCAGTGCGGATAAGTGGATGCAAAAGCGCATTTAACCACTGCTTTTCGCTTTCGTCTGCAAAAATGATGTCACGTAGCTTAGCGCGATTAAGGCTACCATCATCCAACAACAGCGAACGGCCATGACGGCTAACGATGGCGGCTAATCCGTTAGTGCCTGGCTGTACTACCTGGCGAGCGACAACATCGGCATCGACAACCGTGATGCCGAGTTGCTGAAACAAGGTGCTAACGGTTGATTTACCAGAGCCTATTCCCCCGGTTAGACCAAGCGTCCACATCGTTGCTTTAACCCAAAATAGCGCCGAAATAAGCGCCTTGGATTTGCTCTCCCCAAAGCATGGCTATCCAGCCAGCAATGGCAATATAAGGGCCAAATGGAATCGGGGTTGCCTTATCTTTGCCTTGAATAGAGAGTAAGGTAATCCCAATTACGGCACCCACAATGCTAGACAGGAGTATGATCATCAGTAATGCTTGCCAACCTAATAAGGCACCAAATACCGCCAGCAGTTTAAAGTCGCCATAGCCCATCCCTTCTTTACCGGTCAGCAATTTGAACAGCCAATAAACGCTCCATAAGCTAAGGTAGCCTGCGGCAGCGCCAATTAGTGCTGCACTCGGTTCTATGGTGATCCCTGCAACACTTGCTAGTAAAGCCAGCCATAACAGCGGTAACGTCAGCTGATCTGGCAACAGCATATGGCCTATGTCTATGAATGTCAGTGCCACCAATACCCAGGTGATAATGATGTAAAGCACGGTTAGTTGAGTGGGGCCAAAGGTAAGCGCGACAACTAAACTTAGAACCGCAGTGATGAGCTCTATAGCTGGATAGCGAATAGAGATAGGCGCCTGGCAGTATGCGCATTGGCCCTTTAAAAATAGCCAACTAAGCAAGGGGATATTGTGCCAAGGCTTGATTTTGTTATTACATTTCGGGCAAGTCGAAGCTGGTTTTAGAAGGTTAAAAGGAGCGGATGCTGATTGGCTTTGTTCACTTTTTGATGCCAATTCATCGGCAAGTAGTAAGCGACACTCTGACTGCCATTGATTTTGCATCATCTTTGGAATGCGGTAAATAACCACATTGAGGAAGCTACCTACAGCTAAGGATACAAAAAGAACCGTGGTTATAAAAAACCACGGCTCGCTTTTCATTAATTCGAGTACTTCTGAAAACATCTAAATAACAGAACCGAGTTGGAAAATAGGTAAATACATAGCAACAATTAGGCCACCGATTAGCACCCCTAGCACTGCCATAATGAGTGGCTCTAATAGACTTGAGAGGCCGTCCACGGCATCATCTACTTCTTGTTCATAAATAGTTGCCACCTTAGCAAGCATATCATCCAGTGAACCAGACTCTTCGCCGATAGCGACCATTTGAATCACCATATCAGGGAATATATTGGAGTTACGCATTGCCCAGTTCATCGGATTACCAGAGCTGACCTCAGCTTTGATATCTAAAATTGCATCGCGATAAACCGCATTACCAGAGGCTCCTGCTGCTGAATCTAGTGCATCCACTAAAGGTACACCTGCGGCAAAAGTGGTCGATAATGTTCGGGCATAACGTGCCACTGCGGCCTTATTTAAGATCATACCTACGATTGGGGTTTTTAGGATGAGCTTATCAACATTGTCTCGCAAATCTTTATTCTTTCGGTGTGCTTGCTTAAACAAATAGCCACCAACCACCATGGTTAGCACTGCAACCCACCAATACTCCTGCATAAACTCAGAAATTCCGATTACGAATAAGGTAAATGCAGGTAGTTCTGCGCCAAAGCCATTAAAAATATCTTGGAATTGAGGTACTACGAAGATAAGCAAAATGGATGTAACTATTATGGCAACGGCTATAACTGCCACCGGATAAAACATCGCCTTTTTAATTTTTGATTTGAGGGCTTCTGCTTTTTCTTTGTATAAAGCGACACGGTCAAATATTCTATCTAACGCGCCTGACTGCTCACCTGATGCAACCAAGTCACAGTAGAGGTCATCAAAGTACTTGGGGTGTTTTTTGAGTGCAGCACTCAGAGGTTGACCCGCTTTTACTTCTTCACCAATTGTTCTTAATAGGTTCTTTAGGCTTTTGTTTTCAGAGCCTTCGGCAATCATGTCTATAGCTTGAACCAAGGAAACACCAGCAAGCAGCATGGTTGCTATCTGGCGGGTCAGCATGGCTATGTCTTTCGCTGTTATACGCTTCTCACCAGAAAAGCCCAGTAAAGGTTTGGCTTTTCTTTTCACCTTTGATGGCGTAATACCTTGTTTGCGCAGTTGAGCCTTTACGAGTGCAATACTGGTACCAGTAAGCTCACCTTCAAGTTTTTTGCCTCGAGTACTCACACCCACCCATTGGAACGTGTCCAATTGGTTTGCTTGTTTTTGTTTTGCCATTATTTTCTCACAAGCTCTGTTGATTACTTAATATTAACACAGGGTTTCAGCAAAGGTTACTGCTGTTTGCCTAGGTGCTTTACATGTTGGTTACGCGATTGACTTCTACCAGGCTAGTCACGCCCTGAGCAACCTTTTGTAGCCCTGACTTTCTTAGGTTATTGACACCTTCTTGAGCCGCGACTTCTGCTATTTCTAACGAGTTACCGCCGCGCATTATAATTTCGGCTATTTTAGGGGTGATGGGCATTACCTCATAAATACCAACTCGGCCTTTATAGCCTTCGGTGCAATCATCACAGCCTACTGGTTTGTAGACAGTTAAATCACTTAGCTGCTCGTGCGTAAACCCTTGCTTTAGCAACTCTTCTTGAGGTAGCTGTTCAGGCTCTTTGCAATGCTTACATAACCGACGGGCTAGCCGCTGGGCGATAATCAAACTCACTGAACTGGCAATGTTGTATGAAGGCACACCCATATTCATTAAACGAGTCAGAGTTTCCGGCGCTGAGTTGGTGTGTAGCGTCGATAGTACTAAGTGGCCTGTTTGCGCTGCTTTTATCGATATTTCCGCTGTTTCTAAGTCTCGAATCTCACCCACCATGACAATATCAGGGTCTTGACGTAAAAACGCGCGTAAAGCATTGGCGAAGGTCATATCAGATTTAGCGCTGATTTGAACCTGGTTAATCCCCTCTAGGTTTATTTCAACGGGGTCCTCGGCAGTACTAATATTACGCTCAGTGGTATTAAGAATATTGAGACCGGTATAAAGTGATACGGTTTTACCTGAACCTGTAGGACCGGTAACCAGAATCATACCCTGAGGTTGCGCAAGCGCGTCCAAATAAAGCTGTTTTTGCTCGGGCTCATAGCCAAGCACATCAATGCCAAGCATCGCGCTGGAACTATCAAGAATACGCATTACGATTTTCTCACCCCAAAGGGTGGGAAGGGTACTCACACGGAAATCGATACTTTTTTTGGCGTTTATTTTTAGTTTTATACGGCCATCTTGGGGTTTACGCTTTTCCGCCAAGTCCATATGCGACATAACCTTGATACGTGCAGCAATACGGCTCTCTAGGTTAACAGGAGGAGAGGCAATTTCATGGAGCACACCATCGACACGGAAGCGTATACGGTAGCGTTTTTCATAGGGTTCAAAGTGTAAATCGGAAGCTCCGCGCTTAATCGCATCCATTAAAATTTTATTGATGTAAACAATAATGGGGGCGTCGTCTTCTTTAGAGTTTACATCTGTTGCTAAATCTTTCTTATTACCGTCACCAGAGTCAACACCTTCGAGCTCTTCCATATCATTGTCGGTGAGACCGAGCCCTGACGTACTATCGAATAAGCCATCGATCGCTTTTTCTAGATGGTCATAACGAACAACCACCGCCTCTGTTTGCATTCCCGTGTTGAATTCGTAATCTTCGAAAGCGCTAAAATCGGTAGGGTCAGCCGTTGCAATGAATAATGTTTTTCCTTTCGCACCTATTGGTAGCAGCTTGTGCTTTTTAATCAGCTTTTCATTTAGCATTCCCTGTTCGGGCAGCATGCTCAAATCAAAGGTGGAAATGTCGTATTGGGAAACATGAAAGATATGGCTGGCTTTTTGTTGCAATTGCTCCGGGGAAATTTTTGCAACGTTGCATATCATCTCTGCGATAGAGCCATATTGGTTTTTGGCTTGTGAGGATATTTGGTCTGGTGATAATAAACCGAGGGCAGATAGCCTTCTAACAAGAGGAGAATTTATATTCATACAATCACTGCAGTAAAAAAACACTCCCACAAGGGGAGTGTTTACAATAGGTTAGCTATATATTAGCGACACTCTAAAGGAAGTAAATCTTTATCTGTAGCGGTTGAAGTACAAGTCCACTCACCACTAGCGTCGTCACGAGTAAGCGTAAGGGTCTCGGTATCGATACCTGGTGAACCCTTCATAGTACCTACGATAGTGGTAGCTGTTGCTGCATGGCTAGCACACGCTTTTGGTTGACCTAGCTGAAGGTCAGATAGATTTGGAGTTGCAGCAGCACCTTGTTCAAGCTTCATAATTTCGAATTGTGTTTTACCAGGAATAATTTCTTGATAACACGCTGTTGCTTGACCTTTAGCTGTATAGCCTTGATAAGCTGGAAGCGCTACTGCTGCCAAAATACCGATGATCGCAACAACGATCATTAATTCAATCAGGGTGAAACCCTGTTGTTTGTTTTGAGTCATTTTTTCCATGTTCCTCTCCTAAAGGATTGTTGGGCAAAGTTAAGGTAACCAGTGTTGCTAAATCGTTGATTCGGCAATTGGTCGACTAGTTGCTTGTACTACGTGGGGCAACAAGCGCCTAGCAATGTCAAAACCTACAGGTTCAGATATCTTAGGAAGTATAGTCCAATTGTTGAATTCAACTAACTGAGACACCGTTCCTTGAGTGTAGATTTCTTTTATTACAGTTTCGTTGATTTATAACAAAGTATTACTACCTAAGTATAAATCTCATTCTTTAAAACTAGATGCTATCACGGCATTTTGGCTTTGTGTAGCACTTTTTTTAACAACTGCTAACATCTATACCGAATTCAGCTATTCTACTTGAATATTTTGCAAAGTCACTATAGTTGTTGAAAACGCATTGATAAATCAACAGCTTCAATGTGTTTAGTCAAGGCACCACTGGATACGTAGTCTACGCCAACGTTAGCGTACTGTTGCAAAGTTGCCAAAGTGATATTGCCCGACACTTCTAGCTTGGCTGATTTGTTAGTTAGTTTAACGGCTGTATTTACATCCGCTAAAGAAAAGTTATCAAGCATGATAATGTCCGCGCCAGCACTGAGCGCTTGTTGCAACTCATCGAGACTCTCAACTTCAACTTCTACAGGCTTATCCGCGTGATTGTGCTTGGCTTGGGAAACCGCCGCAGCAATACTGCCACAGGCCGCGATATGGTTCTCTTTAATTAAGAATGCATCAAATAAACCGATACGGTGGTTCACTCCGCCGCCACATTTAACTGCGTATTTTTGCAGTGCTCGTAAACCTGGAATAGTTTTACGAGTATCTAGTAATTTAGTATTGGAATTGGCCAAGACTTGGCTATAAGTATAAGCTGCTGTGGCCGTTGCACTTAACGTTTGTACGAAGTTAAGTGCCGTGCGCTCGGCGGTCAAAATAGCCCGGGCGCTGCCTTTGGCGTTAAATAGGCGCTGCTCGGGTCGCACTTTATCCCCATCGGCGACGAAAAAAGTGAGTTCGACACTGGGGTCTACTTGAGCAAAAACTTCTTTTACCAACTCTTGGCCACAAAAAATGGCTTCCTCTCGGGTGATAACATCGGCATTAGCCTGCTGCTGCTCAGGGATCAGCTGTGCGGTAATATCACCTTCACTTGGGCTGAGACCATTTAAGTCTTCATCAAGGGCTTGTTGAACGAGTTGGCGAATCAGTGCTTGGCTTGGTGTCATAATATCTAGTTCTTATATAGCTGGTTAGAGAATGTAGCATCGGTGCGTTTAGCAGGCGCCCTCAAAGTCGAGTTGGCGCCAGGATTCATAAACAAATACCGCGACTGCATTCGATAGGTTCATACTGCGGCTGTTTGCTTGCATGGGAATACGTACCCGTTGCTCTGCTGGTAAAGAGGCGATAACTTCGCTAGGCAGCCCGCGTGTTTCGGGGCCAAACAACAGCGCGTCACTTGGTTGATAGGCGACTTCATGATGAAAGCGCGTACCTTTGGTGGTACATGCGTAAATACGTTTTGGGGCACAGGCGTTGATATAAGCTTCTAAGCTCGGATGGCGCTGAACATTAGAGAACTCGTGATAATCCAAGCCTGCCCGTTTAATGCGTTTGTCATCCCACTCAAACCCTAATGGTTCTATTAAGTGTAAGCGGTAGCCGGTGTTGGCACACAAGCGAATAATATTACCAGTATTAGGGGGGATTTCGGGTTGAAATAAAACAATGTCTAACATAAGTCTTCTGAGCTGAGCGCGATACAGTGGCGTGAGTATACCAAAGATGGTTAAAATGACGCATAGATTCGATAACTCTAGGTGCATTTTATGAACAACCAAGGCGCGTCAACCCCAGCAAGAGGTTACAACTTTTGGGTGCGCTTCGCTAACTTAATTACGTTGGCTATGGTTAGTTTGATGATTGCAACTAAGGCGTGGGCGTGGTTGGCATCAGGCTCTGCCGCTATGCTAGGGTCATTGACCGACTCATTGCTTGATATAAGCGCTACCTTGATGAACTTCTTTGTTCTGAGTTATGCCTTAAAACCGGCTGACGACGACCATCGTTTTGGTCATGGTAAAGCGGAAGCTTTGGCTGGTCTCGGTCAAGCCGCTTTTATCAGTGGCAGTGGCTGTTTATTAGCCTTTCATGCCATCGAGCGCTTTATTAACCCTGTCACTGTCAATCATACATTGTTGGGTGTGTGGGTGAGTATTTTTGCTATTTTTTGCACCTTAATTGTTGTCTATGTGCAATATCAATCTATTAAGCGTACTGAGTCGGTGGCGATAAAAGCTGATTCACTGCACTACAAGGGTGATCTATTACTGAACTTAGCAGTATTGCTTGCTCTGATGTTGGCCTACTACGGTATTGCCGGTGCCGATCCATTTTTTGCTATCTTAGTTGCTGCCTACTTGCTTTACAATGCTTGGCAAATAGGCACCGAGAGTGCGGCGCATTTAATGGACAAAGAACTGCCTGATGACGAAAAAACGCAGATAGTGGCAGTTGCCAAAAGCCACGAGCAAGTTTTAGGGGTGCACGATTTGCGTACTCGCCAAGGCGGCAAAGTACGCTTTGTGCAACTTCATTTAGAACTGGATGACAATATGCCTTTGATCAGGGCACACCAAGTCGCGGACGAGGTAGCGCTACTTATTCAAGAGGCGTTTAGCGAACAAAAACACCCTGAGTTCGGTGGTGAAGTTGATGTGCTGATTCACCAAGATCCAATTTCAGTGGTCAACAAATCAAGTTGTTAGTGTTGTTTCAGGTTATTCATCAACCAGTTGCTCGCAACGATAAAACCCGTCTTGCTTGCTGAGCACCTTCACTAACTCCGGTAGTACCTGTTGCATCGTTGCTTTTAGCGTGTAAGGCGGGTTGATGGCAATGATCCCTGAGGCGGTCATGCCACGTTCTTCACTATCGCCTTGGGTGGCAAGCTCGAACAATTGAATGTTTCGAATACCAGAGTCAATAAAACGTTGCTCAAGGCGGTCTATGCGGGAACGCTCAACCACGGGGTACCACAACAAATAAGTGCCCGTACTAAAGCGTTGATGTGCTTTTATAAAGGTATCGACTGCTTTGTCGTAGTCACTCTTTACTTCATAAGGCGGGTCCATTAACACGCATGCCCGGCGCGAAAGAGGCGGCACCAGTGCCAGCAAGCCTGTAAAGCCGCTTTCATCTTTTACTCGTAACGAGCGCTTACCTGCCATATTTTTTTGCAGTAATTTTAAGTCTTGAGGGTGCAGCTCAAAAAACCAGCCTTTGTCTTGTTTACGTAAGTAATGTTCAGCGACCTTAGGTGAACCCGGGTAATGACGTAACTGAGCGGACTCGTTCATACCCTTAATCAGGGCTACATAATCCGCAAGCGCATCTACATCACCTTGATACTGCCACAGCTTAGCAATGCCATCGTTGAATTCTTGGGTTTTCTGCATATCGGCATTGTCGATGGCGAAAAAACCGGCTCCCGAGTGGGTATCAATATAATCAAAGGGCTTATCTTTTTTGACCATGTGTTGCAGTGTTTGTGCTAACACTAGGTGCTTCACCACATCGGCGGGGTTGCCAGCATGAAAAGAATGGCGATAACTGAGCATAACGGCTCCTAAAACTTAAATTGTGGTCATTTTACTGTATTTGCACCAGATAAACAGAGCTAGATGTGTACTTTGGGTGATTGATTAATAAGCAGCTACTATAAACCGCTGCTGAATATTGGGTGATTTAAATGAACCCGCTGTTAATACTGGCAAAATTTACAGGAAATACGCTACACCCCCTAGCATCGCTGGGCAGATTGCTTTACATTTGCAGATTCTAATCAACAGTTTAAAGAGCGCCTTTATGAACCAAGAAACCCTTTCCCAACTCGAACAACTGGTCGATAAATTGATTCAGCGTAACAGTGAATTACAGCAAGAAGTGACCACCTTACGTGAAAACAATACTAAGCTAATGGACGAAAACGAAACTTTGCAGCTAGAAGTGCTAGAAAGCGAAGAAAAGCAGAAAGAAACCAGTAGTACATTAACGAGCCTACTGGAAAAACTGCAGTCGGCTAGCGCGGCGGGTTAATGAGTAACGACGGACACAGCGTCAAGGTCAATTTGCTCGGTAGGGAGCATCAGTTTGCTTGTCCCCCTGGGCAAGAGCAGGCGTTACTTGATGCGGCACAGCACCTCAATGAGAGCGTTGAACATATGCGTCAGCGCTCAGCGGTGCGCAATGATGACAAAGCGTTACTTATGGCAGCACTCAACTTGTGCCATGAGTTATTAGAAGCGAAGTCGCAGCTCACTGAGCTGCAACAAATGCAGAGCCAACTGTGCTCCAAACTGACATCAGCCTTAGAAACAACATCATAAGGCGCATAGTCGCGCCCAAGGGAAGCCTATGCGCCAATTTCTGTTTTTATTATTAGCCCTCACCACCACCGTAAGCCATGCCCAGCAATGGCACAGCATCAGTGCTCATGTCGACTTTATCCAACAACATGAAAAGCTAAAGTACTATGATTCAAATCAGGTGCTTATCCAGGGCGATGAATGCGCCTTATTAATCGATGCGCCAGGGGAGTTTTCGCAAACTGAGCGCTTCATTAGCAAGTTAGACAAGCAGCTAAAAGTGCCACTGTGCTATTTGTTAGTTTCTCACCCTCATGATGACCATTTATTGGGGATGGCACTGTTACAAAGCCATTACCCGGACGCTAAACTTATCGTCCACCAACATCTCAATGATCAGTTTCATCTCGCTCATGCCCAGCTCAACGAACGCTTAGATGGTTTTGCCAAGAGTATTGCTCTAAGCGAGCACCGCATGAATAACTTGCCCGAGCAAGAACAGCTTCCTTGGCAGCAAAAAATAGCAGCAGCGAAAGCGCGTTTAGATAAATGGCAGCATTTAGAGCTGCAATCACCCCAGGTGGCAATAAACAAAAAGACCACATTGGACTTAGGTAATTACGAGCTCAACATATTGCCCTACGCGGCGCATACTGATGCCGACCTGATGGTGTATATTGAGCAAGAGGCGCTTCTCGCCGGTGCGGATATGGTCGACATACAGCCCTACCCTGGGGACGCAAATTTCTCGCAGTGGTTGCGCGCTTTCGATGATTTGGCGGCTCTGGATATCACTCAAGTCCTACCAGGACATGGTGATGCACATAGCAAAGCGAGCTTGAATATCCCAAAAGTGTGGTTAATAGCCATTGTTGAGCACGTAAATAAACATCCTGAGCAAAGTGTCGAAGAGCTAGTCGCAAGCTTTCCAACACACTTTTCACCTAGCGAGCCAGGGTTAGAGCAGCGCGCTTACCGCGTCTTTTTAACCGCAGGGTTGCAGCGCGCCAAAGCCACACAAGGGCAATAGCACACATAAAAAAAGCCAACCCGCTTGGGTTGGCTTATAACGCAAATGTATTGCTGTGTTATAGCGTTAATTATTCCTCAATAAAAGGGACACCTTGCGTCATCCACTGTGGCGCTGGTTCACCTTTTAGGTGATGATTAAAGTACTGCATCATGCGAATAGAAAAGTCCACTTGGTTGGGGAACTGTTTCAGGTGATGTGGCTCGCCATCATATTCAAGGAAAATCACCTCTTTCCCGGCGCGGCGCAATGCTAAGTAGTACTGAATTCCTTCTTGCCAAGGCACGGCGCCATCCTCATTGCCAAACATAATCATAATAGGAGTGTTTATTTTATCGGCAAAAAACACCGGTGAGTTGTCAATGTAGGCATCGACATCTTCATACAGTGCCTTACCAATACGGCTTTGCCCCGTTTCATATTGGAATTGACGCGCTAATCCTGATTTTAGGCGGATACCGCTGTATGCCGAGGTCATATTCGATACCGGCGCTCCCGAGACAACTGCTTTAAACATATCGGTTTGCGTTACCATAAAGGCACTTTGGTAGCCGGCCCATGAGTGTCCTTGCAAGCCTATGGCATCTTTTTTGGCAACGCCCATATCAATCAGCTTTTGTGCGGCATTGATCATGGTTTGAGTGGACGAGGGGCCAGGTTTACCAATCTCAAAGCGAATATCAGGCAAGAACACCGCGTAACCGTTCGATGTAAACATCGGGAAGTTAGGGCGATGGTTAAGCTCCATTTTTGGGAAGTCGTAACGTCGCTGGCTCATATAGCGGTAAAAGTAAATAACCACAGGCACTTGCTCACCTTCTACGTAGTCCGCAGGTTTAATAAGCACGCCTTGTAAGTCCTCGCCATCGTAGCCTTTGTAACTAACTAGTTCTGGCTTTTGCCCCCATTTAAACTGACTGATTTGTGGGTTTAAGTCAGTCACCTTACGAGTATTACTGAGCTGGGCATCAGCCTGCCAGAAGTCAGGAAACTGGTGATAACTCTGCTTAGTAAAAATGTATTTATCAGCGTGTTTGGCCTTCATTTTTACATCAAAGCGCGCTTCATCAGCCAAAAGTGTACGCACAGTGTTATTTGCTAAATCCAGTGCACCTATGTGGGTCTGCTTATTATTCACATTAAATGCGCGTAGCAGCAACTGCTCTTGGTCATCAAAACCAAGCTTATCATCGTCAAGGTTAACCACCCGATACTGAATCTGCTTTGCTTGCCCTTGCGTTAAAACTTGGGCTTCGCCACTTTCAACATCAAAGGCCCAAATATCGTATTTAGAATTAATGAGTACCTTCGAGCCGTCTTTATACCAGCCCGCAACACCATAGCCGTCTACCTCAGAGGGGTAATCGTGCTTATCATCGGCAAATACTGCATTCACTGCTTTGCTAAGGGGAGTCACTGAATTATTGGCTAAATCTTTTAGCTGCCACCCTTGGTCACTAAAGTACACCGCATGTTGCCCTGTTGGTGACAAACTCGGGTGATGTGGATGGGCTTTGACGATGGCTTGTTTACTGCCGTTGAGAACATCAATGGCATAATAGTCATTATAAAAGCCTTTGTAGGTCATCTCGTGCAAATAGGGCTGGTTAGAGTAACCGATAAGGTGATCTGCTTTTTTGTTTAACCGCACCTTTGGCACTTGCTCATTGGCCAGTTGCACCACCTTCTTGCCATTAAGGTGATATACCGCTTGGTAATGGCGATATTTGTTTTCTTTCTGCCATTGCTGTTTTTCGCGCGGTTTTATTTCTGGGTCTTGGTGGTGCCATACTTCAATATTCGCCTGAGCCACTATGGTGTCGAAGTCGCGCAACGACTGCGCGTCTTGGTACTTTTTCTTGGTCACTTTGGCGTCAAGCTCTGGTCGTGTTGTAAAGTATAGGCGAGCGCCATCTTCCGACCAACTCAGTGTGCCTTTCTTGCCCGCTTGCCATTGACTTGGCAGCGTTTCTAAGGTGTTTTGCTGACCATGCCACAACATCGTACGGTAGTCGCGGCGGCGCGTATCATCATTGACATAATTGCCGACATTAAAGGCCACAAGGTTTTGTACTGGGTGCCATTCGATGGTGCTAACGGTTACCCCTGGCTCATCTATCAGCGAGTCCGTGCGTTGTGAGGCAAAGTCAAAATAGCTGACTTGGTTATTACTGCCATCACTGCTGTGTTGATTGAAGACGATACCTGCACTGGTATGGCTGATGGCATAAGTGAACACTGAATCAAGGCGTGTCTGCTCGTTGCTGGTTAGATCAACAATGACTAAGTCATAGGTTTTATCTTTTTTATCAGCGCTAATATGCAGCTCATCGCCAGTATCGGCTTTTTCTTTTTCGTTATCAGCATCTTGATCGTCGCTGCTGTGGAGGCGATAGGCGAGCCAGCGACCATCATCAGAAAGTTGATAGTCTTTCACCTGCTCAAAACTTTGCTGGGCACCCGTTTGGGTATTGACCAAGACGAGGTTGTTTTTTAACTTCTTGCGCGCTTTTTTGTCAGTGGTTTCTTTATTCAAGAGGGTGGGGACTTGGGTGAATGCCACCCATTGGCTGTTTTTATTAATCTGTGCCGCTGTACCGCGTGCCACCGTGGCAATAAGTTCATTGTTATCTAGGTTATACACCTGACCTTGAGCGTCGCCGCGATAAGGTTCGGCACTAAAGGCTAGGTACTGACCTTGCTCGCCCAAAACGGTGTGTTGCGGATATTTGAAATCGAAGACATCGTTAAATTGCAACGCCTGCTTAGCGGCCACTGGCGTCGCCAGTGCACCTGCCAGCATAGCAGTTAGAAAAGTAAGTTGAGGTTTCATGACCACGTCCTGTTTGCTTTTTTAGCTATTGTAACGGTAACAGGCGAAGATTCGAGCAAACGCGATAAAGTGGATAGTTTTTGAGATAGGCGCTGCACTAAGCAGCGCCATAGTGTTTTATCTTGGGTCGATAGTAAGTGGTTCCAGCGTGACCCTTGCGTTGTTGCTGGCGCCCGCATAGTTACGGTACGTTTGCCCCTCACGTAAGGTGTAATACACGTCAACATAGTCGTCATCGTTAGTGAACCATGCATCAGGCATTGCTTGTAAAATCTCATTTGTTAGCTGAGGAATAATGGCATAGCCCTGAGCGTCAGGATTCGGAATTGCGCGCAGTACCGCTGTGGCGACTTCCAATAGCTTACTCGCCAGAGTTTTATAATTGGTATTGTCGTCTTGCTCCATCAATAAGATATCCGCAGCTTGCCAACGGTAGCGATTCCAGTGAATTAACACTTGGTTTGGGTAGTAGTTTTCGCCGTCGTGATCTAAGTAGGGCATATCAACAATGTCTAGCACTGGCTCATCGCGAGACGGGCTCACACCCGTGACAATGGCGTACACTTCAGCGGCACCTGAAATCCAAGGCTCTTCATCATCATTAACACGGATTTGTTTAAGCACTGTGGTGGATAACGGTTGTTCGTCTTGGGTGCTGTATTTACTTTGTAGCGTCGGTTGTTGGGTTGATGCCAGCACCGAGCGCATTATCGCAAGTCCCTCAGTAAGGGTCTTTTTGGCGTCAAGCTCGACGATGAAAACCGGTGTATCAGGAAGCGTGTAGGCATCGAGTAAATGCAGCTGTCCTTGTTGGTCATACGCTTCTACCACATCCCAGTGTTTGTCATCGCCCTTGGGGGCAAAGGCGACCAGCGCCGGTTCGCCTTGCTGCCAGTCATTAAGCATGTTGCGATGTGCTAGGCGCAGTTGTAATAGGTTGTCGCCCTGTTCAGGTAGGCCCTTTAGCGAACGAATTTGGGCATTGTGCTGTTGCAGATCAAACTCGCTTTGAGCGTCTTTAGGCACTAACTTATCGGCACTCACTGCCAACGAGTACGCACTTAGTTGTTGTTGTAGGGTTGGTTGTAGCTGCTTTAAATTCTTGGCAATGTTTTTGGCAAGGGCTTTTTTGCTTTGGAATACACTGTGGGCCGCCTGTGCCTGTTGGGTGACAGCGGTTGTTTGTGAGGCAACACTTAGATGACTGGTGAGGCTCAGCGTAGAGGCGAGTGCCAAGCTCAGTAGTGATAGTTTTTTCATTTTATGCTCCATGTGTGATCAAGTTTCAAAAAGTACACCTGAGGTAGGGTGTTAACCTTTTTTTAACCTTTTACCTTTTGCAGGGTCAACACATCGGAGCAGTGAAATGCATTCTGCGTGTAAACGGACGTAAATAGTGCGGGGAAAGCGCTTCATTTTTCATCCTTTATACTTATTCTTGCATCACTTCATACCTCCACTGACAAACTTGATATACTGCACACCTATTTAATTAGGAAGAAACGCCATGACTATTTGGGTTGACGCCGATGCGTGTCCCGTCGCTATCCGCGAAATTATCTGCCGCGCTGCGGTACGCACGAAAACCACAGCGGTCTTTGTTGCCAACCAATACCTGCGTTTGCCAGCATCAGATTTCTTGCGTATGCAGCAAGTCATGCCGGGTTTTGATGTGGCGGATAATAAAATCGTACAGCAAGTTCAGGCCGGTGAGTTGGTGATCACCAGCGACATCCCATTAGCGTCGGAAGTAATTGATAAAGGCGCACTAGCATTGAATACACGGGGTGAGCTGTACACCAAAGAGAATATCAAGTCGCGCCTTAATATGCGTGATTTTATGGATACCTTAAGAAGCAGCGGCATCCAAACCGGTGGCCAAGCCCCTTTGAGTGCCCAAGACAAACAACAATTTGCCAATCATCTTGACCGCTGGCTTGCGCAACAATGAGTTTGTAAGCTAGACTGCTGGCGAATACTTGTCGGAGTGCCCTAACTGAAGGGCTGAGATCGCAAATGCGGGATCCGTTAACCTGATCAGGCTCACACCTGCGTAGGGAACAAGCTTGCCTCGGCACGCTTGTGCCGTAAAGGCACAAACCATGCCCAGCCAAAGCAGCGCTTATGCGCGCGGACCACAGGCTCTATCGCCTCCAGACAAGACCAATACTCAGTAAAATAGTGAGGTGCGTCATGTCACAAAAAACCAAACCAAGCCGTCGTCAAAGCCGCGAAGCGGCGTCTGAATATATCCACAACCTTACGGGGCAGCCTTTCCCCAATTCCAAAAAAGTCTATGTTGAAGGCTCGCAGCCTGGAGTGCGAGTAGGTATGCGGGAAATCGCATTAAGCGATACCTTTGTTGGCGGCAGTGAAGAAAACCCCATCTACGAAAAAAACGACCCTATTCGTGTTTATGACACCTCTGGGCCATACACCGATCCAGATTTTGAGCTCAATGTGCGCAAAGGTCTGCCTAAATTCCGCCAGGCTTGGATTGCAGAGCGTGATGACACCGAGCTATTAGATCATAAAAGCTCGCAGTTTGCTCAGCAGCGTATGGCTGACGAAGGGCTTGACCATATTCGCTTTGAGCATCTACCGCAGGTGCGCCGCGCTAAGGCGGGTAAAAATGTCACGCAAATGCATTACGCTCGCCAAGGGATCGTTACCCCAGAAATGGAGTATATTGCCATTCGCGAGAATATGGGCCGTGCGAAGGTGCGCAAAGAGTTATTAGCTCAGCAGCACCCTGGGCAGTCTTTTGGTGCCAGTATCCCCGAATTTATTACCCCTGAGTTTGTCCGTGATGAGGTTGCACGGGGGCGGGCAGTGATCCCTAATAATATCAATCATCCCGAGTCCGAGCCGATGATCATCGGGCGTAACTTCTTGGTGAAAGTAAATGCTAACATCGGTAACTCGTCGGTTAGCTCATCCATCGAAGAAGAAGTAGAAAAAACCGTGTGGTCCACCCGCTGGGGAGCCGACACCATTATGGATTTATCAACCGGGCGCTATATTCACGAAACCAGAGAATGGGTGATCCGTAATTCGCCGGTGCCAGTGGGCACGGTGCCGATTTATCAGGCGCTTGAGAAAGTCAATGGCGTGGCCGAAGATCTTACCTGGGAAATCTTCCGTGATACGCTGATTGAACAAGCCGAGCAAGGCATCGATTATTTTACCATCCATGCTGGGGTACTATTACGTTATGTGCCTATGACCGCAAAGCGGGTCACGGGTATTGTCTCCCGAGGGGGGTCTATTATGGCGAAATGGTGCTTAGCGCATCACCAAGAGAATTTCCTGTACACCCACTTTGAAGACATTTGCGAAATTTTAAAGCAGTACGATATTTGTTTCTCGTTGGGCGATGGGCTGCGTCCAGGGTCGATTGCCGATGCCAATGACGAAGCGCAGTTCAGTGAACTACGCACCTTAGGCGAGCTTACCAAAATAGCATGGCAGCATGATGTGCAAGTGTTTATCGAAGGGCCAGGTCACGTGCCGATGCATTTAATCAAAGACAATATGGACGAGCAGTTAGCCCATTGCGGCGAGGCGCCGTTTTATACTTTAGGCCCGCTAACCACCGATATTGCCCCGGGCTATGACCACTTCACTTCAGGCATTGGCGCGGCGCAAATCGCTTGGTATGGCTGCGCTATGCTGTGCTATGTCACGCCGAAAGAGCATTTGGGGCTGCCTAACAAAGAAGATGTTAAAGAAGGCTTAATCACCTATAAGATTGCCGCCCACGCAGCCGATTTGGCCAAAGGGCATCCAGGGGCGCAGGAGCGTGACAACGCTTTATCAAAAGCGCGTTTCGAGTTTCGTTGGCTCGATCAATTCAACTTGGGTCTCGACCCAGATCGAGCGCGCGAGTATCACGATGAAACCTTGCCGCAAGAGTCAGGAAAAGTCGCGCATTTTTGCTCGATGTGTGGGCCCAAATTCTGCTCTATGAAAATCACTCAGGAAGTACGTGATTACGCCAAAGATCTGGAGTCTAGAGGTATCGACCCCAATAATCTTGGCGAGGAAATCAGTATTCGCATGGTTGATGTTGAGTCGCAAATGCAGGCGAAATCAGAAGAGTTTAAAGCCTCAGGCAGCGAGCTCTACCATAAGGTATATTAATGGCCCAAAAAATAGCCATTGTTGGCTTTGGTGTGTGCGGCCGGGTGGCCGCACTGCTGCTTGCCCAGCACTATGATATTGAAGTGTTTGAACGCGGTGATGAGCACGGCCACAGTAGTGCTGGGCACGTGGCAGCTGCGATGCTTGCGCCAATGGCCGAATCGGTACTGTGTGAACAAGACCTCGCTGAGGATGGCCTTGCTGCTTTGGCATTATGGCCAAAACTCTTGGCCTTGCTCGATGAACCGGTTCAGTTTCAGCAAGCTGGCAGTATTATTGTTGCCTACCCCCAGGATCAGGGCGCCATGGCGCATTTCCGCAAACAGTTAAAGCCATTGGCGGGCTTTGCTGGGCAAGACATTGACGGTGCTCAGTTGCAGACGCTCGAGCCCGAGCTGGCAGGGCGCTTTGGCAAAGGGCTATACCTGCCATGCGAGGGACAGCTCGACAATCAAGGCTTTTATCAGCACAGCTACCTCAGCCTAAAACGTCGTGGCGTGCGCTTTACCTTTAACGCCGATGTGGACGTTGACGCGCTCGCAGCACAAGACTATCAAGCCGTCATCGATTGTCGCGGCATCGGGGCGAAAACTGCGCACACCCTGTTGCGGGGGGTCCGTGGCGAGGTCGCTAGAGTGCATGCACCGGAAGTACGCTTGAGCCGGCCGGTGCGGCTCATGCATCCGCGTTATCCGATTTATATCGCTCCTAAGCCAGAGCATCGCTATGTCATCGGCGCCACCGAAATTGAATCACAAGATACCCGAGCTATCACGGTGCGCTCTACCTTAGAGCTGTTATCCGCAGCTTACAGTGTCCATAGTGGCTTTGCTGAAGCCACCGTTGAGTCCTTGCGTGCTGGGCTGCGCCCTGCCTATAACGATAACCGTCCACATATTGAGCAAAGGGGCAAGGTGATTAGCATTAATGGCTTATATCGCCATGGCTATATGCTCGCGCCCATTGTCGTTAAGCGGGCATTGGCGCAGTTTAATACCGCCGTATAAAACCAAGGTGAAGATATGCAGATTTATATAAACGAAACGCCTGTTACCGTGCCAGAGCAGGCTGCATTGAGTGAGGCAATCACTGCGTTTGCGGCTAAACCGCCGTTCGCCGCCGCTGTTAATGGCCACTTTGTCGCGCAGCAAGACTATGGGCACACCGCCCTGAAAGAAGGCGATAAAGTGGATATCCTTGCACCCATTCAAGGAGGTTAGATGAGCGACGCTTTTACTATCTATGGTCAGTCTTTCAGCAGCCGGCTGCTGATTGGCTCAGCCTTATACCCATCGCCGCAATGCATGCATCAAGCGATTGCCGCCAGTGGCAGTGAAATCGTCACGGTGTCTCTGCGTCGGCAGAACTCTCACGCTGGAGGAGATGACTTTTGGCAGCTGATCAAAGATACCGGGTTAACGGTGCTGCCCAACACCGCAGGTTGCCACAGTGTGCAAGAGGTGATGACCTTGGCGCAAATGTGTCGTGAGGTTTTCGCCACCGACTGGATAAAGCTCGAACTCATTGGTGATGACTACAACTTGCAGCCAGACCCTATCGCCCTAGTTACTGCTGCTGAGCAATTATTGGCACAGGGTTTTAAGGTGCTTCCTTATTGCACCGATGATCTGGTAGTGTGCCAGCGTTTAGTGAGCGCTGGCTGTGAGGTTATTATGCCTTGGGCTGCGCCCATCGGTACTGGCAAAGGCATATTAAACCCCTATGCATTGCATACTATTCGCGAGCGCTTACCCGATGTTACGCTGATTGTCGATGCCGGGTTAGGGTTGCCTTCTCACGCCTGCCAAGCCATGGAAATGGGCGTGGATGCCGTGCTACTAAACTCGGCCATAGCAGGAGCCAACGACCCTGTGTTGATGGCACAAGCCTTTGCCAATGCCACCGTGGCTGGCAGACAAAGTTATTTAGCAGGGCCCATGGTGGAAAAGTCGACTGCCGTGCCGTCAACGCCGACGTTGGGCATGCCTGCATGGCACACAATGAGTGAGGATATATGAGTGAAGTAGTATGGACCATTGCCGGCTCTGATAGCGGCGGTGGCGCAGGCATTCAAGCCGACTTGAAAGCGATGCACAGCTTTTGTGTGCATGGATGTAGCGCCATTACCGCACTGACAGCACAAAATAGCCTGGGCGTGGAAGCACTAAATCCAGTGACACAGGCGGTGCTGGAGTCACAATTGCAAGCCTTAGCCAATGACCTTCGTCCCCAAGCGATCAAGATAGGGATGCTCGCCAATGTGCAGCAAATCCAACTGGTAGCCGAACATTTACGTTATTATCGCGACAACTGGCCGTGCCCTCCTTATGTGGTTTATGACCCGGTGGCCATTGCCACAAGTGGTGATAGTCTGATTGAGGAAGACGCTCAAGACGATATTGCCGATGCCATTAAAACCCATTTATTGCCCTTGGTTGATGTAATCACTCCCAACGTCCATGAAACACAAATGCTCACCGGTATATACCTTATTGGCCCCGATGCGTTGCGTGAAGCAGCGAAACGATTGCAGCAGTGGGGGGCAAAAAGTGTGGTGATTAAAGGCGGACATTGGGACTATCCACAAGGGTATTGTGTTGATTACTGCCGCGAAGGTGAACAAGAATATTGGCTTGGCAACGCCACCATCACCACTCCCCACAGCCATGGCACGGGGTGTACGTTGTCGTCCGTTATTGCTAGTTGCTTGGCTAAGGGGTATCCGCTTAAAGATGCCTTTATTCTTGGCAAAGCCTATATTAATGCCGGGTTGAAAAGCGCGCAGCGCTACGGCGAAGGCATCGGCCCGGTAGCGCAAACGCGTTGGCCTAGTGAACTTGCTGATTTTCCGCAAGTGATCGAGCCCGGTAGTTGGCTTGGCGACGAGCTTGATTTTCCATGTGCTGCCGATTTTAACTATGCCGCCGGATTCGCGCCTTGCCCACCGCAACTTGGGCTTTACGCTGTGGTCGACAGTGTTGATTGGTTGCAGCTGTGCTTGGAGCACGGTGTCAAAACCGTGCAACTGCGCATGAAAGACTGCCATGGCGAGCAGTTAGAAGAAGCTATCAAGCAGGCCATTGCCTTGGGGCGTGCCCACGATGCTCAGGTGTTTATCAATGATCACTGGCAGTTAGCGTTAAAGCATGGCGCTTACGGTGTGCATCTGGGGCAACAGGATTTACACAATGCCAACCTGCGCGCTATTCAAGACGCTGGCCTGCGCTTAGGGCTCTCTACTCATGGCTTTTATGAAATGCTGCTAGCGCACAATTACCGGCCCAGCTATATCGCCTTGGGCGCGATTTACCCAACCACCACCAAGGATATGACCGGGCAAATTCAGGGCCTGCAGAAGCTGCGTCACTTTGTACCATTGATGCAAGCTCATTACCCCACGGTGGCCATTGGTGGCATAGATTTGACGCGTATCGCTGAGGTGGTCAATACCGGTGTCGGCAGTGTCGCCGTGGTTCGGGCGATAACCGAAGCAGCGCATCCTACACAGGCGATTGCGCAGTTACAGCAAGCAATCAAGGACGGGCGCAGTGAACAGTGACGCGCTCAGTAACAAAGAACGTATCCGTTACGCTCGGCAGTTATTGCTTGATGATGTTGGCGAGGCGGGGCAGTTGCGCCTAAAGCAAGCCACCGTGCTGGTGGTCGGTTGCGGCGGCTTAGGCAGCCCTGCGCTGCTTTACCTTGCCGCTAGTGGCGTGGGCAGAGTGCGGTTTATGGACGATGATGAGGTTGAGCTATCTAACCTCCAGCGGCAAATTCTGTTCAAGCTTAATCATCTCGGGCAAGCTAAAACGAAGGCGGCAAATAAAGTGTTAGCCAGCTTAAATAGCGACATAACCCTAGAGCCACTGTGCCAACGGGCGAGCGCACATACTTTAAGCACGGCGTTGTCGGGGTGTGATTTAGTGCTTGATTGCAGTGATAACTTTGCAACCCGTTATCTGCTCAATAAAACCTGCAAAGAGGCGCAGGTGCCGCTAATTAGCGGCGCTGCGGTGGGACACCAAGGGCACCTTGCGTTGTTCGACTTTGGCGATAGCACCTCTCCCTGTTATGCCTGTCTGTTTCCGCCGCACAGCGATAACCCCACCGCTAATTGCGCCACACTCGGGGTGATTTCGCCCTTGCTGGGCATTGTCGGTGCACAACAGGCCATGCTCGCCATTAACTATTTGCTTAAGGGCAATGGAGCGGCCGTGTTGCACTGTGTTGATGGCGAGACTTTGCGCCATAGGGCAATACAATTGCAGAAAGACCCGCAGTGCCCTTGTTGTGGGCAATAAAAAAGCCAGCGAGGTTGCTGGCTTAACATACTAAAAAAGCGGGGATTAACCTGCAAATGCGTCTTGCAGCGGTGGCACTACCTGCTTTTTGCGACTAAGTACGCCGTCTAACCATACCTGAGAGTCAGCCACTTGTTCGCCGTAGGCTCTTTCGATGATGCCTTCGTCAGCAGAAGCGATTAGCATTTGCGAGCCTTCGTTCATGATGTCGGTGAGCAACAACAGCACACTGTGGCGGCTGCCCTCTTCTTTAAGCTTAGCAAGATCAGCATGTAATTCGGCTTTTATGTTGTCAAATACCGCCAGGTCGATAACCTCTAACTGACCGATGCCCACTAGGTTGCCATTCATATTGAAGTCTTTAAAGTCACGCATGACCAAATCACGCACTGGCGTGCCTTCAACGGCTGATTTAACCTTGAACATTTCCATGCCGAGCTCTTTGGCATCGTCAACACCAGCGATCTCTGCAAGAGCCTCAACACACTTGATATCGGCGGTGGTGCAAGTCGGCGACTTGAAAATCACCGTGTCACTTAAAATAGCGCACATCATCAAGCCGGCGATATCTTTTGGAATATCGACGCCGTAGAAGTCATACATCATTTTAATGATGGTGTTTGAGCAGCCGACCGGGCGAATCCAACATTCAAGCGGTGTGGATGTGGTTAAATCGCCTAGTTTGTGGTGATCGACCACGCCGACTACAGTCGCCTGGTCAATATCATCAGGGGCTTGAGTTTTCTCGGTGTGGTCAACAATATACACCTCTTCCCCAGCGTAGCTCATTTTCAGTTCTGGCGCTTCGAAGCCAAAACGGTCAAGGATGAACTGGGTTTCCGGTGATACCTCGCCTAAACGCGTAGGGATCGCCTCTTCACCAATTTGATTTTTTAAGTACGCCAGTGCAATTGCACCGCAGATCGAATCAGAATCAGGGATCTTGTGTCCCACTACATACATTGCCATATCGACTCTCCTAAATATTTTGCCGTTATTGTAGCAATAATTTTTAGCTCTGCGGTAGCGGCAAATGGGCTGCTTGGGCACGACTTTTTGGTTACACTGGGAGGATTAATTTCTATAGGGCATAAACCATGGCTGCAATTAAACTTTCGCGCAAAGGGTGGAATAACTTAATTATTTTCGCCATGTTGATTATGATCTTTGTGTTCAATGGGTTACATCATAGGCTTGGTGGCGATGATGAACCTAAAGGGCCGCAACCTTTGTTACCAGCGCAGAGTTATATTCTTACTTTAGAGTATCCCGGCATAAAAATTGAGCGTATTGGCACCAGCTGGCGTATGCAACAGGACAGCGATGCGGCGCAACCAAGCGCTGATATTCAAACGCTAGAAGCCAATGTTCGCGCTTGGCAACAACAAAGAGCGCCGTTAGCTGAGCCGCTTGGCGGAGCGCCTCTTTTAGCCGCAACCTTAACGCTTGCAGGAGAGCCAACCCCCTATGTTTATGTGCTCTATAAAGACCAGCAGCACTATCGATTATTTAACAAGCAACAGCAGCGCTGGTATAGCTTAACGACACATCAAGCGCAGCAGCTGTTTATACAATTAGCGAGTAACTAACTTATGCCTGAGCTTCCCGAAGTCGAAGTAAGCCGTTTAGGCATTGCCCCCCATATTGAGGGGCAAACCATTACCCAAGTAAATGTTCATCAACCGCAACTGCGTTGGCCGGTGAGCGAACAGGTCTATGCCCTAGCAGGTAACGTCATTACTCAGGTAAGCCGTCGTGCAAAATATTTGCTGCTGC
The DNA here is from genome assembly GCF_022347865.1 of Pseudoalteromonas sp. CNAT2-18.1. Taxonomy (NCBI): domain Bacteria; kingdom Pseudomonadati; phylum Pseudomonadota; class Gammaproteobacteria; order Alteromonadales; family Pseudoalteromonadaceae; genus Pseudoalteromonas; species Pseudoalteromonas sp. CNAT2-18.1. Next base: position 171,597 of record NZ_JAKRFR010000005.1, on the reverse strand, counting down.
ACTGCGATGAGGGAGCGGTGATTTTACACCTGGGTATGTCCGGGCATTTGCGGGTTGTTGATAGCAACACGGCGTTAAAAAAACACGATCATATTGAGTTTCAGTTTGCGAACGGCCTGAGTTTGCGCCTTAATGACTCGCGCCGCTTCGGCGCGTGTTTGTGGCAGCCACTGGACAGTGTGCACTCGGTATTCCAAAAATTAGGGCCAGAGCCACTAACCGCTGATTTTGATGCGCAGTGGCTATTTGCGCGCTCTCGTAATAAGAAGCAGCCTATTAAGCAGTTTATTATGGATAACCAGGTGGTGGTTGGGGTCGGTAATATCTATGCCAACGAATCTTTATTCAAAGCCGGGATTCACCCTAAACGCGAAGCTGGGAAAGTCAGCCTTGCACGCTATCAAAAACTCACACCGTTAATAAAGGAGACCCTCGCGGCGGCGATTGAGCAGGGGGGCACGACATTGAAAGATTTCTCCCAAAGCGATGGTAAACCCGGTTACTTTGCGCAGCAATTATTGGTCTATGGCCGTAAAGGGGAGCCTTGTACAAGTTGTGCGACTACGCTGACGGAAATACGTTTAGGCGGGCGCTCAACGGTTTACTGTAAAAAGTGTCAGCGCTGAGGTGGGCGGCCAAGGGATGTCCTTGGCCAATTGATTTTGCTATAGCTCGAAGGGGGCAACACCGACGCCAGCTATTTTGTAGCCGGTTTTTGCGATTTCACCGCTCCAGCTATCAGCCTGCATGACCCCGGTCACCACTATCGCGTCATAGAGGCTATCGATCGGCACACCATTTTTCATGGTCACATGTACAATTTGATTCGGTGGTGGTGGCGGCACATGGATACACGCGCCGAAATAAGGCACTAAGAGAAACTCAGTTATGGACTCGTTGTCTCCCTCCAAAGGCACCACAAAGCCGGGAAGGCTTACGGTTTTGCCATTGTATTTTTGTACCACTGGGGCATCTAAATTTGGCTGCACCCAGTTTTGCTCACTGCCTTCGTGGCTTGATGAACTATTGCGTGTATCGACGGCAACATGACCTTCTGGCACCAGGTCTTCCCAAAAAATCTCCAGGGGCTCATTGGCCATTGCCGAGCCTGTCAACGCGGTGCTCAAAAGCACCAAACTTGCGTAAATAAACTTCATAAATATCCTAGGTTTTAATGCTCATACCATCGTTTAGCGAGTAGAAATAAGCGCGTGCTGCCGGCAGTATACCGACAATCCAGCCAGCGATAATGATACCTGCGACTAAGCTCAGTTCATAGCCTGACAAAGGAGTGATACTCAAGCTAATGCCGGCATGAGCTTGCAGTAAAGACTGACTGGCCCACATGGCCGCGTAAAATAAGCCACACCCCAAGGCGGTACCAATAACGCTGATCAGCACGGCTTCTATACTCATTAAGGAAAAAATATGCCACGGCTTGGCGCCCACAGAACGTAAAATAGCGAGCTCCCGGCGCCGTTGCGACAGGTTTGCCAGCAAGGTGGTAAGCATTCCTAGCAGACTGACACTGACCACCACCAAGGAAAACAACAGCAAGATTTTTTCCACTATGGCAAGCATTTCCCAGAGTTGACTCAGGGTTACGGTGGGCATAATCGCCATTAATGGCTCAGCCTGATATTGGTTGATATTGTGACGTACTTGTAAGCTGTATAGTGGGCTGTCGAAGCCAAGTAAAAAGGCACTAATCTGTTTTGGTGTACCGACTAAATCTTGGTGCGGTGCGTGTTTTTGCTCATGGTGCTGGTCATGTTCGTGGTGTTCGCTTGGGTGAGTTGTATGCTCATCGTGCTCGTGCGAGTCGGGCGCTTGAGCGCTGCCATGCATCAGCTCAATTGCTTTTAACGGCACATGCACCGATTTATCGACTGGGGTGCCGGTCGGCGCCAATATACCAACGATGGTCAGGGGGTTATCATCATGTTGGTGGAAGCTGGTGTTGCCCATGCCATGAGCAACGACAATGTTGTCGCCAAGTTGATAGTCCAATGAGCGAGCAACGTCAGCGCCAAGCACGACATCGTTTACGCCGGCAAAAGCGTGGCCTTGGGCAAAGCGCAAGGGCAGCTTCTTAGCATAGCGAAAGTGCTCAAAATAACTTAAGTCGGTGCCGATTACTGCAAAGCCCTTGTGGGCATCACCGAGCGACAGTGGAATACTCCAAGCAACGCCGCGCTTACTACTAATGGCTTGATAGCTTTGCCAGCTAACGCCATTATTCATATGGCCAATGCGAAATACTGAAGCTAGCAATAGTTGGATATCGCCGGTACGCGCGCCAACAATCAAGTCGGTGCCCGAGATGGTATTGGCAAAGCTTGATTTGGCATCCACACGCACTCGTTCAATACTTAACAGCATCATAACGCTAATGGCAATGGTTAAGACACTGAGTAACACGCTGGCCTTACGGTTAAATAAGCTTTTGCTGGCGAGTTTTAGCAAAATCATGACGCCACTCCTGCAAGCTGATTAACTTCACTTAGGCTCACCACCTTGGAGAACAGCGGCGCGAGCGACTTTTCATGGCTCACAAACACCACCGTGGCGCCGGTCTTGTCGGTTTGCTCGAACAGCAACTCGATAAACGCCTTGCGGTTGTCCTCATCAAGGGCGGAGGTGGGTTCATCGGCGATGATCACTTCGGGCTCACCAATGACCGCTCGCGCTGCGCCTACGCGTTGCTGCTGACCGATACTCAAGGTATTAACCGCTTGATGATGGTGGCTAGCATCTAAACCGAGCTGAGTGAGCAAGGTGGCTGCCAGTTCGTTCATTGCCATACCGGCGCGTTGCGCTCGTTGGCGGCGAACAGCGGAAAAAGCCAAGGCTAAGGTGACATTGTCGATAGGGCTAAGGTAGGGCAGTAAATTAAAGTTTTGAAAAATATAGCCGAGGTGATCGGCACGAAACTGATCGCGTTTGGCGCTGCTCAGGGCACTGAGATTGGTATCGGCAATGCGAATGTGCCCGCGTTGCGGGGTTTGGATCCCCGCCAGTAACGACAGTAGCGTTGATTTACCGGTGCCGCTGGGGCCGTGTAAAAAAACATGCTCACCTTTTTTTATGTGCAACGAGTCTATTGCTAGAGTGGGTGTGTGCTTTTCACCATGCCAAGAAAACCATAGCTTTTCTATTTCAATCATCACGTTCAATACCGCTGACTTGCAATTGTTGTTACTGTATCACAGTCATGTTTTAGGGCCAGCGCAATGCGATCAATGGCCCGTTACCAACGCCAATATGCCAATTTTTTACGCATCTTAAACTGGCGTAGCAAATTAAGGGGCTTGGCCTTTAGCTCAGCGCCGTCACTGATAATTAAATCATTGGTCGCCGCCAATACCCGCTCACTTGAGCAACCATCTTGATAGGGATGCAGTTGCTGGCAGAAAGACTCGATATTAGCCATTAACTCAGGCGGTCGGGTCAGCGCTTGGTCTATTGCCGCTTCAACCTGAGTCGCATCGGTTACATTGAGAAGGTGCGCTGCAGGGGCTTGATTATTAAAAGTAACCACTGGGCGACGCAGCAATAAAAACATTAGCAAAATCGAAGAGGTATCACAGAGCATTACGTCCGCTGCTTGCAACAGGGGAATGACATTGTCGGTTTCAACAAAGCTGAGACTATCATTTTGCATGGCTTTATATTGCGTCACGATATCTGCACTCATCTTCGGGTGGAACTGCACTAAAATACGGTATTTACCGCTATCGCGGAGCTCTTTAATGTGCTCAACCAACACTGGGGCCAGTGACAAGCGCTTGGAAAAAGTTGAACAAATCAATAAAGTCGGGCGCGAGTCAGTGCTGCTATAGGGGTTATTTGGTGTGGGGCTAAACAGTGGGTCGAGCATTGACCAACCCGTTTCACGCACACGAAAAAAACCATGTTGCTGGGCTAACTGGGTAAAGGGCTCAGTGGTATTTGGGCCTTGAGTACAATACAAATCAAAGCAACCACGAATGGTGAAATGGTCGTTCTTGCCGCGACTATTTAACTTGCCCGCGTCAAAGCCATGAAACACAGCGACCTTCTTGCCAGGAAAAAAGGTGGGCATGATATTCGCTGGTGCAAAGGCTGCGTGAGGCCGCCACTGACGAATCGCATCAACGGTTAATAACTGAGATTCGTCCGCAGCTAGGAAATCAGGGTTAACTTCATCGCCTTGTAAAAACCACTTTACTTCGCCGCCGTGAGCGCGAATAACTTGTTGTAAAGGGCGTAAAATCGCATAGGAGTAATTTTGCGAAATATACATAAGGTATCGCTTGCCCTGAGTGCTGCTCGCTAAGTCCACCGCCGTGCCCCTATAGCAAAAAGATGTTGTTTAGTTTACCGCAATATTAACTTTAAATGACAGGTACAAGGGCTAACCAGTGTCGAGAATAAAAAAGATAGGACAAAAGTCCGCTTTGTTGCGGCGATTACCTTTATCTTCGCTGCCAGCTGAACTATCATAGCGCGCTCACAGCCTCGGTCGGTGTATCGAAATTAGCCCTTGTTTGGAGTAACCATGAGCAACTACAAAGTCTTAGATGTAAACGATGATCTACCTATTCGCACTCAAGGTCCGGTGCACAGCGGCAAAGTGCGTTCCGTTTACTGGTTAACCGAGCAAGACAGTGCTCGCTTAATTGCAGAAAAAGGGTATGCGGTGCCACAGGGGACCGAGTTGGCAATTATGGTTATCTCCGATCGGATCTCGGCGTTTGATTGTATTTGGCAAGGTGAGCAGGGCTTAAACGGCATTCCAGGCAAGGGCATTGCGCTGAATGCAGTGGCTGCGCACTGGTTTAAACAATTTGATGCCGCCGGACTTGCTGGCAACCATATTGTGGATATTCCACACCCATACGTATGGATTGTGCGTAAAGCCAAAACAGTAAAAGTGGAAGCCATCGCTCGTCAATATATCACTGGTAGCATGTGGCGTGATTACGCCAAAGGCATCCGCTCTTTCTGCGGCATCGACCTACCTGAGGGGCTAACCGCGAATCAAAAGTTAGATGAAGTGCTGATCACACCATCGACCAAGGGCATTATTGAAGGGCTAGATGACGTGCCAGCCGTGGATGATGTAAACATCACGCGCAAAAACATCACCGATAACCTAGATGCATTCAACTTTAGCTCAGCAGCTGATGTGGCAAAATATGAGCACTTATTGGTGCAAGGATTTAATGTTATCAGCGCTGAGCTGGCGAAGTTAGATCAAATCTTTGTCGATACCAAATTCGAATTCGGTTACGTCGAAGACATGCAGGGCAATGAGCAGTTAATCTACATTGATGAGGTGGGTACGCCAGACTCTTCACGTATTTGGGATGGTCCCGCATACCGCGATGGTAAAATCATTGAAAACTCCAAAGAGGGGTTTCGCCAGCTGCTTATCAATAATGTACCCGACAGCGATGTGTTGCTAAATAAAGAGCGCATGGCTGAGCGTGAGCAACTCGCCCAAGACTATAAGTTACCGGTTGAAGTAATGATGCAAGTGTCTGACACTTACGTTGGCATTGCTAGTAAAATCATTGGCGAGTCACTGCATATTCCTACCGACCCGCGCAGTGAAATCATAGCAGTGCTCAAGGATCAATATCAGCTTATCGATTAGTCCTATTCGGGTTACAAAGTATGCCGCCACAACGATATTGGCGGCATTTTTATAGGTAGTCAGGGTACAATTAGGCAAACAATTCGGTTTTTTAGTATGATGGGCGAATGTTTTTTCCGCTTTGCACCGTTGTATGAAGGTTTTTTTCGACGTTTTACACTTGTACTACTTGCCTCAATATTTACCTGTTATCGATGAGCTTAATCAACGTGGTGCACAGACCGTGGTAGTGCTTTATAAGCAAGAAGACGCGGTGCTTAATGCGGCTGCAGAATATGCAATAAAGGCTCATAACTTAAATGCGCATTGGCTGCAAAGTGAATCACAAGCGGTCGTGTTCTATCGTCAATGCGGCGCTGATTGGGTTATATTTGGTAAGGCTTTCGCGGCTATTGCAGAGCTAAATAGCATAGTAAAAACGGCGTTGATGCAGCACGGCATTGGCCCCAAGGCGTGTTACTATGATGCCTCGAACAATGCAACTTCAGTGCGCTTTGTTGAAGGTCAACACCGTTTGACCCGCTTACACACACTCTATCCAGACTCGACGTTTATTGATACTGGATACGCCAAGTTAGACCCATTATTGAGTCAACCACAGTATCCGTTACCAAGCCATGAAGATTTCGGCCTTGATGCCAGCAAGCCCACGGTGCTTTACGCTCCTACTTTTTATCCAAGCTCGCTGGAGCGGCTGCCTAAAAACTGGCTGGCAAACCTGACACACTGCAATGTAATTATTAAGCCGCATTACTTTTCGCAAACAAAAGACAAATATCAAAAGCATCAACGCTTATTACAGCGATGGCAGCAGTATGAGCATGTGTATGTGAGTCAACTTGAAGAGTTTAATTTAATCCCTTTTATGGCGCTCGCTGATGTCTTGGTGTCGGATGCGTCGTCGGCTATTTTTGAGTTCTTTGCGTTGGGTAAGCCGGTAGTGTGGTGCAACTTCTACAAACTCAGATGGTCTTACCGAGGGCCTTTTGCGTACCGCTTTAAAGCGCGTTTAGACGATGATATCTCCTACTTTGAGCCGCTGTGCTTTAAAGCAGATAAAGCTTCTGATGTGATAAGTGCCATTGAAGAGGCATTACATCAGCCACAAAAATTTCATAACCAACAAAACCAAACCACGATAGAACGCCTAGCAGGGAGGCTTGACGGCAACAGTGCGAAGAGAATAGTAAGCTACCTATATGACAACTAAAATAATAACGTTCGGTACTTTTGATGTATTCCATGTCGGCCATGTCAATATCCTAGAACGTGCTGCAGCGCTTGGCGATGAGCTCATAGTAGGGGTATCTTCCGATGCCCTTAATGTAAGGAAAAAAGGCCGCGCTCCGGTCTATGCGCAAGCAGACCGTATGAATATCATTGCCGCGTTAAAGTGTGTATCCGATGTGTTCTTAGAGCAGTCTTTAGAACTCAAGCGCCATTATATTGAAACCTACAATGCGGACATGCTAGTGATGGGCGATGATTGGCAAGGTAAGTTCGATGACCTCAAAGAGGTATGTGAGGTCGTCTACTTACCCCGTACTCCCTCTATTTCTACCACAGAGATAATTGAGGTGGTGCGCCAGCCAGAGTTCTGCTAACGTCAAAGTCCACTTGCAAGCGCAAAAGGTGCTATCGACATGGAACAACAGATATCAGTGGCTGAATTGGCATCAAAGCTAGATGAGCCCAAGTTGATAATTTTCGATGCCGGCATGGTGTTACCGGGTAAGTCGGGTGGTTACTCGCCAGCGGCGGTGATCCGAGGTGCTCGACGATTTGATATAAAATCGGCGTTGGCGGATCTCAACAGCCCTTGGCCAAATATGCTATGCAGCGCCGAGCAATTCGAGCATGAAATGCGCATTGCTGGCGTCAATATCGACTCCGAAGTTGTTGTTTATGACGATCAGGGGTTGTTCAGTGCCGCACGTGCGTGGTGGATGTTCAAAGCCTTTGGCTTTGATAATGTTAAAGTATTACGCGCTGGCCTACCTGCTTGGCGCAGTGCCGAGTTACCGGTGCAACAAGGTTGGAGTGAGCCGCCAGCCCAAGGTAACTTTGTGGCGCAGCCACGAGCAGGCTACTTTATTGATGCTGAGCAAGTGCTCACGAGTATAGACCAACGCCACACTTTATTATTGGATGCACGCCCGGCGCCACGCTTTGATGGCACTGCAGAAGAGCCCCGTGAAGGCATGCGCAGCGGACACATTCCGCACTCCGCTAATTTGCCGTATGCGCGGTTAATTAAAGACGGCGCCTTATTAGACGTTGCGGCATTGCAGCAGTGCTTTAATGACTTGGTTGCCCCAGATGTGCAGCAGTTACAATTTAGCTGTGGTTCCGGGATCACCGCTTGCATCTTGGCGCTAGCTGCTTACGAATGTGGTTATCGGAATCTACAAGTATATGACGGCTCCTGGAGTGAATGGGGCGCCCGCCATGATTTACCAATAGACAAGTAAAAAAGGCACCCAAGGGTGCCTTTATGTTATTGGTGATAGCTTAAACAGGTTTCTACTTCCTCTTTCGAGCCGAGAATCACCGCGACACGCTGGTGAATTTGCTGCGGGTCTACTTCCATAATCCGCTGCTCGCCCGTACTTGCCAAACCTCCAGCTTGTTCAATTAGCATAGCCATCGGGTTGGCTTCATAAAGGAGGCGCAGTTTATAAGGCTTGTCGGGGTTTTTAGTATCGGCCGGGTAGGTAAACAGGCCGCCACGACAGAGCACGCGATGGACATCGCCGACCATGGCGGCTATCCAGCGCATATTAAAGTTTTTGCCACGAGGGCCGCTCTTACCGGCAAGTAAATCGGCGATGTATTGCTGCATCGGCGCTTGCCAATGCCGTTGGTTAGAGGCATTAATTGCGAATTCTTGGGTCTGTGCTGGCACTGAAGCAAAATCTTGCGTTAGCAAGAAGCTGCCGTGGGTTCTATCTAAGGTGAAAAGGCGAGTGCCTTTACCAGTGGTGAGCGCCAGCATCGTTGACGGGCCATATAAAACATAACCCGCCGCGACCTGTTGCTCACCTTTTTGTAGGAAAATGGCTGGATCGCTGGCATCGGCTTCTTTAGGTACGCGCATCACCGAGAAAATAGTGCCCACTAGGGAATTAATATCGGTATTAGAAGAACCATCAAGCGGGTCGAAGGCAACAATGTAGTCGGCCTCAGGGTTACCAGCTACGGTCCCCTCTTCCTCTTCAGAGGCGATGGCTTTAACGTAACCTGACTCCAACAAGATATCTTTGAGGAGTTGGTTCGATAACACGTCTAACTTCTTTTGTGTTTCACCTTGAATATTCTCGTCTAAAGTGGAGCCAAGTACGCCAGAAAGAGCTCCTTGACTGACTCGGAAAGAGATCTCCTTACACGCGGCCAAAATGGTGCGAATAAGGGAGATAAGATCGCGTGGGCAACCGTCTTCTAGCAATACCGGAGGGAGTCTGCGCATGCTGTTTTGTTCCTTAGTCTGTTGGGCCTAAGCGGCTGAAAATGTGAGAGAGTACCGCTCAGAATACGCTGTTTATTTATCGTGTTGCGGTTGTAGATTGGCGCCGAGCGGATATACTCAATGGCGATAATTTCTACACTCTACAAACGATACCAATAACAAAGTGAGAACCATGGTGAAACCGCAGATACTACGAATCGCACTGTTCCTCTTGTTGCTGCCTATGATAACCCAAGCGCACGCAGCAATTAAGTCTATCAGCCAGTTTACGCAAAATATGAGCAAGTATCCTGGTTATTTCACGTTTTACTATGCCAATGATGAAGGCAAACTGTACTTGGAAGTAGATAAACTTAAACAGCCGTTTTTGTTGCAACAAAGCTTACCTTATGGTGTCGGTTCGAACGATATTGGTTTAGATCGCGGTCAGTTGGGCAATACCTACTTGGCGCAGTTTGAGCGTATGGGCAACAAGGTGATGTTACGAGCCCTGAATAGCTATTACCGAGCTTCTAGCAGTAATCAGGCGGAACAGCAAAGCGTGCGTGAAGCGTTCGCCTCAAGTATTCTCCACGGGTTTGAAATTAAAGCGCTCACCGATACTCGGGTGGTGATTGATTATACTCCCTACCTGCTGAGTGATGTACATGGCGTGAGCCGCACTTTAGCGGAGCGCAAGCAAGGTCACTTTAACTTAGACACCTCACGTAGCGCCGTGCATATGCCGCGCAGTAAGTCTTTTGTGAACAATACCGAGCTGGAAGCGGTGCTAACGTTTAGTGGCACTAAGCCTGGTGAATACGTAAAGCAAGTCAGTGCCGACCCTTATGCGCTGACGGTGCATATGCATCATTCATTGATTGCATTGCCAGACGACAATTATCAACCGCGCGAGTTTCACCCGCAGTCGGGTTATTGGAGTATCGAGCATAAAGACTATTCGGCGCCACTGGGGGAGAGCATGTATGTACGCTATATCCCGCGCCATCGACTGGAGAAAAAACACCCGAATAAAGCATTAAGTGAAGCTGTTAAGCCGATCGTTTACTACCTTGACCCTGGGGTGCCTGAGCCGGTGCGCACAGCATTACTCGATGGTGCCAAGTGGTGGAACACTGCCTTTGAAAAGGCGGGCTACAAAAATGCCTTCCAAGTGAAAATGCTGCCTGAGCATGCTGATCCCATGGATGTGCGCTATAACGTGATTCAGTGGGTCCATCGCGCCACGAGGGGCTGGTCTTATGGTGGCTCAGTGATTGACCCGCGTACCGGAGAGATTATCAAAGGTCATGTAACCTTGGGATCGCTACGTGTACGCCAAGACATTTTAATAGCCGAAGCCTTGGCTGCCCCCTATAAAAAGGGTGATGAGGTTACCGAGAAGCTACAAGCCATGGCGCTCGATCGCATCCGTCAACTCAGTGCGCATGAAATAGGCCACACACTAGGGATCGCTCATAACTTTGCCGCCTCAAGCCGTGCCCGAGCCTCGGTCATGGATTACCCGCACCCGTTAGTGGCGCTCAATCAGCAAGGTCAGTTAGATACCACCAAGGGCTATGCCAAAGGCATGGGGCTGTGGGATGAACAGGTGATTAAATACGGCTACAGTGATTTTCGTGGCCAGGACGAAGATGAACAGTTGCATGCTATTTTGGCGCAAAATCGTGAATTGGGATTAGAGTTTATCTCTGATCGCGATGCCCGAGCTCAAGGCGGCGCCCATCCCAGCGGTCACCTATGGGATAATGGTGAAGACCCTGCCGCTGAGCTACAACGTGTGATGCAAGTGCGCAAACAGGCACTGGCGCGATTTGGTATCGAAAATGTCAAAGCGGGCACCTCCTTATCGCAGCTGGAGGAAGTGCTAGTGCCCTTGTATCTATTTCACCGCTATCAAGTTGAGGCGGCGGTGAAGTTAGTCGGGGGCGTTGATTACAGTTATGAAGTGCGCAGTGCACAACCGGTGCAAGGAACCCAAGTTGTTGCTCGAGAGCGCCAACAAAGTGCGTTTCAAGCGCTATTGGCAACTCTCGATGCGCAGCAGTTAGTGTTACCCGAGAGTGTGGTGGCGTTGATCCCGCCGAAAGCCTATGGCGAATACCCAACCCGTGAAAGTGTAAAAGGGCGTACCGGGATCACCCTTGATGCCATGGCGCTTCCTGAGGTGGCGGCAAATCATACGTTGGCACTGTTGTTTCACCCTGAACGTCTGAATCGCCTTGCCCAACAAGGGGCCCGTAGCGAGCAATCGTTTGGGCTCGATAACTTACTTGAGCAGTTTGTTGCCCGCATTTTTGATAATGAGCATCCCAGCGCGATGGCGGCGAAAGTGCAACATCGCATTCAGTGGTTGAGTGCTCAGCATTTTGTTAATTTAGTCAGTAGCGACAAAGTGGCGCCTGAAGTACAAGCTCAATTCAAGTACTACTTACGCCAAATTGCCGATGACTATCAACAAGATAAGCTGCTAGGCAGCGTGAGTAGCGGCGAAAGTGCCTTTAAACAACACTTAGCCGATGCCATTAACCAATTCCTAGAGCGCGGTCAGTGGCCGCAAAGCTTTAAACCTTTACCTATGCCGCCGGGTTCACCTATCTAAGTTATTTTGGCATCATATAGAGCCGCTCAGTATGACTAAGGTGCTGAGCGGCTTTCTTTTCGCCAATGGAAAATTCTATGCACATACATATTCTCGGCATTTGCGGCACCTTTATGGGCGGCATCGCCGCTATCGCCAAGGCTTTAGGGCATCAGGTAACCGGCTCTGATGAAAATGTTTACCCGCCCATGAGCACTCAACTGGAGCAGCTGGGGATTGAACTCGTACAGGGCTATGATCCGAGCCAACTTAACCCAGCTCCCGATGTGGTTATCATTGGCAATGCCATGAGTCGCGGCAATCCTTGTGTCGAGTATGTATTAGATAAAGGCTTGCGCTATACCTCCGGCCCTGAGTGGTTAAAGGAGCACCTACTACGCGACAGTTGGGTGCTTGCTGTGGCCGGCACTCATGGTAAAACCACCACGGCGAGTATGTTAGCGTGGATACTGGAGTACGCAGGGCTCAAGCCGGGCTTTCTCATTGGTGGAGTGGTGCAAAACTTTGGCGTGTCGGCACGCCTCGGTGAGACGCCTTTTTTTGTTATTGAAGCGGATGAGTACGATACCGCATTTTTTGATAAGCGCAGCAAGTTTGTCCACTATCTGCCACGGACCTTAGTATTAAATAACTTAGAGTTTGATCACGCCGATATATTTCCAGACTTAGCGGCAATACAAACCCAGTTTCATCACCTGATGCGCACCTTACCAGGCAGCGGCAAGGTGATTTATCCGCAACAGGATAACGCCTTGGCAGAAGTGATCGACCGAGGCTGTTGGAGCGAATATGAAGTACTGGCCCCACAGCAGTGGCATTATCGTCTGCGTAGCGCCGATGGCAGTGCCTTCGACGTACTTTATCAGGGTGAAGTGCAAGGCTGCGTAAACTGGCAGGCAATTGGCGAGCACAACGTGAATAACGCTTTGATGGCGATCGCTGCCGCGCGTCACGCTGGAGTGGCGGTGGCAACCAGTATTACTGCACTAGAGCAGTTTCAATCTCCAAAACGGCGTATGGAACTAAAGGGCCAAGTAGCGGGGGTCACCGTTTATGACGATTTTGCCCATCACCCTACCGCAATAGCCACTACCTTGGCCGGGCTTCGTGCTAAGGTAGGCGATGAGCGTATTATTGCAGTGCTGGAACCGCGCTCGAACACCATGAAAATGGGCGTGCATAAAGACACCCTGATGGCGTCATTTCAGGCAGCTGATAACTGCTTTTTATACCAGCCCCCCGGTCTGGGGTGGTCATTGACAGAGCAAGCTGACAAAGCGGGCGCGCACTGTGAACACGATATTGATACGCTCGTAGAGAACATCATTGCCGAAGCCGCGCCGAACAGCCATATATTGGTCATGAGTAATGGCGGCTTTGGCGGCATTCACCAACGTTTACTTGATGCCTTAGCGAATAAGGAAAAGGTATGAGCCAATTCAAAGAACCAATCACCTTAGCCTTTAGTGGCGCTTCGGGCGCTCCCTATGGTTTGCGTTTGCTCGAAGTGTTACTTCAGCAAGGGCACCAGGTGTTTGTGTTAATTTCCAGTGCGGCGCGGGTGGTGCTGGACACCGAATCGAACATCAAACTCTCTGCGAATGAGCAAAAAGCCACGGCACAGTTAAGCGAGCGCTTTAGCGCCGAACCCGAACAACTGCAGGTGTTTGGCAAAGACAACTGGTTTAGTCCTGTGGCTTCGGGCTCAGCGGCACCGAAAAAAATGGTGGTGTGCCCATGCAGCGCTGGTGCAGTATCCGCCATTGCCGTTGGTGCCTCGGACAATCTCCTTGAGCGCGCTGCGGATGTGGTCATTAAAGAACGTGGACAGTTAATTTTAGTGCCCCGGGAAACGCCTTTTAATGAAATTCATCTTGAGAATATGCTCAAGCTATCGCGCTTAGGGGTCACTATTATGCCGGCGGCGCCGGGCTTTTATCATCAACCGCAGAGCATTGCTGAGTTGGTGGACTTTATGGTGGCGCGGATCCTCGACCACCTCGGAATCGAACAACAATTGACCTCACGTTGGGGTTATGGAGAGCAAAAGTAAATGACAGTGGCATTGAATATTGAAGGACTCACCAAAACCTATAAAAATGGCGTACAAGCAGTGAAAGGGATCGACCTGCAAGTACAGCAAGGCGACTTTTTTGCTTTGTTAGGCCCCAATGGTGCCGGTAAGTCGACCACCATCGGGGTGATTTCATCGTTAGTGAACAAAACCTCAGGTAAAGTCGAAGTATTTGGCCACAACATTGATACTGACTTAGAGGCGGCGAAGTCAGAGTTGGGCTTAGTACCACAAGAGTTCAACTTCAGTCAGTTTGAAACCCTGCAACAAATCCTGGTGAACCAGGCGGGCTATTATGGTGTGCCGCGCGGCGAAGCCCATAAACGTGCAGATAAGTACCTAAAGCAATTAGGTTTACTGGATAAAAAAGACAAACAAGCACGTAGCCTCTCTGGCGGGATGAAACGCCGATTAATGATTGCACGGGCGTTAATGCACGAGCCCAAGCTGCTTATCTTGGATGAGCCAACGGCCGGGGTTGATATCGAACTCCGGCGCTCAATGTGGGATTTTTTGCGTGAAATTAACCGCCAAGGGGTGACTATTATCCTAACCACTCATTACCTTGAAGAGGCGGAGTTGCTGTGTAAAAACATCGCTATTATCGACCAAGGTATTATTGTTGAGCACACCACGATTAAAGCGTTGCTAGCTAAGTTGGATAAAGAAACCTTTATTCTCGATTTGCAACAACCGGCTAAGCCGGTGAGCTTGCCTGGCTACGAATTCACCCTGAGCGATGAGCACACCGTTGAGGTGGAAGTGGCAAAATCACAAGGTTTGAATGAGGTTTTTAATGCCTTAACGGCGCAAGGCAACACGGTATTGAGTATGCGCAATAAGGCTAACCGCCTGGAAGAGTTGTTTGTGGGTTTGTTGAATCAAGAGCGAGGACAGTCTTAATGTTGAAGTATGGCGTAGCGCTAAAAAGTATTTGGATTAAAGAGTGTATTCGCTTTTTGCGTATCTGGGTGCAAACCCTTGTGCCTCCCGCGATTACCATGACCCTGTACTTCGTTATCTTTGGCAGTTTAATTGGCTCGCGTATTGGCGAAATGGGCGGCTTTACCTACATGGAGTTTATCGTCCCTGGGCTTATTATGATGTCGGTGATCACCAACTCCTACTCGAATGTGGCCTCTAGTTTTTACTCTACTAAGTTTCAAAAAAGTATTGAAGAGCTGCTGGTGGCCCCTGTACCGAATTACATTATTGTATTGGGGTACATGGGTGGGGGTATGGCTCGTGGCATGCTCGTGGGGTTAATGGTGACCTTAGTGTCGCTGTTTTTTGTCGATATCCAAATTCATAATATATTTGTGATTATCGCCACGGTTATTCTGACCTCAGCAGTATTTGCTCTAGGTGGATTGATTAACGCGGTTTATGCCAATAGTTTCGATGACATCAGTATCATCCCGACCTTTGTGCTCACACCATTGACCTACCTTGGCGGGGTGTTTTATTCCATTACTCTGCTACCTGAGTTTTGGCAGGGAGTGTCGCAAATCAACCCGATCATTTACATGGTTAATGCCTTTAGATTTGGCTTTTTAGGGGTATCTGATGTCAATATTTGGGTGTCATTTGCGGTGTTGCTACTGTTTATCACCGCCTTATTTACCTTGGCACTGACTTTAATTCGCAAAGGTGTGGGGTTACGTCACTGATGGTTGATGCAAGTTCTCGTGCGATTGTTTCGAACCAACCGAGCCTCCATGACAAGCTCGATGATATCGTCACTAAGCACCTTAATGCTGAGTTTAAAAAGCCGATAGCCGCGCACACTCAGCGCGCTTTTGATGAAGTAAACGATAAAGTACAACAAGCCAACGGACCTATCATTTTGGACTCCTGTTGTGGTGTTGGTGAAAGTACCGCTAATTTAGCTAAAGTGCACCCTGATGCCTTGATTATTGGTGTTGATAAGTCAGCGCATCGTTTGCACAAACACGACGTGCAGTACCGCCAAGATGAGGGAGGAGAGTACCTGCTAGTGCAAGCAGACTTGAATGACTTTTGGCGCTTGGCAAAGCAAGCTCAGTGGCAACCGAGTCATCACTACTTGCTCTATCCGAACCCTTGGCCGAAGGCTAAGCATATCCAACGTCGCTGGCACGGCGCTGCTATTTTTCCGACTATTGTTGCCTTAGGCGGGCGTCTAGAGCTGCGCAGCAATTGGCATATTTATGTTCGTGAGTTTGCCAGAGCATTGCAATTGGCAGGGCACCCAACGGCTGTTGAGCCTTATCATAGCGACACCGCGATCACGCCGTTTGAACGCAAGTATTGGGCCAGTGGCCAAAGCAGTTATCGCTTGGTTGTCGACTTATAAATACTAGCCGAGTGTTACTCGGCTTTTTTCTTCTCGCCAACCTTTGGCTCTTCACCTTTGAATAAACGCACCATATTTGCGCGGTGGCGAAAAATAATGACGACGGTTAAAAACGTGACAGGCAAAGTGTATAAGGGTTTTATCAACCAAGTGTATAGTGGCGCTAACGACACGGTTACCAATGCAGCCAACGACGAATAGCGAGTCAGCGCAACGACACTGGCCCAAGTAAGAATAAGCAATCCCCCGAGCGATAAACCTATCGGCAGTAAGGCCCCAAAGGCGGTGGCCACGGCTTTGCCGCCCTTAAAGCCAAAAAAGAGTGGGTAGATGTGCCCTAAACATGCGGCCACGGCAACCAAGCCTAAATAGATAGGATCTATGCCCATAAAGTAGGCTCCCCATACGGGTATGGTGCCTTTTAAAATATCAAAGCACAGCACCATCATCGCAGGCAGTCTGCCGCCTAAACGATAAACATTCGTGGCACCGGGATTTTTTGAGCCCGCTTTTCTTGGGTCTGGCAACGCAAACAGATGACAAATCAGTACTGCCGATGAGACCGAGCCTAAGAGGTAGGCAAAAATGCACATTAACGCCGCTAACACTGTCATCCTTATTTTTTAATTGAACGTTTTGGGCTATTATCGCCGCTCATTGTTTATTTGAGCAGTTTGTCTGGCTCAGGGTACTGAGTTTAACGCCGCGTAGGTATCCGACCAGCTGGCATTGGAGCCGAAGAGATGGATAAAGTCTATATATCGCAACTAAAGGTCGACACCATAATAGGAGTGTACGACTTTGAGAAAGAATGTAAACAGAGCCTGTATTTTGACATCGAAATGGATTGTGATATTGCCGCTGCGGCAGCTAGCGATGACCTATCTCAGACAATAGATTATGCCGAAGTGAGCCGCCGTGTGACCGAGCACTGTATTGCGAAACCGGTCGAGCTGCTGGAAACCCTTTTAGAGCAGTTAGCGGCACTCATCCTAGCAGAGTTTGCCACCAATAAGGTCAGCATCAAGGTCAGCAAGCCTGCAGCCGTACCACAAGCACAAACGGTGGGGGTGATGATCACCCGCAGTAAGCACTAGTTATGGCGCGTATTTACATTAGCTTGGGCTCTAATATCAACAAGCACGAAAACTTAAGCAAAGGTTTATCTGCGCTGCGCTATTATTTCGGCGCCTTAGAGCACTCGAGTGTGTTTGAAAGTGAAGCGGTCGGCTTTAATGGCAGTAACTTTTATAACTCGGTTGCTGGCGTTGATACCGATATGACGCTGCATCAAGTATGCGCTTTATTAAAGCAAATTGAACGAGATCATGGCCGTACTCCGGCAGATAAAAAGTTTAGTCCACGCACGTTGGACCTCGACTTACTCTTTTACGACGATGTGATTTGCGATACGCCAGCGCAACTGCCGCGAGATGAAATTACTAAAAATGCTTTTGTGCTTTGGCCTTTATTTGAAATAGCCCCGGATTTTTACCACCCCATTGCGCAAGCGACCATCGCTGAGCTTTGGCAGGGTTATGATAAATCTCAACAAAAACTATGGAAGGTAGCTTTCGAATGACCATTCTTGCGATCATCGTTTTAGCCATTATACAGGGCCTCACTGAATTCTTACCTATTTCCAGCTCGGCACACCTTATTTTGCCATCACAGCTTTTGGGCTGGCAGGATCAAGGTTTAGCTTTTGATGTTGCCGTGCATGTCGGCTCGTTGCTAGCGGTGATGATTTATTTTCGTAAAGAGATTGGCGATATTGTTGTTGCTTGGTTTAAATCGTTTGGTTCTCAGGGCGCAAGTGATGACAGTCGCCTTGGTTGGTACATTTTGCTGGCCACCATTCCTGCTGGGTTAGCGGCGCAAGTATTTGAAGACTTGATAGAACAGCACTTACGTGCTGCTATTGTTATTGCCATTACCACCATTTTCTTCGGTCTGGTTTTGTGGTGGGCAGATTTTAAGGCCAAAGAAACTAAGAATATTTATCAGCTGAACTGGAAATCGGCTTTGTTGATTGGTGTGGCGCAAGCTGTTGCGCTGATCCCGGGCACCTCGCGCTCAGGTATTACCATGACCGCCGGCCTATTTTTGGGCTTAAATAAGCAAAGCGCAGCACGCTTTTCGTTTTTACTCTCAGTGCCGGTTATTGGCGGTATGGGACTGATAAAAACGGTGCAGTTGGCGACAGGCGACACCGCAGTTGATTGGCAGGCACTGACCCTGGGTGCAGGGCTTTCATTTGTCGCCGCCTATGCCTGTATCTTCCTATTTTTAAAATACATTGAGCGCATGGGAATGCTGCCATTTGTTATTTATCGCTTAATCTTAGGGGTTGGGCTACTGGCCTTTTTGCTTTATAGCTAGTGCTACTAGCCCTTTTTATTTAGCCCTCAAGAGCTTCGCGGATAGCTGCTAATCGCCCCTGCTGCAAAGCCGTTTTAATTGCAGCGCCACTGATCCCTTGTTGGATATAGGTTTGGGCACTGACTTGTTGCGCATGGTGCGCAGCTTGGCGTATTTGATGCTGAGTATCAAACTGGCCTAAGGTGTAGGCATCGTAACTTATCAGTAATTGATTGAGGTGTTCTGGGCGGCGCCATAAATCAATGGCATTAAATAGCTCTAGCAGTATCTCAGCATCGTAATGAGCCAGTGTCTGATGGTGTTGGGCCAACAATTGAGCGCTGTGAATAAACTGATTAGGGACGCGAAAATGCTGGAAAAAAGCTGCGCGTTCATCGTGACTGAGCGCACACATGAGTAGTGCGAAATGGGCAGTAGCCGCTAAGCTTTGCTGGCGTGCGTAGTCAATACGCGGGGTTAGCCAAGCGTGCTGCTCAGGCCAGCGAGTGGCGAGTGCAGGGCATAATTCAGTTAAAGCTTGTGCTTGATACAACGCATCAACGAAGCAGTCGATATAGCCGTCTTCCAGAGCCTTATGCCATTCTAACCAAACGCGCTCTGGTGTTAAGCTTGCAAGTTCGCCACTGGCGGCGATCTCTCGCATTAGCGTTAGTGTTTCATCAGCAATCGTGAAGCCCAATTCATGGTAACGAGCGCGAAAGCGTGCGACTCGAAGCACTCGCAGCGGGTCTTCACTAAAGGCGGGGCTGACATGACGTAATATGCGTTGCTCAAGGTCCTTCTGGCCATGATAAGGGTCAACCAGTTGACCTTCAGCATCTTCAGCAATGGCATTGACCGTTAAATCGCGTCGCGCTAAGTCCTGCTCCAGTGTGATGTCTGGCGTAAAGTCGCAAATAAACCCGGTGTATCCTTGTCCCTGCTTACGCTCTGTGCGTGCCAGAGCATGCTCATCCTTGGTTTTGGGGTGCAAAAAAACGGGAAAGTCCTTACCTACTTGAGTAAAGCCCAGCGTCTTCATTTGCTCTACCGTTGCACCGACCACAACGTAATCGTACTCTTTGACTTTGCGGCCTAATAATTTATCTCGTACTGCGCCGCCGACAAGGTAGGTTTGCATGCCCATTCCGTTATTGTGCTGTTATTAATGGTGATGATTGTATCAGAGTTTTCTCGCTGGCGTTTTTTTGTCATTATAGGCGCGATAATAAAAAACGACTGTGCGCAGCGATTGCTCGGCGCAGTTAACCTGGGCGACAAACTCAAAGGACCTTGTTTGTGTATCAAGACTATTTTGGCTTAAGCGAAAAGCCGTTCTCTATTGCGCCGAATCCAGAATACTTGTATTTGAGTGAACGTCACAAAGAGGCGCTTGCCCATTTAACGCACGGGCTTGGGGAGTCAGGCGGGTTTGTATTGCTGACTGGTGAAGTGGGCACGGGGAAAACCACCGTCACTCGTTGTATGTTAGAGCAAGTGCCAGACTCTACACAGGTTGCGTTTATTCTTAACCCAACCTTATCTGAGCTGGAGTTACTGGCGAGTATTTGTGATGAGTTGGCTATTTCGTATGACTCAGAAAAAGCCACCCTGAAGGTGCTAACGGACTTAATTAAAGCGCGCTTACTGGATAATCACCAGCAAGGGCGTCATACCATGTTGATCATTGATGAAGCGCAACATCTTGCTCCACAAGTGTTAGAGCAATTGCGATTACTGACTAACCTGGAAACAAACCACAAAAAATTGCTGCAAATTATCCTTGTGGGTCAACCCGAGCTGCAAACTCTATTGCGTCGCAATGAATTGCGCCAACTTGCGCAGCGCATTACCGCGCGCTATCACTTATTGCCGTTAGCTTTGACTCAGGTGGATGCTTATATAAAACACCGTTTAAAGGTAGCAGGGGGCCGACAAACCTTGTTCGACAAAGGTGCTGTAAAGTACGTGCATCAACTTACAGGGGGGATCCCTAGGCTGATTAACTTGTTGTGTGAACGAGCTTTATTAGGAGCGTATTCGGCGCAGGTGAATCACATTAATAAGCGTATTATTGTGCAAGCTGCGCGTGAAGCCTTGCCTGAAACAGAGCAATCTCTGCCTCGCCAACAAGGTCGGCATTGGCGATTTATTTTCACCCTCGGTGGCATTATGATGCTATTTGCCCTGGGCATTGGCTTATCTTACATCATTTAAGGCAACTATTTATGTCACTGTTATTAGATGCACTCAAACAATCACAAAACCCCGATGCACAGCTTCCCGGCGAAGGCCTTGAGCAGCAACAGGCGCTGCGTTTTTATCGACGTTTAACCTGGTCTTTGCTGTTAGTTGTTATTGTATTGATTACCTTGGCCATCGGGTATTTTGTCGGTAAGCAATGGCAGTTACATACGCAGCCTCAGGAGCACCCAAGCAAGCAAGCGAAAGCGGCGACTGAATCGCCTGCACAACGCTCAGACGCGACTGAGCAAGCGTCTACCACAGCCTCGGATAGCGAGGCAAATGGGGCAACGTCCCCGGGACAAGTCAATATGCAAGCATTGCAAATGCCAGGGCAAGTGAACCCTTATCAGCAAATGGTTCCTGTGTATGTTATGCCGCAAATGACCCAACCTTATTCAGCACCTGGGGCTTACATGCAATGGGTGCCAACACAGGCTAATACCGCTATGCAAATACAGCCTCACTATCAGGCTAACATGAATACGCAAGCAGCAAACCAAGGGCAATATAGGGTGGTTGGACAGCCCATGACACAGACCCACGCTTACCCACAGTCTAAGCAAATGAATAACGCCTACAACAATGGCTTGAGCAATCAAAGTGACAGCGGTGCTGAGCGCACCTACGAGCAACAAAATGATGCTCAATTAGCTGGGGTATCTGATGATTTAAAACGCGCATTTGCCGATGCCGTGGCAGCCACTGAAAATATGGAAGCCGATGACTCAGTTACCACCGCAAGTCGCGCCAGCTCAATGGCAGATCCGATAGAGCTATTGCCTGAGACCATACAGAACCGTATTCCTAAACTTGTTTATCAAGCTCATATTTATGCCACAGAGCAAAGCAAACGGTGGATAAAAATCAATGGTTACGAACTGTATGAGGGCGATTCTGTGGGTCGTCTACGGGTCGTGGAAATTACCCCAGAGCAAAGCATTTTGAGCATTGATAACTATGAATTTAGCCTCGAAGCAATGCAAGATTGGCCGTAGCGGTAAGCTATTAAGGGGAAGTGTGTAACACTTCCCCTAGTGGATTTTAGCGCTGCCAAAAACGTAACTGACGTAGCTGCTCGACAAATTGAGTGATATCAGTCGAGCCGAAGTCTATCCAACCCTCGTCTTTGCTTTGTCCAAGGCCAGCAGCAGAGATTAAAGGCGAGACATGCTCGGTATAACCGATAAACTTCATGTGCGCGTGAGCATCACTAATAAAGTCCTTGGCCTCAGCAATATCAGCTAACTTTTCAGCACCTTCTTCGGTAGTTAACACGGCTATTGTGTCATACAGTACAGAAGGCCCGCCGTTGATAACTTGATCAGCCTGTTGATGATGGCCGCAGCTTGATTTTGCGCCTCCGACCTGCGCCGCTATCACTTCATAGCGTGCTCCCTCGTTGTCTAATGCAGTGGTCAGCGCTTTAAAAAGTGTTAAGTCGAAACCATCACTGATTAGAATCCCCAGTTTTCGGCCAGCAAAAGTGTGCGCAGTATTTTTCAAAATACTCAATGCATCTGATGTAGGTAAATCATCTCGAGTGGGCATAGCTGCTTGTGCGGGCTCCGGCATAGTTTGCAGACGTAGACCATCGGCGACCTCATTAGCTAAGGTGGTATCAATATTAAGTAAGTGTGAGACCACGCGCTCACGAATGGCAAGGTGCTCTACTTTAGATAACTCGAATACCAGAGCATAGTGAATATGAGCTTGCTCTATCGGCGTTTGACTGAGGTAAAACTGCCTTGCTTGACTATAGTGATCGGCAAAGGTCTCTGAACGATAACGAAGTTTATCGCCGTCTGTATGCTGTGAGGCACTTTTATATCCTGTTGTTGGACACTCTCGAGGATTATGCTCATGCTCTTGCCAAGAGTTCGGCTCATAGTTTATGCGGCCTTTAGGGTTGTGCATGGCCATATGACCATCTTGGTGAAAGTGAGCCATTGGGCATTTTGGGGCGTTTACTGGGATATGAGTAAAATTAGGACCCCCTAAGCGCTTAGTTTGCGTATCTAGATACGAAAAATTGCGCCCCTGTAACAATGGGTCCGAAGTAAAATCTAATCCCGGGACAATATTTTGTGTACAAAAAGCAACTTGTTCTGTTTCTGCAAAAAAGTTATCAACGGCGCGGTTGAGTACCATGCGGCCAACTATTTGCACCGGCACTTGCTCCTCGGGAATAAGCTTGGTGGCATCGAGCACATCAAACTCGAACTGATCAGCAAACTCTTGGCTGAACACCTGAACCCCTAGCTCCCACTCGGGGTAGTCGCCTTTGGCAATCGATTCCCACATATCACGACGATGATAGTCGGGATCTGCGCCGTTCAGCTTCAGTGCTTCATTCCAAACCACTGATTGCATCCCCTGTTTTGGTTTCCAATGAAATTTAACGTAGTTTTCCTCTCCCTCGGCATTGATAAACTTAAAGGTATGCACGCCAAAACCTTCCATAAAGCGCAGTGAACGGGGGATAGCGCGGTCCGACATGGCCCACATAACCATGTGCATGGACTCCGGCGTAAGACTGATAAAATCCCAAAAGTTGTCATGAGCCGTTTGTGCCTGCGGAAACCCTCTGTCCGGCTCTGCCTTGGCGCTATGAATGAGGTCTGGGAATTTCATTGCGTCTTGAATGAAAAATACCGGAATGTTATTTCCCACTAAATCCCAATTACCTTCTTGGGTATAGAATTTAACTGCAAAGCCACGAACATCACGCGCTAAATCAGGTGAGCCTTTATTGCCAGCAACAGTTGAAAAGCGAGCAAAAACTGGGGTCTTCTCACCTTTACGTTGAAATAAGTCAGCACAGGTTAATTGCGATAGTGATTCATACGTCTCGAAGTAACCGTGCGCACCGTAACCACGAGCATGCACCACTCGTTCAGGGATACGCTCATGATCAAAATGAAATAGTTTCTCACGTAGCACATGATCTTCTAGCAGTCCTGGGCCACGCTTAGCGGCGGTCAGTGAGTTTTGATTATCACTTACCGGGCAGCCTTGAGCTGTGGTCATCGTTGGGTGCTTTTCTGACGCTTTTTGGTGAAGCTCACCACCACTGCCTTTATTGCCTTGGTATTTAAATGATTCAGCCATTTGCCATCCTTATTGCTCATTTCAAAAGTAGAGTGAATAATGAGTTGGTAGCAAAATAGGGACCATCACAAAGTCAGCGGGGATTGCTTGGCTTTCAGCGTTGTTTTCGTTTTTAGAAGGGAATAAAATGGGAACAAGTTGCACAGGGCGCTGTAACTTTTTCAATAATACCGCTCAGCACCCTGTATAGTTCTTTTTAAGGCATCAGCGAGTGCTTGAAAAAACGCATCAGGTCGATGTTGAAAAGCTCAGGTTTAACAGCTGCTTCGAGCTCTTCGTTGGCCCGAGCTCGGGTTAAATCTATATCCTCAACCTGAGTGTAGTGGGCATGTTTAGCGTTGTAGAAGGTTTTGACCTGAGGTTTGAGAGGGTCATTAGGGTTGCTGCGCGACACCACTCCCACCTTATGATTGGTGAGCTTCACCAAGGTGCCTACGGGGTGCACGCCAATGCATTGGATAAAGCGGTTTAATAACTCACCATCAAAGTGATTGGGGACGCCATCTTTGAGAATTTTAAATGCCTGAATTGGGGTCATGCCTTCTTTATAAACGCGCTCGGCGGTTAGCGCATCGTAAACGTCGACTATTGATGCCATACGCACATACTGGCTGATCTCCTCAGCTTTTTTGCCAAAAGGGTAACCAGTGCCGTCAATGCGTTCATGGTGAAACCCGGCAATATCGACGGCAATACCGGTTAGGCCTGACTGTTCTAAGATTTCTTTACTGAAGCGGGCGTGGTCTTTTATGACCGCGAACTCTTGCTCAGTTAAGCGCCCCGGTTTATGTAAAATCTCATCGGGGATTTTTATTTTGCCAATGTCGTGCAGTAGAGCACCAGTGGCTAATTCATGAATAGTGTCAGTATCGAGGCGCAAATGTTTGGCGAAAATAGTCATCAAGATGGAGACATTAATAGAGTGCTCCATCAAGTAGGCATCTTTTTCCCTTAAACGAGTAAGACAGGCCAGCGCATCTTGATTACGAAACACTGAATCCATAAAGCCTTTGGCTACGTCTTTGAAAGGTCCCACATCAATCTTGCGGCCCGCTTTAATATCTTTAAAAGCTTTGCTTTGTAACTGTTTAGCTTCGCTGTATAGGCGTTGTGCTTTGTTAAGTTCGCTTTCAACGCTTACACTGCTCGCCCAAGGATCGCTGCTCTGCGGCTTTGCAGACTCCGTTGCAGTGGGTTTTGGTTGTGCTTCTTTGCTTGGTTTCTTGCGCTGTAGCGTCTTGTCAGGATCGATAATGACTTCCTGCACACCCACTTTTTTTAACTTATCAATCGCGGTTTGCGTCTTTACCCAGCCCTGATTTTTTATTTTCACAGAGCCTGATTGCTTGCTGACCTGAACAACAAACATACCGGGCTTAAGCTGATTGATGGAGATGGTATCGTGCATTGATTTACCGCTTTATGAACTCTTCCTTAAAACATAGCAAAGTTTCCCCTTGCTAGGTAGCAACAATTACTGCTGCAGGCAATAAAAAAGGCGCCGACGGCGCCTTTTTAATCAATAGCTTAGTTATAACTATTCGTCGTCTTCCACGAGCGTCATCAGTGACGTGTTGCCCCCTGATGCGGTGGTATCAATACTGATCGTTTTTTCGGTCAGTAGACGATTAATCAGTGTGTCGTAGTACTCGGCACTGATCACTGGCAGGATAGCGCCTTTACGGCCCGCGAGTTGCTGCGCGAAGTAACCTAAACGCGATGAGCGTGCGGCTACTACGGCACCGGCTAGGTGACGGTGAGCCAAAATTGCCTGTAGCTGATTGGGTTTTGCTACCTGCAACACGCCTTCGGCAACGCCTGTGGCAACGAACTTATCTCTGAATGCTTGCGCTTCTTCATAGAACAGTTCTGAGGCCACAGTGATCACTGTGTTACCGGCCGCTAATGCGGTGATGATAGAGATAGCCCAGAAATTAAAGGACGTACTCTTATCGGCATAACACACGACACAGCCACGAGGTTCGAGGTGCAGGGTGTTTGATTCCCCTGTTGGTCCTGGTAGCTCTTTGTGGCGTTTCATCCGCTTTTCGATACGGTTGATTTGTGCTCTGGCATCGCTCAAGGTCATTGCCAAGTCATCGGCTAGCTCATCGAGGATCTCTACCGTCGCCAACTTCGCCAGTAACTGACGCAATGCCGAAACACGATCATTCAACGCGGTAGCGCGCCAAATCTTCTCATCGCGCATTGAATTACTCATCAGCTCCTCAACTTTCTCGCTGGCGCCGGAGTAATGGTGAAGATCACGCTCATCAGGTGGCAAATCAGTCATTTGCACGTTATCAGGCGAGGCCTTCTCTTTGACCAAGCGCAATAAGTAGTTAGGGCCTCCGGCTTTTGGTCCGGTGCCAGACAGGCCTCGGCCACCGAATGGTTGCACACCAACGATAGCGCCAATCATATTGCGGTTAACGTATACGTTACCGGCACGAGATTGACGAGCGACATACTGGCAGCGCTCTTCAATGCGAGAGTGCACACCCATGGTCAGGCCATAGCCGGTACCATTGATTTGATCGAGCACATCGTCCAACTCACTGGCTTTGTAGCGAACGATATGCACGATAGGGCCAAACACTTCGCGCTTGAGCACCGATAAATCTTTGATTTCATACAGTCGCGGGGCAAAGAAGTACGCGCCGTTCTCGCTGTTATTAGGAATCGCACATTCATAATGCAAGGTCGCATTGCCTTTGAGATACTCAACATGATCGTTGAGGGTTTTCAGTGCTTTTTCATCAATCACCGGCCCGATGTCGGTAGACAGGTAGGCAGGGTCGCCCACATGCAACTCGGCCAATGCGCCTTTGAGCATCTCAATCATGCCATCGGCAACATCTTCTTGAATAAATAACACGCGCAATGCTGAACAGCGTTGACCTGCACTTTGAAAGCCAGACTTGATGACATCATCAACAACCTGTTCCGGCAGCGCCGTCGAATCGACAATCATACAGTTTTGACCGCCCGTTTCGGCAATCAAGGGCACTTGAATGTCATTACGAGCCGCTAAAGTGCGGGAAATCAGCGTGCCTGTTTCAGTGGAACCTGTGAACATCACGGCCTGGATGCGCTCATCAGGAACAATATGCTCACCCACTTCGCTACCGCGAGCAATCACTGGCTGCACCACATGTTGTGGCAAGCCGACGGAATGCATCAGTTCAATGGCGCGCAAAGCGATAAGACTGGTTTGCTCCGCTGGCTTAGCAATCACGGTATTACCAGTAACGATAGCCGCTGCAACTTGGCCAAGGAAAATAGCCAGTGGGAAGTTCCATGGGCTGATACAGAGGATCACGCCACGTGCCTCGAAACGCTCGTCCTCGGCGAGTTCTTCGGCGCGTGCTGCATAGTAGCGGCAGAAGTCTACGGCTTCACGAACTTCATCGATGCCATCTTGGGTCACTTTCCCGGCTTCTTTTATACACAAGGCAACCAGCTCATCATGGTGGCGCTCAAGGATATCGCCGACACGACGCAATAAGTCTGCGCGCTCTTTTACTGGCGTTGCTGACCAAGAGATAAACTCTTTTTCGGCATTTTCCAATAAGGTCTTCATCTCTTCGCCACTTTGCAAATGCAATTGGCCAATGATTTCCTTGTGATTAGCAGGGTTACGCACTGCTAAATTACCCTCAGCAACCTGATCGTCGCTAATACGATGTTCTTCGAACCAGGTATCAAGGTTTTCTTTTAGCGGCGTGATGGCATTGATATCAGTCAGGTCTAAGCCTTTTGAGTTGGCGCGTTCACTACCATAAAGCTCGATAGGTAATTTGATCTGCTTGTTGTATTTATTACGCAGACCCTGCAGGGTTTCTACCGGATCTGGCAGCAGTGCTTCTACCGGTTGCTTAGTATCAACAATGGCATTTACAAATGACGAGTTGGCGCCGTTTTCAAGCAGGCGACGTACCAAGTAAGCAAGCAAATCTTCATGCTGGCCCACTGGCGCATACACACGACATTGAATCTTTTCTTTGAGTACAATTTGGTCGTAAAGAGATTCACCCATACCGTGTAAGCGCTGGAATTCAAAGCCGTGATGGTCACCTTTAGCGACTTCTAAAATGGTCGCTGCAGTGTAAGCATTGTGAGTGGCAAACTGTGGGAATAGCGCATCACGTGCTTCCATTAGTTTGATAGCACAGGCTTTGTACGACACATCGGTAGTGGCTTTACGGGTGAAGACCGGGAAGTGGTCTAAACCGTCTTGCTGTGTGGTTTTAATCTCGGTGTCCCAGTAAGCGCCTTTAACCAAACGCACCATCAGTTTACGACCTACGCGACGAGCAAGTTCTGTAAGCCACTCACAAACAAAAATAGCGCGTTTTTGATAGGCTTGTACGGCCAGACCAAAACCTTGCCAGTCACCTAAATCAGGATCGCTGTATACCGCTTCAATGACATCAAGAGAAATATCTAGGCGATCGGCTTCTTCGGCGTCAACGGTGAGGCCGATATCGTATTTTTTCGCCAACAG
The DNA here is from genome assembly GCF_022347865.1 of Pseudoalteromonas sp. CNAT2-18.1. Taxonomy (NCBI): domain Bacteria; kingdom Pseudomonadati; phylum Pseudomonadota; class Gammaproteobacteria; order Alteromonadales; family Pseudoalteromonadaceae; genus Pseudoalteromonas; species Pseudoalteromonas sp. CNAT2-18.1. The sequence goes on along the minus strand of NZ_JAKRFR010000005.1, from coordinate 143,256 downwards.
TGCAAGCTCTTTTAGCTTGGGCACAATCTCTGACATGACGCGTTCACGGTGGGTGAACTCGTAGCGTGGATGAATTGCTGATAATTTAACGGAAATGCCGGGGCTTTTTACTGGGCCGCGACCATTGGCCGCTTTACCAATGGCATTAATTGCATTGACGTAGCTGTCGTAGTAGCGATCAGCATCCGCCATAGTGCGGGCGCCTTCGCCTAGCATGTCGTATGAGTAAACATAGCCTTTGCGCTCGGTCTCTTCGGCGCGCTCAATGGCTTCATCAATGGTTTGCCCCATAACGAACTGCTTGCCCATGATCTTCATGGCATAGTTCACTGCTTTACGGATCACCGGTTCGCCAAGGCGGCCCATGGTGCGTTTTAGCAGGCCAAACTGTTCTTCTTTGTTTTTGTCGGTGTAGTTCACCATTTTTCCGGTGACCAACAAGCCCCACGATGAGGCATTAACAAATAGCGACTCACTGCTACCTAAGTGCGAACTCCAGTCGCCATTAGCGAGTTTATCGCGAATTAAATTATCCTGTGTTTCTTTGTCTGGCACTCGCAATAGCGCTTCGGCCAAACACATTAACACCACCCCTTCCTCAGTCGACAGGGAGAACTCATTTAACAGGGCATCAATACCGTTTTGACCATCTTGGTCCTTGCGGATATTCAATACCATTTGTCGTGCGCGCTCCCAAGCGCGACTGCGTGCCGTAACGCCTACTTCAGCCAGTGGTAAAATATGATCAATCACTTCATTTTCATCAATGCGATAGAAGTCACGGATCTTCTGGCGGATAGGGCATTCAGTAATCAAATTGCCTTCAAATAACATAAGCAACCCTCAAAATCATGGAGTCTAAAAATAGCAACTGTACCCACACCACAAGGTGAGATGGTGGGGCCTCGGTTACGACAATTACTACAGTGTAGGTCACCCCGCTGCTAAAACGCGAAGGTGAGATTGCACTCAATATGAATACATATTCGCGGGCATTCTAATGAAAATGCCGCAGAATATGCTGGTTTAATTTTTCGAAATACGATAATTTACAGGGCATATTTCTTCGTTGTCGGTATAAAATGCTGCTATGTCTTTAACAGCTAAACCTCGCACCTTAGACCGAATCGATCTCGCTATTCTCGACGTTTTACAACGCAATGGTCGGATCTCTAACGTCAATTTAGCTAAGCAAGTTAACCTCAGTCCTAGCCCTTGCCTCGACCGTGTAAAACGGCTCGAATCAGAAGGCTTTATTGAAGGCTATCATGCTAAGCTCAGTGAGCAAAAATTAAACCAAAGTTTATTGGCCCATGTGCAGGTGTCGTTAGTGACATCTAATACTTCGGTATTTAAAACTTTTAAAGAGCATATCCTCAATACACCACAAGTAGTGGAGTGCGATATGGTTGCTGGAGGCTACGACTACTTACTCAAGGTGCGTGTCAGTGATATGAACGAATACCGCCAAGTACTGGGAGATTTAGTGGATATTCCTGGGGTCGGCACGCATCATACGTATATGGTGATTGAAAAAGTAAAAGAAGATACCGGGCTCAGTATCGAGCTGTGAATGCCCTGAGCATGCAAACACAAGCTGTAATATAGAGTTTACGAATAGCGCTATTAGCTGCTGGCAAAAAAAAGAGCACCTAGGTGCTCTTTTTGGCTCAATGCAAATTGAAAATAATGATTATGCCCATCCGTCATAGCGCTTGCGGCGCGACAAGATAACGGTGAGGATTATTCCTAAGAATAGACCAATAAATGCAATTGCCCCACCGTAGGTGAGTAACTGTCGCTTTTCTTTGGCCTTTAAACCTTGTTGTTTAGCATTAAGCGCGTCGCGCTCGGCAATCGCTTGATCTAGTTGATCTTGCAACTGCTGGGCTTGCTCCTGCAAGTCGCGATTCAGCGTTTGTAGCTCGGGAAGCTGTGCTTGGGCATTGCGCAATGCCTGTTGAGTTTGTGCCAGCTGCTCACCAAGTTCCTGATATTGAATCTTTAAGCTTTTATCTTGGTTGATGAACTTAGTTTCAACCCAGCCTTGGCGCTGTTTATCATCGATTATCTCGAGAAAGCCGTTATTTTCTTCACCGCTCACCAGTGTCACTGGCGTGCCCGCATCAACTGAACCTAAAATGCGGTAGTTTTTACCTGCTCCAGAGTGCATAAAGATATACAGTTCATCACTGATATAGGCAGTGCCTTGTTCTGCGTGTGCTGCGGTGGTGAACAATGCGCTGAGCATAAAAGCAAGCGCGACACAGGCGTGTTTGACCATCCAACTTAACCTTGTTTTACGTAAATAATTTCTCCAATCCCAGCATAGTATGGGTTGGCGCAGTGATTGGCAAGGGTGATTTTGTAACTCACCGACGCTAGTAAAGGGGCAAAATAGCATGGCCAAATGGCAAAATGTTTGCATTCGTAGGCGGCTTTGTTTATGTTGTGCTTTTGACGATTTCATTGGTCTTCCTATAGCGCATGGACACTGAGATAGAGCTTAAGTTTTTAGTTTCCGAGGCGGTGATACCGTCCATACCCGCACTCATTACCCAGTTTGCAAAAACCGTAAAAAATAAACCCGCACGCAACCTGCAAAATGCTTATTTCGACACCCCGAGCCGAGAGCTTAGAGCATTAGATATTGGTCTTCGCACTCGCTGTTGTGACGGCATTTGTGAGCAAACCATTAAGCTTGCAGGTGAGAACGTGGGTGGGCTGCACCAGCGTCCAGAGTACAATTTGCCTATTGACGGAAATCGTCCAGAGCTGCACGACTTTGATGCCAGTATTTGGCCTCATGGGGTGCAAGTGGACGCGTTAGCCGACAATCTCTATCCGCTATTTAGTACTAACTTTATTCGTCGCACTTGGTTAGTTGAAACCCAAGCAGGGACTGAAATTGAAGTGGTGCTGGATAAGGGGGAGGTATCGGCCAACGCCAATGTAGAGCCGATTTGCGAACTTGAGATTGAATTAGTAAAGGGGGAACGCAGTGAGCTGTTTTCCCTAGCTGAAAAATTAATCGATAACCTGCCTCTACGCATGGGTTATTACTCAAAGGCAGCTCGAGGTTATCGGCTGGCGGACGACCAGCCGCTCAAAGCCAGTAAAGAGATTGGCCTTGTGCCGCTGAGCAACGATGACAGCCAAGAGCGGGCACTGGAGAAGTGCTTGAGTTATGGCATTGCTTTTGTACAAAAACACGAACAATGTTATTTCCAAAAGCCGACCCTTAAAACACTGAAACGGGTAACCGATGGTGTCAGTCTTATTCGCCATAGTTTGTGGTTATTCAGCGATATCGTTGAAAAACAAGCGACCGAGCGTCTGCGCGGTGAACTTAAGTGGTTACTGAGCGAATTAAGTTGGGTCGAGACGGCGATTCAACTGAAAACCTTTACCTCGAAAAAGCATGCTTATTATAAGAAAATCAATGCAGCACCAGAGCTGACTCAGGTGATAGGCGATCTAAAATCCATCCAACCAAGCATTGACGATGTCCAGACTATATTCACTAGCACACGCTATAACCTGCTGTTGTTAGATTTAACAATCTGGTTGACCGAGCGAGGGTGGCGACAATCATGGGGGCAAGCGCAACTTCAGGCTGGTGAACAGCCAATTCATGATCTGGCGGCACGGCTACTCGACTATGATTGGCAGGAAATGAAAGAGCTCGTTGAGCCTCAACAGCCGCTAGCTAGCGAGCAATACTTACAGCTTAAGCAGCGCTTGGAACGCAATCTTTTAAGTGGCTGTTGTTTGGGCGCATTGTTTGATGAGTCTTTGCGCATGAGCTTCCGGGCGCCATGGCTAGATATTGTGCACGGCACTTTTGAATTATTCACCCTCGATTACCTCGGTCAGCTGTGCCAAGGTAATGAGAGCGAGCAATTTATCAAAATTCAGGCTTGGTTGACGCAAAAAACCGATAGTCTGTTGAGTGCCATGGAGCAAAGCCGAGAAGCGACTCGTGATGTTCAACCTTATTGGCGCGATTAGCCTACTTAGCCTCAGCTTTGCAGCTGGGGCTGAAATCCAACCTTGGCGGAATTATAAAAACCTCCCTGATTTGAAAGTGGTCTATACCGTCAGTAAAGATAGTATCTACCATATTTATGCTGAGCTTTTCGTTGCCGACGCCCGCACAGCTCAGTTACTGACGCTACTGTATAACACCCAACAAGCATCGCAGTGGTTGCATGCAGTACAAGAAGTTCGTCTTTTGCACTCTCAAGGCAATCGCAACCGCGTATACACGGTGATTAATTCGCCTTGGCCCGTTGCTGATAGGGAGCTCTATACACAAAGTTGCTATCAGCGTGTCAATGACTATACCACTGAGTTACGGGTGCATGCCTATAACCCAAATATCGCTCGTAAAAGTGATAGGGTACGCATCACAACCTTGACTGCTAACTGGCGAATGACGCAGCAAGACGACGGCTTACTTATCCGCTATCAGGTTTTTGCCGACCCAGGTGGTAAGCTTCCACGCTGGCTCAGTAATAAAGTATCGTTGAAAAGTGTATCTAAAACTATGATGAGCTTGAAAAGTCAGTTAGCAGCAGTACAGGCTCTGCAAGTTGCGCCAATCAGTGCCGGCGATTGCGGCGAGGATTAACTGCCGAGAGTGGGGTTATAGCTATAAAAAAAGCGCCATATAGGCGCTTTTCAATTAACTTATAGGTAATTCACTTATAATCCAGCGTCGGCTTTAAGTGCCTGTGCTTTATCGGTCGCTTCCCATGGGAATTCATTGCGACCAAAGTGGCCGTAAGCCGCTGTAGGCTGGTAAATCGGACGTTCTAAGTCAAGCATTTGAATTAAACCATAAGGACGTAAGTCGAAATGCTTGCGGATCAGTTCGATTAAACGCGTTTCGTCTAATTTGCCGGTGCCAAAGGTTTCAACACTGATGGAGGTTGGCTCGGCAACGCCAATGGCATAAGACACTTGGATTTCGCATTTATCGGCCAGGCCGGCCGCGACTATATTTTTGGCAACGTAACGTGCTGCGTAAGCGGCAGAGCGGTCCACTTTCGATGGATCTTTACCTGAGAATGCGCCACCACCGTGACGTGCCATACCGCCATAAGTATCAACGATGATTTTACGACCTGTTAAGCCGCAATCCCCCATAGGGCCCCCGATCACAAAGCGTCCTGTGGGGTTAATGAAGAACTTAGTCGCATCGGTAATAAGCTCTGCTGGTAGCGTTGGTTTGATAATGGTCTCCATGACCGCTTCAACCAAGTCATCTTGCGCAATAGAATCGCAGTGTTGCGTTGACAGCACGACGGCATCGATACCAACGGCCTTGCCATTCTCATAAGCAAAGGTCACCTGTGACTTGGCGTCTGGGCGTAACCACGGTAATTCACCATTTTTGCGCACTTCGGCTTGGCGTTGTACCAAGCGGTGTGAATAGGTAATGGGCGCTGGCATGAGCACGTCAGTTTCATTACAGGCATAACCAAACATCAAGCCTTGGTCACCTGCACCTTGCTCTTCTGGACGAGCGCGGTCAACACCTTGATTAATATCAGGAGACTGCTTACCAATGGTGTTTAGAATTGCACATGAGTCGGCATCAAAGCCCATATCGGAATGGGTGTAGCCAATTTCGCGCACGGTTTTGCGCGTTAACTCTTCGATGTCGACCCAAGCACTGGTTGTGACTTCACCACCCACCATCACCATACCGGTCTTCACATAGGTTTCGCAGGCTACACGGGCATGGGGATCTTGCGCCAAAATAGCATCGAGTACCGCATCAGAAATTTGGTCAGCGATTTTATCCGGGTGTCCTTCAGACACAGACTCAGAAGTAAATAAATGTTTTGCCATAAGTTTCTGCTCACAAGTATCGCGCTTCCCAAGATCATACCAGCCACTGGGTTGAGCGCAGCATAAATTAAGGCGCGTATTCTAGCTAAATCACAGGTGATTTCCTAGCTTTTTACGCCTAGACGTCTAAATAAAATTGATTGTATAGCGGTCTTTTGACCTTTATTGCTTGGTGTTTTTGTACTCTTTTAGTTATCAGTATTTTTATTCGTTATGAGTAATTCTAAAGTTACTCGTTCGATGCCCAATTTTTAATTGCAGGGGGCAGATGAATAAGTAAGAATGGGCTTTCGTCTTATTCTTTACCCGCGCCAGCATGAGCGCGAGTGAAGCCCCAGCGCAAATACATTTAAAGGTAGGAGAATTCATGCCATCACGCAAAGAACTTGCAAACGCCATTCGCGTGCTTTCCATGGACGCGGTTCAACAAGCTAAATCAGGTCATCCGGGTGCCCCGATGGGCATGGCCGATATCGCCGAAGTACTGTGGCGCGATTATCTTAAGCATAACCCGAGCAACCCTAACTGGGCTGACCGTGACCGATTTATTCTCTCAAATGGCCACGGTTCAATGCTGATTTATTCGCTTTTACACTTAAGCGGCTATGATCTTCCTATTGAGGAAATTAAAAACTTCCGTCAGCTTCATTCAAAAACTCCGGGCCACCCTGAATACGGTTACGCTCCGGGTATTGAGACTACTACGGGCCCGCTTGGACAGGGGATCACCAATGCGGTAGGCATGGCAATCGCGGAGAAAGCCCTTGCTGCTCAATTTAATCGCGCTGACCATGAAATTGTTGATCACTATACTTACGCTTTTATGGGCGACGGCTGCTTGATGGAAGGGATTTCTCACGAGGCGTGTTCGCTTGCAGGAACTCTAGGCCTTGGTAAGTTGATTGCGTTTTGGGACGACAATGGTATTTCTATTGATGGTGAGGTAGAAGGCTGGTTTAGTGACGACACTCCCGCGCGTTTTGAGTCTTACGGCTGGCACGTGGTGCGTAATGTTGATGGCCACGATAGCGAGGCTATTCGCGCTGCTATTGATGAAGGCCGCGCCCAAGGTGACAAGCCAACGCTTATCTGTTGTAAAACAGTGATTGGTTACGGCTCTCCGAATAAATCAGGAAGCCATGATTGCCACGGTGCGCCGTTGGGCGATGATGAAATTAAAGCTGCGCGCGAGTTCTTAGGTTGGTCTCATGACGCCTTTGCGATTCCTGATGATATCTATCAACAGTGGGATGCTAAAGAGAAGGGCACACAAGCAGAGCAGAGTTGGCAGGATAAGTTTGCGGCATACAAGGCGGCATACCCTGAGCTTGCTGCTGAGTTTGAACGTCGTCAAAATGGCGAATTGCCTGCTGACTGGGCTGAGAAGTCGCAAGCCTATATTGAGCAGTTACAAGCAAACCCGGATAGCCCAGCAACACGTAAGGCATCGCAAAATGCCTTGAATACCTTTGGCCCCATGCTACCCGAGTTTATGGGCGGCTCAGCCGATTTGGCCGGATCGAACTTAACTATTTGGAGTGGTTCAAAAGGCCTTAGTAAAGACGACGCGTCAGGTAACTATATTTTCTATGGTGTGCGTGAATTTGGTATGTCCGCCATTATGAATGGCATTGCCCTGCACAAAGGTTTCATTCCTTACGGTGCAACCTTTTTGATGTTTATGGAGTATGCACGCAATGCGGTGCGCATGGCTGCACTAATGAAGACGCCTAGCATCTTTGTTTACACCCACGATTCCATCGGCCTGGGTGAAGATGGACCGACTCACCAACCGGTTGAGCAAATGGCGAGCCTACGTTATACGCCGAATCTAGTGAATTGGCGTCCATGTGACCAAGTTGAGTCAGCCATTGCGTGGCAGCAAGCGATTGAGCGCAAAGATGGGCCAACGTCGCTGGTCTTTACGCGTCAAGGCCTTGCTCAGCAAGCACGCGATGCGCAGCAGCTTGCTGATGTGAAAAAAGGTGGGTATGTATTAACCTGTGATGGCGAGCCAGAAGTTATTCTGATTGCCACAGGTTCGGAAGTACAACTTGCTATGGATGCAGCTTCTGAGCTTCGCGCTCAAGGTCGTCAGGTACGCGTGGTGTCTATGCCATCAACGGACTTGTTCGACCAACAAGACGCACAGTACAAAGAAAGTGTCCTACCCAGCAGTGTGACTCGCCGTGTCGCTGTAGAGGCAGGCATTGCCGACTTCTGGTACAAGTATGTTGGTTTGAATGGCAAAGTTATCGGCATGACTAGCTTTGGTGAATCAGCGCCAGCGGGCGAATTGTTTAAGCACTTTGGCTTCACCGTAGACAATGTGGTTGCGGCGGCCAACAGTCAGTTTTAAATAATTAGAGATGTAAAAAACCCGCGAGCTTCGCGGGTTTTTTGTTTGAAGATAAGCCTGTATTAGCAGTTTGTTTCTTCTGCACCGGCGTTTTCTTTAACATTTTCACACGCGTCTTCAACCGCGTTTTGAGTGTCAGTGATCGCCTCATCAATTTTTTCACCTGCCTCTTCGGCACCGCCACTGTCTTCACAGCCCATAGCGAATACTGCGGCAAATAATGTAGCGATAAATGCTTTTGTTGCTGAATGATTAAACATAGAACTCTCCTTGAATATTAACTCTTTAAATCTGGATTCAAATAACGTGTTTTGGTTGCGGTCGCGGGTTTCATCCCACCTGTGACCGCTTGTACTGTAAAATTAATAACTACCTTGGCGCTTTACCACGAATGGCGCCAGCAACAAGGGAGATAACCAGCAGTACCAAGAATACAAAGAAAATAATTTTAGCGATGCCAGCAGCTGCGCCAGCAATGCCACCGAAACCTAAAAGTGCTGCGACCAAAGCGATAACTAAAAATGCAATTGACCAACCTAACATAATGTACCCTCCATAGATTTGCGTTTCGGAATATACGTTGCTAAGTCCATGCCAACTTTTAAGGTTTTGATTTTAATGAATTTGTTGTTTTTTGTGGACTAGGGGAAAAGAAAAGCTTTCACTGTTTGTGTAAAAGATACAGATTAATTTTATGTTCATAGAACAAGCACTTGGGCAGGTGCTGAATACGGAGGAGGTGGTTTATCGGCACCAGAACTCAGTCATCAGCAGCCATGCCGCCTATTATTGTTTTAGAGGCCTCTACTCTTCCTCGGTTACACTTTTTTTATCGGCCTGAGCAAGTCGAATTGTGCGCTGCTGCACTAGCTGAGATAAAGGCACAAGTTGGAAACCTTCACCCTCGAGTTCTTGCAATGCCTGTTGCAAGAACGCAAACGTTTCGGGGTAGGGGTGAGCAATTGCAACTGCGTAGTCATACTTATCGGCGAGAGTCTTTAACTGCTCAAAGCGATAACGTAGTTGCTGCTCGGTGGTAATATTGTCGAGAAAAACATGGCGAGCAATATTGCTGACACCGTATAGCCCGGCAATTGTTTGCGCTTTTGAATTGGGAGTTGTTTTACTGTCGAGAAAAAACAAATCCTGCTCTTTTAGCACTTCCATAGTCCAGCTCATCGGCGCATTTTGCTGTGTTAGCAGCGAGCCCATGTGATTATTGACGCCGCGCGCATTGGGTAGGCTGGCTAATGCCTTGCGTAACTCGTGTTGGAAAGCTTCTTTTGACATATCCATTGTCAGCCCCCCAGGCCCTAACGCTTTACCGTTTATGGCTTGCATGGGGGCATGCAAAAGCACCTCTTTATCTAAGGCCCCTGCCTGTTGAGCAAAGTGAGTGGCGTAAGGAGTAAAAGGGAGCACCGAATAGGTCACAGCGCCAGGCAAGTGCAAGGCAGCCATGTCGTTACGATGATAGCCGATGTCATCAATGACAATAGCGATTTGCTTCGCATGTACTGGTGATAAGAGCACCAGCACACACAACGTAGTCCATATTAAAAAGCGCACAATGTGTTTTTATCTTTGTTGATGATTAGTGTGCAGGCCCGTGCTTAAAGCCGAGCCTGCGTTTTTATTGTTCTAATAGTTGCTGAGCTTTTAGTAATTGTTTATCAAGCAGTGCGGTTAAGTTTTTATGCGCACTTTGCCCCTCAGCTAAGCTGATTATAACTTCTTTATTTGATTGCGAAAGGGCAGGTTGCAATATCGGCACATCAGGTACGATGCCAGTCCCCTCAATGGACACGCCAGAGGGGGTATAGTACTTCGCTGTGGTCAGCTTCAAAGCACTGCGGCCATCGCCTAAGGGGATCAATGACTGCACCGACCCTTTACCATAGGAGCGAGTCCCTACCACGGTTGCCCGGTCATTATCCTTGAGCGCACCGGCAACAATTTCTGCAGCGGAAGCAGAGCCCTCATTGATCAGCACGACCATGGGGGCGCCTTGAATTATGTCCCCTGCTTTCGCTTCAAAGCGTTGATTAGCCTCCACAAAGCGACCTCGAGTAGAGACGATAACACCTTGAGACAAAAATAAATCGGCAATGGCAATGGCACTGTCGAGGGTACCGCCTGGGTTGTCACGCAGGTCAATAAGCAACCCGTTGAGTATGGCGCCGTTGGCGTTTTGCATCATGGTGATGTGACGCGCGACATCATGAAAACTATGATTGTTGAAGCTATTAATACGTAAGTAGCCCATGCCATTGGCCTTGAGCTCACTGGCGACGCTTTCAATGTGGATAGGCTGACGGGTAAGCTGAAAGTCGAGGCGTTGTGAGTGGCCTGCGCGAGCAACGGCTAAATGCACTTGCCCATCTTCACGACTGCTGATCAGAGCAGAGACTTCTTCCAAGGTAGTGTTATTCACCTTAGTGCCATTGATAGACACGATAACATCACCACGCTGTAAGCCAGCGGCCCGAGCGGGTGAGTTGGGTAGAGCGGAGATCACCACTACATGTTTATCACGCTGTTCTACCTCGATACCCAAGCCCTTGTATTGGCCATTGGTGACATCGAATAATCGTTTTAACTCTTGCTCATCAAGGAACTCGCTATATGGGTCAAGCTCTTGTAATAAACTGCTGAGTACATGTTGGTCTAACTTGTCGCGATCCACTTCCTCAACGTAGTAGTTGTTGATGTGAAAAAGCACTTCATCGAGTTGGCTGTCCTTTGCCAATGAAGCAGGCGCTAGTACCACTAAGGCTAAAAAACTGAGCCCTAGTAACAAGCGCTTGTATAGGTAAGTTGTGAATACAAACATCGGCTGCCCCCTTGAGGTGCAGCCTCTATTCATTTAGGAGGATTTGCACCATGTCGTTGGGTTAACGGCACGTCCTTTGTGGCGTATTTCAAAGTATAGACCAGGATCAATTTGACCGCCGCTCTGGCCTACTAAAGCGATTGTTTCGCCTTTATAAACCGGATCGCCCACTTCTTTGAGTAGTGCTTGAGCGTGGCCATACAGGCTCATATAACCCTTGCCGTGATCGACCACCATGACCCAACCAAAACCTCTCAGCCAGTCAGCAAAGACCACTTGGCCATCTTCTATACTGGTTATACTGCTCCCTTCACTGGCTGCGATCACCACCCCTTTCCAATTGAACCCTTGGCGTTTACGGGTGCCAAAGCGGTGGGTAAGCTTACCCCGTGTCGGCCAAGTTAATTTTCCTTTACTGCTACCCAGACCTAACATAGCTACTTGGCGGTCTTTACTGCGCTCTAGCTCTGCTAAGGTATCCAGTAAGGTCTGCTCATTATCTTTTAAATACGCTATCGAGCTTTGCAGTTGATTTAATTTACCTTGTAGCTCTTGGACCTGAGATTGTCGTTGCGCTTTCGCGGCAACTAATTGCTGTTGCTGCTGTTGTTCTTGCTCGCGTAGCTTCGCCAGTTGTTGTCTGTTTTGTTGCAACGCTGCTTGGTTTTGCGCTATTTCACGCATTGTTTGTTGTAACGCTTCAAGCTGTTGCAAACGAGCTTTGTTGAAATAGTCGTAATAGCTAATGGTGCGCTCTAACTTGGCTGTGTCTTGTTGGTTTAACAGCATCTTTGAATAATCGTGCCCACCCACCATGTAGGCGCTCTTTACTTGGGCTGCAAGAACTTTATCAAGCTTTTTACGACGCGACTCCAGCTGTTCAGCCTGTTGTTGTAACTTTTGGTGTTGCCGTTCGTTGTCTGCGAGTTTGTTATCGAGCGCACGTAACTCCTTCGCATTTGCAGCGATAGCTTGCTCTGAGTTCTTGAGTTGGCTCTGTAACTTATCCAGCGAGCGTTGCTGCTGCTGATAATTTTGTTGGCTCTTTTTTAATTCTTGTTGGACTTCGGTTAAGTCTTGCTTGGTACGGTTCTCGTTAGCAAAACTATTGAAGCTTAGGAACGCCAAAAGCGTCGCGCACAGTAGCGACACTTTTTGACGTTTGTGACTCAATAAAACCATCGGCATCGAGATTACTTAAGACGCATGATGGGTGAACCAGTCATTTCTTCTGGCTGCTCCATGCCTAATAGGTACAACATAGTGGGAGCTACGTCACTGAGCGTTTTGCCATCAATAGCTTGAGCATCACGGCCAACGTAAATGAATGGCACAGGCTCGCTGGTGTGGGCGGTATGCGCTTGACCAGTCTGTGGGTTTACCATTTGCTCGGCATTACCGTGATCGGCGGTAATTAAGGCCTCGCCACCGACTTGCTCTAACGCTTCTACCACGCGGCCAATACAGCTATCGACAGCTTCACAAGCTTTTACGGCTGCTGCAAATACGCCTGAGTGGCCAACCATATCGCCATTAGGATAATTACACACAATGACGTCATACTTGTTGCTTTGAATAGCCGCCACTAGTTTGTCGGTTAGCAGTTGAGAGTTCATTTCTGGTTGTAAGTCATAGGTAGCAACATCCGGCGAGGGGATAAGCTCACGGCTTTCACCATCAAACTCTTGCTCCCGACCGCCGCTGAAAAAGAAGGTCACATGAGCGTATTTTTCTGTTTCTGAAATGCGAAGTTGCGTTTTGTTATGTTTGGCAAGCCACTCACCCAAAACATTATTGAGTGGCTCTGGTGGAAACGCCACAGGCGCTTTGATGTCTGCAGCATATTCAGTCAGCATAACGAAACCGCTTAATTGCGGCGCTTTCTTTTTACTGAAGCCGTTAAATTCGGCATCAACAAAAGCGCGACTCATCTGCCGCGCTCGATCCGCTCGGAAGTTCATAAATAACACTGCATCACCATCATTGATGGTTGCGGGGCTATCGCCAATGGTCGTTGCTTTTACAAATTCGTCATTTTCATCACGCTCATAGGCTGCATGTAACGCTGACACTGCATCTACAGCTTGATAGTCAGCTTCGCCGAGGACCATCAAGTTATATGCACTTTCGATGCGATCCCAGCGATTATCACGATCCATAGCGAAGTAACGCCCAACAACACTGGCGATACGACCTTTACCGAGGCGAGCGAAGGTTTCATCGATGCGTTTTAGTGATGCTTCAGCGCTGCGTGGAGGCGTATCACGACCATCTAAAAAGGCATGCACATAAATATGCTCAGCGCCGCGCTCGGCAGCCAGCTCAATAGCGGCAATAATATGTTCTTCGTGGCTATGGACGCCACCTGGGCTTAACAGCCCCATCAGATGCACTGCTTTGTTCGCTGTTACGGCATTATCTATCGCAGTGGTAAGCGCTTTATTATCAGCAAATGTTCCATCGTCGATGGCTTTGGTAATGCGGGTAAAATCTTGATATACCACACGCCCAGCACCGAGGTTAACATGACCTACTTCAGAGTTGCCCATTTGCCCATCAGGCAAACCAACATCCATGCCAGAACCGGAAATCAGAGTGTGCGGGCGCTGCTCCCAAAGCTTATCTAAAACGGGGGTGTTGGCGGCTAAAATCGCATTACTTTCGCTGTTTTCACGGTAACCCCAACCGTCCAGAATCATCAGTACGAGAGGTTTCTTTGGCTGTGTCATTGGATCTCCTGCTAGTGTCGGCACGACAAATGAATTGCTTGATAATAATTATTAAGAATACAGCTCTATGATGTTCACTGTGACCACAGAACTGCGCTCTTATAATGTATCCTACCGTTTTTTATCCGCCTTAGCAGTAGAAAATATTTCATCAATTGGTAAGTCGAAGGCAAGTGTGTATACTTGTGCCGCCCGCAAGGTTTGAACAATACAGTAAGACGTATGGAACAATACATAGAATTTATCGGAAACCACCCTATTTTAAGCATCATTTGGCTAGCGATTGTCGCGATGTTGATATCGGGGTGGTTTAAAAGTAAGTTTTCTGCCATCAAGCAGATTAACCCACAGCAATTAACCCTTTTAGTGAATCGTGAAGATGCCGTAGTAACGGATATTCGCGCGCAAAAGGACTACAACGCTGGGCATATCTCTAATGCCGTGCACCTGAGCGCTGAAAAAGCAAAGCAGGGTGACTTTAGTGCGCTTGAAAAGTACAAAAGCAAACCCATTATATTGGTATGTGCGACAGGCATGACGGCTTCAGGTATTGCCAATGGCTTGAATAAAGCAGGCTTTGAAAGCGTATTTATTTTGTCAGGTGGAATGCAATCTTGGCAAAGCGCAGGTCTGCCTGTGGTATCAGGCCGATAACTTTATTAGGAAGCATTTATGAGTAACGTTGTATTATACACTAAAGCCTATTGCCCCTTTTGTCAGCGTGCGAAAGCCTTGCTGGATAAAAAAGAGGTAACTTACACTGAGTTCGACATCGGTGTACAACCAGAGCTACGCGATGAAATGCTCACCCGCGCAAATGGCGCGCACACGGTGCCGCAGATTTTCATTGGTGAGCATCACGTGGGTGGCTGTGATGATATGATGGCGTTAGAAGCCAGTGGCGAATTAAACACCCTGCTAAACGCGTAATTGCTTTCGAACATATATGCTGCCGCGTCCTCACGCGGCTAATTTATTGCAAAAAGAATTGATAGGAACAACAATGGAAGAACAAAATCAAGGCGCAGCACAAGAACAACAGGCGCAATTCTCTATTCAACGCATCTACACCAAAGATATCTCTTTCGAGACACCTAACTCTCCAGCTATTTTTCAGAAGAAATGGGATCCAGAAGTCAAATTAGATCTAGATACCAGCTCAAATAAGCTTGATGAAGGCATTTATGAAGTAGTTCTTGCCGTTACAGTCACTGCGACTTTGGGTGAAGAGACGGCTTTCCTATGTGAAATCCAGCAAGCGGGTATTTTCACTATTGGTGAAATGGAAGATGTACAAAAAGCTCATATGTTGGGCGCTTTTTGTCCTAATATGTTGTTCCCTTATGCGCGTGAAGCTGTATCAAACTTGGTGAATCGTGGTACTTTCCCACAGCTGAACCTAGCACCAGTGAACTTCGATGCGCTATTTGCCCAGTACATGCAGCAACGAGCTGCTGAGCAAGCTGACGCATAAGTCATGACCACTTCAGCATCCAGCGCTGTTACGGTTTTAGGGGCGGGGTCTTATGGCACCGCCCTTGCTATTTGTTTTGCTCGAAACGGTCACAAAGTGACTCTTTGGGGGCGCAATAGCGACCATATACAG
Organism: Pseudoalteromonas sp. CNAT2-18.1; assembly: GCF_022347865.1. Classification (NCBI taxonomy): domain Bacteria; kingdom Pseudomonadati; phylum Pseudomonadota; class Gammaproteobacteria; order Alteromonadales; family Pseudoalteromonadaceae; genus Pseudoalteromonas; species Pseudoalteromonas sp. CNAT2-18.1. The sequence goes on along the minus strand of NZ_JAKRFR010000005.1, from coordinate 127,870 downwards.
CGTTTAGCCGATGAGCGAAAAAATCAGCAGTACCTCGGTGATATCGCTTTTCCTGATAGCCTAGAGATGCAAAGTGATTTGCAAACAGCTGTTGCCAGTAGCGACATCGTTTTGGTGGTCGTACCTAGCCATGCTTTTGCGGATCTATTGCAGACCATCGCACCCATGCTACGCAGCGGTGCCAAGGTTGCTTGGGCAACTAAAGGTTTGGAACCGAACACCGGTCGCCTCCTTCAAGATGTTGCTAAGCAGCATCTTGGCGAAGATATGGATTTAGCGGTGTTATCGGGGCCAACCTTTGCCAAAGAAATGGCCGCCGGTTTACCTACCGCTATTTCGGTATCAGCCACCAGTGATGAGTTTTGTGAACGCTTATCGGGTTTGTTGCACTGTGGACGCTCGTTCCGGGTTTATCGAAACAATGATTTCATCGGCATCCAATTAGGTGGTGCGGTGAAAAATGTCATTGCGATAGGCGCCGGGATTTCTGACGGCTTTGGTTTTGGTGCGAATGCTCGAACCGCGTTGATCACACGGGGCTTAGCGGAGTTATGCCGATTGGGTTGTGCACTGGGTGCCAAATCGGAAACCTTCATGGGCATGGCAGGTTTAGGTGATTTGATTCTTACCTGTACCGACAACCAGTCGCGCAACCGTCGCTTTGGTCTAGCTTTAGGGCAGGGGCTCGATGTCGAGTCTGCGCAGCAACAAATAGGCCAGGTCGTAGAAGGGTACCGTAACACCAAAGAAGTGTATATGCTGGCTAAACGCAGCGGTATCGAGATGCCAATTACTGAGCAAATTTACCAGGTCTTATATGAAAATAAGAATGTAAAAGAAGCTGCCATGGCTCTTTTAGGGCGCGAGCAGCGTGCAGAGTAAGCATTAAAATGAAGTAAAAAGCGCCAATGCAATCGCATGGCGCTTTTTTTATGAGCAAATTCGACTATATTGGAAAGGGATTCCCAACGGATTAATACCATGGCACAGGCGAAAAAAGCAGATAGCGAACGCCGCAGTGGTCAAAGGACGTTTCGCGAACATTATGCGAACTTGACCGGCGAACAGGTAGATAAGGTATATGCGCTCACCAAAATGGGCTTTGAGCTGGAGTTTGTTCGTACCATTAGTAAATACCGGCGGTTGGCGGTGCTGCGCCGCGATGATGAATTGGTCAGTGTCAATCACACTGGCGAGTGTAACTTTTCTCCCCAGATCAACTTGCGCAGTGATTCTTAGCCTCTTACCATGCAGGCACAATCAAGTTTTTATAAACGAAAAACATGGATATAGATGATTTGGGCGTATGCAAACAGGCGCAGCAGTTGCCGTGTTCGCATTATGATGAGCGTCCGCAAAGTGAAGTGTCCTTACTGGTGATTCACTGCATTTCACTGCCTGAGGGCCAGTACGGTACACCCTATATTGATGATTTATTCGCAGGGCAGATCGATTGCCAAGCACATCCGAGTTTTTCCTCACTCGCAGGCGTAAGTGTGTCAGCGCACTGCTTGATCGATCGAGATGGGAAATTACGCCAATATGTGCCATTTACGCAACGTGCTTGGCATGCTGGAGTATCACAATTCGAAGGGCGCCAGCTGTGTAATGACTTTAGCATCGGCATTGAACTAGAAGGCACCGACAAGTCCACCTACACCCAAGCGCAGTATCTCACCTTGGCGCAATTAACAAAAAGCTTATTACGTACCTATCCGCATTTGAATAGACAGCGCATTGTGGGTCACAGCGATATTGCTCCCGGGCGAAAAACAGACCCCGGTGAAGGCTTTGATTGGGAACATTTTTTTGACCTTACTTTTGCCCAAGATTGCGATAAACTAAAGTCAACTTAAGCGAGCAAAGTAGTCGCCATGACTTTGATATCAATCTTATTTGCATTAATAGCTGAACGCTTAGGCGCTCGCTCAGCGCGTTGGCAAATAGCGACCTATGCGCACTGGTATGAGCGCAAAAGTGCGCCCCTGTTGTCGCGCTTGCAACAGCTGCATAACGGCATTGGGTTGTTGCTGTGGTTACTAGTGCCAACCTTAGTTATTGCTGTCTTTGTGCACGCGAGTGATTTTATTCTGTGGCAATTAGCGGTCAATACGCTGGTCATACTCATCTGCTTTGGCTGCGCGCACATGCGCGCGAATTATAAGGGCTACCTCAATGCCCTGACCCGAGACGACGGTGAAGCGGCCACTTTGTATGCGTTGCAAATGGGACAAAAACGCACTGAAAATGAAAGCGGTGGTGAAACCTTTGCGCAAACTTTAGCGTGGGTCAATTTTCGTTTTTATTGTGCGGTGATCTTTTGGTTTGTTGTACTGGGCGCACCTGGGGCCGTTTTTTATGCCTTGGTACGGACTTGCGTAGATGACAGTGAGCAGACATCCCATCCTCTATCAAAACAGCATACATTGTTAGCTCGTGTCGGTCATTGGCTTGAATGGCCTGCTGCACGAATTGCCAGTCTGGGCTACTTGGTGATTGGTAACTTTAGCAAAGGCACGCAATGTTGGTTGCGCCATGTGCTCGATTTTAGAGTCAGCAATCGTCAGGTTATTACTGAAACAGCCTTGGCTGCTGAACAGATAGAACTGGCTCACTATGGCTGCACCATCGAAGCGCAGTGCATGATCCGCTTAGTAAAACGCAATGTGTTATTTTTCTTGGCACTGATAGCCTTACTTACTTTGTTTGGCGGCCTGTCGTAACACCCTCTATCAGCGTTTTATTTTTGCGCACCCCTTACACTCAGAGCGCGAGTCGATTACAATAGCCGCCATTCTTCTTAGACCTGTGTCTGCTTTGATGGCGGTAGTCTGTAATTATGGCAATAAAGCTTGCGATTAACGGCTTTGGGCGAATAGGGCGTAACATTTTACGCGCTTTGTATGAGAGTGAACGTCGCCACGAGTTCGAGATTGTGGCAATCAATGAATTGGCCAAACCTGAGGGCATAGCCCATCTACTAAAATATGATACTGCCCATGGGCGGTTTTCCTTTCCTGTTGAGCTTCGTGAGCAAGCTTTAGTTGTTGATGGTGATGAAATCGCCTTGTACTGCGAGCAAAACCCAAGCGCTTTGCCTTGGCACCAACATGACGTTGATATCGTTTTGGAGTGTTCTGGGGTTTTCCATTCCCGTGAGGATGCGCAAAAACACCTTCAGGCAGGCGCTAAAAAAGTATTATTTTCTCAACCCGCAGATGCTGATGTTGATGCAACGATTATTTATGGTATCAACGATGATGTGCTTCACAGTGAGCAGCACATTGTTTCCAATGGCTCGTGCACAACAAACTGTATTGTTCCGGTGATTCAAGTATTGGATGATGCTTTTGGCATTGAGTCAGGCGCTATCACCACTATTCATGCGTCTATGCACGACCAACAAGTGATCGATGCGTATCACGATGATTTACGACGTACCCGGGCGGCTAGCCAGTCTATTATTCCAGTGGATACTAAACTAGCGCGGGGCATTGAACGTATTTTGCCCAAGTTTCATGGCCGTTTTGAGGCGATAGCCGTACGTGTTCCAACCATCAATGTGACGGCGATGGATTTGAGCGTCACCGTAAATACTGATGTTTCCCTAGATGATGTTAACCAAGCGATTGCTAAGGCTGTACATGGGCGCTTGGCAGGTATTTTGGATTATACCGAGGAGCCATTGGTATCTGTTGATTTTAACCATGATCCCCATTCTTGTATCATAGACGGTACACAGACACGGGTTAGTCATAAACGGTTGATAAAGTTATTGGTATGGTGTGACAACGAGTGGGGGTTTGCCCATCGTATGTTAGATACCAGTGCAGCCTGGATGCGCCAATAAACGCAAATGAATAAAACGTATAACTAAGGAGAAGAGAATGTCGGTCATTAAGATGGCGGATTTAGATTTAGCCGGGAAGCGGGTGCTGATCCGTGAAGACCTCAATGTGCCAATCAAAGACGGTAAAGTAAGCTCAGATGCTCGTTTGCGTGCGGCGCTACCAAGCATCAAGCTCGCCCTTGAAAAAGGCGCTAAAGTGATGATTATGTCTCACCTTGGCCGTCCTACCGAGGGAGAATATGACCAGGCTTACTCACTGGCTCCTGTAGTTGACTATCTTAACAATGCCTTGTCACAAAATGTCCGTCTTGCCAAAGATTACCTTGATGGCGTAGAGATTGGCGACAATGAAGTGGTTGTATTTGAAAATGTGCGCTTCAATCAAGGCGAAAAAGCCAATGATGAGACCCTCGCAAAACAACTTGCGGCGCTGTGTGACGTATATGTGATGGATGCCTTTGGTACTGCACACCGAGCACAAGCTTCAACCCACGGTGTAGGTCTTCACGCCCCAATCGCCTGTGCTGGCCCCTTGCTTGCGGCTGAACTGGAGGCACTCGGTAAAGCACTAGATAACCCGAAGCGTCCGCTAGTTGCGATTGTGGGTGGCTCGAAGGTATCGACCAAGTTAACCGTGTTAGACTCACTGTCAAACGTCGTTGACCAATTAGTGACAGGGGGCGGTATTGCCAATACCTTTATTGCTGCAGCTGGTCACCCGGTAGGTAAGTCTTTGTACGAGCAAGACCTTATTAGCGAGGCTCAGAAACTAACAGAGACCGCTCGCAGTAATGGCGGTGATATTCCGGTGCCAGTGGATGTGGTTGTCGGCAATGAATTTTCAGAGTCTGCGGTCGCGCAACTCAAAGAGGTTGCCGATGTCACCGAAGAAGACATGATTTTCGACATAGGCCCCGATACCGCTAAACAGCTTGGCGATATTATCGCGCAAGCGGGCACGATTGTATGGAATGGTCCAGTGGGCGTGTTTGAATTTGATCAGTTTGGTAATGGCACTCAAAGCATTGCCAAAGCCATAGCCGAATCATCAGCGTTTTCTATTGCTGGCGGCGGTGACACCTTGGCGGCCATCGATAAATACAATGTCGCGGATAAAATTTCTTATATATCCACAGGTGGTGGAGCCTTCTTGGAGTTCCTTGAAGGGAAAAAACTACCCGCAGTTGCTATGCTTGAAGAGCGAGCAAAATAACGAATAATCACCAGGCCGGCCTCTCTCACTTTGCCGGCCTTGTGTTTTGGGCATTAAGCCCTTGCTTGGGGAAACCAAGCTTCATCCCGTTCAAAAACCAGATAGTCTCGGTGCTATCAAAAATTGGAGATAAGCGAAATGGCTTTGATCAGTATGCGTCAACTACTCGACCATGCAGCAGAAAATGGTTATGGCGTGCCAGCCTTTAACGTTAATAACCAAGAGCAAATGCGTGCCATCATGGAAGCGGCTGATAAAACAAACAGCCCAGTGATTGTGCAAGGCTCAGCTGGTGCACGTAAATATGCAGGTGCCCCATTCATTCGCCATATGATCCTTGCTGCGGTAGAGGAGTGGCCTCATATCCCAGTGGTTATGCACCAAGATCATGGTACGTCTCCTAGCGTGTGCCAGCGCTCTATCCAGCTTGGCTTTTCATCGGTCATGATGGACGGCTCATTACTTGAAGATGGTAAAACGCCTTCATCTTATGAGTACAATGTTGATGTAACCCGTCGTACCGTAGAAATGGCTCATGCTGGTGGTGTATCGGTAGAAGGTGAGCTGGGCGTACTTGGCTCTCTAGAGACCGGTGAAGCAGGTGAGGAAGACGGTATCGGCGCCGAAGGCAAGCTGACACAAGATCAACTGCTTACTGACCCAGAAGAAGCAGCGGATTTCGTTGCTAAAACCAATGTCGATGCGTTGGCTATTGCTTGTGGCACGTCACATGGTGCTTATAAGTTCACCCGCCCACCAACAGGGGACATTCTAGCTATCGATCGTATCAAGGAAATTCACGCCCGTATCCCTAACACTCACTTGGTTATGCACGGCTCATCATCCGTCCCACAAGAGTGGTTAGCGATTATCAATGAGTACGGTGGTGAGATCCCAGAGACCTATGGTGTGCCTGTTGATCAGATTGTTGAAGGCATCAAGCATGGTGTACGTAAGGTGAATATCGATACCGACCTACGTTTAGCTGCAACAGGGGCTATTCGTCGCCACCTCGCGCACAACACCGCGAATTTTGATCCGCGTAAATACCTAGCAGAGGCAACGAAAGCGATGACGGAAATTTGTGTTGATCGTTATCAAGCTTTTGGCACAGCAGGCCAGGCCGACAAGATTAAGCCTATCTCGTTAGATGATATGCACCTTCGTTACTTAAACGGCGAACTGGATGCAAAAATAAAATAGTCGCGATCACGACTTGAATGAGCCTCGCATAAGCGGGGCTTTTTTATGGATCACTATTTTACTGAGTGGATCATAGTGGGATCAGATTTTTATCAACTGCACAGATTATGGGATCAGGTTCTTACGCGCTGCTCAGGCGATGAAACTATATGTGGCTGATATTTGAACAAGGTTTGAGCGAGATTTATACACATAAAGAACCTCACTTGGTAAGAGTGTGATCTCAGGTCAGATCAATGGGTAAAACTCTGATCCACTGATAGCCAACTTGGTATAAATCTGATCTTGTAACGGCTCAGTTGGTAAGACTATGATCCTTGCTTTTACGGCCCCTAACGTCTTGATCCCAAGTTTAATTTTGCAGCATTTCCATTGAAGGTGTACGCTTTCATAAAATTGTCACAAAAAGTCATAATAATGACATCAGTAAATTCAGTTCAATAAAGCGAAAGAGATAAACGGAATGTCACGTAAAGTTCTTGTGGTCGATGATGAAGCGCCCATCCGCGAAATGCTGGTGTTTGTTTTAGAACAGAATGGTTTTCAAGCCATTGAAGCTGAGGATTACGACTCTGCCATAGCAGCCATGGTAGAGCCCTACCCAGATATGGTATTACTGGATTGGATGTTGCCCGGAGGCAGCGGTATTCAGATTGCGAAGAAATTTAAACAAAACGATCATACCCGCGCAATTCCCATTATTATGCTCACCGCCCGAGGTGAAGAAGAAGACAAGGTGAAAGGCCTGGAAGTGGGGGCTGACGATTATGTGACTAAGCCATTCTCTCCGAAAGAATTAATGGCACGCATTAAAGCCGTTATTCGCCGTGTGGCGCCGACATCACTTGAAGAGGCTATCGAAGTACACGGCTTGCGTTTAGACCCTATTTCTCATCGTGTGACTTCCGATGGCAGCGAGTTGGATATGGGACCTACCGAATTTCGTTTGCTACACTTTTTTATGACCCACCCTGAGCGAGTATATAGTCGTGAGCAGCTACTGGATCATGTATGGGGAACCAATGTTTACGTTGAGGATCGCACCGTTGATGTGCATATTCGTCGCCTGCGTAAAGCAATTGCTCCCATGGGACATGATCGCTTAGTACAAACTGTGCGTGGTGCTGGTTATCGTTTTTCTAGCAAGGTATAACTATCTTTATTGCTCATTGCATCGGCATCAGGCCGATGACACATTGTTTTAAGTAGAGCGAGTCTATGTACCGAGTGGTTAATAAACGCACACTTACCAAGCGTTTAGTTATCTTTTTCCTGCCTTTATTGTTGATAGGCGTGCTAGTAGGCGCGCCTTTTTTGCTTCTATTTTTGGGTGCTATCACATTGTTACTGTGGCATTATCGCCAGCTTTACCGCCTTAGTGATTGGCTTATTAACCAACGTAGCTTTAATCCACCGGAGGGAGAAGGGGCTTGGGAGCAGGTTTTCGAGGGAATTTACCAGCTCCAACAACGCAACCGTAAAAAGCGCAATGAGCTGGCTGACTTGATCCGTCGTTTCCGCGAGGGGGCCGAAGCCGTACCTGATGCTGTGATTGTGCTGCAACAGGACTTCAGCATCGTCTGGTGTAACCAATTAGCGCTGCGGTTATTGGGCTTGCAGTGGCCTACTGATCATGGTCAGCGTATAGATAACCTTATTCGACACCCCAAATTTAGCCGCTATATGCAGCAGCATCAATTCAACGATGCCCTTGAGCTTGATTTAACCCACACCGGTGAACAAGTGTTGGAATTTCGGGTGATGCCCTATGCACAATCACAGATCATGATGGTGGTCCGTGATATTACTCGCCTTAAGCAATTGGAGCAGATGCGTAAAGACTTTGTTGCCAACGTATCACATGAGCTGCGTACACCATTAACTGTGGTTACCGGCTACTTAGAGATGCTTGATGGCGACAACTTACCACCGCCAGCGATGTGGGATAAAGCCCATGGCACGATGATTGAGCAATGTCAGCGAATGGACAGCTTGGTCAATCAGTTGTTGTCGCTGTCGCGAATTGAAGGAGCACGTAAACACGACAATGATAAACCTGTCAATGTGCCGAAAATGTTGGAAGTTATCGAAACAGAAGCGACATCGTTGAATCAAGATAAAGGCCACCGCCTGTATTTTGATGTCGATAGCAGCTTAGATATCGTTGGCGCTGCCGATGAGTTACGCAGCGCGTTTTCAAACCTGGTATTTAATGCTGTGCACTACACCCCCGATGAGGGAGAAATTACGGTGCGTTGGTATCGTCAAGACGGTCAGGCGGTCTTTAGCGTGACCGATAATGGTGAGGGCATTGCGCCTGAACATATCAACCGTTTAACCGAGCGCTTTTATCGAGTGGATAAAGCGCGAAGCCGGAAAACGGGGGGCTCGGGCCTCGGCCTAGCTATTACTAAACACGTGTTGTCGCGCCACGACTCACACCTGCATATTGACAGTGTCGTAGGTAAAGGCTCGTGTTTTTGGTTCGCCTTTGAACCAAGTTGGTTAGTACCAGCACAAGAACACGTACAAAATTAGCAAAGTCATAAAACTGTAATACTCAAGTAATTTAACTGTCATCTTGTCACTGCACAATGACAGCAGTTGAAACACGGGAAGAACAAATTGGAGAACCCAATGAAATTTAAAAACTTAGTTGCTGCAATGGGGGTTGCTGTAAGTGCCCTGACAGCAGGTCAGGCAGTTGCTCTAGATAAAGCAATTCCAGAGTACGAAAAAACGAGCGGCATCTCTGGTAACTTTTCATCGGTTGGTTCCGATACGCTAGCAAACATGATGACCTTCTGGGCTGAAGAATATAAGCGTATTTATCCTAACGTCAATATTCAAATCCAAGCTGCAGGTTCATCAACGGCACCACCGGCGCTCACTGAAGGAACGGCAAACTTCGGCCCTATGAGCCGTAAAATGAAGTCAAAGGAAATCGAAGCGTTTGAAAAGCGCCATGGTTATAAGCCGACAGAAATTCGCGTAGCGATTGATGCCTTGGCGGTATTCGTGCATAAAGACAACCCCATTGAAGGCTTGCGCATTGACCAAGTTGACGCCATTTTCTCTTCAACGCGTAAATGTGGCGCCAGCGAACAGATTAACCGTTGGGGCGATGTTGGCCTAACGGGTGATTGGGCGGCAAAAGATATTCAATTATATGGTCGTAACTCAGTATCTGGTACTTATGGTTACTTCAAGAAGAAAGCCCTATGTAAAGGTGACTTCCGTAATAACGTAAACGAGCAGCCTGGCTCTGCATCGGTAGTACAGTCAATCTCTTCTTCTGTGAATGCGATTGGTTACTCAGGCATCGGTTACAAGACCTCTGGTGTACGTACGGTGCCACTGGCAAAAAAAGGCGATAAGTTTGTTGATGCAACACTTGATAACGTTGCAACGGGCAAATATCCACTATCACGTTTCCTTTACGTTTACGTGAATAAGCACCCTAACAAGCCACTATCTCCTATCGATGCTGAGTTTGTAAAAATGGTGCTATCACAAACAGGTCAAAAAATTGTTGAGAAAGATGGTTATGTACCACTTTCAAGCAAGATGGTTGAGCGTGAACTTAAGCGTTTAGGCTTACAGTAACATTGTATCTTTGAATCTTGTTGATTAGTTTAAAGCCCCTCCATGAGGGGCTTTTTTGTGCTCGCTATCCGGGCGTCATGAAGTCAGTATTACCAACAACTTTGCTGAATAAGCTCTTTGATAATACGTTGTGATGGAGCAATACGGTCCATGGCCAAGAATTCATTGGGCTGATGTGCTTGGTTGATGGAGCCTGGGCCCATGACTATGGTTTCACAGCCCAATTGCTGAATAAAGGGGGCTTCAGTGCAGTAGTTCACCGCTATTGCTGGCTGTTGCGAAATCTTTTGCGCCAGCTGCACTAGCGCGCTATCAGTGGTCCCTGCAAAGGCAGGGATCGGGTCATGCATATCAATGACTTCAACGCAGCCAGGGTAGCGAGCAGTGATGTCCTGAGTTGCCGCTAATAACATGGCTTGCAGCTCGACGATACTCAATCCTGGTAACGGGCGCATATCTAACTGTAACTCACAACATCCGCAAATGCGGTTAGCGTTATCACCGCCATGTATGTGACCAAGGTTCAATGTCGGGTAGGGAATGGCAAAATGTTCAATTGAATATTTATTCTTAAGATCCTCTTTTAGAACCAATAATTTTTGAATCACCAAGTGCATCACTTCAATGGCATTGATGCCGCGCTCAGGATCAGAGCTGTGCCCGCTTTTGCCAACGATACGAATCGCCGATGTCATATGCCCTTTGTGAGTAAATACAGGGGTCATATCGGTGGGTTCGCCAATAACGCAGCGAGCCGGTTTTAAGTCTGGGTACTTTGCCACTTCTTGGGCGCCAGCCATGGTGGTTTCTTCATCGGCGGTGGCGAGAATAAGCAGCGGTTGTTGTTGCTTACTCGCGTCCAACTCAGCGATGGCATTGAGCACAAAAGCAAAGAACCCTTTCATATCGATGCTGCCAAGGCCAAAGAGCTTATTATCTCGCTCGCTCAAAGTGAAGGGGTCCATACTCCAACGGCCTTGATCAAAAGGAACGGTATCGGTATGCCCTGCTAACATCAATCCGCCAATGCCATGGCCACGCTTGGCTATCAAATTAAACTTATCGGCATCAGTACTGAGTGGTTTTATTTCACACGCAAAGCCCAGCTCCTCGCACCAAGATGCCAAGTGTTCAATAACGGCGCGGTTGCTTTGGCTTAATTTCGGATCCAGTGAACTGATCGATGGGGTAGCGATCAACTCCCGGTAAAGGTGCAAAAAGTCGGGAAGAGCCATACATTTCCAAATAATTATTCGCGATTGTTGCATATTAATATAAATGTCTTTATAGTGAATATCAATTCACTTTTTAAGCATAAGTATTGGTTTGGTTATGATGGTTCATCACCCCCTTTGTACAGCGCGACGACGATAAGCCGCTCACCTAGAAAATCCTAGTGTGAGAGTGTGTCGCGTTGGGCATCTCGCCCTTGATTAAACCAAAAAAGAGCATCTTCATGAACATCGTAATTATTGGCGCAAGTGGTTATAGCGGCGCTGAGTTGGCGCAATTAGTTGCCAAGCATCCTCATTTTGTCTTGCAGGGCTGCTATGTCTCTGCCGGGAGTCATGATCGCGATAAAAAACTCAGCGATCTTTATCCTCAGCACCGTGGGTTATTAGACATGCCACTGCAGGGCCTAACAGCCGACGCTATAGCTGATATTGGTCAGCATGCGCACGCCGTGTGCCTATGTACCGAGCACAAAGTAAGTGTTGAATTGGCGCCGCAATTTCTCGAGCAGGGTATTAAAGTTTTTGACCTTTCTGGCGGGTTTCGTCTTACCGATGCCGAACTCTATACCCAGTACTATGGCTTTGATCATCCCCACCCTGAACTATTGCGCCAAGCAGTGTATGGGCTAGCTGAGTGGCACAACAGCGCCATCATGGATGCACAACTGGTTGCTGTGGCGGGCTGTTACCCAACAGCCAGCCTCAACGCGCTTAAACCACTTCAACAAGCAGGGTTATTAGCGCCGCAGCAAAAAGTGATCATTAATGCTGTATCCGGGGTGACTGGGGCAGGGCGCAAAGCCAATATGAACACGCACTTTTGCGAAGTATCACTGGCTCCTTATGGCGTGTTTAATCATCGCCATACTCCGGAGATTGAACAAGCATTGGGGCACCCAGTGCTATTTACCCCACACTTGGGAAATTTTAATCGCGGTATCTTGGCAACCATTTATGCGCAAGTAAATGCAGGGACCACGCTTAACGACATCACCGATGCTTATCAATGCCTTGCCGATGAACCTTTGATTCGCCTGCTCGGTGCCGGTGGTTTGGCATCAATTAAAGGCGTCGCGCAAACCCCTTATGTTGATATTGGTTGGCATTTGCAAGAGCAGCAACTGATTATCAGTGTTGCCATCGATAACTTACTAAAAGGCGCATCAGGTCAAGCGCTGCAATGTATGAACATTAATGCTGGATTAGACCCAACGATTGGTTTGGTATAAAGAGGAAAATGATGACGAGTAGCAACACCACTTGGGTAATTAAATTGGGCGGCGCCCTGTTAAACAGCCCACAGTCAGTGCAAGCATTGTTCGCAACCTTGGCGACCATGACCGACACCCGTTTTGTGGTGGTCCACGGCGGTGGCTCACTGGTTGACCGCTGGCTGCATGATGCGGGCTTCGCCACGGCGAAGCACCAAGGTCTCCGCATTAGTCCTGCCGAGCAAATGCCCTATATCGTTGGTGCCCTAGCTGGGTGTGCCAACAAACAATTGATGGGAGCAGCCATAGCCAATGGCCTCGAGCCCGCAGGGCTGAGTTTGTACGAGGCCGGGGTCAATGCGCAGCAAAAACTCAAGGCACTGGGTCGGGTGGGTGAGTGTAGTCAAGGTGCTCGCTCGGCTATTCCAGCCTTGCTAGAGGTAGGAAAGCTGCCTGTTGTGAGCTCAGTTGGTTTTGATGAGCAAGGACAATGGTTCAACGTTAACGCTGATGAGGCCGCAGCGGCAATTGCCAAACAACTCGATGGTGAATTGATTTTTATGACCGACGTTGAGGCCGTACTGGATAAATCCGCTCAGCCGTTACACCAATTAAGTGCTGAGCAAATAGATGAATTGATAGCCCAAGGAGTTATCTCGGGTGGGATGGAGGTCAAAGTAAAGACCAGCCTTCTTGCTGCCCAGCATTTACGACGGGGTGTTTACATTTCGAGCTGGCAAAAGCCAGAGAACTTAGTTGCATTGCTCAATGGTGAGCATGTTGGCACGCAAATTACAATGTAAGCATAAACCATGAAACATGATTTTATTACCGGCCTCGAGCTGGACGACAAAGCCCTACTCGCGCTACTCGCCCTAGCGCAGAAAATGAAAGCGCAACCCAATGATTATGCCCAAGCCTTAGCGGGCAAATCGGTGGTTACCTTATTTGAAAAGCAAAGCCTCAGAACTCGCCTAAGCTTCGATATAGGCATCAATAAACTCGGTGGCCATGCGGTCTACTTAGATCAGCAAAATGGCGCCATGGGCAACCGCGAGTCGGTAAAGGACTTTGCTTTGAATATCAGCACCTGGGCCGATGCCATCGTGGCGCGGGTTAATCACCATAACACAGTGCAAGAGCTAGCACAGTTCTCATCTAAACCGGTGGTGAATTCTTTGTGTGACCTATACCACCCCTGCCAAGCACTGGCGGACTTTTTAACCTTGCAAGAGGTGCACGGTGAGGTTAGCGAGCTCAAGCTGGCTTATCTCGGCGAGGGCAATAACGTCACCCATTCATTGATGTTGTTGGCCGCCACCCTAGGGACTGACTTCGTGGCTGTATGCCCTAAAGGCAGCGGTCCAGATGCACAAATTGTTAAGCAAGCAGAGCAAATTGCCGCGAGCAAAGGCGCGTCAGTATTAGTGAGTGATAGAGTCGAGGCCGCTGTGGGGGCAAATGCGCTTTATGCCGATACCTGGGTGTCGATGGGGGATGACACCCCGCTCCAGCAGGTTAAAGATAAATATCTGCCTTATCAGCTCAATAAACAGCTGGTGGATATGACCGGCGCGCAAACTATTTTGCACTGCCAGCCAGCGCATCGTGAGTTTGAAATCACCTCTGAAGTGATGGACTCGCCGCAGGCCAAAATTATTCAGCAGGCACAAAATCGTATGTATGCGCAAAATGCCTTGCTATTAACCCTTTTGAACCCAAATTTTTGCTAAGGATCCGAAATGAGCGCAATTAAAAAAGTCGTACTGGCCTATTCCGGCGGACTAGATACATCAGCCATCGTGCCATGGCTAAAAGAAAACTATGACTGTGAAGTGGTTGCCTTTGTCGCCGATGTGGGCCAAGGCGCCGAAGAGCTCGAAGGGGTTGAGGAAAAAGCCATCGCCTCAGGGGCATCCGAATGTTACGTGGTGGATTTAAAAGAGCAGATGGTGGCTGAATATATTTATCCGACGCTCAAAACCGGCTGTGTGTATGAAGGCACCTACCTGCTAGGGACGTCAATGGCACGTCCTATTATTGCCAAAGCACAGGTTGAAATAGCTCGCAAAGTGGGTGCCGATGCCCTTTCTCATGGTTGTACTGGCAAAGGTAATGACCAAGTACGCTTCGAGTCCTGTTTTGCGGCGTTGGCACCGGATTTAAAAGTGATTGCGCCGTGGCGAGAGTGGCATCTATCAAGCCGGGAGTCGTTACTGGATTACCTAGCGCAGCGAGATATTCCCTGCGCTGCATCGGCAACGAAAATTTATAGTCGTGATGCCAATGCATGGCACATTTCCCATGAGGGTGGGGAGCTTGAAGATCCTTGGTGTCAGCCCAGCGAGCAAGTATGGACCATGACGCAATCACCTGAGCAAGCGCCAAATGAAGCCGAGTTAGTGACGCTAACCATTCAACGCGGTGAGGTGGTTGCCGTAAATGGAGAAGCGCTGAGCCCTTATCAATGCTTAGTGAAGCTCAATGACATTGCTGCTGTGCACGGGGTTGGCCGTGTCGATATTGTTGAGAACCGCTTGGTGGGTATGAAATCTCGCGGCTGTTATGAAACACCTGGCGGCACGGTGATGATGGCTGCTTTGCAGGCTATTGACGAACTTGTGCTGGATAAAGCGAGCCGTAAATGGAAAGACACGTTTGCCCTAGAGTTTGCGCACTTGGTCTATGACGGCCGTTGGTTTACGCCTTTAAAAGATTCGATTCTGGGCGCGGCCAATGCGTTTGCCGAGCATGCCAATGGTGAAGTGGTGGTGAAACTATACAAAGGTCAGGCAATCGCCGTGCAAAAGCAGTCAGAAAACAGTTTATACAGCGAAGACTTCGCCACTTTTGGCGAGGACGATGTGTATGACCAGTCTCATGCCGAGGGCTTTATACGGCTATTTTCACTTTCAAGCAGAATTGCAGCACTGAAGAAGTAACGAGGAGAGCAACAATGGCATTATGGGGCGGGCGCTTTTCATCTGGACCGGATGAAGCATTTAAACAGTTTAATGATTCATTACCATTTGACTATGTCATGGCGGAGCAAGACATTATTGGTTCAGTGGCGTGGGCCGGCGCGCTAAATCGTGTGGCGGTACTCAACGATGATGAACACCGACGTTTAGTTGCGGCGCTGTATGAGTTGTTGGAGCAAGTGCAAGCGCAGCCCGAAAGTGTGGCTATCAGCGGTGAAGAGGATATTCACTCTTTTGTTGAGGCCGCGCTGATTGACAAAGTGGGTGACCTCGCGAAGAAGCTACACACTGGCCGCAGCCGTAATGACCAAGTCGCTACCGACTTTCGTTTGTGGTGCAAAAAAACGGCGGCGACAGTCAGTGAAGCCATCAGTGAGACCAAGAATGCACTGATTGCCTTAGCCGAGCGAGAGCTAGGCACGGTACTACCTGGCTACACTCATTTGCAGCGCGCTCAGCCGGTACTTTTTAGCCACTGGTGCATGGCCTATGTGGAAATGCTAGAGCGCGATAGTAGTCGCCTTAATGATGCGGTTCAGCGTATGGACCAATGTCCACTTGGAAGTGGTGCGCTGGCGGGCACTGCATATGCCATTGACCGCGAGCATTTGGCGCAAGATCTTGGTTTTGCAGCGCCGACTCGTAATAGCTTGGATGCGGTTTCTGATAGAGACTTTGTGGTCGAGCTGCTGAGCGCGGCATCCATTTCAATGTTGCACTTGTCACGTTTTGCTGAAGATTTAATTTTCTACAATTCTGGCGAAGCCGGTTTTATTGAGTTGGCCGATAACGTTACCTCCGGCTCATCGTTGATGCCGCAGAAGAAAAACCCCGATGCTTTAGAGTTGATTCGCGGCAAAACAGGGCGTGTTTTTGGTGCTATGAGTGCGATGATGATGACGTTAAAGTCACTGCCTTTAGCCTACAACAAAGACATGCAAGAAGATAAAGAAGGACTTTTCGATGCGCTACCGACTTGGCTGGCATGTCTACATATGGCGCAATCATGCGTAAACGGCATTAAGGTCAATAGTGATAAGACCAAAGCCGCCGCCCAAGGTGGGCATGCGAATGCCACCGAGCTTGCTGATTATTTGGTGGCAAAAGGGATCCCATTTCGTGAAGGGCATCATATTGTTGGGCAACTGGTGCAGCTGGCAATTTCAGAAGGAAAAAGCCTTGAGCAGTTGAGTTTGTCCGAATTTCAATCGGTGTGCGATGTTATTGCTGAAGATGTTTATCCTATGTTGGCACTCGATGCCTGTTTGGCGGCACGTAAGGCTCTAGGTGGAACATCGCCAAAGCAAGTGGAATTCGCCATTAAGCAAGCTAAACAGCAAAGTACAATTAAAGTACGTGATGCCAATCTGCATGATGTTGAAGCTATCAGTGAGCTGGTGCAATATTGGGCCAAGGTAGGAGAGAACTTACCCCGTGCTAAAAGCGATATGGTGCATTCCATTAATGAGTTTGCCGTAACCGAAGTGAATGGCCAGGTAACAGGCTGTGCGTCGTTGTATATTTATGATACCGGCCTAGCGGAGATTCGCTCATTAGGGGTTAACCCCGATACCGGAGTAAAAGGGCAGGGGCGTTTATTGGTTCATCACCTGTTAGTGAAAGCCAAAAAGTTGGCGCTTAAAAGAGTGATTGTACTTACGCGTGTACCGGATTTCTTTGCTAAACTTGGGTTTGCAGACAGCAGCAAAGAAAGCCTTCCTGAAAAGGTGATGAAAGACTGTGAGCTTTGTCTGCGTAAAGATAACTGTGACGAAGTTGCTATGGATTTCTACCTACACCAGCAACACTCTGTGGGTGATATACCATGTAAAAACGTTGCTTAGTTGGGGCTTCTGAGCGTGTCAAAAAATATTGGCACGCGTGGTGCATAAGCTTAAAGTGAGTTGCTAAGAAATTGCCTTTGAAGTGTGACGTGTGTACCCAAAGCATGTTAAGTTAGGTTTGCTTAGCAAATAATTAACAAAATTTTAAAGGAGTTAACATCATGCAAGTTAATGCTAATGCTCAACTACAAACACAGGCTTACACTAAGTTACAACAACAAACACAACAGCCTACCGCACAAACTACTAGCACCCAGACGTTACAATCTGATACAGTAAGTTTATCAAGTGATGCTGTCGCTGCTAGCCAAGCTGAAATCCAGCGCGGCGGTGGTGATGTTCTTCTTCCAACTAAGAAGAAAGAAAACTAGCCGTGAAAATCGAGAGGGTGGATGTATCTTGAAAAAAGCCTAGCAATTTTTATGGGGGCCTTCGTAGTCTGGGGCTTCCTAATGGCTCTCTTTTTCAATTTGATGCTTGTAGGTTTTAAAGCAAAGAATGATCTAAAGTTATTGTGGGTCAGCTTTGTCATGGCCGTCTCATACTTTATCAGTGATCATTTCCACAACTTCTTTACGAGCGCTGATACCTATATGACTTGGGTTATGTACGACCTAGTCACCCTCGCATTGATTTCAGTTATTTTTGCATTTAAGTCGCCTAAAGCGTCGCCCGGTGTAGTGTATGTTGTTATTGGGCTATCTTTTAACACCTCTTTGTTTTTGGCCATGCATTATGACATCGTTATTCAGGGAAATGTTACGCCGTGGTGGCTATGGAGTTTATACTCAATTGGTATGAATTTGTCTGATCTGACAATGATTGTCGTGCTGATTGTTGATAGGGATATTTTAGGGATTATCAATGTCTCAAGGAGTTTAAAGAGGTTATTCAAATCAAAAGTTAGGGGTATAAGCCGCTTTTGTTTCTCTCCGAGCTATTAGGGCCCTACGTTGGCGCCTTCGTACTTTGGGGGCTGCTCATGGCATTGTTATTCAATATCGTGTCGTTCTCGAGCCATGAGAATAGAGTTAACTCGCCTCTTTTTCTGTCCCTAATAATATTTCTGTCCTACTTAGCTACCTCTCACACCCACAACAGCTCAGAGATGTACATCTATTACTTCTACGCAGATATACTTACCATAGCGTTGATTTCTATATATATTTACTATACTGCTGATAGGTATCCTGCCCAACTTTACTGTATTCTAGCTTTAGTATTTAATGCCTGCCTTTTTCTGTATATGCATATAGACTTACACGTGAACGGAAATGTAGAGCCATGGTGGTTCTGGACTTTTTACTCTTTTGGTATCAATGTGGCGGACACTATCATAATAGTATCTTTAATTATCAATAAAGACTTCTTAGGTCTATGTCGAATAGGGCGGTTTTTAAAGGCCTCTCTGGCACCAAAGAAAGTAGGTGATAACGGGTAGCGTTACCACCGGTATATTTAGCCGAGCTTTTCTTTCAGAGCGGCGGCGACTTGCGGCACAACAAACTCAGAAACATCACCACCATGTAAGGCAACCTCTTTTACTAAGGTCGATGAGATAAACGAGTTCTCTTCTGCGGGAGTTAAAAATACGCTCTCTAAGTCGGGGTTCAAGCGGCGATTCATGTTAGCCAATTGGAATTCATACTCAAAGTCGGAGACCGCGCGAATACCTCGCACTAATACATTCGCTTTATGATTTTTAGCCAAGTCAGCAAGTAGGCCGCTGAAGCCAATGACTGTGACATTGCCAAGGTCGGCGACAATTTGCTTTGCTAACTCCACTCTTTCTTCAAGGCTAAAGCAAGGCTTTTTATTCGGGTTATGAGCCACCGCAACTATGACTTGATCGAACATTTTAGCGGCGCGCTCAATAAGGTCTAAGTGACCATTCGTAAGGGGGTCAAAGGTCCCTGGGTAGATAGCCGTTACCTGCATATGATTCTCTGTTTTTATGTAATGCAATGGCCGCATTTTAGCAGTCTTTATGTGAGTTGCCAGTGCAAACTCAACTCTCAGCCATGTGATAAATTGTTAACTGTGACTAAGATGTTTATACTGCTCACCTGCAATCAGGGTGGGGAAGTAATAATGAGTACCAAGGACCGCATAATTCAAGCCAGCATTGAGCTTTTCAATAGCCACGGTGAGCGCGCTATCACAACAAATCATATCGCAGCCCATTTGCAAATCAGCCCTGGAAATTTGTATTACCACTTTAAAAATAAAGAAGACATCATTCGCCATATCTTTAAGTTGTATCGCCAGCACTTAGATACTCAGTTTAAGCCGATTAATCACGATGAGCCGGTAATGGCGCAGCTTAGCCATTATTTCGATGCCTTGTTTGAGCTCATGTGGAAATTTCACTTTTTCTACGACAATATGACCGACATTTTGTCTCGCGATGCTGAGCTTAAAGCTGATTATATCGCGTTCCAACAACGCTTGTTTGACCAGGTAACCGACATTGTCTTGGCGTTGGGTGACAACGGTATTCTCAACGTCGATGAAGAGCAAGCGGCAGAGCTAACTCATATGTTAAAGCTGACAGTCAGCTTCTGGACTCCTTACATCAAAGCGCGTCGCCAAAGCGGCGAGCTGAATCGCGGCGATATCTATCAAGGCTTGTTGAAAATAATCACCTTGTTTATGGCTTTTACTACCGCAGCTGGGCGTGAGCCTTTGGGATTGTTAAAGCAACACTATCAGCAGCGCCAAGCGCAACTACAAACGTCACCCTCCACGCATAGTTAAGCTATTATTTCCGAAGGCGAGCGGTTTTTGCTATAATCGCGCGCTTCGGTGAATCCTCCGCCACTTTCTCATTCAGAAGTGTGGCTTTATCTGTGTGCTGTGAGTTAAGTCATGATCAAGTTTATTGTTAAATTGCATCCCGAAATTGCGATAAAAAGTAAGTCCGTTCGTAAACGCTTTACCAAGGTGTTAGAGAACAACATTAAGATTATGATGCGACGCATTGATGAGCAGGTAAAGGTGCGCAACAACTGGGATAACCTTACGGTTGAATCGGCATTAACCGATGACTCAGTGCGCCGCGCAATGGCTGACAGCCTCGGGCGTATTCCTGGTATCGTGCAATTTAATGAAGTAAAAGAAATTGAATTCACCACCATTGATGAAATTTACCAGCAGGCACAGCAACTCCTTGGCGATGAAATTGCCGGTAAAACCTTTTGTGTGCGCTGTAAGCGTCAAGGTAAGCATGACTTTTCCTCGAGCGATGTCGAACGCTATGTTGGCGGCGGACTAAACCAGCATGTACCCGGTGCTCGGGTTAAGCTTACGCGGCCTGAGGTAACAGTAAAGATCGAAATTAAAGACCAGCGCGCGTACATTGTCACCCAAGCGCACCGAGGCATGGGTGGATTTCCATTGCCAACTCAAGAAGATGTGTTATCGCTGATGTCTGGTGGCTTTGATTCCGGGGTGGCCAGCTACCAAATGATCCGCAAAGGGGCGCGTACGCACTTCTTGTTTTTCAATCTTGGCGGCGCGGCCCATGAAATTGGCGTGAAGCAAGCAAGCCATTATCTTTGGTCACAATATAGCTCGACTCACAAGGTTAAGTTTATCACCGTCGACTTTGAGCCGGTGGTTGCTGAGATTCTAGAAAATGTCGAAGACTCGCAAATGGGTGTAGTGCTCAAGCGCATGATGATGCGTGCTGGTAGCATTATCGCTGAAAAACTGGGGATTCCAGCACTGGTCACTGGTGAAAGTATTGGCCAAGTATCAAGCCAAACTCTGGCAAACTTAAGTGTCATTGACCGAGTGACCGATACGCTGATCATTCGCCCACTTATCCAACATGATAAGCAAGATATTATTGATATTGCTCGCGCCATTGGCACCTCCGAGATGGCCGAAGCCATGCCCGAGTACTGTGGCGTGATTTCGCGCAAACCAACGGTGAAAGCCAAGTTAGAGGTAATTGAGCAGCAAGAGCAGCAGTTTGATTTCGAGGTTCTCGAAACCGTGGTTGATAATGCTCGAGTGATGGATATTCGCGATATTGATACTCAAGCTAAAGAAGAGGTCAAGGAAGCGGAATCGGTATCACAATTGCCAACGGATGCGGTGGTGCTGGATATTCGCTCACCCGAAGAGGAAGATGCTCAGCCGTTAGAGATTGACGGGGTAAAGGTCAAACACTTGCCGTTTTACCGTTTAGCGACTCAGTTTGGCGACTTAGATCAGAGCAAAGAGTACTACCTGTATTGTGCTAAAGGGGTGATGAGCCAACTACAGGCATTGATCCTGCACGAAAACGGCTTTAACAATGTGAAGGTGTATCGCCCGTAATTCGCCGATAATACAGCTCATTGATAGGCGCGCTGAGGCTAAGCAGGCGCGCCGAGCTGGCAATAAAGCCACACATGGCTGCTATTTCTGTCTCCCTTCCCAATAACTTATCCTGCAACATTGAGCAGCGGTTGCCCGCTGTTAGGCGCATTACTTGATAGGCGCTGTCGAGGCTTTGCGGCAGTGATAATTCAACTCCCTGCGCTTTAGCTACGGTAATCGCCTCCTGCAGTAGTGCAAAGACATCACTGGCATAACAGGGGGCGGCCACCTCACCATTGCGCAGCTGATGCCAGGTTGCTATGGGGTTTATTGCCAAATTCACCAGTAATTTTTGCCATCGCGCATGGGTTATATCATCACTCCCAGTCAGAGCGGGGATTAATCTCTGCCACTGCTTTAACTGCGCCTTAAAGTTTTGCTGCGCGCAAGCATTGACGGCTCCTATCACAGAGTCGCCCTGACTGACATGGACGACATGCTTATCGTCGGTTTTGTAAGCTGCCTGCTGGGTGAGCATAAAGAATAATCCCTGCTGAGGAGTCAGTTGCTGTTTAAGTGGTGCTAGGTCGCTCATGCCATTATGGCTAATAATAATATCTGCATCGAGGGCCAAATAAGGGCGACACTGCGCCAGCGCCGCTTGCAGCTGATGCGCTTTAACGAATAGCCACAATTCTGTAATTGGCTCGCACGGTTTCAAACAAGCCGTGGCTGCCACGGGGCTTTTCTGCTGCCCATGGCAATAATAAAAAGTGCTGGGATGAGAAGGTTTCACCAACAGCTTTAGCGGTCGGTGTTGCCCCATTAAGTGGGCAAATGTGAGGCCGAGTGCCCCCGGCCCGATAAGGTAAGTAGGCGCTAAGCCTTGGCCCGTTTTTTCTGCCATAGGTAGTGAATCACAAAGTAGCTGGCCGCGCCTGCCGCGTCGGCGAGAAAGTCATAAAAAGATGCCTGCCTGTAGGGCAGCATATCCTGCATCCACTCAATTGCTCCGCCGTATAATAACAACAATACCACCTGGACAAAAAAGGGGATCCTAAAGGCTTTATCCATAATAAAGGCAAGCACGAAGAAAATACCAAAGTGAGCGACCTTATCGACGTGAGGGAAAAGCTGCGTAACAGAGCCTTTTACTTCTTGAACAAATAGCAGGGTGCAGACCACCAATGTGATTAGAAACAACCCCTGATAAACTCTGCGCGTCACTTTACTTTACCTTTATAACTGGTGAAATCGCAGGCAGTATAACAAACTGTAAACTGAATTCACTGTGTATCAGTGCACAAAAATACCGATCTCGGGGTATAATCCCCGAAACGACAAGCCAGTTACGGAGAATTTCATGCCTTCATTTGATATCGTTTCTGAAATCGAAATGAGCGAAGCAAAAAATGCGGTTGAAAACGCTAAACGCGAACTCGAAACCCGCTACGATTTTCGCGGCGTAGATGCCAAGATAGAACTAAAAGATGAACTGATCGAACTTACCGCAGAAGCTGAACAGCAGGTGATGCAGTTATTTGATATGTTTGCCAGTAAGGCGTCAAAACGCGGCTTAGATGTAAACAGTTTTGAGATTCAAAAAGCTGATTTGCACGGTAAATACGTCACCCGCCAAGTTACAATGAAACAAGGCATTGCTAAAGATATCGCGAAAAAGTTGGTTAAGCTGATTAAAGACAGCAAAATCAAAGTTCAGGCCGCCATCCAAGGTGAAGAAGTGCGAGTCACCGGGAAAAAGCGCGACGATTTACAACAAGTAATGCAATTAGTACGCGAAGCCGAGTTAGGTCAGCCCTTTCAATTTAAGAACTTCCGCGACTAGATACCTCTCAAGCCAAGTCATTCGCACTTGGCTTTTTTATTGGTGAAGTTAATGCCATAGTCCATCTTTTTATAGATGTTTAGACGTCCATTGACTTTATTGTCATCAGTCCGCAAAATAGCGCCACCTTGTTATGGTGCCCGCAAGCGCAGAACGCAGTTAAGCCACTGGGATAATCGGGAAACAGGTGAAAAGCCTGCACTGCCCCCGCAACGGTGATATGAGTCTTGCTCATTCAGTCCGGAGACCGGCCATAACATCCATTTCATTACATTTTCCTGTGCGGTGGGCGCAGGTATAGGGACTAACATGTATAACAAAACCAAAGTCGCTGTAGGCATAGCGGCACTTTTCTCCGGCGCGGTATGTGCGCAGCAGCAACAGTCTATCGAGCGATTGACTGTCACCGCTAATAAGTTCGAACAACCTATCGAAAATGTGCTCGCCAGTATCGATGTGATCACTCGTGCAGACATCGAGCGCCTTGGCGTACGTGATTTGCCGGCGTTATTATCTCATTATGCCGGGGTCGATATTGTTCGCAGTGGCGGCCAAGGTCAAAGTACCAGCCTCTTTATTCGTGGGGCGGCTAGCAGCCACTCTTTGGTTATTGTTGATGGCGTTCGTGTTGGTTCAGCCACTACAGGGTATAAGGCGCTCTCTAGTGTGCCACTAAATAGTATTGAACGAGTCGAAGTGATCCGTGGTGCTCGCGCCGCATGGTATGGCTCAGACGCCTTAGCCGGGGTCATCAATATTGTCACCCGAGACGGCGATAGCCAAAGTGTGAGTGTACAAAGTGGCAGTGACAACTACGTGAATGCGCAAGGTGCTTTTGCTTTTCGCCAAGGAGCGTTCAATGCGGCATTCAACCTTGGCTATGAGCACACCGACGGCTTTGACGTCACCACTGGGCAAGACCCAGATGAAGATGGCTATGAAAACCAAAACCTCGGTGCGCGTTTCGGCTATGATCTCGGCGATTATGGCGTGCTGGAGTTGTTAGGGCAGTACAGTGAAGGCTATGTCGAATACGACACTAGCTTTGGTGATGATTACACCGACTTTGAAAAATACCATGTGCAACTGGGTTGGCGTAAAAACCATGGTGCCTTTGCTCACAAGCTACAAACCAGTCTTGCTCAAGATGATGAGATTAATACTCAGCAACATGGCGCGCCAGGTTATCGTGGCAATGAGTACAGCACTGCACGAGATGAGCTAAGCTATCAGCTTAATTATGTCTTTAGTCCAGCTATCACTGTCAGTGGTGGCGCCGATTACTACTATGAAGACATTAGCGATTCCTACAGCAGCTCGGCGACACCAGAGCAGCCTGCGTCCGGTTTTACCGTGCAGACGCGTAATAATAAAGGTGTGTATGTGGGAGGCTATTATGATGGCCAGGCATTTAATACCAATGCCGTTGTGCGTCATGATGATCATTCACAATTTGGCGGCCACTTCACCTACAACCTAGCGGCGGGTGTGCCGCTAAGTGACATTGCGACGTTTCGCGCCAGCTACGGCACGGCGTTTAAGGCACCCTCGTTTAATGACGCCAGTTCCATTTGGGGCAGCAACGATGCTTTGCAACCTGAAGAGTCAAACAATGCCGAGCTCGGTCTGCGCCTTGATTTGCAATCTGGGCAATACGATATCGCCTTGTATCAAAACCAATTCGATAACCTCATCGCATGGGGCAACAACGGCCCGGAAAATATTGCCAAAGCGAGTTTTGAAGGAGTTGAGTTGAGTGCACAAGTGCAAGATATGTTTGGTATCGATCACCAGCTTAACTTTAGTTATGTTGATGCTGAAGACGACAATACCGGGCAAGCATTGGTGCTTAGAGCTGAAAAAACCTTCAACTGGTCCGTGGGTAAGCAGTTCGACAAATGGTATGTCGGTGCACAACTGCAGTACCGCTCCGATAGGTTAAGTTACTATCGTACTGACTTGCCAAGCTATACTTTGGTGAACCTCAATGCTCGCTATCAATTGTTACGCGACCTCACGTTCACCTTCGGTGTTGATAATCTCACTGACAAAGAATATATCACCAACGTGGCGGCCACGGATTGGAGCACGGGTGAGGTCACCTCTGCGTATCGCGGCGCTGAGCGCAAGGTATACGCTGGATTGCAATTCGATTTATAGCTGTGCAAAAAAGCCTCCTAAGTGGAGGCTTTTCATTGTTTTACAGCAGTCATGATATGAGCAAGTCACTAAAAGTGTGCTCGAACTTCTCTATTTTTGGGGCAATTAAGATACTGCAATAACCTTGGTTCGGATTTTCGCTGTAATAGTCTTGATGATAATCCTCAGCGGGATAGAACCTTGATGCGGGACTGACTTCGGTTACAATTTTTGCGGCGCTATGAGTTTGTAGCTGCGCTATCACCACCTCGGTCTGCTGCTTTTGGGCGCTATCGTGGTAATACACCACACTGCGATATTGACTACCAATATCATTTCCTTGGCGGTTAAGCTGCGTAGGGTCGTGAAGCGTGAAAAACATCGCCAACAGGGTGGTGTAATCTATCACAGCGGGGTCAAAGTGCACTTGCACAACTTCTGCGTGACCGCTTTCGCCGCTGCATACCTCACGGTATGTTGGTGAATTGCTGTGTCCACCGGTATAACCCGATTCAACCTTATGCACGCCACGAACGCGGCGAAAGGCCGCATCGATGCACCAAAAACAACCGCCGCCAAAGGTGGCTGTGTGTAAACTTGTCATACTAACACCTCGATGTATTTACCCTTTTAACAGTAGAACGGCCGTCTGATGTTTATCGCTCACCTGCGAGGGAATACCCTCGCAGGTGAGCATTTCTCGTGCACTATTGCTGTTTGAGCGGGTTATCTTGTTGCTGTTTTGCCAAGCGTTGCTGTAAATACTCTGGTGACTGAGTATGACGAGCAAGGGCATAGTAAGCACTGGGTACTACGAACAAGGTGAGTATGGTCGCGATGCTTACCCCGGTAAAGATCACCACACCAATAACCATACGGCTTTCAGCTCCAGGGCCGCTTGCTAGCACTAGAGGCACCGAACTCATCACTGTGGTTAGCGACGTCATAATAATAGGGCGCAAACGTTGTGTGGCAGCTTGGATTAGCGCTGTTTGAAATTCCAGACCCTTATCACGCAACTGGTTGGCAAATTCAACAATAAGAATACCGTTTTTGGCGCTTAAGCCAATAAGCATAACGATACCAATTTGGCTGTAAATATTGAGGGTCAAACCGGTTATATGCAAACCAAATAACGACCCAGCAATCCCCAGTGGTACGGTAAGCATGATCACCAAGGGGTGAACGAAGCTCTCAAACTGTGCTGCCAACACCAAGAAGGTCACCGTTAATGCCAGAATAAAGACATACACCATGGCGGAGGCGCCTTCATAGAACAACTGTGACTCCCCTTTATAGTCAATGGCGCCATCAATATCATTTTCCTCTGCAGCCACTTGGTTTAAGAAACTTAAGGCTTCCTCTAAAGTGTAGCCGCTAGCGAGGTTGGCACTTAAGGTAATAGCGCGCATACGGTTGTAACGATTCAACCTAGACGCTGTGGCTTCTTCAGAGATACTGATTAAGCTATCAAGGGGCACCAGTTGCCCGGAGCGTGAGTTTACATAGATATTAGAGACATCTTGTGGGCTGGCAAAGTCTTGTTTCTCGCCCTTTAAAATCACATCATATTCTTCACCACGGTCAATAAAGGTGGTGACACGGCGTTGCCCGAGCATCGTCTCCAAAGTGCGGCCTATATCAGAGACAGAGACCCCTAAGTCGGCGGCTTTGTTCTTATCGATACTGACCAAAAATTGTGGGAAGGTCTCTTTATAATCATGGTCGATACGCACTAACCCGGGGTTTTTCTCTGCCCGAGCAATAATGCGGTCACGCCAATCGGCAAGCTCGTCATAATCATTGCCTTGCAAAACAAACTCAACGGGGCGCGAAGAACCGCCGCCGCCAATGCCACTGCGCATGATGGCAAAGGCGCGAATATCCGTTACTTCACGCATCTTGCCACTGATCTCATTCATTACCGTCCAGGTATCGCGTTTGCGCTCGCCCCAATCAGCCATGCCGATAATCGCAACGCCACCTTGACCACCCCAACCCGGCACTCGAACCAGAACTCGATTGAGTTCACCCGAGTCAACATACGGCAACAAGCGTTGCTCAATTTTATCCATATTGGCGGCGTTATTTTCATAGCTTGCGCCCTCTGGGCCGTTCATCATCACAAAGAAGGTGCCTCGGTCTTCCTTAGGTGTCAGTTCAGATGGAATCTGCTGAAACAGCAGATAACTGGCAAGACCCGCTAGCATCAGCACTACGGCCAACATTTTTGAGCGTCGAACATTGCCCTCAAGAGTGCGAGCATAGGCGCCTTCAAGTTTTGCAAATTGACGGTCCATCCACTGACTAAACCGGCCCTCGCTTTCACTTTGCTTCAGCACTTTTGAACACAGAGCTGGGGAAAGTGTGAGTGCGGTGATACTGGAGAAGAACACAGCCGCGCTCACCGCCATGGCAAACTCAGTGAATAAAGCGCCGATACGGCCATCCATAAAGACTAAGGGCACAAACACGGAGATCAGTACCAACGTGGTTGCAACAATGGCAAAACCCACTTCGCGGGCGCCGCGATACGCGGCGAGTAAACGAGGCTCACCGAGCTCAATACGCCGGTGAATATTCTCCAACATCACAATGGCGTCATCGACCACCAAACCGATAGCAAGCACCAGTGCCAACAGGGTTAGCAAGTTGATAGAGTAGCCCATGGCAAGTAAAAACATAAAGCTGCCAACTAAGGCTACAGGGACGGTGATTGCTGGAATTAACGTGGCGCGCACGTTGCCTAAGAACAGGTAGATAACCAAAACCACTAAGGCCATTGATATGGCCAGCGTACGATACACCTCATCAATAGACTCTTTAATGAAAATCGAGGAGTCATAGCTGTCTTCTATTGTGGTACCTGGAGGCAAGTTGCGTTTGATGTTTTCTAATTCTTTGCGAGCGTTCTCCACCACGGTGAGGGTGTTAGCCTTTGCTTGTTTAACCACACCTAGGCCAATCATATTGCGGCCATTACCACGGAATAAACTTTCTTCGTCGGCGGCTTCAAGCTGTACATCAGCGACTTCGTTTAAACGCACGAGATAGCCATCATCACCACGAGCAATAACCAAGTTTTGAAAGTCAGTAGGACTTATATAGCTACGCGCGGTACGGACCGAAAAATCACGATCAACAGACTCGATTTCCCCTGCTGGCAGCTCTACGTTTTCAGCTCGCAAAACTTGCTCAATATCGCTGGCTGTAACGCCCCGTGCCGCCATGGCCTCGCGGTCTAGCCAAATCTTCATTGCATACTGGCGTTCACCACCCACTCGAACATTGGATACGCCGTCAACAACCGCAAGGCGATCAACAATGTAGCGCTGAGCATAATCGGATAGCTGCAAGGTATTCATGGTTGAGCTATTGAGTACAAACCAAGCTATAGGACTTTCATCGGAATTGGATTTGGATACTTCCGGAGGTCTAACTTGGTCGGGGAGGTTGTCCAGTGCGCGCGACACACGCTCTCGCACATCATTTGCCGCCGCATCGATATCTCGGTCAATATTAAACTCGATGGTGATATTAGAGCGGCCATTGCGCGACGAGGACGTGATACTTTTTATGCCTTCAATCCCGGAGATGCGGTTTTCAATTACTTGAGTAATTTTAGTTTCGATAATTTCCGCAGAAGCACCAGTGTAGTCAGTACTGACGCTGACAATGGGACTATCGATATCTGGATACTCTCGAAGGGGCAGCATTGAGAATGCCACCAAACCGAAGGTCAGTAATAAAAGGTTGATTACAATCGCAAAAACCGGACGCTTAACAGCCGTGTCGGTGATTCTCACAGCGCAGCCTCCTCAACAGTCACGGCTGAGCCTGAGCGCAGTTTAATAATGCCTTCTGTGACCACTTGATCGCCACTGCTTAGACCCTCACTGATGCCTACCCAACCGTTATAGCGCTTATCGATTTTCACCTCGACCTCTTTGGCTACACCTTCCACAATTTGAAAAACGAAGTGTTTGTTTTGACGTGGAATAATGGCCTTTTCTGGTACCAATAAGGCCTCATAGGTTTGCAATTCCAGTTGCGTACCGAGTAACATCCCTGGGCGCAAGATATTGTCTTCATTGGCGAAGCTGGCGCTAATTGGCACGCTACGGGTGTTGGTGTCGATACGAGAGCTGACATGAGACACTTTGCCGGTAAACAGCTTATTTGGGTAAGCGTCACTGCGTGCAGTTACTGTCATTCCCACACCCAGCTGCGCAAGGTACTTCTCTGGCACATTAAAGTCGACTTTAATTACGCTGATGTCGTCTAACGTGGTAATTTCAGTGTTGGTGCTCACGAATGCCCCTTTAGACACCATGCGTTTACCTAGCACTCCCGAAAAGGGCGCGGTAACACGCATCTCCGCGAGTTTGGTTTTAGCAGCTTCAAGCTGAGCCTGGGTGGCTTCAAACTTTGCTAATTGCTCTTCTAACAGTGACTTTGCCGTGGCTTGTGAACGGGCCAGCTCGGTCAAACGATTCAACTGCCGTTCTACTTCAGAGAGATTGGCTTGCAGCTCCTTGACTCGCAACTGTTCCTCAGTATCTCGTAATTGCACCAGTCGTTGTCCTGCTTGCACTTTGTCGCCATCATCAAAATGGATACTGTCGATATAGTCACTTTGGGCGCTTTTAATGTATACGGCTTGGTTTGCTCGCGCGCTGCCGATACCATCAACGGTGATAGCTCGGCTGTCTTTGGTCACGGTATGAGCTTGCACGCGAGTTGATTGAGCGCCCATGTTGGGTTGCTGTGATTGCCCTTTGGGCAGATATAAGTAAATACACAGCCCTAAGAAAATGATAATAATGACAGGGAAAAGTGCCTTGCCCGAATGCCTACTGTGGTTCATCGACGGTACCTATGGTTTCTCGGCTGAAAAAGGTGAGAGCTTAGTTTACAAACTTGCGCTCTAACACATAGACCGCCAATCCTGTATTTTTGTGTGTTAACCGAAAATTCAGCAAAATGATGCACTGTGTTCCCAATTTGCCGCATTTTTGTAACCTTTGCCTACCCTTGCTGCGTATAAAACTCGCAAATTATACGTACAATAGGAGTATACGTAGTGGCACCAAAAAGAGAGCGTATGAGTAATAAAAAAACACCCCCTAATACGCAGCCCTCAGAACAGGGGAGCGCCAGCCGATACGCGAAAATTCGAGCCCACAGTGCGCGCCACGGCAGCGAAATACTCATTACCAGCGCGATTGTCTTGGTATTCTTGGTGTTGTTTATACAGTTTAAAAGCGCTGACATATTGATAGCGGAGATTTTCTTACTGAGCGCCGCTTTAGTTGGCATGCTAGTGGGATACTTAAAGCTGAGAGAGCCGTTTTACAGCATTTTTCTCGACAAACAGAAACTTAGCTATAATCATAAATACGGCTGGTGGCAGCTGGATGTCGATAACGTACAACAGGTCGGTGTGGTGAGTATCGACCAAGCAATGCAGACGCTCGAGTTAAATGTTGTGGGCCTAAGCTTGAAGCGAGAAGATGAGTTCTTAAATAAGCTTTCACCCCGGTTGGCGGGCCGTTTGCTAGTGGAACAACGGCATTATTTGCTGCAGGCGATCAAAGCGTATTGCCGCGATGGCAATGAATGCCCACCACAGTGGTTGATTGAGGATACCGAGTACGTCAGCCAGTCGGGGCAAAAATATACTGGATTATTAGCTATGTTTGCTAATAGAATGAAGAACTTAAAATTTTTGACTGGGTATGAAATATTAATACCCGCCGCTATGTTAGACCGTGATATTTGGGCGTTCAGCTATTTATTACATAGATGGCAACGCGACCCGGCTAACACTGTGGTGCAGTTGCAACAGCAACTCAATAGCCACAGTAGCAAGTAGACAGGATAAGACATATGTCTGACGATAGAGCATTTATAAAAAGTGGTCGTAATACCATCATTCATAAAATTAAGAAGCTGGATTTAGTCATCGTTAATGGCGAAGAGCAGCCAAAAATTAAAGTGACTCAGCACGGCCTAGAGCCCTTTAAAGAAGAGCTTCCCAAAAATCGTCGAGAGGCTAAAGAGCGCTATCTTGAGATGGTGTACATTGCCAGCCCGGATGTTTTTGCAGAAGAAAAACGCTTGCTATTTATTCAAGCTTTGGATGGGCGAGAATACAAAGTCGATTACTCCAAAGTTGGTACTAAACTATTTGTTCGTATTCACCAGGACAGTTATTTATAACACCTGATAAATACGGTTTGTTGATGATGTTGGCAAGCAACTTGCGTTGGTAGGGCTATGCAATAATTGGGAGCACATCATGGGTCGACTTATTCATAGCGCGCTCAGCATCATTTTGGCCACGGGATTGGTTGCCTGTGGTGGCAGTGGCGGCGACGAAGTCACTGAAAATGCGAGTATTAATGTTGGTGCTGATCGCGATGCGGTAGAAAAATCAGAATTAATCATCAACGCGCAAGTGTCGCCTCCCGGAGGCACTTTCAGGTGGCAACAACTTTCCGGTCCGGCTATCGAAGGGCTACCCAGTGAAGAGCAAGAGTTGGCGCTGATGCTCCCGGACGTTAAGGGTGACCGCGCGGCGCAAATTAAGGTCGATTATCGAGCCCCAGACAATACCTTAGTATCTGATACGCTTACCATTAATATCGCTTCAGCAAACCAGTTACCACAGATAGCCATAGCGCAAATTGCCCCCGAACAACTGCCCTCACAATATAATGATGTTGTCACCTTGAGTGCGGCTGGCTCTAGCGATCCTGATGAAAACGGCTTTATTGCAAGTTATTTATGGCAACAAACTGAGGGCCCGCAACTGCAGTTTAGCGCTGTTGATGAAGCTACTTTAAGTTTTCGCCACCCGCTACTAGATAGTGATACCACGCTTGCGTGGACTGTGTTTGTCAGTGATGACGAGGGCGGTCAAGTGAGCACCGAATATAGCCTGCTGCTAAATAAAACCGCGCAAGTGGTCATTGCCAATGCAGGGGAGGACCAGCAGGCCACTGAGTTTGATACCGTGACTCTCAATGCCGGTAATAGTGAAACGGTGAGTGGTCAGTTTAGCTGTTACTGGCAGCAGCAAAGCGGCAGTGCCGTCACCCTAGCCAGTGAGCGCCAGTGCGAAACGCAGTTTGTTGCTCCCGACATCGATGTAGCACAACAACTGAGCTTTAGCGTTAGGGTGAGCGATGAACTTAACCGCAGTGCGAGTGATGAGGTCACTGTGAGCGTGCAGCGTCGCGCGTTGGGGCTGATTAACGACACCGGTATGAGCGCGTGCTTTAATAACAGCCAAGCAATCAGCTGTGATAGCACAGACTTCCAAGGGCAAGATGCGCAGCAAGGCCGAGACAGTGTAGCGCAGCGCTTAGACAAAGTGGGCAAAGGAGATATGGCCTTTGACTTTACTAAACTGAATGAGTTTGCCGACGAATTGCCCGACTCTGCCACCGAGTTTGCTTGTGTACGCGATAATGTCACTGGCCTTATATGGGAAGTGAAACAAGCCAACCCCCACACTTTACCAAATACCGACTTGCGCGAAGGTCAGAATCATTACAGTTGGGCTCTTAACGGTGAGGGAGGCGTGCTTATCGGGAGTGAGCGCGCGCCAGCCAATAGCTCATGTCCTAGTGACGTCGATTGCTCGGTGCAACAATATATCGATGAGGTCAATGCCATCGACTTTTGCGGTGGGGCCAATTGGCGTCTACCTACCTATGTTGAGTTGCTGAGCTTGGTGGATTATCAACGCCATGGTCAGGCACTCATGATTAGCCCGGACTACTTTACTCACACCCCGTCGGTGAGTTTACTGGGGCATTTAAACTACTGGACATCACGCACCAGCGTTGACGGCCAATCTTTATCTCAAGCCTTTATTATTGATATGAGCTCAGGTAACGATTTGGCTTACCCCAAAGGTAATACCGCTTACGTACGTTTGGTGCGCAACCCATAGGAGTGATCATGAATTATACGTTTCTAATCGTGGTGGCTGTGGTGAGTACATCGCTTTGGGCTGAACAGCGTTGTTATAATCTGCAAGCTAGTACCCCGGCAGAGCGCTTTGTGATTCATGCTGATGGTACGATTACTGATAACGCCACAGGGCTGATGTGGCAACGTTGTAGCTATGGGCAACAGTTCGATGCTGAACTGCAAAGTTGCTCTGGGGCGGCGCAACAGCTTAACTGGCAGCAGGCACTGCAAAGCGCCACTAATGATGAGTTTGCCGGTTTTGATGACTGGCACTTGCCTAACAGTAAAGAACTCGCATCCATTGTTGAGCATCGATGTGTTGAGCCCAGCCTAAATTTAGACCTGTTTTTAGATGCCAGTAATGATAATTACTGGTCCAGCACATCTGCAGTAACACCGGCAGATCATGCTTGGGTGTATGAATTTTACAGTGGTAAAAATAGTCTTCATGCTAAAAGTAGTGATGTATTTGTGCGTTTAGTACGCTATCAGCAATAACTGCTTACATTTTGTTCGTATACAGCGTAGCGAGCACTGAGTAAGGTAGAGTTAAGTACATTTACGAGAAACATCAATGACGCTGAGAAAGTACCTGTGGCTATGGGCCTTACCTTTGGCGCTGTTGTGCTATGCCATCGGTAGTAGCCAAGGTGTGATTGCCTTGGTGCTGGTGGCGGTCGTGGGCGAGCTTATTTTTTGGCTTGGACTGTTTAAACGTAGCAAGCGCAGAGATAACGCACCAAAACCTTAGTTTGATTGTTTATACAGTGCTTTATACAGTTGTTTGTGGCTTTTCCTTACACTTTTTGTCACTATAGTTTCACCTAAAACTGTTGGGCTGCCCTGGCCCCACAAGCGCGATGAAGAAATTTATCCATATTGATATGGATTGCTTTTATGCCGCCGTAGAGATGCGCGACAATCCTGAACTTGCAAACCTGCCTTTGGCCATTGGCGGGCGTAGTCGTCGTGGAGTGCTATCAACGGCAAACTATATTGCTCGACAGTACGGCGTACGTTCGGCGATGTCTAACTACCATGCTAAACAATTGTGCCCAGATTTAGTCATTGTCCCGGGGCGGATGCAACTTTATAAGCAAATCTCACAGCAAATTCGCGCCATTTTTAGCCGTTATACGGACCTTATCGAGCCACTTTCTTTGGATGAAGCGTACTTGGATGTGACTCAAGCACAGGTATGCCGTGGCAGTGCCACACTTATTGCTGAGCAAATTCGCCAAGATATCTTCCAACAAACTGGACTGACAGCCTCAGCAGGAGTCGCACCTATTAAGTTTGTTGCCAAAATAGCCAGCGACGAGAATAAGCCGAATGGGCAATGCGTAATTCTTCCTGAGCAACTGCCAGACTTTCTTGCTCAGTTGGACTTAAAGAAAATCCCCGGCGTTGGCAAAGTGACGCTAGAGCGGTTGCATCAGAAAGGATTATACAAAGGCCAGGATGTGCTGGATAAGGGAGTAAACTGGATGCAGCAGCATATAGGGAATTTTGGTGTGTCCTTATACCAAAAGTGTGCAGGCGAAGTAATAGGGCGAGTTAAAACCGAGCGCATTCGCAAGTCACTCAGCGTTGAACACACTTACGAATATAACAAAACCTCATTGCTACAATGTCACCAGGCCTTACCCGCTTTACTCGAGGAGTTGCAACAACGCCTTGAGCGCAACCAACTTAGCAACGCCATTAACAAGTTGTCAGTCAAAGTAAAGTTTGCCGATTTTCAGGTGACTACTGCTGATCAAAGTGGATTCGCCTTGAATCTAGACACTTTCGCAGCGCTAACGACGAAAGCCTATCAACGCGGCAACACTCCAGAGGTGAGATTACTGGGCTTGGGCGTTGGAATTTCACAGCAACAGCAACAAGCTACCCAGTTAAGCATTTTAGACTAAAGCGTTAATGAATTTTTAAACTAAGCTGATAAGGTAAATTGCTACTTTAGGCACTTAGCCTCGTCGGCCTGTGCTCGTGCGACTAATACACTTTGCTAAAGCGAAGAGTATTGTAATGACAACAAAAATAAAGAGAGAAGACTATGCAATCAGTAGTTATTGTCTTGCTTGGTATTGTCGGCATGCTATTTGGCTGGTTCGTCTATTCCAAGTTTATCGCCGAAAAAATCTTCAAAATGGACGATAAGTTTGTAACTCCAGCTCATGAGCTCCAAGACGGCGTTGATTATGTGCCAACCAATAAAGTGGTATTGTGGGGACACCATTTTACCTCGGTAGCGGGTGCCGCGCCCATTGTAGGTCCCGCGATTGCGGTTTATTGGGGATGGGTGCCTGCGGTATTGTGGGTCGTATTTGGTACTATTTTCTTTGCTGGTGTTCACGACATGGGCGCCCTATGGGCCAGTGCTCGGCACAAGGGCAAATCCATGGGGGCGTTATCAGAATCAGTCATAGGCTCGCGCACGCGTTCTCTATTCATGATTGTGGTGTTTTTGGTGCTGTTGATGGTGAATGCGGTATTTGGCGTGGTGATTGCGAACTCGTTTGTCTCGCAACCTAATGCGGTATTCCCAGCTTGGTCGGCGATTGTGGTGGCCTTAGTGATAGGTCAGCTGCTGCGTCGAAATATGCCGCTTATTCCTTTGTGTGCCATTGGTGTTGGCGTACTCTACGCTACGATTTACATGGGCAGCTCAATGCCCCTGGCACTGCCTAGTGAAATGTTTGGGTTAGCGGATAAAGCCAACTGGATCATTATTCTCTTTGTCTATGCTGCAGTTGCTTCGTTATTACCTGTTTGGATGCTACTGCAACCGCGCGACTTCATTAACGGCATGCAGCTGTTGGTGGGGCTGGTTCTGCTTTATGGCGCTGTCTTTGTTTCTATGCCTGATATCACAGCTCCCGCGTTTAACATGCAAACCGCTGCTGACACGCCCAGTATTATCCCCTTGTTGTTTGTCACCATAGCCTGTGGTGCGGTGTCAGGCTTCCATGGCATCGTGTCCTCAGGAACGAGCTCAAAACAACTGAATAAAGAAACCGATGGTCGCTTTGTGGGGTACCTCGGTGCCGTAGGGGAAGGATGTTTAGCGCTTATCACGCTGGTGGCCGTTAGTGGCGTGGCCTTGGCTGTTTCCCCAGAGGAGTGGCATGAAATATACAGTCATTTAGGCGCTGGCAGTGTGAGTGCTTTTATTACCGGTGGCGCTAATTTAATTGAAAGTGGCTGGGGTATTTCCACCGAAGTTGCTTCAACCCTATTGGCGGTAATGGTGGTGTTATTTGCAGGCACAACGATGGACTCAGGTGTGCGTCTCCAGCGTTATATTATTCAAGAGTGGGGCGACATTTATAAAATATCGGCACTTAAAAATGGCGTCGTTGCTACGTTAGTTGCGGTGGGGTGTTGTTTGTTACTTGCCTTTGGCGCCGGTGGCGCATCTGGCAGTGGTGGCATGATCATTTGGCCGCTATTTGGTTCTACCAACCAAATCCTTGCCAGCTTAACCTTACTGGTGATCTCGGTGATGCTTATAAAAGCAGGTCGTCCGGCTAAATTCACGCTGATCCCTATGGTCTTTGTATTGATTATGGCGTTCTTTGCGGGGGTCATTAAACTTGCTGAGTACTACCAACAGGGGAACTGGTTGCTTGTTGTGCTCGATGCCATCGTCCTTATTGTTAGTGTGTTGGTCATGCTTGAGGCGTGGTCTGTGATCGCTAAACATAAGCGGGAAAAACAGCAAGGTTCAGAGCAAGCGTAAGCACAACTTGTCAACGCCACTTTACAATCCCTAAGGTGGCGCAGGGCTTCGCTAGTCAAGACCCCGTAAATCACCGATAATGTAGGTCCTTTGTTTTAGATTAGGACCTTTTTTATGTCTTATGCACGCGCTACGTCTTGCGCTAGCCTTGATGCACTTAGTGCAACCAGCGAAAACGATGCTCTTATTATTATCTGTGACTCCCTTGATGCGCTGCCCCAAGCCTATGCTGAACAAATCAATACTCACGCGGCGATAGATAGCCGTGTAGGTAAGCAACCGGCATTATTGATCAGCGAACAAGCGCCAGGTAAGCGCTTGATTGTGACTCCCACAGGCCCTTTAGGGCGGGATTATGATGATGTGCGCCGTGTCTTTGAAGCGGCTAAAAAAGGCATTGCCGTAGCGAAGGAAGCAGGCGCTATCAAGCCGGCTTTGTATGTGCATAATATTCAACAGCGTCCAGGTTATGAGTTCGCATTGGAAGTGGCCTTTTTAGGTGCTAACCAAGCGTTATGGCAGCCCTTAGAAGCACGTGAATATCATGGCGATGCTATCTCTGCACTGAATACTATTAGCTTGGTCGGCGCTACAGATGAACAACTAAAACAGGTCAACGCGATTGCCGCCGGCCAATATGCGGCACGTGATTTATGTGGCACTGAGCCAGAGCGTATGGCGCCGCCTCGCTTCGCTGATTATTGTGTCGAGGCTTTTGCTGGTACTGCGGTGAAGGTCGATGTGATCAGTGATATCGCGACGATTGATAAAGAGTATCCTTTGCTTAGTACCGTTGCTCGCGCATCCTATGCGGTAGAGCGTCATCACCCACGCGTGGTAAAAATGGCCTATGTGCCTGAAGGCAATGTTGAACGCACGTTGATCTTTGTCGGTAAGGGCCTTGTTTACGATACCGGTGGTGCGGACTTAAAAGTTGGTGGCTTCATGGCCGGCATGAGTCGCGATAAAGGCGGTGCCGCATCTGTCGCTGGGTTTATGAAAGCCGTCGCTGAAGCACAGCCTAAAGGAGTCAAAGTGATTGCCTATTTGGCCGTGGTTCGTAATTCCATTGGTTCGGATTGCTTTGTTCCTGATGAGATTATTACCAGCCGTGAAGGCATCCGCGTGCGCATTGGTAATACCGATGCTGAGGGCCGCTTGGCAATGGGTGATTTACTCAGTGAGGCTAAAGAAGTGGCCAAAGGCGAGGTGAATCCTGAGCTCTTTACCGTAGCTACTCTCACCGGGCATGCCGCCCGAGCTGTGGGGCCTTATAGTGCCTATGTTGAAAATGGTCCAGCGCGTAAAGCGCAGCTCTCACAGCAATTGGTGGAGCAGGGTGACTTATGGGCCGATTGCGCCGAGGTATCGCGTTCGCGTCGCGAAGACTATGATTTTGTGCAACCACGCACCTTAGCTGACGATGTGCTTTCCAGTAATAATGCCGCATCGGCAGTCACTGCTCGGGGCCATCAGTTCCCGATGGCCTTTTTGGCGATTGTGGGTGGGTTAGATAAGCATGGCTTAGATAGCGAGCAGCCGCTTCCTTATGTACATATGGATATTGCCGGCAGTGGTGTGGAAGGCGGCGATTGGCAGCACGGAAAACCAACTGCGG
This sequence comes from Pseudoalteromonas sp. CNAT2-18.1, assembly GCF_022347865.1. NCBI lineage: Bacteria > Pseudomonadati > Pseudomonadota > Gammaproteobacteria > Alteromonadales > Pseudoalteromonadaceae > Pseudoalteromonas > Pseudoalteromonas sp. CNAT2-18.1. The sequence goes on along the minus strand of NZ_JAKRFR010000005.1, from coordinate 89,091 downwards.
CTACGGTAGCAAGCTTATTTGCTAAATACTGTCGCTAACGCTGGCAGCAATAGCCGGTATTGTTAAGCTAAAAAGGCCGCCGTTGGGCGGCCTTTTTATGACCGGAGAGCGATGACTTCATATTTTGAAGCGCTTAACTATACTGGCGAGTGTTTGACTGGCCTGTTCTAGTTCGTTACTCGCCTGGTTCATAACCTGTGTGCTGGAGAGCGACTCATTGGTTGCATGGGCTAAATCATTGAGCCGCTGCGACACTTCGCTAGAGGCGTCATTTTGTTGCTCAGTGGCGCGGGCGATATGAGCGTTCATTTCCCGGATAGAGTCAACCAAGCGGTTGATTTCATCCAATGCTTCGGTGGTATTCGCGGTGGACTCAACAGTATTATCCGAGATCTGTTGGCTGTTTTGTACGGCCTGCACGGCTTTTTCCGCACCTTGTTGCAACTGCTCAATCATAGCTTGAATTTCATCGGTGCTTTGGCCTGTGCGGCTGGCTAAGGTGCGCACCTCATCAGCAACAACTGCGAACCCACGGCCTTGCTCGCCAGCTCTCGCCGCTTCTATGGCGGCATTGAGCGCTAAAAGGTTGGTTTGCTCGGAAATGCCGCGAATCACATCCAGCACACTGCCAATATTATTACTTTGGCTGGCTAACTGCTGCACTACCTCAGCGACTTGTTCAATTTGTGTGCTTAAACGGGTGATCGCATTCACTGTGTTATGAACCACTGATTTTACTTGATCTGCATAACTGTTCGCTTCGTTGCTAGCTTGCTCGGCGTTATTGGCATAATCACTGATGTCTTTCACTTGGTGACTTACCTGTTCCATTGCGGTGGCCACTTGTGCTGAGCTGTCGCTCTGCAGCTCAATATGATGTTGATTTTGCTGGGCCGTCGATTGTAGTTGCGCCACATGCTCACTCACTTTATTGGCTTGCTCATTGACCGCTTCTATGGATTGGCGCATCTTTTCGGTGTAATCATTAAAGTGCCTGGCAAGGCGAGAGACCTCGTCATTGCCGCTGCTGTCTAAACGCTGGGTTAGGTCTCCCTCACCTTGCGCTATATCTTTCATCATGTCTGCTGCGTGACGAATAGGCCCCATCACACTTTGTGCTATTAAATAGCCCATCACTAACAGCACCGCGAGAATCACAACGCCCTCGAGGATAAGAATTGTTTTGCTACGTGCAAACGTGTCCTCAATGTGATCAATATAAACGCCGGAGCCAATCACCCAGCCCCAGGGTTCAAACCCCTTAACGAACGCTATTTTATCGACAGGCTGGTCTTTTCCTGGCTTTGGCCACTTGTAGGGCACAAAGCCTTCACCTTGACGTTCGACCAGCTCAGCCATTTGCACGAATAGTTTCACGCCATCGGGGTCGGCGGTGTTAGCTAACGACTTGCCTTCGAGCTGCGGCTTAAACGGGTGCATGACCATGGTCGGGCTGGTGTCATTGATCCAAAAATAATTGGAATCACCGTAGCGCAAAGCGCGAATGGCATCTTTAGCGGCAACTTTCGCTTGCTTATCCGTGAGGGCGCTCGTTTGTGCTTGTTGGTGGTAATACGCCGCGATGCTGTGTGCATTTTCTACTAGGTTGCGCGTTTTCTCATGTTGCCCATCCAGCAAAGAGCTGTATTGGTTAGTCAGTGAGGTCGCGACTAAGATGATGATACCGAGTAGGGCAAGAACGAGTAGGGCAATCAGGCGTTGATAAATACTAAGGCGACGAAGTTGCTGCATAACAAATCCTTGGAACGAGGTAATGCTATGAGTTTAGTCGATTCTAAGTGAGTGAGCCTAAAAATAAGTATGGATTTTCAGTAGATTGTAAAAGAAATCAGGCCAGCAGAAGCCGGCCTGATAGAAGCGTAGAAACTTACTCTTGAGCCATATCAAAATGGCGGTTAAAGAAGTCGGTAATGGTGTGATGCAGGTGCGTTTGTACCTTTTTACCTCGCAAGCTATGTTTCGAGCCTGGGTAGGTCATCATTTCAAACGGCAACGCCTTGTCTTGTAGCTGTTTAAACAGCTTAGTGGCGTGGGTAAAGAGCACGTTGTCATCAGCCATGCCATGATAAATCATGAGCGGACCCTTGAGGCCATCGCTGTATGGAAAGACCGCGCTTTGTTCATAGCCTTTGGCATTAGTTTTTGGATGGCCAAGATAGCGCTCTGTGTAATGAGTATCATACAACGACCAGTCGGTAACAGGAGCACCTGATACACCGGCTTTGAAATAATCGCCAGCTTTAAACATCCCCATTAACGCCATGTAACCGCCGTAGCTATGGCCATAAATACCTATGCGCTGCGGGTCTACGTAATCTAAGGTGCGTAAAAATTCGACGCCTTTAATTTGATCCTGCACCTCACTTTCACCAAGGTGTTTGTAGATCACGTCTTCAAAGCGCTTTCCGCGATTGTAGGAGCCGCGATTATCAAGCTGAAATACCACATAGCCTTGTTGCACCATGTATTGAAAGTATAGGTTTTTACTGCGCCAGCTGTTGGTAACTCGCTGCGCATGTGGGCCGCCATATACATTGACAATGACCGGGTGCTTTTGCTTTTTATTCAGTTTGCGTGGCTTGAACAGGCGGTAGTGCATTACCTGACCGTCTTGTGCCTTTATGGTGCCGTATTCAGGCTCTACTAAGTCGCTGGTGTAAGGGCTGAGTGGGTGCTGTTCATCAATGGCATTTTGCTCTAACCAAGTGACAAAGTCGCCATTGGTTTTGCGCAGTGCAACATAGGGAGGGCGGTTTACCGACGAGGCACGGTCAATAAAGGTCTTGCTATCCTCTGCAAGAACGACGTTATGATATTCACCCGCTGCGGTGATGCGCGTAATCTCACCGGCTTCAAATAGGGGAGTGCTATACAAATGGCTTTCCAACGGCGTGTCTTTGCGACCGGCAAAATACACGACGCCATTTTGCTCATCAACGCCTTTTAATGACTCAACAATCCAATCCCCTTGGGTGATTTGGCGTACCAGTGTGCCATCGACCTTGTACAGGTAAAGGTGTTTGTAACCATCGCGCTCTGACGCCCAGATAAAGTGCTCTTTATCTTGCAAAAACTTCAGATCGAAGTGCAGGTTAATCCATGTATCACTGCTCTCTTTTACGGCCACGCGTTGGTTTTTTTCGGCGCTATCATAAAAGCGCAGCTCAAGCTCTTGCTGCGATCGGTTTTGCCATTGATAAGACAGAGTGTGGTTGTCTTTGAGCCATTTTGCACGGGCAATGTAAATATCCTTGTCGGTGCCTAAGTCAATCCAATCAACCTGTTTGTCATCAATATGGACAACGCCTAGCTCTATGGCCACATTGTCAGTGCCAGTATAGGGGTAGCGCTGGTTAAATAGTTTCACTTCGTCGGCATAAATCTCGTTACGAATCGCCTCTTCTACGGGGCTCTCATCGATACGGGTAAAGGCTATTTTCTGTTCATCACCGGACCACCAGTAGCCGGTCATGCGGCTCATTTCTTCCTGCGCCACAAACTCAGCCATGCCATTTTTAATAACGCCGCCGCCATCTTGAGTGAGCTGGATTTCTTTGCCACTAGCCAGTTCTAAGGCATACAAGTTCTGGTCGCGGATAAAAGAGACAAAATTGCCTTTCGGGGAGAATCGCGCGTCGGTTTCAAACGCTTCGGTATCGGTGAGCTTACGGCTTTCGCCACTGGCCAGTTGATAGTAATACAAGTCCCCATTGAGTGGGAAAAGCAACGCTTGTCCATCTTTGGACCAGGTATACTCCAAAATTCCACGGCCAAAAATACGTTGGCGCTCACGGCGCGCTTTTTCTTCATCAGAGAGATTTTCCGGCCCTGAGAACAATGCTTGCGAATCGACTAACATGCGGTTGCTGTTGTCTTTGAGATTGTATTCCCATAGGTCGTAGCGATTGTAGTCTTCTTTCTTTCCTTGCAAGTAGGTAACGCGGCTACCATCTGGAGAAAACTTAAGCTTTACAGGCGCTTTACCAGCTAAACTAGGGTCGTCAAAAATGCGCTCGAGCGTCAGCTCTTTGGCAGTCGCTGCGCCGCAGGCTAAGCTTGCAGCCAAGGCAACAGATAAGTATTTGGTTGTATTAGACACGGGTAAACCTTATTGTTGTAGTGATGCGTTGATGGTACTGATGCACTGTCATAAGCGCAACTTTATGCCACTAAACTTGCAGCAACAGGAGGATGCTATGTTTGCATTAGCACCAGAGTTGGAACGAGATTGTATTGAATTGGCGGATTGGCCGTTGTGTAAAGTGTTGTTGATGAATGACAGCCAGTACCCTTGGTTTATTCTGGTACCGCGCAAAAGCGGATTGAAAGAGATCATTGATTTAAGTGATCGTGACCAAATCGTGTTAGGACGTGAATCGGCGAAGCTTAGCTGTATGTTAAAAACAGTGTTCAAACCAGCAAAGTTAAATGTTGCTGCTTTAGGTAATATGGTTGAGCAGTTGCACATTCATCATATTGCTCGCTTTGAGCAAGACCCCGCTTGGCCCAAACCGGTGTGGGGGGTACACCGACCTAAACCGTACACTGAAGCGCAAATTCAACAGATTAAAGAGAATTTGCAGCTATAAAAAAACAGCGCCGAAAGGCGCTGTTTTTATGTCGTCTATAAATACAGTCTTAGTTTAAGCCTAATACCTTTTTGCCCTGGATGAAGTCGACATCCACAGGGATATTCGCTTTGCTGAGCTTTTCTAAATCAGCGGCCAGTTCAGGTTTAATTTCACCCATGGTAGCAACGAGTTGGTCGACCTTCTGATAGTCACCGTCACCTTGCAGGGTAAGAATTAAATTCGATAGCTTGCTCATGGCTGCAGCCATCTTATCCATATTTACCTGATATAGGCCGTTTTCATCTTTGGAGAACGCGCCTTCTTGTTTGAAAAAGTTAAAGCGGATCATATTAGCTTTACCGTGCGCGCTGGATGCGCCGAAACGCACAGAGCGGAAGATTCCAGCCATAAAGGTGACATAGTAATCTTCTAACGTACCCTCGGTAATCTCGCCTTTATTCAATAGCTGCTCAACCATATACAAGCCCAGGATATCCGCCTTACCTTCTTCCAATGCACTCGCGTGCTCTTGAAGCGACTGGCGTACGGTGCCTTTACCGGTAATGGTGTTTTTAATACCTAGGCCATGCGCCACTTCGTGGAACATGGTATTGGCAAAAAAGGCGTCGAAAGTAATGTGTTTGCGCTGCTCGGGCACAATAAGCTCAGCGGCAATGGGCATGAGGATTTTGTCGAACTTAGCGCGCATGGCATTTTTAAGTTGCAGGCGGCGAGTGCCTTTTTCCAGTTGCACTTGCTCATCATTAGGCAGGTTGATAGCTATGGTTTTGCTGCCAGCATTGGAGTGGCCAGCATAGTAGATGACATCATACGCATTAAGGTCGGCGTCTGAACCAGGAACCTCTTGCTTATATTGCTCCGCCACAGGCAGACCTTTTTGTAGCTCCGGAAGGAATTGCGCAAATTTTGCTAAACGCTCACTCCAGGCCATGTCTTTGACCAAAACATAGGATTCAAAAGCCGCACGATAACCGAAAAGTTGATCTTCATAGGTTTCGATTGGGCCAATAACCACATCAATGGGGTTATTTTTCATATCCATCCAAGCAAAATCAGAGGCTTGATAGTCATCACTTAGCAAGGCATCGGCACGCATACTCAAGTAGTTAGCGAATTCTTTATTATCGGCCAGTTCGCTCGCTTGGCGCAGCAAATCTGCGGCAGCTTCCAATGCTTGGGCGTATTCTACTGAATAAGGCACACTGTAAAGCTCACCATTGTCATCGCGTTTGATGATGGAATAAAGGCCTGTTTTATCTTTTACACTGCTTTGCTCTAATTCTTCTTTCGTCATGTCAGCTGGGTAAAATTGAGCCCCTGCTGGTTTGTGCTCAAAGCCGCTTAAAAAAGGCTGATCGCCGTTTAAGCGATCCCAAGGACCATAGTTAATCTTGGCAAAGTGACGCACTTGTTCATCATCTAGGCTCGCTAAGAAATCTTGTTGCTCGCCACCGAAAGCCTGACGCCAAAACAGTTGGTCCATAATTTTTGAGGCATCAATCAGTTTAGCGAGCATTTTTTGCTGATTCCCGCTTAGGTGTGACAAGTTGGTATTGAGCTCAAAATCGGTGTAAATGTTAAGCCGCTCGCGTTCAATATTTATCAATTCAGGGCCACTGCTTGGTTGTGCGCTCGCCGCTGTTTGTTCAGTAGTTGACTGTGGTTGCTTGGAGCAGGCGCCAAGTGCGAATACAGAGCTAATAAGCAGTGCTTGAGAAATTTTCGACAATTTACTCATGGGATCCTCTTTCGGTGTAACTCGTTATTGGACTGTAAAGTAAGACAAAAAACACAGTCCATTGAGAGAGTTTATTATTCGGTTATAGCGGGGGAGAGCCCCGTGTTGTTGGGCATTAAAGCAACTCAAGGGCTGGCTGGCAATAATGATTATGGGAACATAGGTAATTATTTTTTGTAAATAAATGGGCAATTGCGCTATCACTTTCTAAACTTTATCGGTAACTTATAGCTAATTTATAAGAAAAAACGGCTTTGCTGACATAAAGGATACTGGCGACATGTCCACAGAAAACGCTTTGCTGACCATCTTGGTTGACCGCATAAATAACGATACTTTGGTGCTGCCAACCTTGCCGGAAGTGGCACTTCGAGTGCGTAACGCTGCAGATGACCCGGATATAACCTTACATGATATGGCGGACGTGATCGCCAATGATCCCGCATTAGCAGCACGGATGATCAAAGTTGCGAATAGCGCCTTGATGAGTCGCTCGGTGAAGGTGACAACTATAAACCAAGCCGTTACGCGCATCGGCCTAAGGCAGATAAAAAATATCGCCACAGCGATGGCGATGGAGCAGCTCTTCGTCTCTCAGCATGAGCTGATCAAAGGCTATATGGATAAGGCATGGCAAAAGACAATTCGTGTTGCCTGCCATTCGATAGCGCTCGTGCAGAATTTTCGCAAGCAACAGCGTCATGATACGATTAATACCGAAACTATCACCTTGGCAGCACTGACCTACAATATTGGTATTTTGCCTATTCTCACCGAGGCTGAGAAGCACCCAGAGGTGTTTGCTAATCCGAGTTTTTTAGCTCATGCCATTCAAAAACTAGCAGGGCGCATTGGTGCTGCTATTTTAACCGCTTGGGACTTCTCTGATGAATTCGTAGAAGTAGCAAAGTGCTGGGCCGATCCTAATTATCGTCCTAAAGAGGTGGAGTTTGTCGATTTCATTCGTATGGGCGCGATCATGGAGGGCATTTTACAAGTGTCAGATAAGTCGTCCGCACTAAATGTTTATGTCGATAAAGGGATTATCCCATCTGTGGAAATATTTGCTGACGATGAGTATCAGGAAGTCGTGGGTGATATAAGAGAAATATTCAGTTAAAAAAAGGAGCCTCAGGCTCCTTTTTCAGTTATGCATTGCACTTACAAATCCTCGGCATCGCCTAATTGATTGGTCAAGGCATCAAGGAGTTGTTTGATTTCTTCGGAGGCAAGAATAAAGTCTGCGTCAAGCTTTACTGCCATGTCTTCTTTAGGAATATCGGCATTTTCTTCTTTTAACGTATCGGCATAACTGACGCGTTTAATAGAGCCATCATTTTGCAATAAGAACTTCACTCGTTCTTGATACTCCAGCGCCAGCTTAGTGACCTCTTTGCCATTATCTAAGTGGTTTTTAACCTCATCACTGGATAGATCATGGCCTTTAAACTTCACTTGTGCCCCATTGTCATCTTGCTCTTGCAACTCGGCGTCTAAGCCAATCGCGAAGCCTTCTGGAGCGTTGAATTCCTTCAACCAAGACGTTAAAAATAAGCCAAGATCATAATTTGCAAACGCTGGCACAACAGGCAATGTACCTAGTGACTTACGCAATAACGCAAGTAACTCTTCTGCTTTATTAAAGCTGGCACTATTGACCACAACCCAGCCATTTTCCATATCAATAAAAGCAAATTGGAGGCTAGACTTCTTAAATGCTTGCGGCAGCAAAGAATGCAAAATGTTTTCTTTTAGCTCATCTTTTTCTTTTTTGCTAACGCGGCGGTTTTCTTCAGCTTCTAAATGATCGACCTTTTCCTGCACCATCTCGTTGACGACCGCAGGGGGCAGTACTTTTTCTTCCCGCTTAGCGCACACTAAAACAGTACTTTGCGAGAAGTGACTGAGCATCTGACCATGTTTGCCAAACGGCTTGGTCCAGCCAAAGGTATGCATGTCTTGGCTGCCACAGGGGCGGAATACGTCTTGCTCTAGGGCTTTTTCAAAATCGTCTTGTTGGTAACTGATGTCTTGCTTAAAGCGATAACAGATAAGGTTGCTAAACCACATAGTTTTACTTCCGTTGAGCTGTGGGCTCGAATTAAATGTGGCGCCATCATAGCAGGAGTCACCTTACTAATTAAACATTTGCATTGGCTTTGGTAGGTCTTTTGGGATAGTAATCCGGTATTGCAAACCTTGGCCTGGCTCGCTGCTCACTTCAATCTCACCCCCCAAGGTTTGTTTAACCAAATTGAAGGTGATATGAGTGCCCAGACCACTGCCGCCCTGGTCACGTTTGGTGGTAAAGAAGGGGTCAAACAGTTTATCTAATTGTTCGGCATCAACACCACGACCATTATCACGATAGTTGATATCCACTAAGCCATCATTTTCGCTCACATCAATAGTGATAGTGCCCTTTTCGACACCTTCAAAGCCATGAATGAGTGAGTTCATAATTAGGTTAGTGAAGATTTGGCTAATAGCACCTGCAGGTAAATTGAGCACCAAGTTATCGGGGCAATTTACATCCACCTGGTGTTGAGTTTTCTTAATTTTTGGGTGCAGTGAGCGAATCACCTCGCCCAAGTACTCTTTAAAGTTTATGGTGCGTACCGCTTCACTGGCCTGATCGACCGCTATTTGTTTAAAGCTGGCAACTAATTCTGAGGCGCGGGCAAGATTTGAAGTGAGCAGTTCAGTACTTTGCTTCGCATCTTTAATAAACTCTTCTAGCGCTTTTGGGGAAAGTGTTTTTTCTTTATAGGCATACTCAATGGCATCGAGACGCTCTTGTAAGAAGGAGGTTGCGGTAACACCAATTCCCACAGGTGTGTTGATATCATGAGTGATACCCGCGACTAAACCACCCAGCGCTGCCATTTTCTCCGAGCCAAGCAAGCGCTCTTGGGCCAAATTGAGCTCATCGACATAACGCTGCATCTCGCTTTGCTTGGTTAGCAACTCTTGTTCGGTATGACGGCGCAGTTCAATTTCCTCCGTTAAGTTGAGCTTTTGTTTTTCCAGCTCATACTTCTGCTGCTGCAAGTCCATCATCGCTTGGCTTAGGTTTGAGGTCTTTCTTGCTACCTCTTGCTCCAGCTGTAAGTTTTGCTGGTCTAGTTTTTCATTGCTTTTCAATAACTCTTTTTGGGTGTGTTCTAATTTATTGCGATACTCGACTACTTTGTTGATCATGTTGTTGAATGACTGCGCCATGACATTCAACTCGTTTTTTTCATTACTATCGAGGTTTATTCTTGTCCCTTCTAAGTCATCTAGCTCGAGGCTTTCAATCTGCTCGGTAAGTTGATTGAGCGGATGGGTGAGGTGTTTACGAAAAGCCAATAAAAACAATAAGATCAAAAACGCGGTTTTGATCATGGCGTTGCCGACCAGAAGATAGATTGACACGATAATACGGCTGACAACCACATCTCGGCTGGAAAAAAGTGTGACATCACCCACTTGGGTGGCGCGCCCAGAAAACTCAAAAATTAACGGAAAGGTGTAACCAAATAATCCGGAGGGAGTATCTTCTATGATAGAAGCATCTTGCACTAATTGTTGCGAGTAGAGCTCGCGAATGTCTAAAGAGCGCCCGAGTTGAGAGATCACTTCGCCGCTGTCATCACGGACAATAATTCCTTCAACCATAGGAATAGCAATTAACCCTTCGGCGATGGTAATACTTTGATCGGTATTTAATTCCCAAATTGCGCGGGTAAGGCTGCCACTAAAGGTCTTTTGCAGTGTTTGTAGTTCATCGCGTATGTAGTTTTTGGTATTCAAGTACTCAGCAAAGACTTGGCCGCAAGTGACAACAAATGTGAGTAAAAAATACACCGACAAAACACTGGTTAGGAGCTTCTTCGACAAACTATTATGCAACATACGAGTACAGAGCCCTTGTATAAACCATGAAAAAGCGATGATAAAACGTCAATTATCAGCCCTAAATTCGCCATTGGCTTCAAAAACCTAAAGCTAGCCAAGATTCTTGAAAAAATAAATAAAATAATAGCTTAAAGACTGCAGATTAACAAAAATCTGTGGCCTTCGGTGTTAAGATTTGTTTATAGCTATGGTATAACCTACTGATATAAGTTTTACCCTCAAATGGCGTAGTAATGGCTTTTCAGGTGTTAGTCTGTGACGATTCCGTAATGGCTCGAAAACAAGCGAGCAAAGCGGTTATGTCTATTTTGCCTTGCGCGGTGACGCACGCTACAGATGGTGAACATGCACTGACGCTAATGAGCGAACAACACTTTGATCTTCTCTGTTTAGACCTCACCATGCCGAAAATTGACGGTATCGGGGTATTACAACAAATGCGCATACGCAAAATAGAAACCTACGTAGTGGTTATTTCTGCCGACGTACAGTCGCAAATGAAGCAGCGCACAGCGCAACTCGGCGCCCTTGGATTCATTAATAAACCGGTAAAAACAGATGCTTTAGCGGATGTTTTGCATAAATTTGGCGTTTACTAATCTTAGTTATATCTAAAAAGCATATTTTTTCTTTTCTTTAGCTGTTGACAGAAATAGTCATTTTCGTGCAGTCTAGAACCATGAACACAAATTACGCAACACTGACCACCATTATTACCACCACCATCCTTAGCGGATAGTGGCATGGGTCGGTGCGCAGAGAAAAAAGGCCTATGCTCACTGAGCATAGGCCTTTTTTTTGGCCTATCGTCACGATCTGGTAAAAAGGTGTTATTGGGAATGAGGAAAACATGCAAGTACTAAAGTTTGGAGGCTCGTCACTGGCCGATGCCAGTTGTTTAAAGCGAGTAAGTGAGATTGTCCGCCAGGAGCTCAAAGAGCAAATGCTGCTGGTATTGTCAGCCCCCGGCGGTATGACGGATACATTGGTGGGATTAGCTGAGAGTGCGGCGACAGGTGTAGATATCCAGTCACAGTGGCAACTGTTTTATGAGCGTGCACATACCTTGAAAGACGAAGTGTGTGAGCAAAATCAGCAGCCTACAAACTGGCCCGATTTTAAGCAGTTAAAACAAAAGCTAGAAGGCGTGGCTTTATTAGGACAGTGCCCGGATTCGGTGTTCGCTTATGTAATTAGCTTTGGTGAGCGCATTAGTGTGGCCTTGATGCAGGTGCTACTCGATGATTTTCGCCCTCATTATATGAGTGCGGAACAAGTTATCCGCTCCAGCGGTGGCTACTTAAACGCTGAAGTTGATCTAGATATATCAAAACTACAGTTTCGTGAATATTTGCACGCTAACCCCGCAAAAATATATATTATGCCTGGCTTCACCGGGGCCAATGACGATGCACAATTGACTACGCTAGGGCGTAATGGCTCCGACTATTCTGCTGCTGTGGCAGCCGCTTGTTTAGAGGCCGATATCTGTCAAATCTGGACCGATGTTGACGGTGTATACAGCGCTGACCCTCGCTATATCAAAGGGGCCACTAAGGTCGATTTTCTGTCTTACAAAGAAGCGATGGAACTCTCTTACTTTGGCGCTAAAGTCTTGCATCCCAAAACCATTGTGCCATGCGCAAAAGCGGGCGTGCCATGTGAGATAAAAAATACCCACAACAGTAAAGAACCCGGCTCATTGATCAGTGATGAAGTCACTGAAAGTGAGCCGGTAAAAGCGATCTCAAGTTTACAAGATTTGGCTATGCTCACGGTGTCAGGGCCGGGCATGAAAGGCAAAGTCGGCATGGCGGCCAAAGTGTTTACTGCGTTAGCAGCCGATAATGTCTCTATTGTTCTCATCACCCAGTCCAGCTGTGAGTTCAGCATTAGCTTTTGCGTGCATCAGCAAGATTTAGCCTTGGCGCTGCATGCTCTCGAACAAGCCTTTGAACTTGAGTCAAAAGCGGGGCTTATTGAGCCTGTACAAGTGCAGCGGAATTTGGCAATTGTTACGCTAGTTGGCGATAACATGCGAGCACACAAAGGCTTAGCAGCGAAGTTCTTTGCCTCGCTGGCGCAGGCTCAAGTGAATATCGTTGCCATAGCCCAGGATTCAACAGAGAGTTCAATTTCTGCGGTTGTTGATGGTGAGTTATGTAATGATGCAGTGAAGGTTTGTCATGAAAACTTCTTTACCCATGTGCCTTCTATTGATGTTTTCCTGCTCGGCTGTGGACTTGTTGGCAGCGAGCTGCTAAGCCAAGTGCGTAGGCAACAACAATGGTTGCAACAACGTAATATCAAACTCAAAGTCCGAGGCGTGGCCAACTCGCGACAGATGCTGTTAAACAGTGACGGGATTGATCTAGAAAATTGGCAGCAGCCATTGGCGCAGACCTCACAGCAATTTGATCTAACCTTGCTGGAACAGTTCGTTAAGCAAAACCATCTGATTAACCCGGTGTTAGTGGATTGCAGCTCCTCTGGTGCGCTCGCTGCTCAGTATGCCGATTTCCTTAATGCTGGTTTTCATGTGGTAGCGGCTAATAAAAAGGCCAATACCAGCTCGCAGGCTTACTATCAGCAGCTCAAACTCGCTGCGCAGCGCAACAATCGCCGTTTTTTGTATGAAACCAATGTTGGCGCCGGCTTACCCGTGCTCGATAACTTGCAGTTGTTATTCGGTGCCGGTGATGAGCTTCTGCATTTTAGCGGCATTTTATCGGGATCGTTATCTTATATGTTCGGTGTTATCGGTGATGGCTTAAGCCTGTCACAAGCAACCATCAAAGCTAAAGAAAATGGCTTTACTGAGCCGGACCCTCGTGATGACCTATCAGGGACTGATGTCGCCCGTAAACTACTTATTATCGCTAGGGAGTCTGGTTTGGCACTTGAGCTGGATGATATTGAAGTGGAGTCGGTATTGCCGCCGGGCTTCGCCGAGGGACTGAGCGTTGATGAGTTTATGGCTAAATTACCACAACTTGATTCAGACTTCGCCGATAAGGTTGCCAGCGCCCAAGCCGAAGGAAAGGTCTTGCGTTATGTTGGCGCAATTGAAGATGGTCATTGTCGTGTTGGTATTGAAGCCGTTGATAGTCGACATGCGTTGTATGACATTCGTGACGGCGAAAATGCCTTAGCTATTTTGAGTCAGTATTATCAGCCCAAGCCTTACGTTATTCGCGGTTATGGCGCAGGAGCCGAAGTGACCGCAGCGGGAGTTTTCGCTGATATTTTGAAAACCTTACCACGTTAGGAGAGGGCCATGATTGAAGTTTATGCGCCGGCCTCGATTGGTAATTTTGCGGTTGGATTTGATGCGCTGGGAGCGGCTATTGCACCCATTGATGGCACTTTGTTGGGCGATGTGGTGCGAATTAGCGCCAGCGCTGAGACAGAATTTGTGTGCTCAGGGCCTTACGCCGATAAATTGCCACAACAGGCAGAGCAAAATTTAGCCTTTATGTGTATGGCGCACTTTCGTGCCACGGTCGCACCAGATATGCCGACAGCGCGTATGGAGTTAGTTAAGAATCTGCCCATTGGTTCAGGTCTGGGATCCAGCGCCTGCTCAGTGGTTGCGGCACTTGCAGCGCTGAATAAATTTGCCGGCACTGAGCTCAGCGAGGATGCGCTCATTGAGCTAATGGCTGATTTTGAAGCTAAGGTCAGCGGCGCTCGTCATTATGACAATATCACGCCGTGTTTGCTTGGTGGTTTGCAGCTCACAGGGGCGCTGATACCCGGTCGTTCACTGACGATCCCCACTCCCAGTAACTGGTATCCAGTGGTCGCGTTTCCCGGTTTCACCCTTAATACCGCTCAGGCTCGAGCAGTGCTGCCGCAGCAAATGAGCTTACACCATGGTATTGAATTTGCTCAGCGGCTCAGTGCATTTTGTACGCTAATGCATCAGCAACAGCATGAGTTAGCGATGGAGCTGATGATTGATACGGTTGCTGAGCCCTATCGCAGTGAATTGATCAGCGGTTTCAGTGCCGCTAAAAAGGCGGTGCTAGAGTTAGGCGCGAAGGCGGTGAGTATTTCTGGTGCTGGGCCGACGCTTTTTACACTATGTGACAATATCAATGATGCTAAAAACTGCCAGCAGTGGTTACAGCAGAACTATGTAAATGAACAAGGCTTTAGTCATATTTGTCAGATAGATACGGCAGGTACGCGGGTTTTGAATGAGGGAAAAGAATAATGCGGTTGTATAATTTAAAAGATGATAGCCAGGTGGTGTCTTTTGTTGAGGCGGTAAAAACGGGGTTAGGGCGCAATCAAGGGGTGTTTTTTCCGCAACAGCTAACGCCACTGGATAATATGGATGCCTTATTGGAAATGGATTTTGTCTCGCGCAGCACACAAGTACTGACGCACTTGATTGGCGATGAACTGAGCCCTAATGTGGTCGCTGAAATGGTGCAGGGAGCGTTTACTTTTCCAGCACCTTTGGTTCACGTTGCCGATAACCTTCACTGTTTAGAGCTTTTTCATGGCCCTACCTTGGCATTTAAAGATTTCGGTGGACGCTTTATGGCGCAGTGTCTTGCCCAGTTCAGTAACTCAGAAAAGGTCACGATTCTCACAGCCACCAGTGGTGACACTGGCGCTGCAGTAGCCCATGCTTTTTATGGCAAAGAGAATATCGATGTGGTGATCCTGTACCCTGAAGGCAAGATATCAGAGGCGCAGCAAAAGCTGTTTACAACCTTAGGTAATAATATTCACTGTTACAGTGTTAAGGGCTCGTTCGACGATTGTCAGGCCATGGTTAAGCAAGGGTTTTTAGATGACGAGCTCAAAACACGTTTGCGCCTTAATTCTGCGAATTCTATTAATATTAGTCGCTTACTCGCGCAGGTATGTTATTACTTTGAGGCGGTGGCGCAGTTGCCCAAAGCGCAGCGAGACAAAGCGCACATCTCGGTGCCGAGCGGTAACTTCGGTAATGTGTGCGCAGCGATGATAGCTTCGCTGATTGGCTTACCCATTCAAAAACTCTCGGCAACAACAAATCAAAATGACACGGTGCCGCGCTTCATCGCTTCCAAACAATGGCAGCCGCATGAGACTCAAGAATCTCTGTCTAATGCTATGGATGTCAGTCGGCCCAATAACTGGCCTCGTGTACAAACGATGTTAGACAGTGGTCGTTTCAGCTATGACGATTTCTTTTCTCATGCTGTGGATGAGGAGCAAACCGCTGTGGCGATGCGTGAATTACAGAGCATGGGCTATCAAGCTGAGCCACACACCGCGATTGCTTATGAAGGGTTAAAAGCGGATTTAGCACCTGAGCATCAGGGGATTTTCCTAGCTACGGCCCACCCGGCTAAGTTTCAAGCCAGCGTGGAGAAGATTTTAAATGTTGAATTAGCGATGCCAAAGGCGCTTAGCAATGCCTTAGCTAAACCTTGCCTTGCTGAGCCGATGAGTGCAGATTATCAACAATTACGGCAAGCGCTGCTGGCGAAATTAGGTTAATTTGGTAAGCTAGCAATATAGATAACAAACGGCCTTTAGGGCCGTTTTTTTAATGGAACCGAGCAGCATGACATCTTGGTCTGATTTATTAGCAGAGCAAAAACAGCAGCCTTACTTTCAACAAACCTTGGATTATGTGCGCCAACGCCGAGAGCAGGGCGTAGCTGTGTATCCGCCTCAAGAACAGGTATTTGAGGCATTTCGCGCCACCGCGTTTGAAGATGTGAAAGTGGTGATACTGGGTCAAGACCCATACCATGGTCCAAACCAAGCGCATGGCTTATGCTTTTCGGTGTTGCCAGGGGTAAAACCGCCGCCGTCATTGGCGAATATGTATAAGGAATTGGCGCAAGATATCGCTGGATTCAGCATCCCTCAACATGGATATTTACAGTCTTGGGCACACCAAGGGGTGTTGCTACTCAATACCGTATTGACCGTTGAACAAGGGCAAGCACACTCGCATAAGCACCTCGGCTGGGAGCGTTTTACTGACGTGGTCATCGAACAGCTTAACCAACATGGCAAGGGCATTGTGTTTTTGCTTTGGGGCGCACACGCTCAGAAAAAGGGCAAGCACATCGACACGCAAAAGCACCATGTGCTCAAGGCTCCTCATCCGTCGCCGCTGTCAGCACATCGCGGTTTTTTTGGCTGTGGTCACTTTTCCAAAGCCAATGAAATCCTTACCAACCAAGGTCAAGCTGCCATTGATTGGACTCTAGCCGAGCAAATATAACGCAATAAAAAAGAGGGCATCTAGGCCCTCTTTTTTATGTTGGTATCAAAAATCTAACTCTTCTAAACCAATGTCATCGCTGAACAAGTCTAGTTCTTGCAGTTCTTTGCGCAGACGTTGCTTATCTTTTAGTGCTTCGATTTCGCGCCATTTACGTTTTTTATTTCGACCGGATGTCTTTTTGGTCTCTGGACCTTCTATTATTTTTATTAGTTCATTCAGACTATCCATGACACTCTCCTGTATAACTAACGCAATCAATCTATACCACAGTTGGTATAAAAATAAAACGAAAATGTTTAACCAAGGTTACAGAAAAGTGATGATTCTATTACGAGCGGAAAGGGCAGAGAAATGGCGGCCTTGTGGGCCGCCGAATGGTGTTAGAGTTGTTTAAAACGAGCCTCTAAATCTTGCTGAGCTTTAGCAAAAGCACGAATTCCCTCGGCGAGCTTTTCAGTCGCCATTGCGTCTTCGTTATGTAACCAGCGGAATTCACTCTCTGTGAGTGCTTCAGGCTTAGGCTGTACATCGTTTGCACCGCTTAACAAGTAATCTGTATTAGCCGGCAACTCGGCTAATTCCTCGAGCAATGCAGGGCTTATGGTGAGGCGATCACAGCCCGTTAAGGCAAGAATTTCACCGGTGTTACGGAAGCTGGCGCCCATGACGATAGTGTCGTAGCCGTGGCTTTTGTAAAAGTCATAAATACTGCGCACCGATTGCACGCCTGGATCTTGCAATGGATCGTTAGGCTTCTCCATCCCGTTAGCAACATGCCAATCGAGAATACGGCCCACAAAAGGTGAAATAAGATAAACATTGGCATCGGCGCATGCACGGGCTTGGGCGTCACTGAATAACAGCGTAAGGTTGCAGCGAATGCCTTCTTTCTCAAGTTGCTCGGCAGCTTTGATCCCTTCCCATGTCGATGCAATTTTAATTAAAATCTTGTCACGGCTCACGCCTTCTAAATCATACAGCGCGAGTAACTGTTTGGCTTTGGTGATGGTTGCTTGGGTGTCAAATGATAAACGCGCGTCCACTTCGGTGGAGATGTAACCAGGCACAATATCAGCGATTTCTTTACCGATTAATACGGCAAAATAGTCACAGGCTAATTCGAGTTGCTGCTGCGCATCAGTGCCTTGCTCTTTGGCATACTGCCATGCTTTATCTAGATAGGGCTTGTATGCGTCTATCTCACTCGCTTTAAGCAGCAAAGAGGGGTTAGTCGTTGCATCTTGAGGTTGATGTTTACGAATCGCTTCAATATCACCGGTGTCGGCTACAATGGTTGAATGTGCTTTCAACTGTTGCAGTGCTGTAGTCATGTGCTTTCCTCATTCCAAGCATAAAATCTGCTGAGCTTGCCTGTTGCTTGAAAACGCCAGACAAACATACATAGGTTATTTCGTTTATGTTGCACCTAAGTGACAACCAAAGGGAGGTCAATTGTCCGTGCATTGATGTCGCTATTGGCTAGCGCGCATGGAACCGACGCGCACCGTACAAGTGAACTTGCAGGTAGAAAGGTCGATTTTTGAATAAAGCGTGATTTTTGCTTTATTTAATGTTGAAATTGACACTAATTACTAGGCAAGTCAACTGCAATTATGATTACTGTTATATCTCCAGCAAAGAATCTTGATTACGATACGCCTGCGCCAACGCAGGACTGCACGCAGCCAGAGCTGCTGAGCCACAGTGAAGAGCTGATCGAGGTGTGTCGCGAGCTTTCGCCGCAGCAGCTTGGCAGCCTCATGAAGATTAGCGATAAGCTAGCGGGGCTCAATGCCGCACGCTTTAGTGAGTGGTCGCAGCCATTTACCCCTGAAAATGCAAAACAAGCGGTGTTTGCATTTAATGGCGATGTTTACACAGGCCTTGATGCATCAAGCTTAGAGGATAAAGCCTTAGCCTATGCGCAGCAGCATCTACGCATTCTCTCCGGCCTTTACGGGGTGTTAAAACCACTGGATCTGATGCAGGCTTACCGCTTAGAAATGGGCACCAAGTTAAATAACCCCCGAGGCACAAATTTATATCAATTTTGGGCAGAGGTTATCGCCAAAAAATTAAATGAAGCCATGGCGCAGGCGGGCACATCCACGCTGGTTAACTTGGCTTCGAATGAATATTTCAAAGCGGTGGACAAAAAAGCACTCGACGGGGCGATTGTTACGCCTGTATTCAAAGACTGTAAGAACGGCCAATACAAGGTCATCAGTTTTTATGCTAAAAAAGCGCGAGGGATGATGGCGCGTTATATTATCGAAAACCAAGTGGACTCGTTATCGGCTTTACAACGTTTCGATAGCGCGGGGTACTATTTCAGCGCTGAAGCGACGAAAAAAGACAACGAACCGGTGTTTTTGCGCGACGAACAAAGTTAATTCCACATAGGGCTCTGCTGTTCTCTTTGAAGGTGAGGATGAGAGCCCGCAAACCCTTCCCCAGTCATCTTTCCCACTAATATGGCAGCTATCTTGCATCATTTACGCTTTATCTAATTATGCGCATGAATGGAGCATTGCATGTTCGCTAATTTCAATGTCGAAAAAGCACAAAAACTCATTGAAGAAAAACTCGGTGGTTGGCTAGAGACCGCAATCAGTCATATTCCTAACTTAGTGGTGGCGATTGTCATTACTATCGTCTTTGCGCTGTTGGCGCGGGTGCTAGGCTCAATCATTAGCAAAGTATTAAAGCGCTCTTTGGACTCCGAGCAGATTGCAGGTTTAATGACCTCGATCGTGAAGATTTTGATTCTCACTCTCGGGGTGTTTATCGCCCTAGACTTCTTAGGGTTAAAAGGCACTGTCACTTCATTGCTCGCGGGTGCGGGGATTGTCGGTTTGGCTATCGGTTTTGCCTTTCAAGATATGACCGAGAACTTGATTGCCGGTGTCGCCATGGGTATTCGTAAACCCTTTAGACCCGGCGATGTAATCGAAAGTGGCGATGTGTTTGGCACCGTAAAATCAATTAATCTGCGCAATACGTTAGTAGAGAACTTTTACGGTCAGTTGATCATTATTCCCAACAAGATTCTGTTTCGCAATATTCTCACTAACTACAACTACCTCGGTACCCGCCGTATCGAAGTGCCGGTCGGTATTTCTTATGGCGATGATATCGAAGCAGCAGAAAAAGCCATTGTCGAGCACATCAATAACCTCGACTTTGTTATTCGTAAAGAGGATACCGCCGTTTACGCCGATGGTTTTGGTGATAGCGCTATCAATCTGCTGGTTTGGTTTTGGATAGCCTACCCAAATGATGACCCAGGTTACATGGAAATCCGCAATCAAGCTTACATTACCGTTAAAAAGGCGCTCGACAGTGTGGATGTGACTATTCCATTTCCTATTCGCACCTTGGATTTTGGTATCAAAGGCGGTGAAAAGCTGGTGCAGATGTTGCCGTCACAGTCACCAGAAGAAGGGACGCATAAGCAACGAGGCCGGGATGAAAAACCGGGTGAGGACAGTGAATAGCGACACATGTGCGCGGCTGCTGACTCGGTAAAAGCTGCAAGCGGGTTATAAAATTTTCCCGCTTCTTCTGGTTATTCGCTGTAATTGGGTAGTGCAAGTTTTAATTAGCCTACGCCTTGGTGCCATCGTTTAAATCAGACCCAGCTCGATGCCTCGCAATACAGCGCGGGTACGATCGCGTACCATCAGCTTGGCTAAAATAGCAGAGACCTGATTGCGCACTGTGCCTGCGGATTTATGCAGCGCCTCGGCAATCTCGGCGTTAGAGAATCCAGCAGCCACCAAGCGGAGGATTTCCAGCTCACTGAGACTGAGAGTTTCGTATTGGGTAAATTCATACAGCGGGGGATTATTCGAGCGTGAGGTGTGACAGGCGATAGTTTGTGTTACCGCCGGTTGTAACCAGCGTTGTCCTTGGCTGAGCGCGATGATGGCATCGGTGAGCACCGCAAAGGAAATATCTTTACGTAGATAGCCATCAGCACCAAGGCGAATGCTTTTGAGTACTAAATCATGCTCGTCAAAGGTTGAAAGTAGCATGACAGCAACAGGGAGCTTGGCATTGCGGATCTCACGCAATGCGTCAATACCACTGACTGTTGGCATACGCACATCTAACACCAAGACATCGACCGGGTTGGCCGTGAGCCAAGTAACGATATGCTCTGCGTGGTTGCGTTGTGCGCTTACCTGCAAATCAGGATGCAGTGCTAATAAGCTACATAATCCCTCGAGCACCAAATTTTGATCATCTACCACTGCCACTTTAATCACTATCAGCCTCCGCACCTAACGGAAGCGCGATATCCAGGCGCGTGCCGGTCGCTAGCGAAGTCACAGTCAGCTCGCCGTCAAGTTGCATCACACGCTCTTGCATCCCCTTGAGCCCGTTCCCCCATTGATGGTGGCTAATACCCATACCGTCGTCCTCAACGCGCCAAAGTAACCACTGTTGCTGACGCCACAAGGAAATATCACAGCGCGTAGCGTACGCATGTTTGCGCACGTTAGTAAGCGCTTCTTGGGTGGCACGAAACAGCAACTCGGCGATTCGCGCGTCACGCACTTTGACACGCTCACTGTAATGCAGCTGGGTAACAGGATGAGCAGTATCTGCAATCAAAGTTGTTAGCGCTTGCTTGAGATCAATATTATCGAAGGCCCTTAGAGTACTCACCGTATCGCGCGTATGCGCCAGTAAATCAGTGATTATATGTTTGCACTGCGCCAAAGGGGGCTGCGCTGAGTGACTGAGTTGTTGGGCCAGTTCCAGTTGTAAATTTAACGCCGTTAGGCCATGTCCTAACGAGTCGTGGATGTCTCTAGCGATGCGCAGGCGTTCATCGCGCTTGGCGGTATCTTGCAGTAAAACTTGGGTGGCACTGAGCTCTTGGAGTAGGGCCTTATTGCGCTCGTTGGCTCGGCGCTCATCAAGTAAGGCGTAGGATAAGCGCAGAGCAAACAAGTGATAAGCGATGAATAAGAGAGTATTCACGAGGTCGTAGGAGGTGGGCGTGGTGGCAAAATAGGCTAAAGGCATAACCAGTGCCAAAGCTAAGCACACTATTAGCGGCGCCAGATAGACAAGGCTTGCTACATACACCACAGAGAGGATTAAAATGAGACCACTTTTTATCCAAAGCAGTAGTATCAGCAACAGACTAAATTGGGCTGTGGCCAATATTTTCTGGGATCGAATAGTTCTCTGTGGGCCTGCGGTACGCAACAAGTGCAGCATGACAAAACCAGTGAACACAGCAGCGACGAACACATCTGGGTAAGGCAAGTTGAAGCGCAGTACATCCTGTTGATGATGCAGCGAGTAAAATACAAAACCAGCGACGATGGCGCAGGTGAATAGTACTAGAACAGAGCCAGTCCAATTCGCTATAAAGTGGTTACTTTGCCATGCCTTCATATTGTTGCGTCCATGCGTTTACTGCTCGGTATATAAAGCTTTTAAGCCTTGTTGGTTAGCCACAAGTAAGTATGAGCGATTGAACGAGATAGTACATAGGTCGACATTTTTTTGCGCTATTTTTATGTCGGAATCGCAATCACTGCCATGCACAAAAGCACTTAGCTCTCCTGCATCTAGGCTAAAAGTGTGTCCCTTAATGCTAACCTGAATTGGCTCGGCAGCAAAGATACGTAGAGCATAGGCGTTGTCTTGGTTATCTTGTTGCTGCTCTATAAGGCTTATGTTTATCTGAGCAGCGTTTTGCCAGGCGACAACGTGGTATGCGTGATCATATTCCACTTCCACTTTCTTTTGCGCTACTGGGCCAAATACGTTTCTTGCTGCAACATAAAGGGAGAGCTTTCTGTTGGCATTACTCTCGTGAGTAATGGCATATTGCTGTGCATCTTTTGCTAGGGTAGCGAGGTAATAATCATCATCTGCCACGTCGCGTTCATCACCGTTAAGTTGGGTGTTGGCGATGTGGTAATCCAGCTCGTAGTCAGTGGCGTTAAGCAGGTAGTAATCATTTTTATAATAATCACTGCCAAAATTAATGGTTTCCAGCTCTTCCTCTAAATCATCCGACGAGCAGGCGCTCAGAAACAGTGCGGCGGTCGTTAACAATAACCAGTGTGACTTCATCGTTTTATCCTTAATGGCAATGGGTGTATGCCCAAGTTTATCCATCAAGGAATGACACGCATGTGTCAAAAGTCATAACTGTATAATGAACTTTTAAAGAGAGGGGGCGTTACTGGCGGGCGTAATTACTGAATTCACGTAGTGACAGCTTGCCATCTTTGTCCTGATCATAGCTGCTAAAGCGTGACCATAATGCGGGTTCTTGAGCGGCTTCTGATTTACTAATGGCGCCATCGCGGTTGCGATCGAGTTCTTTAAAGCGCGACTCCACACTCCCAGCGTGGGCAGTGCTCAGAGAACTTAGAGCAATTAATGAGATAAATACAGTGACTATTACTTTCATATGAGTTCCTTGCGCGCGACTACGCACTTATATTGTTAGCCTAACGAATCGATTTTCACACGCCAACCAGAATAAGATTAATGGCTAGATTAGTGCGATTAAGTCCTAACTGGGTGTTAATTGTTGTTGCCTGAACCGAGCAAATTCATCGGCACTGAGTGTGTTATCTCGATTACGGTCGAGATCGGAAAAGACAGGCGCTAAACCATCAAGCTGCTGCGCTTCCAAATACGAAATAGAGTGATTATGATCACTATCCAAATGTTGAAATGAAACCTGGCTTTTTGCAAAAGTGACTGTTATCACCGTGAGAAAAGCAACGAAAACACTTAAACGTCGCACTGCATCCTCCAATTCATAGTGGCTTAATTCAAAAGCAGGTATAACCGATTTACCATGCCTGAGTTATACCCGCGCAGCATTAACAAGAACAATGCCAGTTTTTGTTCTTGTTAAAATTCATAGGGTTAGTAGGTTGGTCATGAAGGTAGTTAGGTAGAGTTGTTGCCAAATAGCAACAAGTGGCGCGTTAATTTTTAAATTTATATATATTTCAAAGTTTTACGGATTCGCAAATTTGCAACAGGAGGCAAGTTGATAAAACAGTTATGGCGTTGGCGGCCCAATCTATTTGCACAGTTTTTTATTGGCGTAGCCATTCTGTTGGTGCCACTGGCTTTAGTCGTGGTGGTGTTCTTGCAGGCCCTTGATAAGCACATGGTGAATACTCAGCAAATGGTTCTGAGTAGTTATCAAAAAAATGAGCAATTCAATGAATTTAAACAACTTTTCCAGTCTCTAGAGCGTGCAACCCTGCAAAATTGGGTACTGCAAAGTGAGCAGTTAAGTGAAGCGGTAGCACAGCAATGGCAAAAAGCAGATACGATGCTGGATAGCCAAATCAGTGCCGCTGATGTATTCAGTGAACAAAGCCGTTGGCAAGAGCTGTATGCCACCTTTAGCGCTACCCGCGATGAATTACGTAATAGCCAAACGCAAAACGCACAATTGTTTGTTCCTTTACGCCAGCAGATTAATACCCATGGTCAGTGGCTGCATGAACACACTAAAAAGCAAGTGACGCATGCGCAGCAAGCTCTGGCTGATTTACAACAAAGCTTTATCCATTGGCTGGTGGCCTTGGTGCCTATTGTGTTGCTTTTTGGTGGCGGGTATCTATGGCGTATTAGCAGCCGACTCAGCTACCTTTCACGGGTGATTGGGCGCTTAGGCAAAGGTGATTGGGATGTTGATATTAAACTCACGGGTGCCAAAGAATTAAGAGAGCTGGGGCAGAAGCTACATTGGATGCAGCAGCAATTACAAGCGTTAGAGCAGCAAAAGGATACGTTCTTACGCCATGTTACCCATGAATTAAAAACCCCCTTAGCATCAATGGTGGAAGGCTGTGATCTGCTTAGCGAGCAAGTCGTTGGGCCCATTAACGAGCAACAGCAGGATGTGCTGGAGCTGATCAGCCAAAGCACCGAACGTCTGAGAGCGATGATTCAAAGTTTGCTCAATTACAATGCTATTCGCTCACGCACCGCCAATCCGCGCCCGTGTGATCTTGCTGACTTAAAACACCAAGTGTTAGAGCATTTTGCTGATCGCCTAGCGTTAGCGCAGCAGAAGGTAAATTGGCAGTGTGATAAAAAACTCGCTATGCTGCGCCTTGATGGCGAATTGGTACAAATGATTTTGGTTCAGCTACTCTCGAACGCCATTAAGTTTTCTCCACCGGGTGCCACCATCACCGTCGCGATTAGTCAAAGTAAGTCTGAGGTTGAATTAAAAGTATGCGACCAAGGACCTGGAATTTCTAAAGCTGAGCAAGAACGTCTGTTTGACGCTTTCTTCCAAGGCAAAGCGGGCAAGTCTAGTCGCTTGCAGGGCAGTGGGTTAGGTTTGTCGATAGTTAAAGAATGTGTTGACCAACTCAACGGTGATATTAATATTCATTCAGTTTCCCCTAAGGGCAGTTGCTTTACGCTGCATTTCAATCAGTAATGGAGTTCATTATGAATAAGTTTGTCGCCTTGGTGAGCCTTGGTATGATCAGCATGCTAAGTGCTGGCTGTCAGTTGCTAGGGAGCGCAGAACCCAGTGCAACTGTGGTTGAACAACCCAAAGCGCCAACAACAGTAGTGGTCGGTACGCCCAACCCGAAACCGCGTCCAAAACAGCCGCCATCTTACCCGAGCGCACAACAGCTAGTGCAATGGCATGCGCAGCAGTGTGGTGGTTTTGCCGCCACGGCGCAGGATAACGATGAAACTTTCATTGCCGAGCCGCAACTGAAACAATTTTTTGCGCGCTTATGCTTACGAGGGCAAACGCAGCCACAAGAAATGTTGGCTGAACTCGAAGTCGTGAGTGCCCAGTATTACTGGCCTGAATCTAGCGCTCGCTACTTCTGGTTGCTGAAACAGCAACTTATCGCCAATGCGCAGATGCGCCAGGAGTTACAAGCGCAAAAGCAAGAGCAAGCGCAAATGAAAGCGCGCATGCAAAAAACCTTGTCTTCGCTTGCCGCAATAGAGCAACAGCTATTGCAGCGCAGTACCCAGCAGGAGAGTGACAATGAGTACTAAGTCCAAAGTTTTATTAGTGGATGATGATGAAAGCCTACTGAAGTTACTCACCATTCGCCTGTTAGCCAATAACTATGAGGTTAGCACCGCGAATTGTGCCAGTGATGCCTTAAGCGAGCTGCAACAACAGCACTTTGATGTGCTTCTGACCGACTTGCGCATGGATGATATTGATGGCATGCAACTCGCCGAACAAGTGCAGCAACTTTACCCGACCATGCCGGTGGTGATGATGACCGCACATGGCTCTATTCCTGATGCGGTGAAGGCTACCAAGCAGGGCGTGTTTGCCTTTTTGACTAAACCCATAGATAAAGACGAGCTGATCGATACCCTAGCTAAAGCGGTGCGCCTGCATGGTCACAGCCAAGGTCAGCAAAGTAACCATCATGGTATCGTTACTCGCAGTGCCACCATGCACCACCTGCTAGAGCAAGTGCGAATGGTTGGCGCCGCTGATGTGAATGTGCTGATCTCTGGGGCCAGTGGTACGGGTAAAGAGTTATTAGCCAAAGCAGTGCATGAAAATAGCAATGTCAGTGATGGACCCTTTGTTGCCATCAACTGTGGTGCGGTGCCCGCAGAGTTGTTGGAATCACAGCTGTTTGGTCATAAAAAAGGGGCTTTTACCGGGGCCACAACGGACCATGTGGGGTTATTCTCACAGGCCGAGGGAGGCACCTTATTTCTCGATGAGATTGGCGATATGCCTTTGAATCTGCAGGTGAAGCTATTGCGGGTGCTGCAAGAGAAAACGATTCGCCCGGTAGGTCATAGCGAAGAAATCCCCGTTAATGTGCGGGTAGTGTCGGCAACCCACAAAGACCTACCCACGGCCATTAGTGAAAATACCTTTCGTGAAGATTTGTATTACCGCTTAAATGTCGTCAATCTGCGCCTGCCGGCGTTAAATGAGCGTCGCGAAGATATCTCGCTGTTGGCACATTACTTTTGTGAGCAAATTGCGGCGCGCCAAGAGCAGGCGGTGAAACGCTTCAGTGACGATGCTATGGACTTGTTACTGCGCCATGATTGGCCCGGTAATATTCGTCAGTTGCAAAATGTGGTGGAGCAAGTTGTGGCGCTCAGCCCCAGCGAGCTTATCAGTGCGAAGCAAGTGGCGCTGGCGCTGCAATGTGAGATGGAGTCGAGTTCACCCATCGCCCTTAATGAAGCGAAAAAGCAATTCGAGCGTGAGTATTTGATTCGCGTTTTGAAAATGGTGGATGGCAATGTTGCCCAAGCCGCTAAACTCGCCAAGCGTAACCGCAGTGACTTTTATAAGTTGATTAAAAAGCACGATATTGACGCTGAGCAGTTCGCGCCATCGGCAAGTAAGTAAGGGCCCCTTTAATGCTCTTACAATCTCAATAACTCATAGATATACTGACTTTTTTAAGACGCATGGAATAATTTAATGCAGTTATTTATGGTGTATTTAGGTGGGCGTGTTCGCGGCTGTCATATTGAAATGCACGACGTACGCTTTGTGGTTGGGGAGTCCATTGACGATACCTACTCAAAACTCAAGGCGCAATGGGTCGGTGACAAGGACAAGGTGCATATGGACTCGTATATGGCTGTTAACGATATTGATGGCTACCACATTGCCATTGCCGACACGCCGCAAAATCGTCCGGAGCGTTTGTATTTTGTGAACTTAGGTGCCTATGAAGCGGATAAAATGGCTGAGCAACATGCCTTCACATTGACCGTTGCACACAGCGCCGAGCAAGCCAAACAGCAAGTCAAACAACGTTATTTAACGCACATGAGCCATCAGCATAAAGATGATCTCCATGAGGTGGATGACTGCTTTGCCTTGGATTTGCTCGATAACCAATACCACATTCACCTAACCCCAAGCGGACGCTCGCAAACAATCAAGCCGGATTGGTTTGGTTATCACGTATTGTAGCGACCTGATTACTCCTCGTCCTGCTCATCTTGTTCTTGTTTGATGGCCATGCGTATCGCAATAATGACTAACGCAAACAATGCAAAGGGCAGGGCCGCGAGGGCGTACTCTACGATATGGCTATTTTGATAGTTGGGTTGCAACACAAAGTGACCACCCACACATAAAGCGATAGCAATAAATAAAATAGGCAGTAGGGCAAGTTCTTTTTTAGCGCGGTGTGGTTTCACAAAAATAAGGCACGAGGAGAAGACGTGCCTTATTGTAATGAACCTTCACTGTTAGGTTCAAGGGGTATTGGCTGAGGAGGCGTTGGCTCAGCGTGTTCGCTATTATTAAAGAGCGCAAAAATATACTCAATCTCCTCAGGTTGAAGAAGCTGACCTGTCATACCCATTGTGCTCCATAATTGCGACGATGACCTAACTCTAACGCTTTAGGAATGAATAGGTCGTGAATCAATCTTGGATTATTTTAATGGTCAGTGAAAAGACCACGCCATTGCCATCAGCGAGGTTTTCAGCCTTTATTTGCGCCTGATGATAATCGGCAATAAGCCGCGCCACGTACAAGCCTAATCCCAAATGGGGCTGCTGCTGCTTATCTTGCTCGCGCACCGACACCATAGAATCAAAAATATGCTCACCAATATCCGCAGGAAGCGCCGGGCCTTGGTTACTCACTTTAAGCACTGCGTGCTGAGCTTGGCGCTCAAGGGATACGCCAATCGCGCTTCCTTCGTAAGCAAACTCTAGGGCATTGTTAATCAGCTTATCTAACAGCTGCGCTAAAAAATCAGCTGAACCTTCCACGGGAATAGCCGCGTCGCTAATGTTGATGTCAAAGTGTGCTTGCGGGTATGCGAACTGATAACCCTGCATACAGCCAAGCACCACTTGCTGCAGATCGTAATGCTCTTTTTTTGCTGTTGAGATACTTTGCTCTAAGCGTGTTGCTTCGCTCATGGTGGTGATCAATTTGTTCAGCCGATTGACACCCTCTTGAGCGCGGGTGAGGTACTTTTGCTGTTGTGGCTCGGTGGCGATCATTTGTAAGTTTTCTAGCGAGCTGCGCACCACCGCCACCGGTGTGCGTAATTCATGAGACAGGCGTGAGGACATATTCTCTAGGTAATGGGTATAGCCGCCTAAGCGATTAACGATGTTAGCGAAGCTGCGGGATAAGTCACCAATTTCGTCACTGTCTTTACTCAGTGTTAAGGTACCGCGAACACGACCTTGCTCATCAATGGCTTGCTCGGCGCTGTCACGCAGGCGACGAATGCGCGAGGAAATACGAGAAGCGAAGAAAAACAGCGTGATGGTGCCGATAAACATCACCGCCAAAATCACGTTAAATAGCTTTTCCAGTGCCTTGTTGCGCAGCGTACGTACGCCATTGGTGGTCTCTTCTGCGATCACCGCGCCGAGCACTTGGTCGTCACCCCAAATAGGGTAGGCGGCACTGAGAATAACGGCTTTGTTATCCGGTGTCAGGCGCCAGTTGGAGGCCGGCTTGCCTTTTAGCGCGTTGGCTATGTGGCTGCCTTCAAGGGCGGCCACATCGTGCAAGGTATCTAAAAAATCACTGGGCGGGCGGGTAAGAATTTTATAGTACAGTGGGTGTAAAAAGCGCTCTTCAAAGCGTTGCCACGCCCCTTGTTGTTCGTTTTCTTGTAACGAGCTGGCCCAGACGCCATCGGCATGTTGAATGGTGCCAGACTGTGCTAATACTCGATGATGTTTATCGACAACCCAAATGCGGCTGCCGCTGTGACCCATGCCTTTAATAATGCGCTTGATCTCAGGTGATGGCAGCAACACGGTGCCAAGGCGGTTGGCATCATGCACGTTGGAGGTAGCCATGAGGTGGCGCTGCTGTTGGCCATCGTCCCAATCACTGATAGCGAAGCCCAGTTTGTTACCAAGCATATTTAAGGGCATACGCAGCTCGATGTTATAACCTTGTGCAGTGCGTCGGAAATAGCCCTGAATTTGTGTGTAGGGTTGCAGTGACGGCAGTTCAAAGGCGTTGACCCAGCCATCTTCGCGGGTCGCGACAATGTAATTCGTAAGCTCCCCCTGTGGCGTTTTTATGGCGATTTTTAAGTGGTCGTTGCGACTCACGCCAAGGGCATTTTTGGGGCGGTAACGCACGGTGTCGTCTCGCACCGCGAACACCGCGTACAGGTAATTACCATACTTGCCGACCATATGGCGAAAAGAGAGATCGGCGTTGTCATGCTCAGGGGTGGGGGTACTCAGGTATTGGCCATGATACTGCCACATTAACTCTTGATAAGGCTGCCAATCTCCCAATTCGCCATCAAGCCGAATGGCATTATCGATACTATAGGCGTACAGGTCGCGGCCTTTCTCGACCTTGTCGGTAAATTGACTGGCGTTTTCAAACAGGGCCGGGCGTTCGTGTAAGGCTGTGGCCAGAGCTCGGGTGGTGCCCACCAAGGTTTTTTCTTGTCCTTTACGTAGGTACTTTTCCATTTCCCAGACGTACTCGTAGCCAAGCCATGGCAGGACGAATAAAAAGCAAGATAACACAATGACCTTACTGCGCAGGCCCAGGCCAAATCGTGCCATTTACTTCATTTCCCAGCGATAACCCATGCCATAGACGGTGTTGATACAATCAAAGCTAGCATCAATGGCTTGGAATTTTCTGCGAATACGTTTTACGTGCGACGTGATAGTGCTGTCATCGACGTATATTTTCGCATCGCTCATTAACTCATCACGACTTTTTACGTGACCAGGGCGCTTAGCAAGCGAATGTACCATCCAAAACTCGGTTACGGTCAGATCCACGGCTTGGTTTTGCCAAGCAGCGCGCATCCGCTTGAGGTCTAACTCCAAATCGCCTTGCTCTATGGTTTCATTCGCTTGCGGGGGCGTCTCTTGTGCTTCCACGCGGCGAAATAACGCACCAATACGCGCTGCTAAATGGGCCATGCTGATATCTTTGGTAAGGTAATCATCAGCCCCCATACGCAGGCCACAGACTGTATCAATTTCGCTGTCACGGGCAGTTAAAAAAATAATTGGCAAGGTATGCGAGCGGGCACGCAAACTTTGGCACAGCATAAAGCCACCATCAATCTCATTGCCTAAGCCAATATCGACGATGGCGAGATCCGGTAGTTGCTCAAACAGCGCTCTTTCAGCACTGGGCCTGTCGGCAAACCCTTGAACTTGGTAGCCTTGTCCTTCGAGCATTTCAACGTAGTTGTCGCGAATAGCAGCTTCGTCTTCGATAATGGCAATGCGTTTCATAATCCATGTGCTGAGTTTTTTGTTGTGAGCGCTACTATATCGCGAATTTAGCGCTTTGTGAGCAGTAACAGGCTAATTGCCATAATTCATCATTTTTGTTTTGTGCTCGCTATGGCCGTCAGTGATTTATGCGAAGGACAAAAATATCCCCCAGGGTGTTTGGCTTATGTTAGCGACAGGCTACAATAGCGGCTTTATATTTCCCAAGGTAGGCCCATGAAACTGACAGTAGAAATAAGCAAGTACCCATTGCATCAAGACTATATCCCCTATATTCAAGATTTCATTGACCGCCTTAATGCGCATGGCGATATTAAAGTGATCACCAATACCTTATCAACTCAGGTGTTTGGTGATTACGACACCGTGATGTCAGTGGTGAGTGCAGAAATTAAACGCTCCTATGAAACCTACGGCAAGGCTATTTTTGTGTGTAAGTTTCTATGCGGTGACCTCTCTCCTGAGGCGAGTTAAGAGGCGTAAAGATGGAAACTCTGAGCGCTATTATTGCCGGATTCAGTGCCATGTCGGTGTGGGAATACGTTGCTGTGGCATTATCCATGGCTTACTTGCTATTAGCTATGAAAGAGAGTTTGTGGTGCTGGCCGGCGGCTTTCATTAGCACCTTAATCTATACTTTGATGTACTGGAACGGCGCTTTGTTAATGGAGTCGGCGCTACATTTTTACTATATGGGTATGGCGGTGTACGGTTGGTGGGCATGGCGCTATGGTCGCCAAAATAGCGCCCGCCAAGGCATTACTTCATACACCGTCCAGCGTCATGCAGTAGTAATCGCAGCGACGACGGTGGTCGCTCTCGTGGCCGGGTATGTGATGGATAACTACACCCATGCTGATTACGCCTACCTTGATAGTTTAACCACCTGTTTTGCGGTGGTAACGACCTATTTAGTGGCACAAAAAGTGTTGGAAAACTGGCTATATTGGGTGGTTATTGATGCCGCGTCTATCTATTTATATGTTGCTAAAGGGTATTATCCGACAACGGTGCTATTTGTGTTTTACACGGTGATGGCGGTGGCCGGCTATCTGCGCTGGCGGGCGCAATACCAGCATAAGAGCACCACAGGAACGGCCTATGCCTAAATCTGTTGCCTCAATTAATAGCCTAGTGCGGCGGTATAAACCCAGCACGCGCATTGAGCAAATTACCTATTTGCCACAAGGTGTGAGCAACGAAAACTATCGTGTTGATACTGCAGAGCAATCGTGGTTGGTTAAATTTTATGCCAAGCCATTACCCCACGAGGCAATTGCGGCTCAGCGCCGCTTAGCCAAACAGGCTGCTTGTCCGGCGCCCTTGTACGTAGATGAAGCGCATCAAGGAGCTATTTTTCATTATGCGCCGGGAAAGGTGCCAGAGCAGTTTGATGTCAGCCAAGCTGTGAAGTGTTTACAGCTCATCCACGCCCAGCCATGCAGCGGGCCATACCTTGATTTGCATGCCGAGCTCAAGCGCTATGAGCATCAGCCTTTTTACCAAGCATATGCGCAAGCGCTGCATCAGGTTGTCACTGATACTAAAATGCAATCTGAAGATATGCGCTTTTGTCACAATGACTTAATTCGGCAAAACATTATTAGTTACTTAGGATGTTGGCAGTGCATTGATTTTGAATATGCTCAGCCCGGCGACCGATACTTTGATCTCTCCATGCTGAGCATTAGTTTCTCTCTGACTGAGGCACAACAGCACGCGTTGCTAAGTGAGTACTTTGGCAGTGAGCAACGCATCGACTGGGTTAAGTTTACGGCTATGCAGAAGTTAGTCGCGGCGCTGAATTATTTTTGGTATCGAGCGAATAACACTGCGCATCGAGTGGATGAAGCCAAACTACAACTCGATGAGATTCTAAATGCCACCTAGGCGCTGTGCCAACTCCTTATATCTTTCCACGTCGCTTTTATCGAACATTGGGTCACCGTTATCATCTTGGCTTTTAGCGATGAGCAAATGCTCACGGGCAAGGCGTTTTACGCGTTCAATTTTTACACCAAGGTATTCGGCGACTTGTTCTGCAGTCATCAAGTTCATAGGGGCTCCAAACAGCATATAAATAGTAGTGTACATACAGTGAAACAGACGCTGTTCTTCTCAATAGCTGTGCGCTTTTATAGCGGCAGCAAGCCAACAATACTGAAATAAAAAGATGATGATATCTCAGCCCAATTACAGCTTGTTGAGGGAAGTTAACAGCAAATTTGCAACACAGTAGATATAAGTAAAGTTCAAGATAGCAGGATTGCCAGAGAAAATAACGCAAAAGTATGAGTCAAATGTAAATACCTTGAATGCCAAGGCGAAATTGCATCATGAATGAGTGAAATTTAATCGTATTGCTCGGTGCTGAGCGACAGCTGCTGAAAATATCGCCATATGATCGGCTAGGGCTAGTATTTACCTTGTGATGCCTTTACTATAAGCGCTGTCTGAACACATAGACACTGCGCTCTCGTGGTGAAATGGATATCACGTGGCCCTCCGGAGGCCAAGTTCTAGGTTCGATCCCTAGCGAGAGCGCCATTTCTTTCTGTTAATATTACCGCCCTTAAATCAATCACTATCCCTCTTTCATATTGAGCATGTCATTTTTATTTTGTGTGGCAGTTATGAGCTATCAGCCTATGCCATGCAGTTAATATCATGCATTAGAACAACTTTGCATGGCGCTGCGCTAAGTCCACGTGCAGTTATATTCGCATGAGTCGTTCATCGCTTCAGTGCGTCTAGATACCATCAAAGCGATTAACGCGCTTTAAAGACGCTTAACAATCGCTTGCCTAAGGTATAAATCACTTGCTTAGTATGGATGGGAATAATCACAAATAGTCCCATGTCAGCATGAAAGTCAGGATTCATTTTGCAGTAAAAGGCAATCTCTTTTTTGTCACTGGCGTGAAAGGCCGCAAGCTCCGAGATGCTGTAGTTACTTGCACGGTTCACAGGCTTTAAACAGCGAAGAGAGCCGCCAGGGCTTACTATTCCCTCCGCGTTAAAGTGCTCAAACAGCGCGTTGGGACTTCTGCAATCTGGGTGTGGCCAGATAATTGCTACATGCTTGGCGATGGCCCGGTACATTGCTGGACTGAGCATTGTATCGGCATAATACACAGCGCACCAAGGACGTGTAAGCCAGTAGCGAATACTGTGATACAGGGAAAAGGAGAAGGTATTGCCACCGTTTCTATATTGTGGGTAAAAAGCTGCAGAGGCTCGTATTACCGTCCTTTTGTCGTGCTGTGTGAAGGTTAACAGGCAATAGCCAACCAGCGTGCTATGGTCAAAATAAAGCCTGAGCTTACGCTGACATGCCTTGGGGTCATCAAAATAGTATTGCATGTACTCATCAGGGCTGACCCCGGCAAAGCTAGCGGCGATCACTTCTTTGAGCGCTAGCCGCTGCGCGCTACTAAGCCACTGGGTCTGCTGATCTAAATCGCGTATTTTTAAGCTCATACGTGGGCTACATCCGTGTGTGAAGGGGTAACGTGGCAAGCTAAGCAGACCACGTGGGTAGGCTTTTTATAGCCATTTTTTCATACGAAAATATAAAGCGACGGCGGCGGTTAATATCACTAGAGCGAGAACAAACAACGGGAATGCTGCTGCTGATTCTGTTCCAGGAATTCCACCAATATTGACGCCCAGTAAACCGGTAAGAAAGCCCAGGGGTAAAAACAGCGCTGCTACCACTGACATCACATACATACGCTTATTAAGTTGGTCGGATACTTGGCTGGCGACCTCTTGTTGGATTATTTGGGCCCGCTCAATATTCAAATCAAGTTCTTCTAAGTAGCGCAGCAGATGGTTAATGGTTTCATTGATGCGCGGCGTATCACTGTCAGCCAACCAACTTGGCTGTTGACTCACAAGCGCGCGCAGAGCCTCCTTTTGTGGTCTGATATAGCGCTTTAAGCCGATAGTTTGGCGGCGCACCTGTGATAGCGCATTGTGATCATGTGCTCGTTGGCTATCAACATCTTCTTCAAATTGGTCAAGTTTATCTTCGAGTTCATCTATCACACCTTGCATTCGCGAGGTTAAATTTTCGCACAATTGGCATACCAGTGCTGAGGTGGTACTCGGCCCTTTGCCTTTACGTAAAGATTCAGCAAGGGCATTCACCGACAGCAGGCGGCGGTGACGCGTAGAGACGATAAGTTGTTCACTAACGAACACGCGAATCGATACCATATCATCAGGACTATCTGCCGGGTTAAGATTGACGCCACGCAAAAACAATAAATGGCCACTGTCATCGCTGACAATACGAGGGCGTGTTTCATCGGCAATAAGGGCATCATGTGCAAATTCACTTAATGGTACCGCTGCCAAGTATTGCTCAATATCATCTTGGCAGTAATCAAGATGTAGCCACAGCACACCATCACTGGGCTTCCACTGCTTAATCGCTGATTTTTCAGTTAATTGTTCAGCGCCGCCTTGAGCGTCTAACACTAAGGCATGAATCAAAGCTGACATAACACCTTCACTTTCAATACAGAATGTTTCTTCTATCCTTGTCTATTATCGCTACAAGATCAATGAATAGTCTTTATCGACGCGAGTAATTTAATTCACTGTTCTTTATCGATAATTACCGTATAAAGCGGCTTTTACTATTGCGCTCCTCGCCGTTGGAGCATACGAGTGACTTCGCATATGACAAATAAAATAACAGTAGGTTGGCGTGAGTGGCTAGCCCTGCCTGAGCTGGGGATTGATAAAATCAAGGCTAAGGTCGATACCGGTGCCCGTACTTCATGTATTCATGCCTTTCGAGTTGAGGAGTTTACACAAGAGGAGCAGGTCTGGGTGCGGTTTTGGGTTCATCCCATTCAAGACGACAATAACACAGAGATACAGTGCCAAGCGAGGGTGATAGACCAGCGCACCGTCACTGACTCTGGTGGGCACCAGGAGCAGCGTTATGTCATACAGACGCAGTTACTTATTGGCGGCCAACAATGGCCCATTGAAGCAACACTCACAAATAGAGACACCATGAAGTTTCGTATGCTATTGGGGCGTACAGCCATGGCAGGGCGTATTGTTGTAGACCCTGAATTGTCATACCAAATACAATTATAAGGTTTATTATGAAAATCGGCATTTTATCACGCAACAAGTCGCTGTATTCCACTCGCCGTTTAATTGAGGCGGCACAACAGCGTGGCCATGAAGTACAGGTATTGGATGCTTTACGCTGTTATATGAATATCAACTCGCAAGAGCCGGAAGTACACTATAAAGGTCAAAAACTAGAGGACTTCAACGCCATTATTCCGCGCATCGGGGCTTCTATTACGTTTTATGGCTGTTCAGTGTTACGGCAATTCGAGATGATGGGGGTGTACCCTGTGAACGAATCTGTTGCTATCACCCGCTCGCGCGATAAATTGCGTTCTTTACAGCTACTATCACGCAAGGGAGTGGGTATGCCGGTAACCGGTTTTGCATCCAAACCCGATGATGTCAAAGACTTACTTGAGATGGTGGGTGGAGCCCCGGTTGTTATCAAGCTGCTAGAGGGGACACAAGGGATTGGGGTGGTGCTTGCTGAAACACGCAAGGCGGCCGAGAGTGTGATTGAAGCTTTTATGGGCCTGAAAGCACACATCATGGTGCAGGAATATATCAAAGAAGCGGGTGGGGCTGATATTCGTTGCTTTGTCATTGGCGATCGCGTTATTGCGGCGATGAAGCGCCAAGCCCAAGAAGGTGAATTTCGCTCCAATTTACACCGTGGCGGCAGTGCCAGCTTAGTACGGATTACTCCAGAAGAGCGTAAAACAGCAGTGGCCGCCGCTAAAGCAATGGGGTTAAATGTCGCTGGGGTTGACTTACTGCGCTCTGAGCGTGGCCCTTTAGTGATGGAAGTTAACTCTTCACCAGGACTCGAAGGAATTGAGTTAGCGACAGGAAAAGATATTGCTGGCATGATTATTCAATTTATAGAAAAGAATGCTAAAGAAAAGAGGACCAGAACCCGTGGCAAGGGCTAAAAAGAATCAGGCGTTTACGCTGTTAGGTGAGCAAGTCGCACCTGGGCAGCGGCGCACCTTTGAGCTTGAAGCGGCCAAGCTATATACCCATTCACCACTGACCATTAATCTTGAGGTGGTCAATGGGGTAGAAAGCGGCCCGGTATTGCTGGTGTGTGCAGCAATTCACGGTGATGAGCTCAACGGTGTTGAAATCGTGCGACAAACCTTAGCAAAGGTTGATGCCACGCAACTGCGTGGCACCTTAATTGCTGTGCCTGTTGTCAATGTGTTTGGTTTTATCCATAAATCTCGCTACCTTCCCGATAGGCGCGATCTCAATCGCTGCTTCCCGGGCTCGCAGCGAGGATCTGTGGCGGGGCGTATGGCGAATACTTTTTTTAACGAAGTGGCGATGCACTGCAGCCATATCATTGATTTGCATACAGGCGCCATCCACCGCACCAATTTACCGCAGATCCGAGCCGATTTAAGCAATGAGGAAACGGCTAAAATAGCCAATGCCTTTGGTACGCCAGCGGTGATCAATGCCTCGCTACGAAACGGCTCACTGCGCAGTGAAGCGGCAGAGCTTGGGATCCCGGTGATCACGTACGAAGCTGGAGAGGCGCTACGTTTCGATCCCATCGCTATTGCTGCGGGTGTGCAAGGGGTGGAAAACGTCATGCGTAAACTGAGGATGCTACGAGGTAAGCGGGTTCGCAAGCAGGCGGAGCCGGTTATCGCCAGTTCTACCAGTTGGATCCGGGCCGAAACAGATGGCATTATCCGCGCTCAAGTATCCCTTGGCGAGCGCGTGAGTAAAGGCCAAGTGTTGGCTTATATCAACAGCCCGCTAGGGGATAGTGAATGTGCGATTTTAGCGCCGCGCAGTGGCATTGTGATTGGACAACAAACCATGCCTTTGGTGAACGAGGGCGATGCTATTTTTCATCTTGCTTATTTTGCGCATGCCAACTCGTTGGTTGAGCAACAGCTAGAGACGTTTATTGATGAAATCAGTGACATGGATGATGAGTTAAAAACACCTGAGCTCAACAATGAATAACAGGCGCAATTGCGCCTGTTGGCATTTGCTTTAAGATTTATTTTTAGGCGCCAGTATGCGCCGTGTAGGCTTGGTTTTTTGTGGCGGTTTGTTCAATACCATCACTGGTCGGGTTACAAATAAATTGTTGGGATAGAGAACACGATGACCCTCTAGGTGCTCTAACACCACGTTCATCAACCCCATTTCAATAATCCGTCCTTCTATGAAGTTGGCGCCATCAATCACCTTGACCCAGTTGCCGACCCGGCAATCATTTTGTACAAACATCAGCAAAAACGATGTCAGGTTCGAAAGCAAAGACCAACCCGCAAACATCGCTACGCCAAGCATTGCAAACAGACTTGAGCCGACCACTAATAGCCCGCGTAACTCGATGCCCCAGAACACCAATAGGATGCACAGCAGGACAAAAGCAAGCAGCACTTTGAGTAACAATTGCGCGCGTTGTTTACGATGAGGGTCGACTCGACCCCGGATCGTTTTGTTAAAAATTTTCAGCTGCAAGCGCACCAATAAAGGGAAAAGCAGCAGCACCACAAGGGTAACCAGCCACTTATAATGTTGAGTAAGAAGATCAACCAGCGCCACAGATATGTTCCTTATAAAAACAAGTTGTTAAAGCCGCTGTATAGCATGGAAACAGCCATCAGCAAAGTGTATTTAGAAGGATTTCTTCACGGTCACCAACCACTGGACGGGGTCGACATCATCCGGGCGGTTGATAGCTCTGGCGACATCGATATGAATAACCGTTCCGGCGTTGGCGCGACTTGGTGCTAAGCGTAAACCTACCCCATAGTTGTGGCGAAAGTGGGTGTCATTGGCGGGATTGCTGTTGGTAAACCAGGCTTGTCCTGCGTCATAAAAAGCAGCCCCACCGACGCGAAATAACTGCCATAGGTTATATTCCCAATAATAGCGCTTCTCAATGCTAAGCAGTGCTCGCCGATCCCCTTGCTGATAATGCTGCGGGTATCCGCGCAGCCCGGAATCGCCACCTAGTGTAAGCTGGCGGTCTAAAGTTAACCCTTCAGCGCCATCTATACGCGCCTTTACATACCACGACTGAGCATCATCACTATTAAAGAAATACTCAGCTTGGGTGCCAAAAAATAGATTCTCAGCAGTAAACCCATCTTCGCGTAGCTGACCTTGTACATCTACTGACCAACGCCACAGACTCTGCTGATTAACGTAGTGGCTGCGCTGCACACGAAAGTCGAGCACCAAACGGTTGGTATCGCCACCCAGAGATTCGCCTGAGTAACCTAAAGTAGTATCGATTTGCCAGCCTAGGTTCAAATCTTCGGTGCGCGTGATAGAGTCGATATTGTGTACTTTTACATAATCGTCTTGTAACCAGCTGACTCGCAAATAGGGATAGGAAAGCGTACGCTCTTCGGCAAGAGGTAACACGGTTTCATCTATCGCATCAAACCGGTCTTTTTGGTAGCGATAACCGACGATGGTGCGCTGTGTCCAATTCGGGGCTGGGGAGCTTGAAACCCCATAAAAAAGATGGCTAGAAGAGGTATGTTGCGAGAACTCACTGATCTCTTCACCGCGATCATAGAGCTTCTCCTGACGGCGGTTACTGCCATTGGCAACCCCATAACTGTGTTTTGTAGACAGCGCATAAAAAGGATAAGTGACCGACAGCCAATGGCGCTTACCGTCACTGTTATCTGCATACTCAAGACGACCGCGATAACGACTGCCGAGAATATTCGGATCGTCATAGGTAAATTCGTAACCACTGCGCTCTTCATCATTGGTGCGTACTAAGGATACGCGCTTACCCCAACCAAGGAAGTTACTGTCACGAAAACCAAACGTGGATCGGTTCTCACCTCCGCTGCGGCTAAAGCTAATCTCTGGCAACAAAGTCCAGAGCTCACGGGTTTCGACTTTCACATCCACAAACTCGTCGCACCGCGTTTGCGCACTGATCCGAGCGTCATATAAATAGCCTTGTTGACGCAGCAAACGTTCTGACTCGCGTAATTGTTGTGGGCTGTAGCGATCGCCTGGTTGGAACAACAAAATATTCTCTAACACTTGCTGTTCAGTCATCACATGCATGTCGTTGGCAAGGCGGAACAGCCAGTTATTTTCGTCGTCTAATTCGGTGTTAAAGATATTTTGCTGGCTAAAGCTAATGTCTCCAATCCGTCGGCTAGGATTGGCATCAGGAAGGGGAGCTTTGTCCTCGAGTTGACGCGATAGTAAGTGGTTACTTTGCACTTGGGACTGTTCATTCTTGCACTTTTCCTGCTGCGCGGGAACAGCACTGGAAAAGGCGGCTAGGGTACTCAGTAGAACGAATAGTCGATTCATTTAACTCACTTTTTTCCATATCGTGAATTAAAGTGTATCGCACATTTATTAACTTGCGCTTAAATAATTTCCTAACTTGGTTAACTTACCTTGCGCCTCAACCCCTGTCGCGCTGATCCAAATATTATCGCCATAATGTTCAAAATGCAGCTCAAAAGGAAGCTGTTCAAAGCTAAAGCGCAGCATGTGCCTGTCTACACCTTGTTCAAACTCACCGATGGAGATGGCGTCATAATGCAAGAAAATACGGCCCCAAAAATCGAATTCATCGGCGCTGGGCATCACATCTGGAGTAATGATAATAACGTGGTGTTGGCTATCTATAGCGAGTTGGGTCACAGTTAAGCTCTTATATGGTGTTGGCGATTATTCGGGTGACAGATGATTACGAATTAAAGTCATAAAGGCACTGCCGTACTTACTGAGTTTAGTGAAACCCACACCCGATACTTTTAAAAACTCGGTGTCATTGGTAGGCATAAGTTGCGCCATTTCCGCTAAGGTTCGGTCATTGAATACCACATACGGCGGCACATCATCATCGTCCGCTAGTTGCTTGCGCAAGGCGCGCAGTTTAGCAAACAGCTTTTTATCGTAATTGAACTGGGCCAGCTTATCTTGATAAACGTGCTTGGCTTGTAAACGTGGTTCAGCAAGTTGTAACTGATATTCGCCCTTGAGCACCGGTCTGGCTGCTTCGGTAAGGTGTAGTACCGAACCTTGGGTAATATCTTGATGCAGTAAGCCCTGATGAATGAGCTGGCGCAAAATACTGAGCCAATATTCGCTGCTGTGCTCCTTGCCTATGCCGTAGGTGCTTAAGGTGTGATGATTGAGATCTCGGATACGCTGAGTGTTGGCGCCGCGCAGTAACTCGACGATATAGCCCAGCCCGAATTTTTGTCCGGCGCGATACACACAGGATAGCGCCTGTTGCGCCACCACGGTGCCATCAAAACGCTGCGGTGGATTTAAGCAGATATCGCAGTTACCGCATGCTTCGCGCTGGTATTCACTAAAGTAATTGAGCAATATTTGTCGTCGGCAGGTTTGCGCTTGGGCAAAACTGGCCATGGCATTGAAACGTTGCTCTTCGACGCGGCGGCGCTGCTCATCGTCAATGTCTTCAAAAAAGCGCCTAACTCGAGGGACATCCGCCGGGTCAAAATACATAATGGCTTCTGCGGCCAAACCATCCCGTCCGGCTCGGCCAGTTTCTTGATAATAAGACTCGATGTTTTTAGGAATATCGTAGTGCACCACAAAGCGCACATTGAGTTTGTTGATGCCCATGCCGAAGGCCACGGTGGCGACCACAATTTGAATATCGTCTTTGGCAAATGCGTTGTGTACAAAGTGGCGCGATTCGTTACTCATGCCAGCGTGGTAACCGGCGACATTAAAACCTGCTTCACTGAGTTTTTGGGCCAAATCATCAACGCGCTTGCGGCTAGTACA
Source organism: Pseudoalteromonas sp. CNAT2-18.1 (assembly GCF_022347865.1). Lineage (NCBI taxonomy): Bacteria > Pseudomonadati > Pseudomonadota > Gammaproteobacteria > Alteromonadales > Pseudoalteromonadaceae > Pseudoalteromonas > Pseudoalteromonas sp. CNAT2-18.1. Next base: position 47,474 of record NZ_JAKRFR010000005.1, on the reverse strand, counting down.
GTAGATGATGCCGCTTTGCCCACTTTGGGTGCGCAAATAGCGCAGCAACTGAGTGAAAGGTTTAAACTTTTCTTCCAAGGTGTAGCGAATGTTTGGCCTATCGAAGCTGCCAATATGGATATAGGGCGAGCGAAGCCCCAGTTGATTGACAATATCGACACGAGTGGCGCTGTCGGCAGTGGCGGTAAGTGCCATCATCGGTACATGGGCAAAGCGCTGTTTGAGTTCACTAAGGCGGAAGTAATGGGGACGAAAATCATGCCCCCAGTGAGACACACAATGTGCCTCATCAACCGCAATCAGGCTGATATTTAAATAGCCAAGACGCTGCATAAACTCATATTGTAGCACTTTCTCCGGAGCAACATAGAGTAGTTTTATTTCGCCGTCATGGAGTTGCTGATAGATGAGCTGCTGCTGTTCACGAGTCAGAGAATTATTAATATAGGCCGCTTTGACCCCTTGGGCGTTGAGCTGAGTCACCTGGTCTTGCATCAAGGATATTAATGGTGAAATGACCAAGGTTAGCCCGGGTAATAACATTGCCGGCACTTGGTAGCATAACGACTTGCCACCGCCTGTCGGCATGAGCACTAAGGCATCCTGAGCGCCAAGCACGGCGTTGATCACCTGCTGTTGGCCCTCGCGAAATTGGCTGTAGCCGAACACGTCGCGCAGGATCTGCTCAGGCGTTTGTTCGGAAAATAATGCGGATACACTGCTCATGGCCGCCTATTCTAGAGTCTTTTATTATTCCTGTCTGCAACTGCCTTGCTCTTTGCTTAAAAATGCATCTTCAGATAGGCTATAACTCATCTTACCAGTTGAGAACAGACTATGGATAAAGCTCAAGCCCTGAATAAGCTAAGCCAGTTATTTGCGCAAATGCCGTTCAACCAGTTATTGGCAATGGAGATCAAGGAGCTGGACGGCGAGTCGGCGAGCATCGAATTGCCATGGAGCGCGCAGTTAATCGGTAACCCGCAACAGCAAATACTCCATGGCGGAGTCATTTCGTCGTTGTTAGACACCGTGGGTGGATTGCTTGCTGCGGCATCGGTGATTGATAAATTTGGCCCGGCAGAAATGCTCAGCGCACAATCCCGGCTGGCAACCTTAGGCACCATCGATTTGCGCACAGATTATTTACGCCCGGGTAAGGGTGAGCGTTTTATTGCTACGGCTATGTTGATTCGCTCGGGTAACAAGGTGTGTGTATGTCGTATGGAGCTGCATAATGACCAGGGTGTGCAAATCGCTTATGGTACAGGCACTTATTTAGTCGGATAAACTAGCCCTTCAACAATGCGAGGCGTAGAATAGCGTTTTTACCGTTTGGGTTAGTGTTATGTCATCCGATGCTCAAGCCAAAAAAGGCATGCTATTCGCAGCCTTGGCGTTCACTATGTGGGGAGTTGCCCCGGTTTATTTCAAACAGTTGCTCGCTGTACCCGCTCTGGAAATCCTTGCCCATCGTGTGATTTGGTCGGTGCTATTTTTGTTGTTAGTGGTGGCAGTGTTGCGTCAGTGGCGTAACGTCCAAGTGATCATTAAGCAGCCAAAATACTTACTCATGCTGGTAGTCAGTGCCACCTTATTAGGGTTCAACTGGGGCTTGTTTATTTGGGCGGTGAACAATGACCACATGCTCGATGCCAGTCTTGGCTATTACATCAACCCGTTACTGAACGTATTGCTAGGTGTAACCTTTTTATCTGAGCGCTTGCGCAAGTGGCAGCTATTTGCGGTGGCTTTGGCGCTCACTGGGGTGGCCATTCAGCTGATCAGTTTCGGTTCGTTTCCGGTGGTGGCCTTTGCGTTGGCTGGCTCCTTTGCCACCTATGGTTTAATTCGTAAAAAGATGCCCGTTGAATCATTACCTGGGTTATTACTTGAAGCGGTTATCTTATTCCCGGTGGCACTGGCTTATTGGTACTTCTCAACGCCCACAGCAAGCTCCGATTTAATGGTCAATAGTTGGCAATTAAACACCTTGCTGGTTAGCGCCGGTATTGTGACCACCTTACCGCTACTGTGCTTCACCGCTGCTGCTAAGCGGTTGCAATACACCACTATCGGCTTTTTCCAATATATTGGCCCAAGCCTGATGTTTTTATTAGCCGTGGTCTTTTATGGCGAGGTATTTGATGCTGAGCGCATCGTTACCTTCGCCTGTATTTGGGCTGCGTTGCTGGTGTTTAGTTGGGATTCATGGCGCTTTAGCCGCAACGCTCGCGCGCAGCAGCAAGGCACCGTCAATCGCGCCAGCTTGCGTTAGTTTTTTAAACTCGCCCACGCCTGCTAATGGCTGGCATGGGCGTAAAGTGCGGTTTAATCGAGATCGTCGCTATCGATTTCTACTTCCACTTCAGGCGCGTCAAAGCTGCGTTTACGCCCAAACAAGGTGAAAAAACGTGCCTTACTGGTCGTCAGTTTTAAGTACTTTATCCACGCGTTCTCGACCGGGTTGATGGGCGTGGATACGCCAGTCGTGGCTGCAACGAAATGCGCTTGTGTGTCGTTAATGGGTTCAACCGTTTTTTCTTGCAAAGCTTTTAATAAGCGTCCATGTTCTTCTAAAATCTCCGATTCTAGTAGCGTAAAGTGGCCACTGCGGCTGAAACCGCGTGGGAACTTTTCATCGTTATAGAATTTGTGATCGCAAGCAAAAGCTTTGCGTAATTCGAACAATTGGTGCGCCGTCATAGCTAGCTCCTAATACAAGGGAAATCGGCTGGAGTATGGTACACAAGCGTTGTTTTTTTAAACAAAAAATTTTTATCGTGAGGATAAACACGAGTGGATATCGATTTACTGAAGACGTTCATTGAGGTCGCGCGTACTCGCCACTTTGGCCGCGCTGCAGAAAACTTATATATCACGCAGTCAGCGGTGAGCTTTCGTATTCGTCAGTTAGAGCAAAGCTTGGGTGTCAATCTATTTCTGCGCCAACGCAATAACATCCAGCTGACTGCTCCGGGAGAGCGTCTGTTACCTCACGCTAAGCTGATTGTCACCGGAGTACAGCGTGCCAAGCTGGATGTGGCGCTGGCAGATAACATGCGCCGTCAATTGGCACTCAGTGGCACAGCGAATATTTGGGATGCTTTTTTGCAATTTGGTATTGCCCATATTGTCTCGGCTATGCCGGGCATCTCCTTGGTCGCAGAAGTTAAAAATCAGCAGGAGAGCACCCGGCTATTACTCGAACGCACCTTAGATATAGCGGTGCTGTTCGATTTACCTAAGGTCGATGAGTTGTGCGTTGAACCAATTTGCACACTGGATATTATTCCGCTGTCGAGTTATGCCGATGCGACTGCTGAGTCTTTTTTTGATAACCAATATGTATTCGTGGATTGGGGGACGGCATTTTCGCTGTGGCATGCCCGCAATTTTGCCAATTCGGCACCGCCTTATTTTCGCACCAGTACAGGACGTATCGCCTTAGAGTTGATTTTACGTTGTGGCGGTAGTGCCTTTGTGCCAAGAGTGCAAGCGCAGCAATATCTGGAATCGGGAGAGCTCTTCTTAGTTGAAGGAGTGCCGCAGACCTCGCGAGAAGTGTTCGTCGCCTTTCATAAAGACAATGAACAAAAAGACTTAATTGAAAAGCTGCAACAGCAGCTACAATTAATCGGTGAAGAACTCACATAAACATCATTATTAAAGCGTTGAATGTGAAGCTTAAATGTCACCTCGGTGACACTTTGTTGAACTTTAAATGTCATTTGTCATATTTCTGTAATTTAACACTGGCAGACTGCAGGCGTTTTAATTATGTGTTGCGATTTTTAACTGAGGAAACGACTATGAGATTTGCTCCTTCTGCACTAGTGCTCGCTGTGGCGGCTGGATTGCCTTTTTACGCATCGGCTGATGTCAATATTTACGGTAAAGCGAATGTAACAGTGCAATCATCTGATGAGGGTGAGGGATCATTCACTGAAATCAAAAGTAATGCGTCTCGCCTTGGCTTTAAAGGCTCAGAGGGGATTGCTGATGGCTTGGACGTAGTTTATAAACTTGAGTTTCAGGTTGATTTGTCTGACGCTGATTCAAAAGGCGATAAAGACAACATCACTGCACGTAACCAATACGTCGGTCTTAAAGGTAACTTTGGCCAAATCGTGATTGGTCGTAACGATACCGCGCTAAAGCAATCGCAAGGTAAAGTTGACTTGTTCAGTGACCTTGAAGGCGATATTAAAAACGTATTCAAAGGTGAAAATCGCTTAGGTGACTCGGTTACATATACCTCGAATAGCCTCAATGGTTTTAAAGTTATTGCCAGTTATATTGCTGAAGACGATACCGATGCCGACAACGGCTACTCGGTTGCCTTGACTTATGGTGATAAAGGCCTGAAAAAATCCAACGTGTACGCCGCAATTGCCGCTGACAGTGAAGTAAAAGGCTACGATATTTTACGTGCTACTGTGGGCACTAAAGTCGCAGGAATAAAGCTCGGTGCCATGTACCAAACACAAGAGCCCGCAGCAGGCGGTGAAGACAGCGACGGCTTCTTAGTAAGTGCAGCATATGCGATTGATAAAACGGTATTAAAAGCGCAATACCAAACCATGGATTTTGCTGGCAACGACCGTAATGCGATGACCGCTGGCGTTGATTACAAGTTTAATAAAAGTACCAAGTTATTTGGCTTTTATACCAAATTTGATGACGATGCGAGCGCTGATGAAGACTATTTAGCTGTGGGCATGGAATACAAATTCTAAGCTTTTGCAGATGAAAAACCCGCCCATTTGGCGGGTTTTTTGTTGTCTAAATACAGTGAGTCAGCACACTTATAATGCTTTGATACAGGTATAGCTCCATCAGGCCTGGGCGTAGGCAGAGCGATCGCCTAACCAACGCCAACACAATGCCTTGGCTACCTCTGGATGCTGTATTAGAAGCTGTTTGGCGAGCGGACGAAGGTTGTTGATTAAGGCTTTGTCGCGCTCTAAATCCGCCACTTTAAAATCGGTCATGCCGGTTTGTTTTGTGCCCAACACTTCCCCTGGTCCACGAATTTGCAAATCGCGCTCGGCAATAACAAAACCATCGTTGCTATCACGTAACACTCCTAGGCGCTGCTGCGCAGTATGTGACAAAGGGGCATGATAGAGCAGCACACAATGGGAGGCTGCCGCGCCCCGGCCAACACGACCACGGAGCTGATGTAATTGCGCCAACCCTAAGCGCTCGGGGTTTTCTATGATAATTAGGCTGGCATTGGGGACATCAACACCCACTTCAATCACTGTCGTTGCCACTAGCACATCAAGTTCGCCGTCTTTAAACTCACTCATAACGCGCTGCTTTTCATCCGCCTTTAGACGACCATGAACTAGGCCAATACGCAGCTCAGGGAGGCGCTCACGAAGCTCTTCGGCGCTTAATTGCGCGGCTTGACACTGCAGCGCATCAGACTCATCAATCAGGGTACACACCCAGTAAACTTGTCTACCTTGCTCTTGTACCGCTTTGTGCACACGCGTTATGACATCGTCACGTCGGCTGTCGGGAATAGCAACGGTGGTAACTGGCGTGCGCCCGGGGGGCAGCTCGTCGATAATCGATGTTTCCAAATCAGCATAAGCGGTCATCGCTAAGGTGCGAGGGATGGGGGTGGCGGTCATCACCAATTGGTGTGGGTAGCAATCGCCAAAGCGGCCTTTCTCACGCAGTGACAAGCGCTGGTGGACGCCAAAACGGTGTTGCTCATCAATTATGATCAACGCCAGGTTATTGAATTGCACCTGATCTTGGAATAATGCGTGGGTGCCAATAATCATTTGCGCCTGGCCACTTTGAATATCGCTCAGGGCGTGCTCACGTGCTTTGCCTTTGGTTTTACCGCCAAGCAGGGTGACTTGAATACCTCGCGGGGTAAACCAACGGTTGAAGTTTAAAGCATGTTGCTCGGCGAGAATTTCTGTCGGCGCCATGAGCGCCACTTGGTAACCTTGGGCGATGGCACATAAGCTTGCCAGTGCTGCCACTAAGGTTTTCCCTGAGCCAACATCGCCTTGTACCAAGCGCATCATTGGATACGGCTGCTGCATATCCGTTTTAATCTCTGCCACTACGCGTTGCTGTGCTGACGTCGGCGTAAACCCTAAAGACGCTACAAATGGCTGCTCTAAGGCATTATTTGGCGCCAAGGCCACGGCCTTGTGAGCTTGCCCCTGTTGCCTTAGGGCCAACAAGCTGAGGTTATGGGCCAGTAACTCTTCAAATGCCAGACGTTGCTGCGCTGGATGTTCACCGAGCTCTAAAGCTTGGGTATCGCTATCAACCGGTGGTTGGTGAATAAAGCGAATGGCATCGGCGAGTGACCAACCTGCGGGACGATACTGTTGTGGCAGCAGCTCTTCTATCGGCGCGCGATTCAAGGCTTGCAGCGCTTGAAGCATTAGGTTACGCAATGACAGTTGTTTTAGTCCGTCGGTGGTCGGATAAATAGCGCTTAAATGTGTTTGTGTGGGGAGGGCTTCGGGGCTGTCGCTAATACTGTACTCAGGGTGCGCCATTTCCAGCCCGACTTTAGCGCGGCGCACTTCACCAAAACAGCGGATCACTTTGCCCTCTTGCATGGCGTTTTTTTGCGCTGCAGAGAAGTTAAAGAACCTGAGTGTCATGCGTCCACTGCCATCATTAATATGGCACACCAACATCCGCCGGCGACCAAAGGTAATGTTGGCGGATTCAATGGTGGCCTGCACACACACATGGGTATGGGGCAGAAGCTCGCAGATGGGAACAATGCGGGTGCGGTCTTCATAGCGCAGCGGCAAATGAAATAGCATGTCTTGCACGCTGCGAATGCCAAGCTTGGCAAGGCGCTCGGCCATTTTTGGGCCAACGCCTTTGAGCTCGTTAATGGGGTAGGTGTTCAGGCTTGGCAAATGGCATGTCCTTCAAACAGTTATAACCTAAGTGTACTGACTGCAGGGCCTTGCTTTCAAGTCACTTAGCGCTGACGTTTGTAGCGTAAGGTATCCCAGAACTGTTCATTGGCAATAATTTCACCGTTCTCGTCAAGAGCTGGGTAGGGGAGACCCTTTTCTTTGCATTGCTGGGCAATAATAGGGTGGCATCCTTCGAACAGTAAAGTGTGCTTGATTTGTGGATTGAGCATATCGCGTTCATACAAGCCAGCGGCTTCGCGTTGGCGCTGTGCTTCATAAAGGATTAACGCTGCAGCCACAGAGACATTTAGAGACTGCACCATACCGCGCATTGGAATAACGATATGTTTATCAGCATGGGCAAGCGCTGCATCGGAAATACCCTCGCGCTCTTGGCCAACAATCACGGCGGTGGGTTGGGTGTAGTCAATATCACGATAGTCGACGGCGTCGCTACTGAGGTTGGTGGCCAGCAACTGCACCCCAGGGATCTGCTCGCGAATACTGCCAACAGCCTGGTCAATATCGTCATGCATATGGGTGTGCACCCAGTTTTTGCTACCGCCGGAGGTGTTATTGGTGAGACGACGCTGCTCTTTAGGCCAGACCGCATGAATATGGTGACAACCGACAGCGTCGGCGGTGCGCACGATGGCCGAAAGATTATGGTGCTTATGCACTTCATCTAAGCACACGCTGAGATCGGTTTGTCGTCTATCTAAAACTTGTTTTACTCGGTGGTAACGCTTTTCGCCCATAGCCCATCTTTGCTGTTACAAAAAAGTGCGCCGATTATACGCCAATGTGGCTATGGGGTCACACTACGATTAATAGGGTTTTGCAAAGAAATCAGCGTTTCGGTTGACTGAATTGCTTCAATCGCTTGCACTTTATTGATCAGCACGTCTTGTAAGTGCTCGATGGAGCGCGCCATCACCTTAATAAAAATGCTGTAATTACCTGTGGTGTAGTAGGCCTCGACTACTTCTTCGAGCTCACGCAATAGCTCTAAAGTATGGGGGTAGTCGCGGGCATTGTTGAGGTTAATGCCAATAAAGCAACACACATCATACCCCAGGCGTTTAGCGTCAACACGTACCTGGGTGCCGGTGATCACTCCGGCTTGGCGCATTTTTTCTATGCGCACATGAATGGTCCCAGCACTGACTCCGCATTGTTTCGCCAATTCGGCGTAAGGGGTGCGGGCATTACTCATCAAGCTCTTAAGGATGGATTTGTCTAAATTGTCGAATCGATAATTTTCCATAGTTAAAACACATAAAAAATAAATGATATCTAATATATTTCAGTTAAATTGATTTTTATTTTTAAGTAAAGCTCTTTTTGTTGGATGCTATTGAATAAAACGCTCGCTGAGGTATGGTTTTTATATCGAACAAAGCAGCAGCAATGGGAATGAGGACCATGAGCACAGAGTATATTCAACAACAGCAGCAAATTAGTACGGTTAAACAGGTATTTTCACAGCACTTAGCAGCGGCTTTGAATCTTGTTGAGGTGCAGGCGCCGATTCTTGCCCAGGTAGGAGATGGCATTCAAGATGAGCTCAGTGGTCACGAAAAGGCCGTCGCCGTGCAGGTGAAAACCCTGCCTGAGCAACGTTATGAGGTAGTGCATTCATTAGCGAAGTGGAAGCGTAAGACCCTCGCTGATTACGGCTTTGCGGTGGGCTCGGGATTGTACACACATATGCGGGCCTTGCGCCCAGACGAAGAGCGTCTAAGCCCTATCCATTCAGTGTATGTTGACCAGTGGGATTGGGAAAAGGTGATTTGTGAGCGTAGCGAGCGCAGTTTAGCGACGCTAAAGGCCACTGTTGAGCAAATTTATGCTGCCATTAAAGCGACAGAAACCTATGTCGGTGAGCAGTTTGATATTGCTCCTTACCTACCTGAAAAAATTCATTTTATTCATGCCGAGAAGTTGCGTCGGGCATACCCAGATCTAAGCGCGAAAGAGCGGGAGCGTGCGGTTTGTAAGCAGTATGGTGCAGTCTTTCTCATCGGCATCGGTGGTAAGCTCGCAGACGGGCAACGTCATGACGTGCGCGCCCCGGATTATGATGATTGGTCTACTCAAGGAGATGAGGGGTTGCCTGGACTTAACGGCGATATCTTAGTGTGGAACAAGGTACTTGAAGATGCATTTGAGATTTCTTCCATGGGCATTCGGGTTTGCCCCGAGTCATTACTCACTCAGCTGGAGTTGAGCGAGCAAAGCCACAAAACGCAACTGCCTTGGCATCAAGCCTTGCTTCATAAAAAGCTACCACAAACCATTGGTGGCGGTATCGGCCAGTCTCGTTTAGCGATGTTGCTTTTGCAAAAGAGTCATATTGGTCAAGTGCAGGTAGGAGTATGGCCTGAGCAGCTAAAACAACAGCAAGCCTTATTGTAAATCTTGTGGTTAGCGTGCAGAGCCTCGTTATGAATAATGGGCTAGGCACGCTTTTTTGCTGTTTAGGAGGTTTTAAACTCAACCTCTATTTTGCTTTTCTCTAGTTTTACAACGCAGGGTGGGTACTGTCTGGCTGTTTTCAGTACCTTGTCAAAGATATGAATCTCAACGCCGGAATTTAAGCGTTGATGGGCGACAAGATTGGCGCCATCAAGCAGTGAGTGTAAGGTGTTATCTAAGCTAGACAGCTTAGTTTCAAGCTCATCTGCTTGTTGTACTAGAGCCAGTTGTGTGGCGCCAATTTTTTCAATGAGTTGCTTTTTCTTTTCCGCGTCTTTAATCGCTTCGGCTTTCTCTAATGCATCTTGCAACGACGCGAGTTTATCGTCAGTCTGCGAAAGTTGCTGCACACAGGCGTCATTGTCAGCGGTAATATCCGCGCCTCGGGCAACTAGATTAATGCGCATCTTGGCCCCCGACTCACTACCAATTTCACCGGCTTCAAGGCGGCAGGCATCGAGTACTTCACCGCCAAAGAGCTTACCATTTGGGCTCTCTTCTGGCCCCACTATGAGGCTTTCTAGGGCTTTTAATTGGCAATGGCTAGCTTGGCGTTCGATATAGATATTGGTGGCTTCTAGGTAGCAATATTGGGCGTGGCTGATATGTAAATTACCGCCTGCATTAATCTGGCAAGTAAGCTCGGCGTCATTTTGCTGGTGATTAGGGTGCCCAATGGTGCCTTGTTTGATGGTGATATCACCGGTGGCATTGAGAATGCCTGATTCCACCGTGCCCAGTACGCTAATTTCACCCTTAGCGGTCACCCGCATACCCGGCTCAACGTTATGGGTGATCACCACAGAGCCATCAAAATCGATATGGCCACTTTTAACGTTCACTTCTTTAATCGTGAAAATATCGTCAACGCGCATGCCATTGGGAGATTCCACGGGCACGCCAGAAACAGTCGCGCGCAGCTCCAGTGGGTTATCCGGATTGAGTTCGGTCCCCTCTCCGGGGGTTAAAGACAGTTGCTCACCAGGTTTGGCTTCAAGTACATCGCCGGTGACGGTGAACCCCTCTTTCCCTGGAGTTGCAGGCTTTTGGATCATTAGAACAGTGCCGGGCTGAACGCTGGCAAGTTTGCCAAAGTCGCGCATATCAACCGTGCCGTCTTCGCGGCGTTTAGGTTTATTAATGCGATCTTTTAGGGTTTGTGTTTGCTTGATTAGTTCGCTGGGCTGCCCATCTACGGGTAAGCGTCCACGTGCTAATGTGCCTTTCACTGAGCTACCAGGGGCCAATTCGAATTGCTGTTGTAAAAGCTTTTCTAAAAGCGCTTGCTGGTAGCCTCGGCGTACACCCGCCACCACAATGGCCTTTTTGCCGGCTTCCAAATCGAGGGCTTTGCCCCCTTGCGCTGTGGTTAGCCGTCCCATCGCTGACATTTTATCGTCGCTGATGGTGACCTCTAACGTGGCATCTACGCGCTTACCGACTACGATACTCGGACCTGATTCTTCACCGCTGTAAAACTTATCGAGGTGCTCGTCGTCCACTTTACAGCCAGCAAATTCGGATTGCTGTAATGCTTCTAGCATGGCTGCTTTTGATGGTGGCGCCGGTGTCTCCTGCGTCACATTAAACAGCACATTGCCATTGTGGGCCAATTTAAACACAAATAATTCCTTGCAAGCACACGACTTTATTAAGTTTTATCCTACTTTATGAGATTTACAAGGAGAATGGAAGAGAGGAGAGGGCAGAAAACTCTGCCCAAAAAGTATACCAGTGAGGTGGGCTGTCTAATTAGTGGATGGCAGCTCCATAATTCCGTCGATTTCAACTTGCGCGCCTTTAGGTAGCTCTTTCACGCCAATAGCGGCGCGAGCAGGGTAAGGCATCTTGAAATGTTGGCTCATAATTTCATTCACCGTGGCAAAGTTGCTCAAGTCGGTAAGGAAAATATTGACCTTAACCATATCTTGTAACTCACCCCCAGCGGCTTCACAAACGGCAGCCAGGTTTTTAAATACTTGCTGTGTTTGTTCCGCGAAGTCATCAGAGATCATTTCCATGGTCTCTGCCACAAGTGGAATTTGCCCCGAAAGGTATACAGCGGTGCCTACCTTAACAGCTTGGTTATAGGTGCCAATAGCTGAGGGGGCCTGGTCGGTTGATATAATAATTTTATTCATGATTGTCCTTTACTTTTTACGGTAGACCTTTTGTACATCTGGCATCACCCGGATGCGGCGCATGATATTTGCTACGTGAATACGGTCTTTCACGGTCACGCCAAGGTCAATAACATATAAATTGCTTTCTTTTTCATCAGTTGTTAGTTCAACAATATTAGCGCCTGTTGACGCCACTAAGTTGGTGAGCTTAGCGAGCACACCTTGGTGGTTGATGATTTCCACACGTAAAGCGGCAATGTATTCTTTTTCTGGGTTATCTTCCCACTTCACAACAAAGTACTTTGATGACTCGCTTTGCCAGCCGCGAATATTTTTACATTCTTGGCGGTGCACGGTCAGGCCTTTGCCTTGGCTAACATGAGCGACAATGGCATCACCTGGGACCGGACGACAGCACTTAGAGTAATTGACCAGCATGCCTTCGGTACCAATAATGGCCGCCTTTGCCGATTTTTCTAAGTCGTCGATTTGTTCCTCGTCTACTTGCAGTAGGCGTTTGGCAACCAGCATGCTCATAATGTTGCCACAGCCTATTTCGACCAATAGCTCCAGCAAGGTGTTGAGTTGGTGCTCTTCAAGTACACGCGTTATCCGCTCTTCACCTATCTCGTCTAATGCGTGCTCGCCCAAAGCCGAATCAAGCAGACGACGCCCTAATTGCATAGCCTCTTCTTGGCGTTGGCTCTTAAGGTAATTACGTACACATAAACGTGCTTTTGCGGTAACAATAAAGTTGAGCCACGTGGCGTTGGGGTGTGCCCCTGAGCTGGTGATCACCTCTACGGTTTGCCCGGTATCAAGCGGTCGACTCAAGGGGTGCGGTTTGCGATTGACGCGGGCACCTACACAGGTGTTACCAACATCGGTGTGCACCGCATAGGCAAAGTCGACGGCGGTGGCCCCCATTGGCAACTCGATAATACGGCCATCAGGAGTAAATACGTAAATCTCCTCAGGGAACAGTTCGGTTTTAACGTTTTCCACGAACTCAAATGAAGAGCCTGCACTTTGTTGCAGCTCGAGTAGGCTTTGCATCCATTGACGGGCGCGCTGCTGAGCCGTGTGCCCGGTATTTTCTCCCGCCTTTTTGTACATCCAATGTGCCGCGACCCCTTTATCGGCCATGTGATCCATATCTAAGGTGCGAATTTGAATTTCTACGGGAATGCCGTGTGGCCCCACCAGCGAGGTGTGTAGCGACTGGTAGCCATTAGTCTTTGGTACAGCAATATAATCTTTAAAACGTGTTTCGATAGGTTTATAGAGATTATGCGCCACCCCAAGCACGCGGTAACAGGTATCCATGCTATCAACAACAATGCGAAACGCATAAATGTCCATCACCTCGTTAAACATCAGCTCTTTGTTGAGCATTTTTTTGTAAATGCTGTAGAGGTGCTTTTCTCGCCCTGATACTTGCGCTTGAATGCCAGCATCTTCCAAGCGTGATTCAATCTCACCCTGAATATTGCTGATCACTTCTTTACGATTGCCTCGTGCTTTCGCAACCTCTGATTTCAGGGCGCGATAGCGCATCGGGTAAAGCGCTTGAAAACCTAAGTCTTCGAGCTCGTTTTTAATGTCGTGGATACCTAAGCGGTTAGCGATGGGAGCAAAGATTTCTAAGGTCTCGCGGGCGATGCGACGACGCTTGTCAGGACGCAGTGCCCCCAGGGTGCGCATATTATGAGTACGGTCCGCCAATTTAATTAAAATAACGCGGATGTCTTGAGTCATCGCCATGATCATTTTGCGATAGTTTTCAGCTTGGAATTCTTTTTTGTCTTTGAAGCTGAGTTTATCGAGCTTACTGACGCCCTCGACGAGTTCGGCGACCGTCTCGCCAAATATCTCCGCCAGGTCTTGTTGCGAGAAGTCGGTGTCTTCGATGACATCGTGCATAAGCGCCGCCATAAGGGTCTCATGGTCGAGCTTCATGCTGGCTAAAATCTGCGTTACTTCAACGGGGTGTGTGATGTACGGCTCACCACTTGAGCGAAATTGTCCTTCATGGGCTTCACGGGCCACCACATAGGCTTTTTGTACCAATGCCACATCAGCCGGAGGCAGGTACTCGGATATTTTTTTCTTTAGACCTTCAAAGAGATACATTCACACTCCAAACACAGCGAGGCGAAATTGAACAGTTAAGGTGAATATACGATGAAAAGAGGGGAAAGCCAACGGCTGCGCGAGTATTGCAGCCGTTTTGAGAGCGTTAGAGGCCGCTTATTGGTTGCCGCCAACGATAGCCGCAACAGCTGCCATTTCAGCAGCTTCTTGGTTTTGCTGCTCTTGGCGTTCAATGGCCTCTAGGGTATCCACAGTAATGTGGCCTTCCTCGATTTCACGCAAAGCGAGAACCGTTGGTTTGTCGTTTTCAGCATCAACCATAGGATCTTTACCACCTACGGCGATCTGGCGCGCACGACGGGCGGCGACAAGGATTAAGTCAAAACGGTTGCCAATTTTATCTACTGCATCTTCAACAGTTACGCGAGCCATGCTTCACTCCAAAATTTAATTCTGTAAACGCATAGTTTACTGCAAGGTTAAGTTTAGGCCAATAGTTATTTTAACAAGTCGTGGATTAGTTCGTTATGTTTTACACGCTGAGCGCTGATGCTTAAGCGCTTGGCTTTAACGATGGTTTCAATCTCTGCTAAAGCGGTGTCAAAGTCATCATTAACGACCAAGTAATCATACTCATCAAAGTGTGAGGTTTCCGATTGCGCCTTGGCCATGCGCCCGGCAATCACGTCTGCGGAATCTTGGCCGCGATTGGTTAGGCGATTTTCAAGCTCTGCTTTGGACGGTGGCAAAATAAAAATAGTGGTGACGTCCGGGGCTAATTCTCGCACTTGTCGCGCGCCTTGCCAGTCGATATCGAGAAACACATCAATGCCGTTGGCAAGTTGCTGTTCTATCGCCGCTTTTGAGGTGCCGTAATAATTGTCGAACACTTGCGCCCATTCAAAGAAATCATCATTGTCGATCAGTGTTTTGAACTCAGCTTCGCTTACAAAATGATAATGCTTGGCGTTTTGTTCGCCAGGGCGAGGAGCACGAGTGGTGTGCGACACTGATACTTGCATATCACTATGTTGTTGGAGTAACGCATTGATCAAGCTGGACTTACCCGCACCAGATGGGGCGGATAAAATAAACAAATTACCACGAACTTGGCTCATGATGTCTCTCTAAATACTGGGGTTTAAAAAAGAGCCGCGTAGTATAGCGGATTTCTCAGCCTAGGTTAACTGGCGCATAAACCTGTTGTCGATTCATGCGCCACAATAGCTTTAGTGTTTAAGCTTAGCCTGAGAAAAACGTGGATACAAAGCTGGCAACACAAACAAAGTTAATAAGGTGGATGTCAGTAGCCCGCCGACAATCACGCTTGCCAAGGGGCGCTGAATTTCGGCGCCCACACCTTGAGAAAGCAGCATGGGGATCAAGCCTAATGCCGACGTGATGGCGGTCATCAGCACCGGGCGCAGGCGCTGTATGGCCCCCTCAAATACTGCGCTGGCTAGAGCCTGGCCGCTATTGATACGCTGATTGATGCTCTCGACCATCACCACTCCATTGAGTACGGCAACGCCAAATAAAGTAATAAAGCCTACCGAGCTTGGCACCGATAAATACTGCCCACTTAAATATAAGGAAAACACCCCACCAATGACTGCCAATGGGACGTTGATTAATATCAGCAAGGCTTGACCGACGCTGCCAAACGCAAAATACAGTAACAGCGCGATGGCAGCCAGTGACAATGGAATAACAACGCTGAGGCGCTGCTGTGCCCGCTGTTGATTTTCGAATTGCCCGCCGATGGCCACAGAGTAACCGCTGGGCAGCGCCACATCATTTGCGATTTGCTCACGAATTTGCGCCACCACCGAGCCCATATCCCGGCCTTGGACATTTGCTTGGACTACAACTCGGCGCTGTACATCGTCGCGGCGCACCTGAGGAGGCCCCGATTCAATGCTAATATCGGCCACATCGGCTAAGCGCACCCACGCCCCGTTGCTAGCTTGTAAATATAAATTGCCAATGGCTTGTGGGGTTTGTCGGTAGGGTTTATCAATGCGTACGTTAATATCATAGCGTTCATTGCCATTAATAATTTGTCCGGCTCGTACACCGCCAATGCCGTCGCGCACCAAGCCCATCACATCGGCGACTTGCAAGCCATAACGAGCCAAGGCTTGGCGTTTTGGTTTAACGATCAGTTGTGCTTCGCCGGCAATTTGTTCAAGCGCGACATCGCGGGTGCCTGGCACCGCTTTTACCGCATTGGCAATGGCCTCGCCCTGAGTCGCTAGCACTTCAAGTTCGGGGCCAAATAGTTTGATGGCCAGCTGCGCTTTTACTCCAGACAGTAACTCATCAACTCGTGTGGCGATAGGCTGAGAAAAGTTAAACAACAACCCTGGGTGGGCGCTGAGCTTTTGCTCCATCAAGGCTTGTAGTTGGTAGCGGTTTTCTGCACTTTGCCACTGACTGGGGGGCTTTAAGCCAATATAGATTTCGATGTTATTGACCGGCTCGGGGTCACCCCCAATTTCGGCCCGACCGATACGGCTCAAAGCGTACGTGACCTCGGGAAAACTTAATAGTTTGGCTTCGAGTTTGGGGGCCACCGCAAGCGCGGTTTCGAGGCTTGAAGAAGGTGCCAAGGTAACGCGCAGGTTAATGGTACCTTCTTCGAGCTCGGGAACAAATTCGGTTCCCAACTGCCCTAGGGTGGCAACAGCGCCAGCAACGAGTATAAGCGCCGTGACTACCACCGCTTTGGTATGCGCTAGGGCCAGGTGCAATGTTTTTCGATAAAGCACATCCAAGGGTTTGAGTATCAAGCTGGGGCGCGACGTGATTTGACCGGTAAACAGATAGCTTGCTAGTGCAGGAACGATAATCAACGCCACGAAAATGGCACTGATCACCGCTAAAATAATGCTTATCGCCATCGGTTGGAACAGTTTGGCTTCAACGCCTTCGAAGCTAAAGAGCGGCATAAACACGACTAAAATAATGGTTGCGGCGAAAAACACCGGTCGAGCGACCTCTTTACCCGCGAGTAAAATACGCTCGCGTGCCGTTAACGTGCTGTCTTGGCGGCTTAAATGCTTAAACATGTTCTCAACCATCACCACTGAGCCGTCGACCAGCATGCCAATCGCCACAGCAAGACCGCCAAGTGACATTAAATTAGCGGAAACGTTAAGCCACGCCATCATCATTAAGGCCATAGCAATGGCAATAGGGATGGATATGAGCACTAATAACGTGGCGCGTAGGTTCATTAGAAACAGGGCGAGCACAACAACGATAAAAATAAAGGCGAGAGTGAGTGCATTCACCACCGTATTCACGGCTTTGGTGATAAGGTCTGCTTGATCATAAAAAGGTTGAAATCGCACTCCTTGTGGCAGCGCTTGATTGATCATTTGCACCCTTTGCTCGATCCCATCGATGGTGGTTTTGGTATTGGCACCCATGCGTTTGAGAACAATGCCAGAGACCACTTCACCTAACTGCTCGACCTCGCCCTGGGCGTTTTTACGGCTCATGGTCACCGCACCTTGGCGAATCTCGCTGCCTAAGCGTACCTCAGCAATATCACCGACGGTAATGACCGTGCCGGCGACGGTTTTTACCGCTACTTGTTTTATTTGCTCAATGCCTTGGCGTGAGTGAGCAAACCAGCCGGTACCGCGCACCACCAGCTGTTCTTGACCACGGTCCATATACCAACCGCCCACATTGTCATTGCTGGCATTGAGCGCGGCAACAAGGTCTTGCTGCGTTAATTGGTAGGCGAGTAATTTATTCGGGTTGATGGCGACTTGATATTGGCGCACACGACCACCAAATGACAGCACATCAGTGACGCCGTCAATCGGCATAATCAGCAGCTTTACCACCCAATCATTGAGTGAGCGCAGGGCCATCGTATCGAGCTCGACCTCTGCATCGGCTATAAGTAAGTACTGATACACTTGCCCCAAGCCTGAGGTATTGGGGCCCATCTCAGGGCTGCCAAGACCGTCAGGGATAAGCTCTTTGGCGGCTTGTAAACGCTCAAAAACCAGCTGTCTAGCAAAGTAAATATCGGTGTCCTCGTTAAACACGATGGTCACTCCAGAAAGGCCTGTTTTAGATATCGAACGCACTTGCTCGACATTGGGAAGTGCATACATAACCGCTTCGATAGGGTAGGTGATCAGTTGCTCTACCTCTTCGGCGGCCAGACCGGGGGCTTCGGTGTTTACCGTTACTTGTACATTGGTGACGTCGGGAAAGGCGTCTAAGTTAAGTTTAGGGATCACTGTGATGCTGGCAGCGATCAGGCTCACCAACGCCAGCACGACAAGGAGGCGGTTACGCACCGCCCAAGCAATAATATAATTAAACATTGTGCCGCTCCAGCTTAGTGGTTATGGGGGTCAAAGCCACTTTTGGCCAGTTGAGAAGAAATAAAGAAAGCCCCGCTCATCGCGACATTGACACCCGCAGGCACGCCGGAGATTTGTTGGTAGCGACCAAAGCGTTCACCCAATTCAACCTCTACGGGTAAGAACTCGCCGGGGCTTTGTTGCACAAACACCTGCCAATCGCCGTCACTGCCGCGCATGAGCGCGCTCTGCGGAAGAGCTAATACAGGCGTGGTGCTGGCAAAGGTGAAATGCACATCGACGAACATGCCGGCATGGAGTTTATCTTGCGGGTTATCTACTTTTAGCCGGATCACCCGCGTCCGTGTAGTTGGGTCAATCACATGGGCTTCTTGAATGACTTTCGCTGGGTAAGTGCGGCCGTTGACGACGATATTCACCGCTGTGGCTTTATTGATGGCGCCGTCGCTATAAGGCGCAACTTTGGCCTCAACCCATAGGCTAGATTCATCGGCGATGGTCATAATGCTCTGGCCAGCTTCCACTCGTTGGCCTTGAGTGAAGTCGTCGTTAAGCACCACTCCTGAGGTTTGGGCCACCAAAGAATATTGGCCAAATGACGCAATGTTGTCCTTACTAATCGTATCAATGGCTTCAATGGTTAAGCCGAGGGCAATTAACTGCCCGTAGCTGGCGTTGTATTGTGACTGTGCTTTTAAGCGAGCACTTTCACTCACCGCTCGGTTATCAAGTTGCTTTACCCGTTGCCACTCACTCGCCGCTACTAGGTAGTCGGCCTGAGCATTGGCCATTGTTTCACTGAATAAGGTGACCAGTGGTTGCCCTTGATTGACGTGCTCGCCAAGCATTGCGTGGCGCTCAATGACAACCGACTCAGTACGTGCAGAAACGATGTAACTTGAGTACCCATTGGCTTTGAGCTCTCCAGGTGCATACAGCGTTTTGTTATGTGTACGTGCTTGTAAGGGCGCTACTTTTATTTGCGCTAGGGCCATGCTGCGCTCACTGAGAGCAATACCTTGACCATGGTCACTGGGTGATGATTTTGCTGTATTGTTGGTATCATTATGGTCGTGACCTTCGCCCGCGAAGGTGAGCGACGACACGCTCAATACTAACAATGTAACGGTTTTGATAAACACCGTGAAAAAGGTGTCCAAGGCGCGATAAACACACGCGCCACTGAGTGCCTGCGCGCTGCGCGCAAAGCAAAAAATAGAAAGCTTCATAAACTGTTCTCTAACTGCAAATGTTAAGTTAGCCACAAGCGCAGTGTGCGCGTTGGGCATGGCGGATAAGTGCAGTTAGACGATGGGAGGGCGGAAAGTTGGGTAAATGACCTCGCCCACAGCGCGGTGGCGCCAGTCCGGCAATGCGAAATCAACATGGTCATTGGCAAAACAGGGGGCCGGCATGCTCCCCCAAGTGAGATGTGAGCCTGAGCAGTGGCCGCAGTGATGACAATCAGCAGTATCGTGCAAGTTATCGCTTGCCTGTGGTTGCAAGTCATCATGTTGTTGGTGCGAATGTACGCTCTGTAAATGCTCGCTGTCGATTTGATGTACAGGGGTGGGATCAGCACTCGCTGCCAGTGATTGCAGCACAATCACTAGGGGTAAAAGAATGCTAAATACACACTTAAGCACCGGGAGCACACCTGTTAGTTATCAAATTAGGGTCTAAAATACCGACAGCGATACATAAAATCAATGAGTATTGTGCTTAACTGGCACGCAATTTAAAGCGCTGCACAGACTCACTAAGTTCACCGGCTTGAGAATTAAGCTGTTTCGCAATCTCTAAAGCCCCTTGCGTGTCGTTCAGTGATGCTTGGCTCGCGCGTTCAATATCAGACACATCCTTGGCCATTTCCGCAGCGACCACTGATTGCTCTTCGGTGGCCGTTGCGATTGATTGAATCATACTGGCAATGTCGCTGGCACTTTGCATGATATTGCTAAGTTGTTCCCCGGCCTGCTCCGCCATAGATACACTGCTGTTTACTTGCTCTACGCTACTATGCATAGACTCTACCGCTTGGTGAGTTTGCTTTTGGATGGCGGTAATTGTCTGCGCGACTTCATCGGTGGCTTTGGTCGTGCGCTCAGCCAAGGTGCGTACTTCGTCGGCAACTACGGCAAAGCCTCGGCCCTGCTCACCGGCTCGTGCGGCCTCAATGGCAGCATTAAGTGCCAACAAGTTTGTCTGCTCGGCAATGGCACTGATCACACTGATGATATTGCCAATTTGATTACTAAGCTCACCCAGTTCGGTGACTGAGCTGGAGGTGTTCTGCACTCTGCTCGAAGCGCTTCTTATTTCTGCTACCGTTTGGCTTACTGCTTCGGCACCATGAGCGGCATACTCTCTTGCTTGCTCACTATTGCCAGATGCTTGTTGTGATTGTCTGGCGACCTCTGAAACCGTTGAGCTCATTTCTTCAATGGCAGTGGCTATCTGTGTTGATTGGTCTGCTGAGTTTTGGCTGCGATTAGCTATTTGCTCGTTTGTTGAGCTAATTTCCAAGCTGGATTCCCTAACCTGAGTAGCCAGTGACGTGATCAGAGCCATTAAATCATGCAGAGATGACGACATTTTATTGGTTGCCGCAGCAAGGCTGTCGATTTCATCCTTGTTAGCATGAGCAATAGCCGGGCGCGATAAATCGCCGATACTGACACTTTCTGCTGTCTCTAGCACATTGTTTAAGCGAGTAATGATTGAGTGGCTAATGAGATAGGCAATAATGCCTGCGACAACGAAGGCGATTAAGGTAATGATCACAATAATGATCAAGGTCAGGTTTAAGCCCTCGACAAGGTGGTTTAAGGCGCTAATAGCGTCTGCTTGCTCTTCCCGCGCTGAGGTTTGCAAAATAGTGTTTAGTTTATCAACAACCTGGGCTTCTAGGTTATTGATAGTACTTCGAGCATCAATATAGTCTTGTGGACTATAGCGTGTAAAAATGCTGTTGGCCGTGCGCACAATATCATCGCGATAAGACTCAACTTGACGTAGCGCTGCAACTTCATCAGGTTGTTGCTCAAGTGGCCGAAGCGCCTCAAGGTATTCATTGAAACTGGTTAAATCGTCTTTAAAGCGTGCTTTAGCTTCGGTATCACCGCGAATGTGTGCGTTCACACCCGCGACTAGGTCACCGGCCTCATCTATCAGTTCGAGGTAATATCTGACACCCGGTAAATTATCCTGCAAGCTGGTTTGTAAGTCGCTTGCTTGCATGGCCTGTGCATACTCTTGATCTTTGAGCTCGTCGAGTAAGTCACCTAACTTCTCACCGGTGTCTTGTTCTAACTGTGCCACTTGTGATTGTACGCTACGAAACAATTCAGGGTCGTATCGATTAAATACGCCCTCAGTGATGCCGCGATTGTATTCCTTCACTAAGTTTTCTATGTTTGCCATCTTCTCTATGTCTGATGGCTTGTTAGACTCATACTTATAAAGCTCTTGGTGTTGCGTTTGGAATTGTCTATACAAAGCCGCAAAGCTGTCTCGCTTTTGTTGCTCGCCGCCTATGTATTCAAGGGCTTCATTTTGCATTTGATAAATAGTATCGGAGATCGATAGATAGGCTAGTAAACCGGGAAGGTCGTCGTTTTTAACTTCCTCAGCTTGCAGGGTTTCGGTGGAGACTTTAAGCCAAACGATAAGGCTTGAGATAACCATTAAAGCAATAACGGCGGCAAACGACAAAGACAACTTTGTTTTTAGTTTCATAATGTACTCACTGATAAGAGCCTGTTAATTAGGATAGCTGACAGGCTTAGTAATGCTCACAAAAGTTTGGCATAGTGTTTTTACACAGATATAACGCACGAGAAAAAATGTGCTTAATCGCGCTTAAGTTAAAGGGAGCGCGATAAAAAGCGGGAAAGACGGTAAAGAGATTTTAACCCAGAGTGTAGGTACACGCAGCAAAAGGATAAGAAAATGGCGCATCATCACGATCATTCCCATGACATCGCTTCAGAGCGCATTGGTTGGGCATTCTTTTTAAACCTTGGGTTTACTATTATCGAGTTTATTGGCGGATGGCTTACAAACAGTACCGCGATAATGGCCGATGCCGTGCATGACTTAGGGGATAGCCTGTCAATCGGCAGCGCCTGGCTGCTCAACAAATTCAGTAATAAAGGTGCCAATCAGCATTTTACCTATGGTTATCGGCGCTTAAGCTTATTTGGTGCGTTTATTAATTCGGTGGTATTAGTGGTCGGCTCGGTGTGGGTACTGGTGTTATCGGTGCCGAGGTTGTTCGACCCAGTGATGCCGGTAACGGAAGGCATGTTCGCACTGGCGATACTAGGTATTGCGGTGAACGGTTATGCGGCGGTTAAACTGAGCAGTGGTAAATCACTCAATGAGAAAGTGCTTAATTGGCACCTTCTTGAAGACGTGCTGGGTTGGGTGGCAGTGCTGGTGGTCGCAATCGTGTTGATGTTTGTTGATTGGCCGATTTTAGACCCTATTTTATCCATTTGTTTTACCTTGTTTATTTTGGTCAATGTGGTGCGCAACCTAGTACAAACCGTACGGCTATTTCTGCAAGGGGCGCCGGATAAAAAGACGCAAACAAAACTCACTAAGGTACTGATAGAGCCGCAAGAAATCAGCACCGCTCACCATGTGCATTACTGGTCGTTAGATGGCGAACATCATGTGCTGACAGCGCATTTGTGTCTTGCTCAAGAGCTTAATGCTGAGCAAGTGATAGCGTTAAAGCAACGTTTGGCCGACAACCTGGCAGAGTATGATTTAGCACACACCACCTTAGAATTTGAGTACCCGCAAGAGCAATGCCGAGATGGTTAAGCAAAAAAGCCCCTGGAAAGGGGCTTTTAAGTGTTAGGTGAGGGGGAATTTATTTGATTTTTCGGGTTTGCTCACAAATAGAGTCAATACCAAACCCCTTGGGTTAGGATCTGGCCTATTCGAAGAATAATGAAATTATCTAGCATTGAAGCTTTCAATACCACCAGGTTCGAAAATTAGATAAATCATATTTCAACAGGCGGTGCAATGGCTTGACTGCCTACTATGACTCTCTGAACAGTCCTTGCTTGGAAATTTACAGGCTCTAAAGCTTTATAATCGAAAAAAGCGTAGTTCCTATGTAAAGCGTCTTTATTATATACCGAAAATTGTGATTGATAGGCAATGCCGTCATACCCCTTGCTTTTAAAATATTCAGCAATTATTTGAGTTGGTATGTAATCTCTCCTACTATCATCAACTGTAAGTGGTTTCGAAAAAGCAGCACCAATTTTTAACAAGCAATCTCTTTCATGAAACTCTTTCTTACTAACCATATCTTCATTACCGTTTAGGCCAAAAAAATTATCCCACCCAGGCCTTTCTTTGGCGAAGTCTATTATTTTCAAATCATGATTAACCACTAAAGTTGCAACTAATACTTTTTCAAGAGCTATAGCTCTTACTTCCGCTACGGCTATATCCACATTATCAGCCGCATATAACACATTTATATTATAAGCGTTTGCTCTTCCTTCGGAGCCCACATTCTTTGGAGGGATAAATGTGTTTTTATCAATTTTACTCTCTAAACAGACTCCTTTTCTTGCACGATAAATTTTTGTTCCTTTGTTAACCACTTTTTCATGCTTATGACAAAGTACTTCAAGCCTTTCCAAGAAATCTAAGCTATCCGATGACAAGAAAGTTCTATTCGTATGCTTTACTTCATTAAAAAAGCGTTCAATGTCATCGGTTGTTAAAAAGTTATCGTTTGTCATAGATGGTTTTAGATGTGCGGAGATAGTGCTTGGAGTTTAGGGTTATTCACTATTTAGATCTATAAATATTGTAGTTAACAGATATAGGATCCAAAAATTAGATGAAATACAATGAAAAAACACGGAGTCATAACCAATTTAAAAACCCCGCTTCATCGCAGGGGTTTTAAATTGGTTATGACTATCTTTGAGCGCTAGTGAGCTTTACTCAATATTCTGGATCTGTTTATCGTTTTAAATTTCATTATTACAGCTATACCAAGGCCTGAAAGGTGGTTTTGGTATGTGTGTAAGCCCTCTTACTCACCAGTGTACTCACCATAAGGAAATCGAAAAAAATTTATAAAAAAAATTAAAAAATGCTCAATTTATAACTGGGAAGGTTGGGATATGGGAAACATAACTAACTATCTGCATCAGTACAAACACAAAATGGTGAGTGCAGAGAAACATTCACAGACAACAAGCAATCATCACGAGTGATCCAGAATTGTAACTTACTGCCAGCTTTAACCAGGTAACATTTATCGTTAGCCCGAACGTGTTTAAGAGTGGTACGTTCAATCGGTTTTGCCGACCTTGCTATATCAGCAAATTCTACTTTTTTAGCTCTGTTTATAAAGTCCATATATTTCATATAAGCCCCTTTCGCTATGAGGTTGGTAAGTTTTAGGCGCTTGCCGCCTAAAGGCGCGCCATACCTCATGGCCAACATGGACTACGTAGAGAAAAGCCAGTCAAGATAGAAATCGCCCGAAGGGTTGCGAAGCAAGGGGGCCCCGCTTGCGGGGTTCCGATTTATGGCTTTACGGGATTTGAACGAAGTGGTTTAGGGCTTAGTGTGTAATTTTGTCATTTCAACTTAAAAAATTGCTTCTTAAGTGCTGAGTGTTATTCTAATGAAAGTAAACATATTTGTTTGGAGCAAACAGTGATCAGGTGTCACCTCGCAAGGCTAATGGGCGAGCACAAAATGCGAATTGCAGACGTTGCCAGAGAGACAGGGTTGAGTAGAAATACTATAACTCTGCTTTACCGTGAAACCGCGCTCAAGGTGGACTTAGAAGCGCTCGATAAGCTGTGTGATTTATTTAACTGCCCATTGAGCGACATATTGGAAAAAATACCAAGCGATAGACAGGGCTAAAAATTATCAAGGAGTGACGACATGTCGTCAGAAGCAGATACAAGAGCAAATTACATTGACCCAGCGTTAAAAGCCGCTCATTGGCAACCTAACAATATCATTCGGGAGCACTACTTTACCGATGGTCGTAAGCTTGCAGGTGGTGTACGTGGTCGTCGTTGTTTTGTCGATTATCTGCTTCACAAAGACAATCGCTACCTTGCAGTTGTGGAGGCAAAGAAAGAGTCTGAGCACGCAACCAAAGGCCTTCAACAAGCTATAGACTATGCCAAAAAGCTACTCGTTCGCTTTGTTTATTCAAGCAACGGTAAGCAAACGTATGAGTTCGACTTGGAAACAGGCAAAGGCGACTACGTTGAGTTTTACCCAACTCCGCAAGAGCTTGAGAACCGCTATGCAGACGTTAACTCTGATCTAGGCCAGCAACTTCGTAATGTGCCCTTTCACTTAGAAGGCGCAATGCAGCCACGTTACTACCAAGAATTAGCGGTACATGCTGCTACAGATGCCATTGGTAAAGGTAAACCACGAGTGCTTTTAACGCTTGCTACCGGTACAGGTAAAACCTTTATTGCCTTTCAAATAGTTCATAAGCTTTTCCAATCTCGTTGGAACAAAGAAGCACCTGGTAGTCGACGGCCACGAATATTGTTTTTGGCTGATCGTAATATTTTAGCCGACCAAGCTATCAATACTTTTAACCCCTATGAAAAAGATCTTATCAAGATAAACGGTGAGGAGGTACGCAAGCGTGGTGGAATCGTACCAACCAATGCACACATATTTTTTGCTATTTACCAAGCTATTGCTGAACGTGAAAATATCGAGGGTTATTACAAAGCTTACCCAAGAGATTTTTTTGATCTAATAATGATTGACGAGTGTCACCGAGGCAGCGCCAATGAAGCGGGTTCATGGCGAGCTATACTCGATCATTTTGGCAATGCAGTGCACGTAGGTTTAACAGCAACACCGAAACGAGAAGCCAACGTTGATACCTATGATTACTTTGGGACACCCGCCTTTGAATACTCATTAAAGGACGGCATAAACGATGGTTTCCTAACGCCTTACCGCGTAAAGCGGGTGCGCACCAATCTCGACGAGCTGGTGCTAACTAAAGATGATCAGGTGGTCGAAGGTGAGTCTGGGCAAGACGTCTATCAGGTGGAAGATTACGATAAGAAGATCATTGTTGATGAGCGTACAGAGCTTGTCGCAAAAGCGATTTTGGACAATATCAATCCACTAGAAAAAACCATCGTTTTTTGTGAAAACCAGAATCATGCTCTCACCATGCGCGACATGGTCAATAAACATAAAAAAGTCAAAGACCCACACTACTGCGTTCGTGTTACCAGTGATGAAGGCAAAATTGGTCGCGAGTTGTTAGAGAAATTTCAGGATAACGACAAAGACATCCCCACTATTATTACCTCCTCGCAAATGCTCACCACTGGGGTAGATGCCAGAAACGTGCGAAATGTTGTGCTTGATAGAACCGTAGGTTCAATGGTGGAATTCAAACAAATTGTCGGTCGCGGAACTCGCGTTTTTGATGGCAAAGACTATTTCACCATTGTTGATTTTCGAGGTGCAACCAATAAGTTTTATGACAAAGATTGGGATGGAGAGCCTGAAGCACCGGAGCCAGGTGGAACTGGTGAGCCTAAACCACCTCCATATACTCCAGAACCACCTGGAGAAGGTCCCCTCCCCGAGCCTGGAGAGCCAAAGCCTCGACTAAAAGTGAAGCTAGGGAAACATCGTGAGTTAAAAATAATCGACGTTGAAACCCGTTATATTGATGAAAATGGAAAGCCACTCACTGTTCAGGAGTTTATTGAACGCCTGATAAGTCAACTACCGGGGCTGTTTAAATCGGTTGAAGAATTAACAAATATTTGGTCAGACCCAGATGAGCGCGAAACTTTGCTAAGCAAACTTGTGCAAGCTGGCTTCGACAAGGAGCAACTGACCACTCTACGGCGTATGTTCGAGGCTGAAGACTGCGATATTTTCGATTTGTTGGCATTCTTAGCTTTTGAACAACCCATGGCCACACGCAAGGCGCGTGCTGATAACGTGCGTGAAAACAGCCAATTTTTCAGCCAATACCAGCAAGAAAAAGCGCAAAAGTTCCTGCATTTTGTGCTGAACCGCTATGAACAAACAGGCAGCACCGAGCTGTCACGAGAGCGTTTACCTGCACTAATCGAATTATCAGGCTTAGGTACAATTAAAGATGCCTCTTCTGCTTTTGGCGGCAAACCCGCCTACTTGCTAACAGCATTTAAACAATTACAACATCAGCTTTATCATGTGAATTAAAATGGAATTAACATTAGCACCAAACCCGCTGCACAATGAGCAGCAAACATTACATATCAACAAGGTGGCAACCTTAATTGGTGAAAATGGCTGCGGTAAATCCAGCATTTTACAATCGGTTTTCGAGCAACGATTAAATAGACTTGCTCACCAGCACTTAAGCGTAGTTTGCTTTTCTTCCGGTCAAAATGAAAATTACTCGGAGAAATTTAGTAATTACCTTAGCAGAGAACGTCAGGCGGGCCGAGGCCTGAATCTAGAGTGCCTATATTTCGACAAGCCTTGGTCAAAACTATTAATCTTCTTAGCGACAGCTATCAAACGAAATGGCAAAGTTCGTTCGTTTTTAAATGATAGGGGTTATTTAACCGAATCCGAGGATAGGCGCGACGATACAACTACTGTTTTAAAATGCTCGTTTAAAGTCACCAAAGATTATGCCGAGCGTGTACAGCGTGCGTTAAAGGAAGAGGAAAGTGGCGAAATAAATACACTTCGAAACACACCTTATTTTAGATCTTTAGATAGCTTTATCACTGAATTTTATTCGGATGATTACAATTTTGACCAACCCATACGCAAGCATTCGATTGAAATACCAGCAAACCGCCTTATTAATGTTTCTTTTGATTACCCGAGACAAGCTGAAGCTGGCGAAGATGCAGTTGAAGCAGGGGAAGTAAATGCTCACGCTCAAAACACAACGTTTGACCCTGAAGTCAGTTTTTTCACTCAGGCCGCAGACAATGACTACTTTATTGATAAACAAGGCTACAAGCTCGCTTTTAAAGATGGCTTAGAACTTGATCAACTTAGTGATGGTGAATATCAACTCCTCTTTCTTTATGCATTGATCGACCTTTTCGATGCACCAAATACCTTATTTTTATTTGACGAAGCTGACTCACACCTTCATTACAAAAACGTAGAGAAACTGTGGTCACTATTGCACAGCATACAAGGCCACGCGATTACTACTACCCATTTGCTGGACTCTATTTCTGCAAAAGAAAATCGCATAGAACATCTCAAAGTCGTTGAAAATGGTCGCATCAACGATGACAACAAAATTAAGCAATTGATTAACAGACTTAGTGTTCTGTCTCGTGCAAAGTCTGTTGAATTTGAAGTGTGTGGTAAATTGCCAAATATAGCTTTATTAGACGACTACAATGACTGGATTATATTCACCAAACTCGCTGCACGTGCTGGTTTAGATGTAAGCAGGCTAACTCCCGTCCATGCAATGAAGAAGTCTTCAAGTTATGCGACAGCGAGCGAAACATTTGCCAAAGGCAAAATAGATTGGCTACATGGCTTGAGTAAGGTTGAATCCCAACTAACCACAACTAAAATATTTCTGATTTGTGATAGAGACGAAGCAGCATTAGAGTGGAACGCGCGCGATGGTGTGCAAGTTAATGGACGAACTTATCGTGATTTACTGGCGGCAATTCAATGGCCGCGTGGCACCAACATATCACCATATTTGTTGGCTTGGAAACGCCGTGAAATTAAAAATTATTTACTTTCACATACAGCGTTGCTGCACCAAGGTGTGTTAGAGCAGATCAACAATACAGAGCTATTAAGAACGCCATTCTATTTACAGCCAAACAACCCAGGTGATAACGACGACATTCGCCGCTTGAATGCCAAAGTCGTCATTGACCCTTTAATTAACACCGAGGGTGTAGGGCTCGACATTGAAAAGCTCCAAGCCTATATCGACTTGATTCCGCCAGAAGAAATCAGCGAAGACATCACCAATATGTATAATTTTATTATCGGAAAACTATAAGCCATGTCATTACAACAAAAGATTGACCGAATTACCGACATACTACGCCGCGACGATGGCATTAGTGGTGCTATGCACTATACCGAGCAAACCTCTTGGGTGTTGTTTTTAAAATTTTTAGATGATTACGAGTCTGAAAAAGAAGACGAAGCCGTGCTGTCTGGTAAAGACTATCAACCTGTATTAGATGACGAACATCGTTGGTCAAATTGGGCCTGCCCCAAAAATGCCGAGGGCAAGCTAGATATCAACAAAGTTCGCACAGGCGATGACTTAACTGATTACGTTAATAACGAGTTATTCCCTTACTTAAAAGGCTTCGCCAATGCCGCCGCTACAGGTTCAGATCCTAAGTCCTTCGCTTATAAAATTGGTGCCATCTTCCAGTATTTAGACAACAAGGTGGCTTCTGGCCATACCTTGCGTGAAGTGCTGGATATTATCGATACGCTGAATTTCCAATCCAGTGATGAAATGTTTGAGCTGTCGTTAGTCTATGAAGGCTTATTACAAAACATGGGTGATGCCGGTGGCTATGCGGGTGAATTTTACACCCCGCGCCCAGTAATACGTGCCATGATCAAGGCCATTGACCCGCAGGCCGGGCAAACCATTTACGATGCAGCGGCTGGCTCATGCGGATTCCTAGTCGAAGCCTTTGACCACTTAAAAGCCAAAAAGAGTGCGCTTTCTACTGAGCAATGGGACTTTATCCAGCGCGATACCTTCTTTGGTTTCGAAAAAACCTCGCTGGCTTACGTGATGGGTATGATGAACATGATTTTGCATGGCATCGAGTCACCCAACCTGTTCCGTGGTAATACCCTGACCCAAAATATCCGTGATATTCAGGAAAAAGACCGTTACGACATTATTCTGGCTAACCCGCCATTTGGTGGTAAAGAAAAGTCGCAAATTCAGCAAAACTTCCCCATTCAGAGTAACGCGACCGAATTGCTGTTTTTACAACACTTTATGAAAACTCTAAAAAGTGGCGGCAAAGCGGCTATCGTAGTGCCAGAAGGTGTGCTGTTCCAAACCAACAGTGCGTTTAAACAGGTCAAACAAGAACTGCTGGAAAACTTTAACCTACACACCATTTTAAGCCTACCCGCTGGGGTATTTTTGCCCTATTCAGGTGTTAAAACCAACGTGCTGTTTTTTGAGCGTAGCGGTGGCACAAGCGATGTGTGGTATTACGAATGTGAGCCTGAGCAAAAGCTCACCAAAAACAAACCGATCACCGATGATCACCTAAAAGAGTTTGTTGAGCTGTATAACAGCCGAGAAACAACCGATCGCTCTTGGACAGTTTCAGCTAGTAAATTGGCTGAAGACTATGACCTATCGGCCAAAAACCCAGCCAAGCAGAAAGATGCCGAACATTTAGCGCCAAGCGATATTCTTAAGCAGATCCGCATCAAAGAAAAACTGGTGTCAGGCCTGTTGGATGAAATTGAAGACCTGTTGGCGGAGAAATAAGAATGGAACAGGCTTTATATAAACTACCGGATGGGTGGGAGTGGCGAACCATTGAAGAAGCTGCGCAGATTGGAGCCGATAGGGGATTTGCTCCAACTCCAGATTCTGAAGGCAATGTCCCATTTATTGGAATGACAGATATTGATCAAGAAACGGGTCAAAAGAGCACCTACGAACTACGAAACTTTGATGACGTAAAAAAGGGATACACAAAATTTCAACGTAATGCGGTACTGTTTGCCAAAATCACACCTTGTACAGAGAATAACAAAACAGCCTTAATCGCAAATGTTGAGGGTGGCTTCGCAACAACAGAAGTTTTTCCAATTCATGCGTTGGATAGTGTTGAACCAAAATATTTATTGCACTTCTTTAGGTCGCCATCGGTTCGCCGTTTTTTAATAGATCAAATGGAAGGTGCGACTGGTCGTCAGCGAGTACCTTTAAAGGCTTTAAAAAATGTTAGCGTTCCTGTTTGTAAGCTCAGAGAACAAAAACGCATCGTCGAAAAACTCGATGCACTGCTAAGCCGCATTGACACTGCCGTCGAGCATTTGCAGGAAAGCGTCGCATTGGCTGATGCGTTGTTTGAAAGTTCACAAAGTGAAATATTTAATGATGTCCTTAGCAACTATCAGCACAGCACAATTGATGAAATCTGCATCGTCACATCAAGTAAGAGAATTTTTAAAGCTGATTACGTTGAATCAGGCATTCCATTTTACAGAACAAAGGAAATCGTAGACCTATCCAAAGACAAAAATATATCCACTGAACTGTTTATTGATAAAGAAAAGTTTTCCGAAATATGTGGCAAATTTGGAGCCCCTAAAAAGGGTGACTTATTATTCTCTGCCGTGGGTACGATTGGTGTCATGTGGATAGTTGATGAACGAGAGTTTTACTTTAAGGATGGAAACTTACTTTGGCTAAAAGACATGAACGGGGTTACCCCAGAATATCTTAAATCAGCAATTAGTGCGGTGTTAACCGAGAAAATTAAAGATAGAAGCCAAGGTGCTGCATATAAAGCCATATCGATCACTAACCTGAAAGCATTTGAGATTCCCCTTCCTTCAATAGAGGAGCAAAAATCAATTGTGGCTAAAATTGAGCATGTTAGTTCTGTGACAAAAAAGACAAAACAAGAACTTAGCCTGCAAATAAACGATTTACATAACCTAAAAGCATCAATTCTCGATTCCGCCTTTAAAGGCGAGCTCTAAGGAGGGAGTATGGCATTCGATACCACAATTTTTGAACAAAAGGAGTTCAGAGAAGCAATCAATAAACTCGAAGAATTGCTCTCACACTCAAAAGCGGTTCTGTTAGGTGCAGGGGCGAGTTTTTGCGCTGGGCTTCCATTAACAAACCAGCTAACACAAAGAGCACTAATAAGTGACAAGCTCTCCGACGATTCAAAGCAGATATTGACTACCATACAAAACTCTTTTGCTGGCGCAAATCCAGCTTCGCACATAGAAGACTATCTAAGCGAGCTAGTCGATTGGCTTGCTATTACAGCTCGTCGAACAAATCGTAATGTAACCGCTAGCAGCGTATTGATTGGAGGTACTGAATACAGCAACGATCAGCTAATGCAAGCGATAAAAGAGATAAAACTCGCTATTTTTGACGTCATTAATGTTGAAGTAGACTCTGCTGTACATGAGCGTTTTGTTCAGGCATTACACCGACCAATACGACCAGGGAAAGAGAGCCTACCGAGCACCATTGATTATCTGGTGATGAACTACGACACGTTAATTGAAGACTCACTCGCACTATCACAATTGAGATATGCCGATGGTTTAGAGGGCGGTGTATCAGGATGGTGGAACCCTTTGACGTTTGAACAGAACAATCTTGATGCGCGAGTATTTAAGCTACATGGTTCCATCAATTGGGCTGAACATAGTTCTTCATCAACACCATTGCGTATTGCTCCGCATTTGAAGCGCAGCCAAGATCAAGCTGCGAAGATTATGATTTGGCCTGCATCGACTAAATACCGTGAAACTCAACTCGACCCCTACGCAAATTTAATGCACAGAGCAAGAGCTATTTTAAACCCGCGAGGTGGTAGCCAACGAGTTTTATTGATTGCAGGTTATAGTTTTGGCGATGCCCATATCAATCTAGAAATCGAACGTGGTTTAAGGGCTTCAAATGGCAATTTAACCGTGATTGCGTTTACGAGCGACCCTGTACCTAGTGGCGCGCTGAAAATTTGGTATGAAGACAGCTCAATCAACGAACAAGTACTTATTTTTGCCGATAAAGGTTTTTATCACGCCGACCACAAGGCAATCTCAACCAATAGCATTGAATGGTGGAAGTTTGAAAACCTAACCCAGATCCTTGAAGGAGGTATTTGATATGGATAATAAATACATAAAACCCATTGAGAATCTCTCTATCGGGAAAATTATTGAGGTCGATGGCTCGCGTATTATCGCCGAGCTCGACCCTACTATTTCAGACTTATCCCGCGTATTTGCTGGTGAAAACTATCCAATTGGCCAATTTGGATCAATCATCAAAGTCCACTTTGGCCGCCGCTCTATTTACGGTTTAGTCAGTCGATTACGTATGAAGGCTGACTACCAGCTAGAAAAGGGCTTGCCTGCCGCATCTTCAGATGAACGCATTATTGAAGCTGACTTGTTTGGAGAGGGTGAGTGGCGGAGGAAAGGTGAAGATGAGTTTGCCCTTGAGTTTGAACGCGGTGTTGCTACTTATCCACTACCGCAGCAGACCATTTATCTGACACCCAAATCAGAGCTTAGGTTTATTTACGGTGACGCCAAAGGTGCGGTTATTCAACTTGGCGAGCATGTTGGCTCTGGCGGTGCACCTTGTTACGCTGAGTTGAATGAATTATTAGGTAAGCACACTGCCATCCTTGGCTCCACCGGTGCCGGTAAATCAGGTACTGTGGCGGCAGTTATTCACAGTATCCTCGAACGCGGTCAGATCGCCAATCATGAGCACTGGCATCCGCAAATTATTATCCTTGACCCTCATAATGAATACGGCAAAGCGTTCCCTGCACACCAACGGTTATCGACCGATGAAGGTTCACTAAAACTACCGTATTGGTTACTCGACTTAGAAGAGTCGTTGAGTTTGTTTATCGGCAAGACCGAGTTTGCAGCAACTTCACAATCAAATATTGTTAAAAATGCCCTAATAGCGGTACGTGAGCAGGCGGCTGAGCAGCTTGAGCTTGATAAAAGCCAATTAACGGTTGACTCGCCGATCCCTTACATTATTGGAAGTGCAGAAGGCTTAGATCATTTCGGATTCAAAGATGGAACACGCTACGAAGAAGGATTAATCGGTGCCATCAACGCGCAGCGACCAGAAAACAAAGATAAAAAGCAGCATGAGGATTTTAGTCGAGTTATTCGAAAGATAGATTCATTGCTAAAAGATGGTCGACTCAAATTCATGATGGAAAGTTGGGATGGTGACAAAGATCCGTTACCTACAATCGTCAATCAGTTCTTAACGCAGCAAACCACAGTGCAGATTGTTGACTTGTCTGGTGTACCCAATGAAGTGGCAGGGGTAGCTAGCGCCGCAATCGCGAGAATCGTGTTTCAGCTTAAAGTCTGGCAAACCGAAGCTGAACGGCAAAATAGCCCTGTACTTTTGGTGTGCGAAGAGGCACACCGATACGTACCGAATCGTGGTGAAGCTCAGTATGAGGCAGCGCAGTCTGCAATTCGTCGAATTGCGAAGGAAGGCCGTAAGTATGGCGTTGGTCTGTTACTCGTTTCTCAGAGACCTAGTGAAGTTGAGGCAACGGTGTTATCGCAATGCAACTCATGGATTGTACTTCGAATAACCAATGATGCCGACCGTGAACATGTTCGTAGTGTGTTACCGGATTCGATGTCTGGCTTAACAAAAATGCTCTCCGGTTTAAGGCGTCAGGAGGCCATATTTGTCGGACAAGCAGCAACGTTACCAACTAGAGTGATGATTCGCAGCTTATCTGATGACCAGTTGCCTCGCTCAAATGATGTCGATTTTGACAAGGGTTGGCAGCAACGAGCAATGACGGTAGAGCAGATTGGTGCGGTGGTTACGAAGTGGCGCTATCAGAGTAAGTAATTTATTGAGTACGAAGAATGACAACCTATAATGTCTATTGCGACGAAAGTCGCCATACATCAGACCCGTCTCAACACTATATTGTTATCGGTGCACTGCAATGCCCTCGTGAAGAAAAACACCGTATTGTTGGGCGCTTACATGGCCTGATGACTAAATATGGTATTAAGACCGAATTTGGCTGGAAAAAGCTATCGCCTAACAAGGCTGATTTTTATCGAAGCCTTATACAATTGTTTTCTGAAGAAAACTCACTTTCATTTCGATGTATTGTGGTCGACCGCAGGCAACTGAATCACGAACAGTGGAACGATGGGGATAAAGAGCTTGGTTTTTACAAGCTGTACTATCAATTGCTAGTCCACTGGCTTCAACCTGGCGACAGCTATCATGTATATCTTGATTGGCAGCAGAACGCGTGCAGCACGCGCTTTGAAGAGTTACGTCAGATCTTGGTTCATAAATTGTCTGGCCGCGCTAAGCTTGCTTGTTTAGAGCCAGTTGAATCACATAACCAACCACTGATACAACTCTCTGATTTATTAATGGGAGCGGTAGGATATAGCTGGAACGAAATGCAGAACCGACCTAATGCAAGTGCATTTAAAGCTGCGTTTGTCGATGAGCTTGCGAGATCGTTAGGTAAGGGTAGCCTGCGTTACACCACAACCAAAGGCGAGCGAAACTTTAATATCTTCAATTGGCAGGGACGATAGCAGTGACAGAAAGTCTGTGGCCGCAATTGCGGTTAAAAGCCGATAGCGAAGACGAGCTGATTGAGAAATACCGTCAGGTATATCTGGAAAATTATGTTCATGATGAAAATGGCAATGCTAGAGTGTTTACCGATTGGTGTGGTGTAACCTACCAGTTTGGTGCGGGTGCTTTTGATCACGCCTTTACGGAGTCTACCAATTACCGAACCAGTGCAGGCATTCACGATGGCGGTTTCTCCAAAAAGCGTGCTAGACGAATAATGTGGATTAAAGAAGTGTTGGCTCTATCAGCCGGAACCATTCAGCGCTACAGTCAATCTCGTCAAACCGATCGTGGTAAAACAGCAAAACGTAGAACACTGGTTGTTGTTGAGGAAAAATATGTGGTTGTGTTTGATAACCCAAGGAAAGCCGGTGATCCACATTGGTTTGTAACTGCATTTCCAGCGGATCAAGCCTATCTTGAGCGAATAAAGAAAACTAGCTTTCTCGTTGAAACGAAAAAAGGGAGATAAGCCCCAGTCTTACGGCGACTGAGGCGCAGCCACGAACCAAAACACTAGGTAAAGGTTCAACCAGCTCAAAAAGAGCTTGCCAGTATTATGGTGATGAAGGTTTGAAATAGCAAGTATTGTGGCTAAAAAGTTATTCGTTTAAAAAAGCAACACACACCAATTCTTAAGAAAAACAGCCCAATATAATGGGCTGCGCGTGTAGGAACTACACGACTATCCTCGAAGACTACAGACGATAAACCCTAATGTCTGTTGGATTACACGCCTCCAGGGTCGCACCCTGATGCACCATAGCCCTGTCTCATGCACCCAGGTGTGGGCCGTTACTATCGATAACGAATCGCGGTGTGCGCTGCCAATCACAAAGATAAACCACTTTCAAAAATAATGTTCGGAAAAACCCTGGTAAGATTGCCGGGGTTTTATTTTAAGGCGGATTGGCGACGAGTCGTCCCTACTCGAAAGAGGTAGGGACGACTCGCAGAGTCGCCCATCGAGGCCACTGCTCATGATGCCTCGACACCCAATCCGCCTTGAAAAATTGCAGGGCCAGAAGAGGGATGGAGATTTGGGCGCGTCAAAAAGGTGTTGCAATCTCTGATCACTGTGATAATTTATTTATGAACTAGCTCGAAATGAGCACCAAGAAAAAGGGCGTATACACTGCCCGCAACACGTTCCTGAGGAGCTGCATTCGCAGTATTATGGGTCACACGACCACCCCACTATAAACAACACATATATAAACCACAGTAGTTCGCGCTGTATTTCAACAGAAATCACACGGCTCAGCTTTGTTGCTTTAGAGCAGTTAGCCTTTATGTCCTATGACAATATGCTCGGTTACGCACCGTTCATATGGCTTTAAAACTTACCTATTTTGGCATTTCGCCCCCTGGTCTTCGGTTTGGTGTTTTTCTCAATACTTTCGAAATTAATTATTAAATTTGTGAGGTACATGAAATGAGCCAATTAGGATATCGTCTTCATCAAATGGTGAACGACACTCACCGCGAAAGTAGCTTTAGCACTAGAGCTACCCGTAGCAAAGTATTAAACCTTGCTGCAAAGCAGCTACTCAAACATGGTTATAGATTAAAAGACCCGTCCGGCCTTAAAACCAAGCATATCCATCATCTTGTTACACGTTGGCAAGATGAAGGTCTAGCAGCAAAAACAATAAAAAACAGAATGGCCGCATTGCGTTGGATTGCCGAGAAAATAGGTAAACCTAATATTTGTTCACGTAGCAATGATGATTACGGTATTCCAAGAGTTCGCAACAACCCCATTGGTAAGTCAAAAACGTTAGACATGGATAAGCATGCGAAGATCAAGAGTGACTTAATCAAGCTTTCCCTGCGTTTGCAGCAAGAATTTGGGCTTAGAAAAGAGGAGTGTATGAAATTCAGCTTATCTTACGCTTTGATAAACGCTAACACTCTACAAATTAAAGGCTCATGGGCCAAAGGTGGCAAATACCGCAAAATTCCGATTTTAAAAGAATCTCAACAACAGCTTATTCGTGATATTGCCGCTGTTACTAAAGGCGCACTTATCGAACCTGATAAGAACTATAAGTCACAAATGGAACAGTACGACCGCGAAACAATTCGAGTTGGATTAAATAAAAATCACGGACTGCGTCATCATTACGCAAGGGAGCGTTATTTAGAGCTTACAGGTTGGAAATGCCCTGCCGATGGCGGCCCGCATAGAAGAGAGCTGTCGCCCACTGATTATGAGCACGATACCAAAGTTCGTGAGCAAATTAGCCAAGAGTTAGGTCATGAAAGATTAAAGATCACCTATGCTTACTTGGGTAGTTAAAATTAGGCATGCCTAATTTTGAATGGGCGAATAAGCTAACTTCGCCCTATTTTATTGCTCTACTAATCCTCAGTTTTTACATCCATTTTTATCGCAGTTGATTTTAGAGTGAGATTCTACCCAGTGGCTAGCTTCCTTTTTAATATCAAAACCACATCCTGTTGTTCCACCTTTACTTCCTTTGTGAACAATTCCAGTTGGCACATGTTTAACAGCCATAATTCTACTCCATCAGATCGATTTAAAAATTAATGCTTATAAGTTAAGCATTAATAGGATGGCAATAATCGAGTAAAAAGCTAGTTATTTATTCTTATTTTTTGAAAAAAAGTAAAAGTGTAGATTTTGAACAATTTACTATAACCACATGAAAGTTATTGTTTTTAGTGTTTCAAATTTTAACGTGTGAGACATCTTCCATATTGATTCAAAAGGATTTATTGGCTTAACTAAAAGTAAGCTCAATTATCGGCCAAATTAGGCATGCCTAATTTTAGGAGTCTCCTATGTGGAAAAAAGCGTTAAAAGTAACAGGGTTGGTGGCACTAGGTGTTGTTGATGTTTTGCTATCAGCCTCTGAAGAAAATGACCAGCTAGATGAATTGGATGATGGTATGGGTAACATTATTGCTGATGGTGAAGAGATGACTCGAGCAGAAGCAGAAGACGCTAAAGCGCGTGGCGAGCTCTACGATACTTACCTGTAAATTAGGCATGCCTAATCTGAAAGGGGAAATGATGACAAATAAAGAGCTTTGGCCATTTAAGCCTGTATACGATGAGTTGAAGATCCGCTTAGCCGGTATCGAGAACGAGTGTAAGCCATTAGGTTTAGAGCTTAATCTTCGCAATGAAACGGAAGAAGAGATGTTCATAGCTTTAACCACACAAAAAGCGTTTGCATTTGATGTTATGAATGAACATGACGATATTTGGGATATTCGACTGGAGTCCTTTTCCACATTTAAAAATCGTAGCGCTCAGGTTTTCTTTCCTTTCACAGGTTTAAACCCAACTAAACGGTTGAAAATTAGTAACTGGATTTTAGAGCTTTGTAATTGGGAAGGTAATATCTACTTGAGTAATACGAGACATTAAGGTGTACTTATGACTGATTATGAATGGTTTCAAATGTGGGTGTTAATGGTGCTGGCTATTCGCGCTACTCACCACTACGACAAACTAAAACACGATCTATTTAAAGCAATTAAAGAAGGGAGAATATAGCGATGGCTCCTTTGCTTACCGGATGCGCCATGGTTTTGGCGCTGGTCATTTTTTTTGCTTTGCTATTTCATTTTAATCGCGACAACATCAATAAATTCGACTGATAATCCACTCTTTTGAGCCAAGGAGTTACATGCCTAATTCTTGGCGCCCAAAAACAGCTGTTTTCTTATACTTTACGTGAAAGTCAAACCCCTGAAATGGGTAAATTTCAGCGTATTTTCCAAGCTTAGAAAAAACCCTCCTAAAGTCACCCTAGTTTTTCGCGCTCACTCTGAAGGACTTTATGGCAGCCTGTTCTAAACAGTTTCACACGCTCATATAGCGTTTCGAATTATAAGGAACAGCACCAATGCTAAAAGCAAAACCTGACGGGATTTACGCCCTTAACAAAGATGGTGAAGAGAGAAAGATTTCCGGTCCGATAGAAGTGAAGGCTATCGTCTCTTCGCACGATAAGCGAGATGACTTTGGCCGACTTTTAGAGTGGAAAAACTACTTTGGCTTACCGATTCGTGAAGTACTACCAATGGGAGAAGTTGATGACAACTTCGCGAAGAAATTTAAAAAGAGGCTGCTTAGGTCAGGCTTTCAACTTTCGCCAGGAAAATACTCGTGGGAATCTCTTTTAGCCTACCTAATCGAAACTCCATGTAATAAGCATGCATACAGCGCGAGACAAAGTGGTTGGGTGGACGGCCAATTCGTGACTCCGGATTGGAGTATTGGCCGATATGAGACTCCGGCAGTTTATGTTGGTGATTTTGCTGGTGACAGCTTAGTTGAATCCGGCTCATTGTTGGATTGGCAACAAAATATAGGAAAGTATTGCCGAGGCAATCCAATCATGATTCTGGCTGTATGTGCTGCACTTGCGGCCCCTATTATTGGATGGACTGATTTGGAGAGCTTTGGAATACAAATCGTCGGCAGCTCAAAATCAGGCAAGTCTACAGTGATGAAAGTGGCAGCCAGTATTTATTCAGATCAAACCTACTGGGAGACTTGGAGCTCAACATCTAACGGTATTGAATCTATCGCTCGTGCGCGAAATAACATGTTGCTTTGCCTTGATGAATTTAAGCAGTGCCCCGCGCAAGAGATAGGTCAGTTAATTTACCATTTGTGTAATGGCGTATCAAAGCTAAGAAGCCAACAAGATGGCGCCCTAGATAAGCGTTATCGTTGGCGCACAATATTTCTTAGTACTGGGGAGCTTACCCTTGAAGAGCTTTTGTTAGGCATTAATCAAAGTGTTAGTGCAGGGCAGTCAGTCCGGTTAATAGAGGTTCCAGTATTTAGCAAATATGATGCTTTTGAAAATACTCATGGGTTTACTTCAGCTAAAGAGTTTGCTGAGCACTTATCATCCTGCGTAGGTAAGTACCATGGCACTTTCATTAAATCGTGGGTGGAAGCTCTCTCAAAATTTGATTGCCCCAATAATGAGGTTATTAAAGAGTACAAAGATATTCGGGAGCAGTGGCCTTGGCCAAAAAACATTGAGAGCCAAGCTAATAACGTTTTAGATAAATTTGCTCTGCTAGCGGCCGCGGGGGAAATTGCCATAAATTTAGGATTGTTGCCATGGCACTTGGGTGAAGCTAAAGATGCATTAGAGCAAGTAGCAACAATTTGGTTAGATGACCGTAATAGCACTGAAAATTCAGAAAGTAAGAAAATTATTAAGAAGCTTATCAAGCTAATCAATAAGTGGCGCCATAGTCTGAGTCCTCGGGGGGAGTCACATAACGGGAGCATAGGATATTTCGAATCAGAGCCTGAGCTGGCTTGGTACATCCCTCAGCAGTTATTCAAATCGGAAGTAATTGAGTCTGTTGCTCATGAATACAGTCAAACAGTCCATTACATGCTTCAAAAGGGTTGGGCCCTTTCCAATGAGGGCGCGCGACGCACATTTAAAATAGGAGGAGAGCGGTTTATTAAGTTTTTTCCCGAGAAAATCTGTCGCGAATGCGGTGAAAGTGTGGATCTTTCCCACTTTCACCAAAATGATAACTCATTGAATAGTAATGCTAATCCCACTTTCCCAGTTTCCCAGAGCGAGAATTACTAATGCTTACTGACGAACTATTTGACGAAATAAAATGCGTTATTGAAAGCCAACTTTGCAAAGTAGCGCTCAACAGCAAAGAGTTTCTTACATTTGACGAGTGTGTCCAGTACACAGCACTGAGCCCGAATTTCTTGCGTCAGCAAGTTAGAGAAGGGTTGCCCTACTACAAGCTTGGAGGCCGGCGAACCTTTTTCAAGAGAACAGAAGTTGATACTTGGATACTAAAGAATCGCGTGGAACTTGGAGACGAACATGAATAACGAGCTATTTGAAAAACGAGCGGGCATTTTAAAGCTTTATGGCGAAGAAGAGCGACTGATAAGTGAGACTGAGCGCTGTCGCAGAACCGGCATAAGCCGCACTACCTGGTGGCGTATGCAAAAGGCGGGAGAAACCCCGCCAGCCTCCAGCGTTGGCAAGGGGAAAGCCCGTTGGCTGCTGTCTGATATTTTGCTTTGGATTAATAATGTAGAGCTCGGTAGCTAGAAAAGTGTACCAATTAATAACTTTTACATGTATTAATTAGGACATAAAGTTAGTTATAGTCTCAGCGTCAGATTAATCCATAACGCTTGGTATTCTGAGTTAAGTTTCAATTTAGTGGTTATGTAACAATAGATAAAGTTTGGTGGTGTTTACTGCTTAACTGACGTTATATTTTTATTTGAGGTCATATGTCGGATAGAACGGATAAATTGGAAGCTGATGCGCTGCTCGATCTGCGTTGCGAGCTAGAACAGTGGGATATTGCAAGTAAAGCATCAGCACTAGAACAGTGCATGTATTTGTTTGTTGAAGGGGAAAGTGAAGAACTTGCTTTCCGTATTTTACTCGAGGAGGGGCTAGGAGTTAACTTTGAGGAGTTAGGTATTGTGATAGCTAACTACAATGGTATTGGTAATTTAAAACACACCTTACGCTTGATGAATTTAACCTTGAGCCACGAAAGACCAATGATCGTCACATTTGACGATGATAATAAGTCTTTAATCGCTGGGCTAGGACAGCAACCAGACAATATTCACTTATTCAAAATCCCATATTCGCCAGTAGTTACACTTCCTAATGGTGATGTTGGAGGTTCGTTTGAAGAATCGTTTGAAGCTTCTGATTTTATTGATGCGCTTTTTGAAACTGCTTTGTTTAAGCGTAATCCTCAAATCAACAAACAACAGTTCACTGCAAGTTTTGACTCCAAACTTCCATTCTATGACCAGACGGTTAAATACCTTCGTAAGCAGAATTTACAAAACTATTTACCATCAAAAGTAGAAATTGCTGAGTATTTGGCAACTCATTGCGACCCAGAGCCTGAAACTTATGTAAAACTTGCTGGGTTGATAAGACGAATTAGGTCAGATAAACCCATACAAGTGAAAATTTAACAAGCTTTTAAAATTGATTCTGAAAGTTAGTACTTTTTATACCACCTTTGGGTATAGCTTTTACCCTGACAGGGGAATTGTCGTGGTAGCGTTGCTCACACCTTAATGATGAGTTAGCCAACAAGGCTGGTTTCTAATAAAAATGCGATTGTCAGAATTGATACAACACTACTAACGCTAACTGACAGTTAATTAACTGTCCAATGCTTCTTTAAGA
Organism: Pseudoalteromonas sp. CNAT2-18.1; assembly: GCF_022347865.1. Lineage (NCBI taxonomy): Bacteria > Pseudomonadati > Pseudomonadota > Gammaproteobacteria > Alteromonadales > Pseudoalteromonadaceae > Pseudoalteromonas > Pseudoalteromonas sp. CNAT2-18.1. Next base: position 4,886 of record NZ_JAKRFR010000005.1, on the reverse strand, counting down.
GCGGAACATACGGCCTCGTGAACTTCTCGCCTTTCATTAAAATAGTCACCTTGATCGTAGACTTCAGGCATATTTCCTATTTTATGATTTAAACAGCGCTCTAAAGCATCCTGCCTGAAACCTAGCTGGCCTGCGATGGTTCGAAACGTTCTTCTAAAGTCATGAATAGTAAAGTGTTCTAAGTGTCCCATACGATTCGGAGGCGGAACCCTCTTACTTTTATCTATTCCAAATAGGCTGTTTACTGCACTATTTACTGTGTCCTTTCCCATATAAGGCACTTTGCTTTTACGTCTTGCTGGGAATACATATTCAGAGCCATAGGAGCGTATTTTCAGCTCTTCTAGCCAACACACAACCTTTGGTGGAAGCGGTATGCTGATATCGCTCTCTGTTTTCGTTCTTTTTTCTGGTAAGTGCCAGACTGAGTTAGCTAGATCGAACTCCTTCCAGGGGGCTTGAATTAACTCTGATTTTCTAACACCTAGGGTAATAAGCAGGCAGCAAACTAAGTAATTATCGCGTGTGAATGAATCTGAATGTTTTCTAAATACCGAAAAGGCATGTTCAACCTCTTCAATACTCAGGACTCTTCTTCTTGGCTTTTCAACTCCACCTGCATCTATACAGGAAAAAGCTGAAGCAGGGTTATTTGATGTAATACCAAGTTGAATAGCATGCTTAAAAAGTTGCTTTAGGAGGCCCAATACATCATTTGATACTGTTCGACGACCACTGTTTGTAATGCTATCCAAGATATTTCGGACATGGATTGCAGTTACTTGTTCAACCTTTAAGTGGCCGATATGAGATGAAACGTTATTTTCATACTTACTTTTTGGAATATCCGGATGCTTATTACGTTTTAACAGTTTGCTTTGATACATATCCTTGAATAATTGATCAAATGTCATACCTTCTAAACTTTCAACAGATCCGATGGAAAGCGGATCGATGCCATCTCGAATTAATGCTCGAACTTTCTCTGCTTCACCGCGCGCTTCAGCCAGTGTCAGTTGTCCGAATTTACCCAGCGACTTTTCCCTCCTCTTTTCGTTAAAGGTATATCTCAAGGACCAGTATGGTTCGCCACGTTTCGGAACGACGAAGGACAATCCATTGCCATCGGATGTTTTACTATGCAGACCTTTAGCAAGTATGTTGACTTGTTTAACTGTTAAATTTGGCATTTTTTCACCTCTTGTACTCACCAGTAGTTTGAGACTAGCAGTGGAAAATACTCACCACAATACTCACCAACTGGATGAAACAGAATGAAAAAATACGGAACGATAAAAAACAAAACCCCGCTATAAAGCGAGGTTTTTCAGTTGGTTGTGAGTTTTTTTGAGCGTTGGTGAGCCTTATTCAATATTCTGGATCTGCTCACGCATTTGCTCAATCAACACCTTTAACTCAACGGCGGCGTTGGTTACTTCGGTGTTAATGGATTTGGAGGCCAGTGTATTGGCTTCGCGGTTAAACTCTTGCATCATAAAATCAAGACGACGACCACAGGCGCCGCCTTTTTTCAGAATTTTACGGGTTTCTTTTACGTGCGATTTTAAGCGGTCGAGTTCTTCGGCAACATCTTGCTTTTGCGCCAAATAAATAAGCTCTTGTTCAAGCCGGGTCTCGTCGATTTCGGCTTGCAGATCTTCCAGTTTCTGCGATAGCTTCTCACGTTGCCATTTGATGACTTCGGGCATTTGCGCTTCGACGATTGCGACTTGCTCTAAAATCGCGTCTAAGCGAGTTAATATCATTTGCTCAAGGTTCTCGCCTTCGCTAGCACGGGCGGCTTTAAAGTCATCTATAACGCCATTTAAGCCTTTGAGCAATTCACCTTGCACGACGTCCATATCCATTTCCTCGGCTTCCATGACGCCTGGCCAGCGAAGAATGTCTACGGGATTGATGTCGCCTTGGCTTTGTGCTTGCACCCATTGTGCGCTCTTTACTAATTGTGAGGCCAAAGACTCATTGATTTGTAACTCGCCGACATGGGCTGGGTTAGCGGCAAATTTTAAGAAGACTTCAACCTTACCGCGCTGTAAGTTTTTACGCAGCCGTTCACGGATCACAGGTTCTAAACCGCGAAATTGCTCGGGGGCGCGAATGAAGGTTTCCAGATAACGTTGGTTTACAGAGCGGATCTCCCAAGTTCCGGTGCCCCAATCGCCTTTAATTTCTTGGCGAGCATACGCAGTCATGCTGTGGATCATGAATGATTTCCTAATTTAAAACAGATATATCGGCATGCATTATACCTTAACAAAGAGTGAGCTCTAGCGGAAATTTCCAGCACAATTAGGGAAATTCATAAAAGTGCCGTGGCATCGCAGCGGGTGAACACATATAATGAACGGAAATTTTTAATGAAGGGGATAGTGAATGCGTCCAAGTGAAAGAACACCTAACCAAATTCGTCCAGTGACCTTTACTCGCCAATATACCATGCATGCTGAAGGCTCAGTGCTGGTTGAGTTTGGCAACACTAAGGTATTGTGTACTGCGAGTGTTGAGGCGGGTGTACCGCGTTTTATGAAGGGCCAAGGTAAAGGTTGGGTAACCGCAGAATATGGCATGTTACCGCGCTCGACCCACACCCGTAATAACCGCGAAGCAGCGCGTGGCAAGCAAGGCGGACGCACCATGGAAATTCAACGACTGATCGCCCGTGCATTGCGAGCAGCCGTTGATTTAAAAGCCTTGGGTGAAAACACTATCACTATCGATTGCGACGTGATTCAAGCGGACGGCGGTACACGTACGGCATCTATCAGTGGAGCCTGTGTCGCCTTGGTTGATGCATTAACCTATATGCGTGCCAAAGGAATGATCAACACTAATCCTCTGCAACACATGATAGCGGCTATCTCTGTGGGTATCTTCAACGGCGAACCTATTACCGACTTGGAATATATCGAAGACTCACAAGCCGAAACAGATATGAACGTGATTCTTACCGAAACGGGTAAAATCATCGAGGTGCAAGGCACTGCTGAGGGTGAACCGTTCTCATTTGATGAGCTAGAGCAAATGCTAAGTTTAGCTAAGCACTCTATCCGCGAAATTATCGACATCCAAAAGCAAGCTTTGGCATAAGCACTAAGCGACTAGTTAAGAGACATCTAATGAAAGAATATCAAAAGCAGTTTATTGAATTCGCATTAGCCAAGCAGGTATTGAAGTTTGGTGAGTTTACGCTTAAGTCTGGCCGCACTAGCCCTTACTTCTTTAACGCTGGGTTGTTTAACACCGGGCAAGACTTGGCCAAGTTAGGCCGCTTTTATGCAGCTGCACTTGAAGATGCCGGTATTGATTACGACTTATTGTTTGGTCCTGCTTATAAGGGGATCCCCATTGCTACGACTACAGCGGTGGCGTTGGCAGATCATTACAATAAAGACGTACCTTACTGCTTTAACCGCAAAGAGAAAAAAGACCATGGTGAAGGAGGCAACCTAGTTGGCTCTGAACTTAAAGGAAAGGTGATGTTAGTGGATGATGTGATCACCGCTGGCACCGCCATTCGCGAGTCTATGGAAATCATTGCCGCCAATGGCGCTGATTTAAGCGGGGTGCTGATCGCTCTGGATCGTCAGGAAAAAGGCAAAGCAGAGCTCTCGGCTATCCAAGAAGTAGAGCGAGACTTCAACACCCAAGTGGTATCGATAGTTAAACTAGCAGATTTAATCACCTATCTTGAGCAGCAGGGCAATATGGATGAGCACCTGCAAGCGGTCAAAGCCTACCGCGACCAGTATGGTGTTGCATAGCAATATTGAAAAGCCCCGCTATCGGGGCTTTTTTTATGGCTGATAATAAGGTGGCAAGCGTTATGACAAGCTTAAAGTTAAACGGCCAAGGGCTAGGGCGGATAGTTAAAGCATTGCGTTGTACCTACTGGGGACTCAAAGCAGCTTATAAGGGCGAAGCCGCATTTCGCCAAGAGCTGACCTTGGCATTCATCCTTTTTCCTATCTCCTTTTTCATTGCCGATACCGCGATGCATTGGTTAGCACTGATTGTGGTTATATTATTAGTGTTGGTTGTTGAATTACTGAACTCAGCCATTGAAGCGCTCACCGATAGGGTGTCTACGGAATTACATATTCTTTCTGGGCGCGCTAAAGATATGGGCTCGGCTGCGGTAAGCTTGGCATTGTTGATTGCCGCCTTGGTATGGGGAGTCAGTATTTACCAAGCAGTCAGACCCTACTGGTAATGGTTACCTTTTAAACTGCTTTTCAGTTAACAACAGAATTAAAGCCATTAATAAGTGAATTAATGGTCTTTTTTAGTGCGTTTTGAGTGTAAAGTGCGCAAACGATCCATTTTTTGCAGTTTTCTTTAAAAAAGGGGTTGCGTGGAAATCGAATCTCCCTATAATGCGCATCCACCGACACGGCGGGCTGCTTACAAACAAGCACTTCAACGAGTTGGGTGAGTCAAGTAAAACTGAGTTTTAAACAGCGCATTGAAAAATGCAAACTTCTTAAAATAAAGTGTTGACAATAAAACAGGGTTGAGTAGAATGCACAGCCCTCGAGACGCGAAAGCAACTCGAAACCGGGTAACCGGACTGTTCTTTAAAAATATGAAGCAATCATCTGTGTGGGCACTCGTACAGATTGAGTTCTAACAGCCGATTCTAGTTCGCTAGATGACGCAAACAAATTTAGAGTCTCAATTGAGCTGAGTGACCAACGGCAATAAATTTAATTTATTGCAGCACAGTCAATTCGATATCGACAGATATCAAAATCAGTATTCATTGAGCATGATTCTTCGCCTTTCATTAGGTAGAGAATAAAAAACTTTTAATTGAAGAGTTTGATCATGGCTCAGATTGAACGCTGGCGGCAGGCCTAACACATGCA